>NZ_JBXAQX010000008.1:103249-222724 GCF_058807655.1 Caulobacter sp. GW821-FHT12A07
TGTATAGCTCAGTTGGTAGAGCAGCTGACTCTTAATCAGCGGGTCGTAGGTTCGAATCCTACTACACCCACCATTCTCCGCAAAACTTGATCCAGTAAAGAATTCCCCCTCCGGGGTTCCCTTGCTGCGCCCGTACGTCTGGCTTCAGATGCAACGAATATATCCACACCTAATGTTCTGAAGTGGATTGCACTTACCGCGCCTTGGCGTATGTATCGCGCCTCGCCGTCGGGGACGCGAAAGCGACTTCGAAACGCGAACGGGTGTATAGCTCAGTTGGTAGAGCAGCTGACTCTTAATCAGCGGGTCGTAGGTTCGAATCCTACTACACCCACCATTCTCTCTCAGAACTAATGATCTGAAACCGGATGGCCGCGCCAGACGGCCGCGAAAGCGGCTGGCGCCGAGCCTTCGCGCAGCCGCACGCTGTTTTGACCTGTCAGTGTCCGACAGTCGGGCGCCGGCTCTCGCGCCCCCTTGAACCTTCGTTTCGCGCCTAGCGTCGCCGATCCCTATCATCGGATCCGCGCCATGACCGCCGCCAAGCCGCCCTCGCCCCGCCTGCCCCTGCTCGTCCACGCCGGCTACGGCGCGGGCCAGATCGCCGGCCAGGTGTTCCGCGACGCTCCCTCGCTGCTGCTGCTGTTCTTCATGACCAACGCGCTGGGTGTCGAGCCGGCCCTGGCCGGGGCCGCGATCTTCTTTCCCAAGCTGTTCTGGGGCCTGATCTCGGACCTGACGGTGGGCCTGGTGTCGGACCGCTGGAAGGCCCGGGTTCCGCGCCGGCTGTGGCTGCTGGTCGGGGCGCTGCTGGCGCCGGCCGCGCTGATCCTGCTGTTCCACGTGCCGGAAGGGAGCCCCGCGTTGAAGGCCGGCTACGTGGCGGCCGCCTTCAGCGTCTACATGATCGTGTTCGGGGCCTTCTCGGTGCCCTACCTGGCGATCGGCACGGAACTGTCCGACGATCCCAAGGAACGCACCGTGGTCATGGCCTGGCGGATGGGCTTCTCGGCGATCGGCCTGCTGGTCGGCAACGCCCTGGCCCCCGTGCTGGTGCAGACCTGGGGCGGCGGACGGCCGGCCTATTCGCAGATGTCGCTGGTGCTGGCGGCGGTGTGCTCGGTCAGCCTGCTGATCGCCTTCCTGGCCTCGCCGCGCCCCGTGGTGCAGGCGGCCGGCGCCCCGGCCATGCGGCTGAAGGCGATTCTCAGCGCCGTGGCCGACCCGACCTTCCGCCCGCTGCTGGGCGCCTATGTGCTGCAACTGATCGGCTCGGGCCTGGGCTATGCGGCGATGGTCTACTTCCTCAGCTACAACATGGGCCGCGCGGACGCCCTGACTCAGATCGGCATGATCGTGCTGGTGATGAGCGCCGTGGTCATCGCCGCCCAGCCGCTGTGGATCAGGCTGTCGACCGCCTTCGGCCGCAAGCGCGTCTACATCGCCGCCGCTTTGGGCCATGCCGTGGTCCAGGCCGCCTGGGGCGTGATGGCCGGCGCGCCGCTGCCGGCGATCTACGCCGTGGTGGTGCTGTTCGCCCTGTTCAATTCGGGCTGGAGCCTGATGGGCTACAGCCTGCTGTCGGACGTCATCGCCAAGGACGAGGCCGAGCATGGCGAAAGCCGGGCCGGCGTGTTCTCGGCGCTGTGGACCGGGGCCGACAAGATCGGCTTCGCCTTGGGCGGCACCCTGCTGACGGGGCTCATCCTGTCGGCCTTCGGCTTCTCCAGCGCTCTCGCGGTGACCGGCGCGGCCCAGCCGGGCTCGGCGCTGATCGGCGTGGCCGTGGCCTTCGCCTATGCCCCGGCGGCGTTCAACCTGGCGGCGGCGGCGCTCTATGCGCGGTTCGGGAAGGCCTAATCCGACTAGCCTCGTCATCCCGGCCGGCAAACGAACAGGGGCCGACGCGGTGCGCCGGCCCCCAGGTCCCGGATAGCCGCTGCGCGGCTTCCGGGATGACGAGTTGTCTGGAAGGCGAGCGCCTCAGCCCACCTTCACCAGCGTCTTGCCGGCGTTGGCGCCCTTCATCAGGCGCTCGAACTGGGCCGGGGCGGACTCGATGCCCTCGCCCAGGTCTTCGACCTGCACCAGGCGGCCTTCCTTGAGCCAGGGCTCGGCGGTCTTCACCCACTCGTTCCAGCGCGGATAGAAGTCGTAGACCACCAGGCCCATGACGGCGGCGCGCTTGCCGACGATGGGGCCCAGGCCGAACTGCGGCGGCGGGCCGTCGGCGTGGTAGTGGGCCGACAGGCCGCAGATCACCACGCGGCCGTAGGTCTTCAGCAGACCGAACACCGGATTGAGGATCGGCAGGCCGACGTTCTCGAAGTGAACGGTGGGGCCGCCGTCGGTCAGGGCCTTCAGCTCGTCGACCCAGCCTTCGTTGCGATAGTCGACCGCGCCGTCGAAGCCGTAGCGCTCGACCACCTGGGCGACCTTGTCGGCCCCGCCGGCGATGCCGACGGCCTTGGCGCCGAGGATCCTGGCGATCTGGCCGGCGGTGCCGCCGACGCTGCCGGCGGCCGCATCGACCGTGAACACGTCGCCCGCGCCGACCTTGGCCAGCTGGGTGACGCCGGCCCAGGCGGTCAGGCCCGGCATGCCCAGCACGCCCAGGTGGTTGGAAACGCCCAGCGAGGCGTCGACCTTGCGGGCGAACTTGGCGTCCATCAGGCCGACCTGCGCCCAGCCGGCGTCGCCGACCACGTGGTCGCCCGGCGCGAAGTCCGGATGGCCCGAGGCGATGACCTGCGCGACCGACGAGCCCGGCAGGGTCTCGCCCGGGGCCGGACGCGGCTCGCCCATGTGCCGGCCGCGGAAGCGCGAGCCGAGATAGGGGTCGAGCGACAGGTAGAGCACCCGCACCAGCAGCTGGCCGGCCGGTGCCTCGGTCGGCGCGGCGCGCTCGATCACCTCGAAATCGGCGGCGACGGGCACGTCCTCGATCGTGCGCTTGAGGACGACTTCCAGGGTCTTGCTCATGGTCGGCTTTCGCTCCGGCGGGCGCCGCCTGTCGGAGAGAGCCTGCGCCCCCTGCCCGGCCGCCCCGCGGTTGGGACTATCGATGGGGCGACCCTAGCTTTCCGGACCTGCCCGTGGCCGCCGCCAAATCCGATCCATCCACCAGCCGAACTTCCGCGCTCGCCGCCCTGCGGGAGATCGTCGGCGAAACCGGCGTCCGCGACGACGAGGCCGTTCGCGTCCTCTACAGCCAGGACATCTTCGCCATCGCCGACGAGACCGTGCTGGCCGTGGTCGCCCCGACCAGCGTGGAGCAGTTGGCGGCCGTGGCCGCCCTGGCCGCGCGCGAAGGCCTGGCCCTGGCCCCGCGCGGCGGCGGCATGAGCTACACAAAGGGCTATATCCCCGCCCGCGCCGGCACGCTGAGCCTGGATCTCTCCAGGCTCGATCAGATCGTGCGCATCGACGCGGCCGACATGGCCGCAACCGTCCAGGCCGGCTGCACCTGGAAGACGCTGGACGACGCCCTGGCGCCGCTGGGCCTGCGCGCGCCGTTCTGGGGGCCGATGTCGGGCCTGACCTCGACTATCGGCGGGGGGCTGTCGCAGCAGAACGCCTTCTTCGGCGCCGGCCATTACGGCACGACCAGCGAGAGCGTCGTGGCCCTGACCGTAGTGACGGGCGAGGGCCGCATCCTGCGCACCGGCGCGCGCGGCAAGGACGGCGAGCATCCGTTCTGGCGCTTCTACGGGCCCGACCTGACGGGTCTGTTCGGCGGCGACTGCGGGGCGCTGGGCATCAAGGCCGAGGTCACGCTGCGCCTGATCCGCCGGCCGGCCAACGAGGCCTACGCCTCCTTCGCCTTCACCGACGCCGCCTCGATCATCGAGGCGATGGCCGAGATGACCCGGGCCGGGATCGCCAGCGAGCTGTGCGGCTTCGATCCGAACCTGACCAAGGTGCGCCTGCGCCGCTCGTCGCTGCTGAGCGACGTCAAGGTGCTGAAGGACGTGGCCGCCAAGCAAGGCTCGTTGCTGAAGGGCGCCGTCGCCGCCGCCAAGGTGGCCCTGGCCGGCCGCGATTTCGTCGGCGCCCACGACTATCCGCTGCACGTGATCTGCGAAGGCCGCAGCAAGGCCGGCGTCGAGGCCGATCTCGCGCAAGCCAAGGCCATCGCCGGGCGCTTCAATGGCCGCGAGATCGAGAACAGCATCCCGCGCATCATCCGCGCCCAGCCGTTCCCGGCCGCCAACTCCATCCTCGGTCCCGGCGGCGAGCGGTGGGCGACCCTGCAGTGCGTCGCGCCGCTGTCGCGCGCCGTCGCGATCCACGCGGCGATCGAGGCGGTCTATGCCGAGATGGCGCCCGCCTTCGCCGAGCATGGCATCGACACGGCCTTCATGTTCACGGCGCTGTCGACCAACGCCTTCGTCATCGAGCCTACCTTCTACTGGCCCGGCGCCCGCCACGCTCTGCACGAGGCGACGATCGAGCCGCACCTGCTGGCCAAGTTGCCGGCCCTGCCGCACGACCCGGCCGCCTTCGCCGTGGTCAGCCAGGCCCGCGCGCGGGTGATGGCGATCTTCCAGGCCGAAGGCGCCGGTCACCTGCAGATCGGCCGCGTCTATCCCTATGCCGACAGCCTCGACGAAGCCTCCCGGGCGCTGCTGGAGGCGGTGAAAGCCGCGCTGGATCCGCAGGGCCTGATCAATCCCGGCGTCCTCGGCCTCGGAGCCCCGCAATGACCTACCGCGCCCTCGAACTGCGCCGCTTCGCCCGCACCCTGCGCGAGGCCGCCGACGTGGTGGAGATCCCGATGCGCGCGCCCGGTCCCGGCGAGGTGGCGGTGCGCAACGCCTGGTGCGGGATCAACGGCCTGTTCGACGTGCAGATCGCCCGCAACGCCGTCAGCTACGTCAAGGTCTCCCCGCCGATGCCGATGGGCGTCGAGGCGGTCGGGATCGTCGAGGCGGTCGGCGATGGCGTGACCGAGCTGGCGGTCGGCGACGCGGTGGCCAGCGTGCGCTTCGGCGGCGGCTATCGCGAGATGAACATCGCGGCGGCCAGCACCTTCGTGAAGGTTCCGGCGGCCGACCAGGAGTCGCTGATCCTGGCCTCGACCGGCGCCTCGGCCCATGTCGCCTTCCACCAGATCGGCCAGGCCAGGCCCGGCGAGACCGTGGCGATCTCGGCGGCGGCCGGGGGCCTCGGCCACATCCTGGTGCAGATCGCCAAGGCCCACGGCTGCAAGGTCGTCGCCGTCTGCGGCGGGCCGAAGAAGGCGGCCTTCGTGCGGAGCCTGGGCGCCGACGCGGTGATCGACTACCGCGCCGAGCCGGTCGCCGCCGCCCTGGCCCGCGACTTCCCCGAGGCCCTGGACGTGGCCATCGACACCGTGGGCGGCGAGATCTTCGACGCCTTCGCCGACAACCTGGCCCGCCATGGCCGCCTTGTGGTGGCCGGCGTCGCCCAGGACATGGACGGCGGCGCCGAGATCGTCAGCGCCCCGCGCATCGCCCACAAGCTCTACTACAAGGCCGCCTCGATTCGCGGCTTCATGAACGGCCTGCTGACCGAGCACTGGCCGGCGGCCCGGGCCGACCTCGCGGCGCTGAAGGCGGCCGGCAAGCTGAAGGCCGTGGCCGACGACACGGCCTTCGAGGGCGTCGGCGCGATCTACGATGCGGTGGACTGGCTGAACTCGGGCAAGTCGATGGGCAAGGTGACGGTGAAGCTGTAGCGCGCCCGGCATTGCCAGCCCCGCGGTTCACACTCCTTGATGCTCGAGGGGGAGGACGACATGCTGACCATCTGGGGCCGCCGCAACTCGTTCAACGTGCAGAAGGTGCTGTGGCTGGCCGACGAGCTAGGGCTGACCTACGAGCACGTTCCGGCCGGCGGCGGCTTCGGCGGGCTGGACGATCCGGCCTTCCTGGCGCGCAATCCGCACGGCCGGGCGCCGGTGATCGACGACGGCGGCGTCGTGGTCTGGGAGTCGCACGCCATCCTGCGCTATCTCGCGGCCCGCCATGGCGGCGAGCGCTGGTGGCCGGACGATCCGGCGGCGCGGTCGCGGCAGGACCGCTGGATGGACTGGTCGCAGGCCAGCCTGCAGCCGGACTTCCTCAACGGCGTGTTCTGGGGCTTCTACCGCACGCCGCCGGCGCAGCGGGACCTGCCGCGCGTCGAGGCGGCGATCGCGCGGTGCGTGGGGTATTTCCGGCTGCTGGACCAGGTGTTGACCGAGCAGCCCTGGCTGGGTGGCGACGAGATCGGCCTGGCCGACATTCCGGCGGGCACGGCGCTCTATCGCTATTTCGGGCTGGAGATCGACCGGCCCGACGTGCCGAACGTCGTCGCCTGGTATGAGCGGCTACAGGCGCGGCTGGGGTTTCGGGCGAACGTGATGGTTCCGTTCGGGGAGTTGGAGGGGCGGCTGGCGTATTGAGAGACGTCACTCGGCGGCAGGGTCTCTGTTTGCTCGCGCCCCAAACCGTAACCCCCCCGCGAAAGCGGGGGCCCAGGTGTTTTATCGTCGAGCGCCCAGGGTTTCAGAAAAAGCCTGGGTCCCCGCTTTCGCGGGGATTTTACGGATGAGGGCAAAGCCCCTCAGTGCGGCTCCTCGCCCCCCGAGACGTTCAAACTCTCGGCGGTGATGTACTTGGCGTCGTCGGAGCAGAGGAAGGCCACCGCGTCGGCGGTGTCTTCCGCCTTGCCGGGGCGGCCGAGCGGGATGCGGGCGGCCATGGCGGCGAGGTAGGCCTCGACCGAGGCCGCGCCGGTGACCTTGGCGAAGTATTCGTTCTGCCAGGCGCCCAGCCCCGTGGTCACGTGGTTGGGGCAGACGTTGTTGACGGTGATCTGGTGCGCGCCCAGCTCGATGGCGGCCGAGCGGGTCAGGCCGACCAGGCCGTGCTTGGAGGCGGTGTAGGCCTGGGCGTGCGGGAAGCCCGACTTGGCCGCCTGGCTGGCGATGTTGACGATGCGCCCGCCCTTGCCCTGGCCGATCATCACCTCGGCGGCGGCCTTCAGGCCGAAGAAGGCGCCGGTCAGATTGACGTCGATGACCGCCGACCAGTCCTCGGGCCGCACGTCCATCAGCGGCTTCATGATGTAGCCGATGCCGGCGTTGTTGACCCATATGTCGAGCGAGCCGTGGGTTTCCTTGGCATGGTCGGCCAGCGCCCGGACCTCCTCCCAGCGACGCACGTCGCAGGGCTGGGTGCTGGCCGACCCGCCGTACTGGCGCAGATCGGCGGCGATCGCCTCCATCTCCTCGGTCCCGCCGATCATCCCGGCTGGCGTGGAAGGATCGACGGGGCGACCAAGATCGGAAACGACAACCGCCGCTCCCTCCTGCGCCAGGCGTCGTGCGATGGCCTCCCCCAGGCCTCCGCGCCGACCGGACCCGGTGACGACCGCCGTCTTGCCCGCGAAACGTCCCGTCATGCTCAGCCCACCTTGTCGGTGACGATGAAGATCGGGTCGGCCAGGGCCTGGAATTCGGCGGCGATCGCCTGCATCGTTTCGCTCGCCACGTCGCCTCCGAAGGCGTCCATGTCGGCGACGTCGATGATCTCGACATATTGGTAGGGCGGCGAGTCTTGCGTCCCCAGCAGGGCGGCCGAGCGGAAGACCTCGAACTTGTCGATCGAGGCCAGGCCGTTGACGGTGGGCAGGTCGCGTTCCTTGGCCCAGGCCTCGTAGTCGGCGGCGGTGACGCCGGGCTTCAGGTTGAACAGGGCGACAATCCGCGTGACGGCCATGAAGCGCTCCCTCCGTTGCGGCTCCAGCGCCGCCGTGAAGATTGAAGCCGCATGCTGGATCGCCGCCCCGATGGGCGCGAGCGCCGCGCTCAGACTGTTCGCCTCTTGGAGAAAGCCCCCATGCCCGCACCTGACGACTTCCGCTGGCCGGACGGTTCTCGCCTGGCCCTGTCGATCGTCGTCAATGTCGAGGAAGGCGCCGAGCACAACATCCGCGACGGCGACAAGGGCCCCGAGCCGGTCGACGAACTGGGCGCGGTACCCAAGAAGCCGATGCGCATGCACGGCAGCGAGAGCAACTATCTGTACGGCGTCAAGGCCGGCGCGCCGCGCATCCTGCGCATCCTCGACCAGCACGGCGTCGAGGCCACCTGGACGGCCGCGGCCCTGGCCCTGGAGCGCGCCCCGGACCTGGCCGCCGCCATCCGCGCCCGCGGCGACGAAGTGGCCGCCCACGGCTATCGCTGGACCCACCAGTTCTGGATGGACGAGGCCAAGGAGCGCGAGTTCATCACCAAGGCCGCCGACTCGATCGAACAGACGATCGGGACCCGTCCGTCGGGCTGGCTGTCACGCTACCTGCACACCGACCACACCCGCCGGCTGCTGGCCGAGGCCGGGTTCAGCTATCACATGGACGACTACTCCGACGACTTCCCCTTCTGGGACCGTGTCGAGACCTCGGACGGCCAGAGCAAGCCGATGGTCATCCTGCCCTACGCCATGGACTCCAACGACATGAAGTTCTGGCTGGCCCCGTCGCTGACCGCCAAGGACTGGCTGGACTACGCCGTGGCCACCTTCGACGAGCTGCACGCCGAGAGCCAGGAGGTCGGCGCGCGGATGATGAGCCTGGGGCTGCACCTGCGGATCATCGGCCGTCCGGGCCGCATCGGCGCCTTCCGCAAGTTCCTGGATCACGTCGCCGCCCACGACGGCGTTTGGATCGCCTGTCGGAGAAAGATCGCCGAGGCGTTCGCGCAAGGGGTCCCGATCGGCGATTGACGGCCAGGGCGATTGTCCTGACATTTCAACGACACGGGCGGCTCAGCCGATCATGACCTATCGCTCGCTGCTCTTCGTGCCCGGCACGCGCCCGGACCGCTTCGGCAAGGCGCTGGACGCCGGCGCCGACGCGGTCTGCATCGACCTGGAAGACGCCGTGCCGCCGGCCGGCAAGGCCGAAGCCCGCGCCGCCGCCCTCGCTTTCCTCAGCGCGCCGCGCACCACCATGGTCGGTCTGCGGATCAACGGCGTGCGCACGCTGGAGGGCCTGAAGGACCTCGTGGCCCTGGCCGAGAGCGGCGCCCGCCCCGACTTCCTGATGATCCCCAAGGTCGCAGCTCCCGAAGACCTGCTGACCGCCGGCGAGATCCTGCCGGGCCTGCCGCTGTGGCCTGTGGTCGAGTCGGCCGAGGGCTTGCGCCGCGCCTTCGAGATCTGCGCCGCGCCGGGCGTCGCCGGCGCCCTGTTCGGCGGAGCGGACCTGTCGGCCGACCTTGGCTCGACCATGGACTGGGACGCCCTGCTGCTGGGCCGGGGCACCCTGGTCGCCGCCTGCGCCCGCGCCGGCGTCGCCTCGCTGGACGTGCCGCACCTGAACCTTTCGGATCCCGACGACCTGACGGCCTCGACCCTGCGGGCCAAGGCCCTGGGCTTCACCGGCCGGTCCTGCATCCACCCGGCCCAGGTGGCCGCGGTGAACGCCGCCTACACCCCCTCGCCCGCCGAGATCGAGCGCGCCCGGCGCGTGGTCGAGGCCTTCGACGCCGCCGGCGGGGCCGCCGCCCTGCTGGACGGCAAGCTGATCGAACTGCCGGTCATCCGCGCCGCACGGCGCGTTCTGGAGCGTGGCAGCTGAAAGTGGATGCCGGTTTCAGCGTCCGCCACGCTCAATTTTTAGGTGGGAATTTCCCTTCGGGAAATTCCTGCCGCGCTTAGACCTTAGGAGACTCCCCCATGTCGCAGAACTGGAAAGAGGTCGGTCCGCAGCGCTACCGCGAGACCTTCGGCCGCTATTTCGAGGACTTCATCGTCGGCGACGTCTACGAGCACCGCCCCGGCAAGACGGTGACCGAGTACGACAACCACCTGTTCACGCTGCTGACGCTGAACACCCACCCGATGCACTTCGACGCCGAGTTCGCCAAGGCCTCGGAGTTCAAGAAGAACCTGGTGGTCAGCCCCTACACCCTGGCCCTGCTGATCGGCATGAGCGTGACCGACGTCTCGCAGAAGGCCATCGCGAACCTCGGCATGGACGAGGTGAAGTTCAGCGCCCCGGTGTTCGCTGGCGACACGATCTACGGTGAGAGCGAGGTGCTGGCCAAGCGCGAGAGCAAGTCGCGCCCCGGCCAGGGCATCGTCACGATCCTGACCACGGGCATCAACCAGGACGGCACGGTCGTCTGCACCTTCAAGCGCAACATGCTGATCCCGGCGCGCGGCCACGCCGTCGAGGACAAGGTCGGGAACTACTAGGATGAGCGAGATCTCGGAAGCCGACGAACGCGCCATCCTCGACGCCATCGACAAGTGGCTGGAGAAGAAGGTCGCCCCCGTGGCGATGCAGCTCGAGCACGACGACGAGTATCCCCATGCCCTGGTCGAGGACATGAAGGAACTGGGTCTGTTCGGGGCTCTGATCGACCCGGAATACGGCGGCCTGGGGCTATCGGCCCTGACCTATTCGCGGATCGTCACCAAGATCAGCGCCGAGTGGATGAGCCTGACGGGCGTCTTCAACTCGCACCTGATGATGGCCATGGTCGTCCAGAAGTTCGGCACGCAGAAGCAGAAGGACTTCTGGCTGCCTCGTTTCGCCAGCGGCGAGATGCGCGGGTGCCTGGGGCTGACCGAGCCCGACGCCGGCACCGACCTGCAGGGCATCCGCACCGTCGCCAGGCGCGACGGCGCCGACTACGTGGTCAACGGGACCAAGACCTGGATCACCAACGCCATCGAGGGCCATGTCTCGGCCCTGCTGGTGAAGACCGATCCGGAAGCCCAGCCCCGCCACAAGGGGATGAGCATGCTCATCACCCCGAAGATCAATCCCGAGACCCGCGCGCCCATCCCCGGCGTCACGAACGGCCGCAAGCTGGAGAAGCTCGGCTACAAGGGCATCGACAGCGGCGAGTTCATCTTCGAGGACTATCGCTGCGACGCCGAGCTTTGCCTCGTCGGCGGCGAAGAGGGCCAAGGCTTCGTCATGGCCACCGGCGGCCTGGAGATCGGCCGCATCAACGTCGCCGCCCGCTCGGTCGGCATCGCCAAGCGCGCGCTGCTGGAAAGCGTCAAGTACGCCCAGCTGCGCAAGACCATGGGCAAGCCGATCGCCCAGCATCAGGCCATCCAGCTGAAGCTCGGCGAGATGGGGGCCAAGACTCGCGCCTCGGAGCTGCTCGTCGAGGACGCCGCCAAGGCCTACGACCGCGGCGAGCGCGTCGACATGGAAGCCGGCATGGCCAAGTACTTCGCCTCGGAAACGGCGCTGTACGTGGCCACCGAGGCCATGCGCATCCACGGCGCCTACGGTTATTCGAAGGAATATCCGATCGAGCGGCTGTTCCGCGACGCCCCGCTGATGTGCATCGGCGAAGGCACCAACGAGATGCAGCGGATCATCATCGCCCGCCAGCTCGTGGCCCGGAACCCGGTCTGATGGCTGGTCAGGTGCGTCGCCCGCTGGCCGGGATCAAGGTGCTGGCCGTCGAGCAGTACGGCGCCGGCCCCTACGCCACCCAGTTGATGGCCGAACTGGGCGCCGAGGTCGTCAAGATCGAGGCCCCGGCCATGGGCGGCGACGTCAGCCGCGCCACCGGCCCGTTCTTTCTGGGAACGGCCGACAGCCAGTTCTTCCAGACCTTCTCGCGGTCGAAGAAGTCCATCGCCGTGGACATCAAGACAAGCGAGGGCCGCGCGGCCTTCGAGCGTCTGGTGGCGGCCGCCGACATGGTGGTCGACAACCTGCGCGGCGACCAGCCGGGCAAGATGAAGCTGACCTATGACGACCTGAAGGGCGTGAACCCCGCCATCGTCTGCGGCCACCTTTCCGCTTACGGGCGCGGCAACAGCCGGGCCGGCTGGCCGGGCTACGACTACCTGATGCAGGCCGAGGCCGGGCTCATGAGCCTGACCGGCGAGCCCGACGCGCCGCCGGCCCGGCTGGGCGTGTCGATGGTCGACTTCATGACCGGGACGATGCTGGCATTCGGCGTGGTCAGCGCCCTGCTGTCGGCGCGGACGACGGGGCAAGGCTGCGACGTCGACGTCTCGCTGTTCGACGTCGCTTTGCACCAGCTGTCCTATCCGGCCGTCTGGGCGATGAACGAGGGCTACAAGGTCCAACGCCTGCCACGCGGCGCCCACCCGTCGATCGCCCCGTCGCAGGCGGTGAAGACGGCCGACGGCTGGGGCCTGGTCATGTGCCAGACCCCGAAGTTCTGGGAGGCGCTGTGCGATCTCTCCGGCGCCGCCGAGCTGAAGGCCGACCCGCGCTTCGCCGACATCCCCAGCCGCCACGCCAACCGTCCGGCGCTGAGCGAGGCGATGGACGTCCTGTTCGGGACCAAGACCACGGCCGAGTGGACAACCCTGCTCGGCGGCAAGGTGCCGTTCGCGCCGATCCTCGAGATGATGGACGCGCTGGACAATCCCTTCGTGGCCGAGGTCGGCATGCGCGACGTCGTCGCCCATCCTGACCGCGCGGAAGGCTTGGCGATGCTGGCCTGCCCGGTGAAGATCGACGGCGAGCGGATGCCCGGTGCTCGCGCGCCAAAGCTCGGCGAACACACAGACGAAGTGCTGGGAGCGATCTCGTGAAGCTGGAAGGCGTCCGCGTCCTCGACCTGTCGTTCTTCCTGCCGGGGCCGATGCTGACCCTGATGATGGCCGACCACGGCGCCGACGTGCTGAAGATCGAGCCGCCCGGCGAAGGCGATCCGGCCCGCGAGATCGGCTATCGCAAGAACGGAACGAGCGTCTGGTTCCGCAACACCAGCCGCGGCAAGCGCAGCCTGCAGGTGGACTTGAAGTCCGCCGAGGGCCGCGCCCTGCTGCTCGACCTGGCCGCCGAGGCCGATGTCGTGGTCGAGGCCTTCCGGCCCGGCGTCATCCAGCGCCTGGGCTTCGACTACGAAGCGGTGAAGGCGCGCAATCCTGGCATCGTCTATGTGGCGATCTCGGCCTTCGGCCAGACCGGCCCCTATCGCGACAAGCCGGCCCACGACATCGCGGTGCAGGCCCTGGCCGGCATGGTGTCGTTGAGCGAAGGCTTCGACGGCAAGCCGACCCCGCCGAACATGCCGGCCGCCGACGCCCTGGCCTCGCTGACCGCGCTCTCGGGCGTGCTGATGGCCCTGCTGCGGCGGGAGAAGACGGGCCTCGGCGACTATGTCGACGTGGCCATGTACGACAGCGTGCTGGCATGGACGCCCAACGTCACCGGCAAGATCTTCGCCACGGGCGAGGCCCATGTTCCCAAGGACGAGCGCTCGTGGGGCGGCAACGCCATGTACGGCCTCTACGAATGCGCCGACGGCCAGTGGATCTGCCTGGGCGGCTCGGAAGTGAAGTTCGCCCGCAACCTCCTGGCCGGCTTCGATCGCCTGGACCTGCTGCCCTATGCCGAGCTTCAGCCTGGCCCCGGCCAGGAGCCGCTCCGGGCCTTCCTGCGCGAGGCCTTCAGCACCAAGACGCGGGCTGAATGGGAAGCCTGGTTCGAGGGCCGTGACGTCTGCTTCGCGCCGGTGCGAACGCTGAAGGAAGCCTTCGACGATCCGGCCCTGGCCGCGCGGGGCATGCTGTCGCGCGACGCCGACGGCAATGAGATCGTCGGCACGCCGATCCTGTTCAGCAACGAGCCGGCGGTGATCGACCCGGTCCCGCCCGCGCTGGGCGCGGGCCCTGCGGGGTGGCTGGCTCGCTAGAGCGTGGCAGCCGAAAGTGTCAGCGGTTTCGGCGTCCGCCACGCTCCCAAGAGGCGCTAGCCTCCCCCTTCCAAAAGCCCGCCGTCCCGACCAGAGCGCCGGGACGACGGGCAAGTTGGAAGAGGAAGACGTCAGGACTCCGTCCGCTCGCGTTCCATCTGGTCGAGCAGCATCGGTCCGGCTTCCATCAGCAGAAACGCGCTGGTCAGCAGCAACAGAACACGCATCAGCATGGCGGCTCTCCCGGCTTGCGGACGATCCCCCGATAGTCCGCACAGAGAAGGCTGAACCCGTCCCGCCCGCGCGGGACGGGGATTTCGCGTTTGGCCGACTGGCGGACAGCAGCGCCGTTGTCCGCTGTGCGCGCAAACCCGAACGCCGCGTCCGAAGGCGGCCGGCGCCGCTGCTAGCGTCGCCGCATGATCGCCGCCGAAGCCCTCGTCGACCACGCCCTTTCCCTGCGCTGGGACGCCCTGCCGGACGCCGTCCAGGCCGACGCCCGCCGGCTGCTGCACGACGCCGTGGCGGTGTGCGCGGCCGGGGCTGGGGCGGCCTATTCCGACGCCATCCTGGCGGCTTCGCGCGGCTGGGGCGGTGAAGGCGCGGGCCTCGTGCTCGGAAGGCCCGGCGTGCGCATCCCGCCGGCCCAGGCCGCCTTCGTCAACGCCTTCCAGCTGCACGGCCAGGAGTACGACTCCGTCCACGAGAAGGCCGTGCTGCATCCGCTGCCGACCATCGTGCCGGCCCTGATCGCCGAGCTCGACCGCTCGGGTCCCTATTCGGGCGAAGAGGTGCTGGCGGCCATGGTCGCGGGCGTCGACGTCGCCATCGCCCTGGGCGTGGCCGCCACGACCGCCCTGCGCTTCTTCCGGCCGGCGACGGCGGGGGTGTTCGGGGCGACGACGGCGCTGGCGCGGCTGAAGCGCCTGCCGCGCGAGACGGCGCTGGACGCCATGGGCTACGCCCTGGCCTTCAGCAGCGGCACCATGCAGGCCCACACCGAGGGCAAGCCCGCCCTGCCCGTCCAGATCGCCGCCGCCGCCCGCTCGGCCCTGCAAGCGATCGACATTGCGCAGGCCGGCCTACCCGGACCGCGCGACTGGCTGGAGGGACCGTTCGGCTACCTGCCGCTGTTCGAGGCCGGCTTCGACCTCGGGCCGGTGCTGGCTGACCTGCCGAGCCGCCGCCGCATCGCCGAGGTCTCCTGCAAGCCCTTCCCCACGGGGCGCGCCTGTCACGGGGGCCTCGTGGCCGTAAGCAAGCTCAAGACCGAGCACGGCGTCTCACCCGCCGATCTCGAAAGCCTGACCTATTCGGCCCCGCCGCTGATCCGCCACCTGGTGGGCCGCATCGCCAAGCCGGAGATGGACACGGCCTACGCCCGCCTCTGCCTGCCCTACCTCGCCGCCGTCATGCTGACCCGCGGCCGGGTGGGCCTGGACGACTACACGCCGCAGCGCCTGAACGAGCTGGACGTGCTGGCCCTGGCCGCCCGCATCGTCGTCGACAGCGACGGCAACCCCGATCCCGCCGCCTTCGTGCCGGCCCGCGCTGTCGCCAAGCTGAAGGACGGCCGCGAGATCGTGCTCGACGTCACCGCCCAGCTGGGCTCGCCCGACTTCCCGATGAGCCGCGACGAACACCTGGAAAAGGCCCGCTCGTGCCTGGCCTTCGTCGGCATGGAGGCCGTCCACGCCCCGCTGACCGACCTCTTCGACCGCTTCGACACCCTGGCCGACGCCCGCGAGGTCTTCCTCCTCGCCAGCGGCGGCTAGCTTTCTCCCCCAAGGTTCTCATGTCTCACCAGACCTACTGGCAGTCGCTCGACTACCCCGCCCTCGTCGCCGACCACCCGATCGGCGAGGCCTTCACCCAGTTCGCCACCACCACCAGCCGCGACGAGCTGCGCTGGCGGCAGAACCGCCTGTTCCTGCGCTGCGTCGATCGCGCCTGGAAGACGCCCTTCTACCAGCGCCTGTGGGGCGCGGCGGGCGTCCAGCCCGGCGACATCCGCTCGCTGGACGACCTGCCGGGCCTGCCCAGCTTCGACAAGTCCGACATCATGGACTCGCTGGAGCGCCAGCCCCCGTTCGGCGACTTCGCCGGCTTCGAGGGCTATCCGGAAGGCCAGCGGCCGCCGGTGATGCTGCACACCACCTCGGGCACCACGGGTTCGCCGCAAGTGCTGCTGTTCGGCCCTAAGAGCCGCGAGGTGCAGAACCTGATGCTGGCCCGCAACTACCAGTTCCAGGGCCTGCGGCCGGACGACGTGATCCACTCGGTCTACGGCCACGGCATGATCAACGGCGGCCACTATGTGCGCGAGGCCGTGACCCGCTGGACCAGCGCGACCTTCCTGTCGGCCGGCACCGGGGTCGAGACCCGCTCGGCCCAGCAGGTCGAGGTGATGAAGCGCTTCGGGGCCACCGTGCTGGTGGGTTTCGGCGACTATCTGAAGAAGCTGGCCGATACTGCGCTGGAAATGGGCATCGAGCCTGGCCGCGACATCCCCGTGCGGCTGATCTCGGCGCACCTGGGCCGCGAGGACCGGGCGGCGATGGAGAAGGCCTGGGGCGGCGCCAAGTGCTTCGACTGGTACGGCGTCGGCGACACCGGCCTGATCGCCGGCGAAGGCCCTGACCGCGACGGCCTCTACGTGCACGAGGACGCCCACTACCTGGAGATCTGCGACATCGACACCGGCGCGGCCGTGGCTCCCGGCGAACTGGGCGACATGGTGGTCACCTGCCTGTTCAAGGACGACCTCTATCCGCTGATCCGCTTCAACACCCACGACGTGACCCGGGCGATTCCGAAACCGTCGTCGATCGACGTGGTGTTCCAGCGCATCGAGGGGTTCCTGGGTCGCTCGGACAACATGGTCAAGATCCGCGGGATCAACATCTTCCCGCAGGGCGTGGGGGCGATGCTGGAGCACGCGCCGGCCTTCGCGGGCGAGTTCATCTGCCGCGCCCGCCGCGACGCTGCCGGCCGCGACAGCTTCGCCGTGACCGCCGAGACCACGGCCGACACGTCCGAATGGCGAGATATCGCAAGCTTCTACGGCGAGATCCTCAAGCGCAAGATCGGCATCGAGGTCGAGATCGAGCTGGCTCCCAAGGGCGCCACGGCCGGCCTGACCCAGATCGACGTGCGCCAGAAGCCGATCCGCCTGATCGACGAGCGCTACTGAGGTGGCGGGCTTCTCCGACCCCATCGTCGCGGCCGGCGTGGCGGGCCTGCCGGCGCTCTACGCGGCGGGCGTCAGCCCCGTCGACGTGACCGAGGCGTATCTGGCGCGGATCGAGCGGCTGAACCCGGCGATCAACGCCGTGGTCGAGCTGGACGCCGCAGGCGCCCGCGCCGAAGCCCGGGCAAGCGCCCTGCGCTGGGCTGCCGGAACGCCGCTGTCGCCGATCGACGGCGCGCCGATCGGCGTGAAGGCCAACATCGCCGTCGAGGGGCTGGTCCACAGCGCCGGGATCAAGGCCTACGCCCGCAATGTCGCGCCGACCGACGCCGCCTGCGTGGCCCAATTACGGGCGGCCGGGGCGGTGATCCTCGGCACGTTGAACATGCACGAGGCCGCGCTGGGCGCGACCAACGACAACGTTTTCCTGGGTCGTTGCGAGAACCCGCACCGTGCCGGCTTCACCCCCGGCGGCTCGTCGGGCGGCTCGGCGGCGGCCGTGGCGGCGGGGCTGTGCGCGGCGGCCCTGGGCACCGACACCATGGGCAGCGTGCGGCTGCCGTCGTCCTATTGCGGCGTCGTGGGCTACAAGCCGGCCCTGGGCGCGATCGCCACCGACGGGGTCACGGCCCTGTCCTGGACGCTGGACCACGTAGGCGTCCACGCCCGCTCGGCGGCCGACGCGGCCCTGATCGCCCAGGCCTGCGGCGTCGATGCGCCGACGACGTTGGACGAGCGGCCACTAGCTGTGCTCGACCTCGACGGCCTGGTGCAGCTGGAACCGGCGGTGGCCGACGGCTTCGCTAAGACGCTGGACGACCTGGCCCGCGCCGGCTGGCGGCTGGAGAAGCTGCGGATCGACGATCTGGACCTGGGCGCCCTGCGCCGCGCCGGCCTGCTGATCAGCGAGGTCGAGGGCGGCGTCGAGCATCGTCGCGCCCTGGCCCTGGATCCGGAAGGCTTCACGCCGGAGCTGCGATCACTGCTGGCCTGGGGCGCGCGCCAGACGCCGGCCAAGCTGGCCAAGGCCTATCGCCTGTTGACTGAAAGCAGACGGAAAATCCTCGCTGCGATAGCGCCCTATGCCGGATTTCTCACGCCGACCACGCCGCAGCAGGCTTTTGCCTTCGGCGGCGCGGTCCCGGCCAATCAGGCCGACCTGACGGCGCTGGGCAACGTGCTGGGCGCGCCGGCCTTCGCCCTGCCGGCCGGCGAAGCCGACGGCCTGCCGCCGTCGCTGCAGGTGATCGGTATGGCCGACGGCGCTACCCAAGCGCTGGCCGCACGGCTGTCCGAGACCCTGCCTTCAGCCGCCGTTCCGGAGGCCTTCCGATGACCGCTTTCGCCGACGGGGCGCTGACCCTGACCATCGATGGCGACGTCGCGACCCTGGCCTTCGACCGGCCGGCCAAGCGCAACGCCATCGCCCTGGCCATGTGGCGCGCCCTGCCCGACGCCTGCGCGGCCTTCGCCGCCTCGGACGCCAAGGTGCTGGTCGTGACCGGCCGTGGCGGACATTTCGCGGCCGGGGCCGACATCGGCGAGTTCGAGGCGGTCTACGCCACGCCGCAGAGCGCCGCTGACTACAACGCCGCCATCGCGGCCGGGATCGGAGCGATCGCGGGCCTGGAAAAGCCGGTGCTGGCCGCCATCGAAGGCGCCTGCGTCGGCGGCGGCCTGGCCGTGGCACTGGCCTGCGACCTGCGGATCGCCGCGTTGGACGCGCGGTTGGCGATCACCCCGGCCAAGCTCGGCCTGACCTACAGCCTGGAAGACACCAAGCGCCTGGTCGACGCCGTCGGCGCCTCGGCGGCCAAGGACATCCTGTTCACCGGACGCCTGCTCGGGGCCGAGGAGGCTCTGCGGCTGGGCCTGATCGATGCGATTGAAGCGGATGTTCCGGCCGCCGTCGCGACCAAGGCCGCAGAGATCGCGGCGGCGTCGCAGCGCTCCGTACGGGCGATCAAGGCGACCATCCGGGCGATCCTCGCCGGCGCCGTCGAGGACGATGCGGCGACCCGGGCGGCGTTCGTCGCCTCGGTGTCGGGCCCGGATTTCATCGAGGGCCGCTCGGCGTTCCTGGAGAAGCGCAAGCCGGTGTTTCCGGAGCGGTGAAAACCGCTTAGCGCCGTAAGTTCAGAATAGATCGCCTTCCTGGGCCTTGTGCCCAGGATCCATCGTTCAGCCGCTCAGACCTAGACCGGAAGGCCAAGGTCTGAGCGGTCGCCGACATGGGCCCTCGCCACAAGGGCGAGGGAAGCAAACTGTTATCGGCTCGGGCAGGCGCGCGAACGCCCTACCGCTCCAACTCCACCAGCTCGTACCAGGTCTGCATGTACCCCCCGACGCCGCCCTTCACGAACAGCGAGTCCTCGTCGGCCGTGACCCACATGTCGTAGGTCGGGTGCTCGCCGTCCTTGCTGACCATGCCGCCGTCCTCGCCGAGGAAGCGGAAGTGGCGGCAGGCGAAGGTGCCGGCGGGCGTCGTGGCCTCTTCGTCGCCGACATACTCCAGGGTGATGCCGCTCTCGACGATCTGTGGCGGGGTGGCGCCGCGGTGATCGACCGAGGGCAGGAAGACCCGCAGCTTGCGCTTGTGCGGCCCCTTGGCGACATCCATCACCTTGCACATGTAGGCGTCGCCGATGATCGGGTGGGTGCCGAAGCCGTCGAAATGGCCGTTCATTGGCACGCGCTGCGACAGGCGGCCGATCGACGGGCCGTAGCTTTCGCACTCGATGAAGTCCTCGCCGAAGCGGAACCAGCCCGAGCCCATGAACTTGTCACCGACCGTCAGGCGCAGGTGGAAGTCCATCGGCCGGTTGCGCTCGTCGAGGGAATAGACGGCGTCGCGCAGGACGGTGGGATCCGGCTCCTCGATCTCGCATTGGGCGCGGATGGTGACCTTGCCGTCGGTGTGGCGGGTCATGGAGAAGTGCTCGCGGCCCCGCTCCTGGCCTTCGCGGCCCGGCTTGCGCGAGGTGTAGAGGATCTTGCCGCGGATGGTCTGGTGCTTCATCGCCCCGCTCCTCAGAACGCCGCCAGGCCGGTGATCGCCCGACCCAGGATCAGGGCGTGGACATCGGCCGCGCCTTCGTAGGTGTTGACCGTTTCGAGGTTGGCCGCGTGGCGCATGACGTGGCTGGCGCCGGAAATGCCGGCCCCGCCGTGGATGTCGCGGGCCTCGCGGGCGATGATCAGGGCCTTGCCGCAGTTGTTGCGCTTCAGCAGGCTGATGGCTTCCGGCACCCAGTCGCCGGCGTCGAGGCGACGGCCCAGCGCCAGTGCGCCTTCGAAACCGAGGGCGATCTCGGTCTGCATGTCGGCCAGCTTCTTCTGGATCAGCTGGCGGGCGGCCAGCGGACGGCCGAACACGACGCGATCGGCCACATAGGCCGCGCTGGTCTCCAGGCAGAACCGCGCCGCGCCCATGGCGCCCCAGGCGATGCCGTAGCGGGCCTTGTTCAGGCACGAGAACGGACCGCGCAGGCCTTTGACGTTCGGCAGGATGGCGTCAGCCGGCACCAGCACGTCCTGCAGGACGATCTCGCCGGTGATCGAGGCGCGCAAGCTGAGCTTGTCGTCGATCTTCGGGGTGGTGAAGCCTTCGGTTCCGCGCTCGACCAGGAAGCCGCGAATCTCGCCGTCGAGCTTGGCCCAGACCAGGGCGACGTCGGAGATCGGGCTGTTGGTGATCCACATCTTGGCGCCGTTCAGCACGTAGCCGCCATCGACCTCGCGGGCCACGGTGCGCATCGAGCCGGGATCGGAACCGCCGTCGGCTTCGGTCAGGCCAAAGCAGCCGATCAGCTCGCCGCGCGCCATGCCCGGCAGCCACTTGCGCTTCTGCTCTTCCGAGCCAAAGGCGTAGATCGGGTACATGACCAGCGAGGACTGCACGCTCATGGCCGAGCGATAGCCGCTGTCGACGGCCTCGATCTCGGCGGCGGCCAGGCCGTAGGCCACGTGGCTGACGCCCGCGCCGCCGTATTCTTCCGGCAGGGTCGAACCGAGCAGGCCAAGCTCGCCCATCTCGGTCATGATCTGCCGATCGAAGCGGCCGTCGGCATAGGCCGAGACCACGCGCGGCAGCAGTTGCTCCTGCGCGTAGGCGCGGGCGGCGTCGCGGATCAGGCGCTCGTCCTCGGTCAGGCGGGCGTCGAGGGCGAGCGGGTCCTTCCAGTCGAAGGCGGGAATGGTACGAGCGGCGTCGAGGGGCATCGTAGTCCTCCGGCGGCCGGAAATGACCGCACAGCAATTGATCTGAACTTCCGCCTTTCTAGCCGGGGGCCCCGCGCCTACCCCGGTCGCCGCTGGATTTGACCGGGAGGCGATTAGGTTGGTTGGACGAACGCTCGTCGAGAAGGTGATCGCCAAGGCCGCGGGCCTGCCGAGCGTGCGCGCCGGCGACCTCGTCACGGCCAAGGTGGATCTGGCCTTCGCGCACGACAGCAGCGGCCCACGCCGCTGGCGTCCCCTGCTGGAAGAGCTGGGCGTGGGCCTGTGGGACCCGTCCAAGGTGGCCATCGTCTCCGACCACTACGTGCCGGCCGTCGATGCGGAATCGGCGGCGATCCTGAAAGGGACGCGCGACTTCGCCCGCGACTATGGAGTCTCAAGCTTCTTCGACATGGTCGGCATCTGCCACCTCGTCCTGCCCGAGCACGGCCTGATCCGTCCGGGCGCCTTCATCGCCGGCGGCGACAGCCATACGCCGACGGCCGGGGCCTTCGGGGCCTATGCCGCCGGTTATGGCGCCACCGACATGGCCGCCATCGCCGCCACGGGCGAGACCTGGCTGGCCGTGCCGGAAACCATTCGCGTCGAGTGGGCCGGCGCCTTCCAGCCAGGCGTGACCGCCAAGGACGTTATGCTGTTCCTGTGCCGGGAACTGGGCATGGACAACGCCTTCAAGGCGGTAGAATTCGCAGGTCCCCTGGTAGAGGCCATGCCGATGGCCGAGCGCATGGTGCTGGCCAACATGGCCGCCGAGCTGGGCGCTGAGACCGGGGTCGTGGCGCCGGACGCGACGACCTTCGCCTATCTGGCCGCGCGCGGCGCGCCGGTGACGGACGAGGCGGCGACCCTGGCCCTGCACTCGGATCCGGATGCGACCTACGCCGCCGTCCATCGCTTCGACGCCTCGGATCTGGCGCCGCAGATCGCCGCTCCGCACTCGCCGGCCAATACCCGCGACGCGAGCGAGTTCGCACAGGTCCGCATCGACCAGGCCTATATCGGCGCCTGCGTCGGGGCCAAGATCGAGGACCTGCGGATGGCCGCCGCCGTGCTGCGGGGTCGCCGCGTGGCGCAGGGCGTGCGCTTGCTGGTGGCCCCGGGCTCGGCCCGCACGGCGGAACTGGCCGCCCGCGAAGGCGTGATGGAGACCCTGCTGGCGGCCGGCGCGGTGCTGATGCCCTCGGGGTGCGGGGCCTGCGCCGGCATGGGCGCGGGGATCCTGGCCGAGGGCGAGACCTGCATCTCCTCGACCAACCGCAACTTCCAGGGCCGGATGGGCCATGCGGGGGCCAACGTCTATCTCGGCTCGCCCTACGCCGTTGCGGCCGCCGCGACGGCCGGCCGCATCGTCGATCCCCGCCCCTATCTGACGGGAGCCGCCTGATGTCCCGCGCCTTCGTCTTCGGCGACGCCATCGACACCGACCTGCTCGCCCCGGGCAACCTGATGAAGCTGCCGCCGGCCGAGCTGGCGCAGCATTGCCTGAAGGCCATCGCGCCAGACTTCGCCGCCAGTGTACGCCCCGGCGACGTGGTGTTCGCCGGCGCGAATTTCGGCCTCGGCTCGTCGCGCGAGCAGGCGGCCGTCTCCCTTCGACTCCTTGGCGTCTCTGCGGTGCTGGCGACCTCGTTCGCCCGCATCTTCTACCGCAACGCCATCAACCTCGGCTTGCCGGCCTTCGTGTTTCCCCAGGTCGGCGAGATGACGGACGGCGATCGGATCCTTCTGGATCCGGTCGCTGGACGCCTCGAGAACATCACCACGGGCAAGACCTACGCCCTGACGCCGATCCCGCCGCACCTGATGGCGATGATCGACGACGGCGGCCTGATCCCCCACCTGAAACGACGCC
The DNA here is from genome assembly GCF_058807655.1 of Caulobacter sp. GW821-FHT12A07. Taxonomy (NCBI): domain Bacteria; kingdom Pseudomonadati; phylum Pseudomonadota; class Alphaproteobacteria; order Caulobacterales; family Caulobacteraceae; genus Caulobacter; species Caulobacter sp. GW821-FHT12A07. Next base: position 126,188 of record NZ_JBXAQX010000008.1, read on the forward strand.
TGAAGGGAGCCGCCGCATGAGCCTGCGCGACCGCCTCGCCCAAGACACGCCGCTGCTGGCCCCCGGCGCCTACGACGCCCTCTCGGCCCTGCTGATCGAGCAGGCCGGCTTCGAGGCCATCTACCTCTCGGGCGCCTCAATCGCCTACACCCAGCTGGGCCGGCCCGACATCGGCCTGGTGTCGTTCGACCATGTCGCCGACGTGGTCGGTCGGGTGTCCGAGCGCGTCGGCCTGCCGCTGATCGTCGACGGCGACACCGGCTTCGGCAACGCCGTCAACGTGCAGCGCACGGTGCGGATCTTCGAGCGCATGGGGGCCTCGGCCATCCAGCTGGAGGACCAGACCTTCCCCAAGAAGTGCGGCCACCTGTCGGACAAGGGCCTGGTCTCGACCCAGGAGATGTCGGGCAAGATCCGCGCGGCGCTCGACGCCCGGGCCAGCGACCAGACCCTGATCATCGCCCGCACGGATGCGATCGGCGTCGAAGGCTTCGAGGCCGCGCTCGACCGCGCCCACGCCTATGTCGAGGCCGGCGCCGACGTGCTGTTCGTCGAGGCCCCGCGGTCCTTGGGCGAGATGAGCGCCATCGCCCATGCCTTCGCAGGCCGGGTTCCGCTGCTGGCCAACATGGTCGAGGGCGGCAAGACGCCGCTGCTCGACGTGACGGAGCTGGGCAATATCGGCTTCAAGCTGGTGATCTCGCCCGGGGCTCTGGTGCGCGCCTTGGTGCCGACGGCCGAGGCCTTCCTGGCCAGCCTGAAGGCCAATGGCGCGACCCGTCCGTTCGCAGAGCGGATGATCGACATGGGCGGGGTGAACGACCGCATCGGCCTTGCTGAAATGGTCGAGACCGGCGCGGCCTACGCCGCCGGCTGAGTGGAGCGTCAGATGCAGGCCGATCCCAACCTCTACGACCATTGGCCCTATCGCGACCGGCCCAAGATCGTCTGGCCGGGCGGCAAGAAGCTCGCCTTCTGGATCGCGCCCAACATCGAATACTACGAGTTCGATCCGCCGAAGAACCCGCAGCGTCCCGGCTGGCCCAAGCCGTCGCCGGACGTGGTCGGCTACTCGCAGCGCGACTGGGGCAACCGGGTCGGCCACTGGCGGCTGATGGAACTGCTCGACAAGTACGGCATGCGCGGCTCGATCTCGCTGTCGGTGGGCCTGCTCGACCACCATCCGGAAATCATCGAGGCCTGCGTGGCGCGGAACTGGGAGTTCTTCAGCCACGGCATCTACAACACCCGCTTCTCCTACGGCATGGACGAGGCCCAGGAGCGGGCGGTGATCGAGGATTCGATCCGTTCGGTCGAGGCCGCCACCGGCCAGCGGATCCGGGGCTACCTCGCCCCGGCTCTGACCCACACCGAAAAGACCTTCGACCTGCTGGCCGAAAACGACTTCTGGTACACCTGCGACCTCTTCCAGGACGACCAGCCCCAGCCGGTGAAGGCCAAGAGCGGCAAGCTGATCTCGATGCCCTATTCGCTCGAGGTCAACGACGTCATCACCTACGGCGCGCTGTCGATGAGCCCCTGGCGCTATGCCGACGTGCTCAAGCGTCACTTCGACCAGCTGCTGGAAGAGGGCGAAAAGTCGGGCACGGTGATGTGCATCCCGCTGCACGCCTATCTCGTCAGCCAGCCGCACCGCATCCGGCCGTTCGAGGACGCCCTGCGCCACATCGCCGGTCACGACGAGGTGTGGATCACCACGGCCCGCGAGATCGCTCAGCACTATCGCGACAACTACTTCGACCAGACCGTCGCCGACATCGCCGCGCGCGGCCTGGCCACGCCGGGAACGGGGTTTGCCCATGCCGCTGCCTGACGAGCACCTGATCTATCCCCACCGGTCCTACGGCATGGACCAGGACCGCTACGCCTGGCGCCCCTCGACCGCGCGCGCCCCGATCTCCTGGCCGGGCGGCGCGGCCGTGGCGGCGATGATCGTCGTGCCGATCGAGCACCATCCGCTCAATCCGCCGGGCAAGCCGTTCAAGCACCCCGGCGCCATGGTCACCCCCTATCCGGACCTGCGCCACTACACGACGCGCGATTACGGCAACCGGGTGGGCGTCTACCGCATCCTCGACGCCCTGAAGGCGGCGGGGCTGAAGGCGACCTTCCCGATCAACGCCGACCAGTTGGAGCGGCTGAAGCCGCTGATCGAGGCGATCCAGGCCGACGGCCACGAGATCGCGGCTTACGGTCTCTCGACCACCCACATCCACTGGGGCGGGCTGGATCGCGAGACCGAAGCCGCCTGGGTGGCCGAGGTGCGGGCGCGGTTCGACGCGGCGGGCTTGAAGCCGCGCGCCTGGCTCAGCCCAGCGCGGCAGCAGTCGTTCGCCACGCTGGACTTGATCCGCGCCGCCGGCTTCGACATCTGCCTCGACTGGGAGCAGGACGAGGTTCCGGTGGCGATGACTACCGACGCCGGCGAGGTGATCGGCCTGCCGCTGTCCAACGAACTCGACGACCGATCGCTGATGATCGACCGCCGCCAGACCGAGGACGAATGGGCGGGTCAGGTGCTCGAGGCCGCCAGCTATCTCGCCGACGACGCCGAGCGGTTCGGCGGGCGGGTGCTGGGCTTCACCCTGACGCCGTACGTGACGGGCCAGCCGTTCCGGATCTCGGCCCTGCGGCGTTTGCTGACGGGGCTTGGGGAGATCGGCGTCAAGGCGATGACGGCGAGTGAGTTGGCCGGGGCCTAGCCGCCTTCGGCGGCCCCCTCAGTCGCTCCGCGACAGCTCCCCCAGAGGGGGAGCATCTTGATCTGCTGACCAGATCCTCCCCCTCTGGGGGAGGTGGCCCGGAGGGCCGGAGGGGGTCCTCGACGTCAGTCGAGGATCAGCCCCATCGCGATGTCGTCCTCGAACGTCGCGTCTGGGAAGCGCCCACGCTTCTCCAGCCGCCCCTCTTCGCGAAACCCCAGTCGCTCATAGAGCCGGATCGCGCCCGCGTTGCCCGCGCCGGTCCCCAGCTCCACCCGCACGATCGGCGGGTCCATCGCCCGGGCGGCGGCGAACAGCGCCTGGAACAGGGCCGAGCCGACGCCCCTGCCCCGCCAGTCGGGATGCACCGCCACGGTCAGGTCCGACAGCACGTGCGAGAACAGCTTCACCGGGATGCGCACGGCGTGGATCTCGCCGATGACGACGCCGCCCTCGTCGACCGCCACCAGGCCCACGCCATCGGCCAGGGCCTCGTGCAGGATCCGGTCGATATAGCCGTCGGTGATCTCCTCCGGCTGGCGCGCGATGCCGCCCGGCATGGCGGCCGTGGCGCGATGGACGGCGGCGACCGGGATCGCGTCGTAGGCGCGGGTCGGGCGGATCGAGAAGCTCATGCGTCTCTCTGGAAGGGATAGAAGCCGCCGCCGAGAGCGAGGATCGCGGTCAGCTCGTCCAGGGCCTCGCGGCTTTCGACCAGCAGGGCCGGATCAGCCAGATCGGCCGGCGCCAGGCGGTCGCGATAGCGTCGAGCGCCCCAGTCGGCGAGACGCGCGTGTAGGGCGGCGTCGAAGCGCTGGGCGGGATTGGCGGCGGCCAGTTCGTCGTCGGTCAGCACCACCCGCAGCCGCAGGCAGGCCGGGCCGCCGCCGTTGCGCATGCTCTGGCGGACGTCGGCGTATTCGACGCGACCGATCGGGCCGTTGGAGGCCACCAGCCCCTCGGCCACGGCGCGGGCTCGGGCATTGTCGCGGGTCTCCCCGGGCGCCAGCAGCACCAGGCGGTCCTCACCGGGCAGGACCAGGAGTTGGGAGTTGAAGAGATAGCTCTTCACCAGGTCCTCGATGGGCAGGTCGGCCTCGGAGACCTCGACGAACACCGGCTCGAACAGGCCCTCGGCGGCACGGCGGACCTGCGCTTCCATGGCGGCGCGGTCCTCGAAGGCGGCTTCGTGGAAGAACAGGGTCTCGCGCGTGCCCACGCAGACCACGTCGTTGTGGAAGGCCCCGCCGGCGATGGCGCGACGGCCCTGGCGGGGGAAGACGGCGCGGGCGGCGGCGTGGCGACGCTGGATCGCCTCGAAGGCCTCGCGGGTCTGGCGGGCCGGATAGGCGCCGCTCCAGTGCTCCCAGGCTTCACGGCCCCAGACGAACAGGTTCACCCCGGGCTCGCCGTGTTCTACGCAGAGCCGCACGTGGTTGGCCGCGCCCTCGTCGGCGAAGTGCGGCTGGGTCGGCAGCGGGTCGTGGACGGCGAAGCGGGCCTCGTCCGGGAACAGCCGGCGCAGAGCCCTGGCGGTCTGCGGGCCTTCCAGGCTGCGGTGCAGGTTGGTCAGCAGGTTGGCGGGCGTGAAGTGCACGCGACCGTCGGCCGTATCGGCGCTGGACGTCACCGTGGCGGCGTTTGCGGCCCACATCGGCGAGGCCGAGCAGGCGGCGGCGGCCAGGGCGGGCGCGGTCTTCCAGGCGGTCTCGATGACGGCGGTGTCGGAGCCCGTGAACCCGATCGACTTCAGGAACCCCACGTCCGGCCGCTCGTGCGGCGGCAGCACGAACTGCGGCACGCCCCAGTCGGCTAGGCGGCGCATCTTGTCGAGGCCCTCCAGCACCGCCGCGCGCGGGTCGGAGACCTGGCCGGCGTTGACCTGGCTGGCGATGTTACCGGGCGACAGGCCGACATAAGAGTGGGTCGGGCCGACCAGGCCGTCGCAATTGGCCTCGACGGCCGTCACGGACGAAGACCCTTGATGTCGCCCGTCGTGTCGAGCACCGCCCCGGCCTCGAAACTGGCGACCGGATAGGCGCAGTAGTCGGCGGCGTAATAGGCGCTGGGCCGGTGATTGCCCGAGGCCCCGAGGCCGCCGAACGGCATGGTTCCGGCCGCGCCGGTGGTCGGGCGGTTGAGGTTGACGACCCCGGCCCGGATCCGCGCCAGAAAGCGGTCCCACAGCGCCGGGTTCTCGGTCACGAGCCCGGCCGACAGGCCGTAGCGGGTGGCGTTGGCGGCGGCGAGCGCCTCGTCGAACGAGGCCACGCGGCGCACCTGCAGGATCGGGGCGAAGATCTCGTCGTCGGGCACATCGACGCCGGTGACGTCGATCAGGCCCGGCGAGACGAAGGCGCCCGACAGGCCTTCGACGCGGCCCGGCGCCAGCAGGCGCTGGCCCTCGATACGGCCGGCGGCGGCCAGGGCGTGGCCGGCGGCGCGTTCGGAGATCAGCGGCCCCATGAAGGGCTCCTCGCCGTTCCACGGGCCGATCGACAGCTTCGGGACCAGGGCCAGCACGGCCTCGACGATCGCTTGGCCTTCCGAATCATCGGGCACGATCAGTCGGCGGGCGCAGGAGCAGCGCTGGCCGGTAGTGATGAAGGCCGACTGCGCCACCAGCGCCGCGACGGCGGCCGGGTCGCCGGCCTGCCAGGCGACCAGCGGATTGTTGCCGCCCAGCTCCAGGGCCAGGATCACGTCGGGCCGATCGGCGAAGTGGCGGCGGAAGAAGGTCCCCGCCTGGGCCGAGCCGGTGAACAGCAGGCCGTCGATCTCCTGGTCGATCAGCGCCTGGCCGACCTCGCGTCCGCCCTGCACCAGGTTGACGACGCCGGCCGGGACGCCGGCCGCCTCCAGGGCCTCGACCAGCAGCTGGCCGGCCAGGGGCGTCTCTTCGGAGGGCTTGAAGACCACGGTGTCGCCGGCCAGCAGGGCCGGCACGATGTGGCCGTTGGGCAGGTGGCCCGGGAAGTTGAACGGCCCCAGCACCGCCATCACGCCATGCGGGCGGTGACGCAGCACGGCGCGGCCGAAGGGCATGGCGTTTTCGGCGATGCCCGTGCGCTCGTCATAGGCCTTGATCGAGGCGTCGACCTTGCCGGCCATCGAGCCGATCTCGGCCTTGGTCTCCCACAGCGCCTTGCCGGTCTCGCGGCTCAGGGCCTCGGCGTAAGCCGCGGACCGTTCGACGAGCACCTCCTTGTAGCGACGCAGGATGGCGATCCGCGCCTCGCGCGGCAGATCGGCCCAGGGGTGGAAGGCCTTGCGGGCCGCCGCGACGGCCGCCTCGACATCGGCGGACGAGGCCGTGGCCTCGCGCCAGACCACCTCGCCGGTCGCCGGGTCGGTGGAGACGGCCTCGGGCCCCAGCCCGCTCTTCCAGACGCCGTCGATAAACACGCCGCTCATGCCTTCACCCGCACATGGTCGCCTTCACTGACCCCGAGAGCGTCGGCCGCCTCGCGATCCAGGATCGCCGCCTCGCCGTCGATCAGCACGGCGGCCCGCACCGCCCGGAAGCGGGCGACGTCGGTGGTCGAGATCAGGGCCTCCTCGCCGAACGCATCCTCGCCGATCTTCACCCGCAGGCGCCTGGCGTCCCGCACGGTACGAATGTCGTCGCGCGGCGCGGCCACGGTCGGGCCGGCGTCGAACAGGTCCACCAGCCCCTGGTAGCGGAAGCCTTCCCGCTCCAGCATGGCCCGCGCGGCCTCGCCGTCGCGGTGGACCTTGCCGATCACGTCGCGGGCGGCGGGAGCCAGCAGCTCGGTATAGATCGGGTGGCGCGGCGCCAGGTCGAGGATGAACTGGCCGTTGGTCGAGGCGCTCATCAGATCGGCCTGGTCGAAGTCCAGCCGGAAGAACTTGCTGGCCGCGTGCTCCCAGAACGGACACGAGCCGTCCTCGTCGAACCAGCCGCGCAGTTCGGCCAGCACCATCTCGGCGAAGCGCTGCGGCTCGATGCCGATCAGCATGTAGCGCGACTGAGCCAGCAACCGCCCGGCCCCGCCCTTGCGCTTTTCGGGGCGCAGGAACAGCGAGCCGACCTCCGACCAGCCCGCGCATTCGTTCACCAGCACCAGGGCCTTGTGGTCGAAGCGCATCTCCAGCACCGGCGACGACTGGGCCAGGGTGACGACGCGGAACGAGAAGAACGGCCGCTTGAGGCCGACGCTGGCCTTGACGCCTGCGACGCCGTCAATGACGCCGCTCTCCAGGTCTTCCAGCATCAGGGTGTACCAGGCCTCGGGCGGCGCGACGCCGGCCTGAAAGCTGGCTTCCGAAAGCGCCAAGCGTTCGCGCAGGGTCGGCTCGTCCTCGGGCAGGCTGGTGAAGCCCCGCCCCGACAGCACGGCCAGCTCCATCAGGGAGTCGAAATCCGCCGAACCGGCGGGACGGACGACGAGCATTCAGAGGATCTCCGGTACGGCGGCCATGGCTGCGCGGATCGCGTGGGCGTCGATATCGCCGCTGGCGAGCTTGATCAGGGTGAGGGCCGAGAGCTGGGCGCGCTCGACGAAGCTGGCCGGCCAGGCGTGCTCGGCCTCGCTGTGGATGTCGCCGCCGCGCACGCCCAGGCTGTCGATGTTGGGCAGGCCTGAGGCGAAGAGGTTGTTGCCCTCGCAGACCCCGCCGGACGGCTTCCAGGCGATGTCCTGGCCCAGCAGCGCGCCGACCTCCTTCACCGCGCCGAACAGGCGTTCCTGGGCGGCGTTGAACGGCTTGGCGCCGCGGGTGATGCGGCCATGCAGATGGGCGTGCAGGCCGTCGGCCTTTGTGGAAGCGACGATCTCGGCGATCTCGCCCTCCAGCCAGGCGGCGTCGGCGGCCGAGGGGAAGCGGACGTTGAAGCGCAGCACGGCGATGTCGGGCACCATGTTCAGCGGCGCGCCGCCGTCGATCTTGGCGATGTTGAGCGTGACCCCCTCGCGGCGGCCGTTGAGGGCGTGCAGCGCCTGGGCCAGACGCGCGGCCTCCATCACCGCGTTGCGGCCCGAGGCGAAGTCGCGGCCGGCGTGGGCGGCGCGGCCGTGGACCACGACGTGGAAATTGCCCGAGCCCTTGCGCACGCTGGCCAGCGCCCCGTCGGCCAGGGCCGGCTCGTAGGTCAGGCCCACATGACCCAGCCGCGCGAAGTCGGCCAGGACCGGAGCCGAGGCGATCGAGCCGATCTCCTCGTCGGGCGACAGCAGCACGCGGTAGCCCAGATTGGCCGCGTTGGGGTGGCGCTCGAAGGCCTCCAGCGCCGCCAGCATCACCGAGATCCCGCCTTTCATGTCGGCGATCCCAGGCCCGTGCAGCGCGCCGTCGGGACGGGTGGAGACGGTCTGGAAGGCCGAGGTCTCGGGATAGACGGTGTCGTAGTGGCCGGTCAGCACGACCTGGACCGCCGCCTCGGGACGCACCACGACGGCGATGGCCGGCGGGTGGGTCTGCGCGATCTCCCGCCCGTCGGCGGCGATCTCGGGCGAGGCGGTCAGCGGGATCTCGGTCGGGGCGGCGGGCAGCGCCGAGAAGGCTTCGGCAAGAACCTGCCGCTGCCGCTCCAGGCCCGCGATGTGACGGCTTCCCGAGTTGATGGCGCACCAGGCCACGGCCCGGTCGATGATCCGGGGGCCGTCGGCCGCCAAACTCCCCAGGACAGCCCGATCTTCGTCGTCGATCCGCATGGATTCGCTGTCTCCCTTGACCAGAGCCTAGTCCAAGGGCCGCGGGCAAAACGTTGTTTCCTTTGGCGAGGAAACCGCAGGCCCGCGCAACAGCCTTGCGCTACCTATAGTTCTTTCGCCATTTCACCGAAAGCTTGGCGTCGCCGTCGCCGCCCAGGCGCGAGACCAGCGACAGCGCCCGGCGGATGCGCCATTCGACCTGCGCCGCCGGCCCTTCGCGGCCGCCGCCGATGATCTCCACATAGACGTCGTCGGTGACGTACTTGCCGCCCGATACGGTCATGCCCGTGGTGCCCTCGGCGAAGGCCAGGCGGTCGAGGCGGGCGAAGCTGCGCAGGTTGCCGATGACGTCGAAGCCGCCGCCGCCGGCCAGCGACGCCAGGGCCGAGGCCAGTTGGGCAGCCTCGATCGGCGACAGCTGGGCGGCCGACGATCCGAACAGCACCTGCGACAGCACCTCGTCCTGCGGCAGTTCCGGCGTCGAGGTCAGGGTGATCTCGGGCTTGGCGGCCGAGCCCGAGATCTTGATGACGGCGGTCAGGGCGTCGTCCTCGCGGGTGGCGGTCAGGTCCAGCCGGATCCGCTCCAGCTGGGTGGCCAGGCGCACCACGCCGTCGTCGTCGAACTCGAAGCGCTTGCCGGCGAAGTCGTACTCGCCGCGCACCACGCGGGCCACGCCGTCGAGGCTGGGGCTGGCCGTGGTGCCGCCGACATGGGCGTCGAGCGACAGTTCGACGTCCAGGCCCCTGCCCTTCACGAAGATCCGCCGCGGCGCCTTCAGGGTGACGTCCAGCGCCATGCCGGAATCGGCCCGCCGCTGGCGGACCTCGACGCCCTGGACCAAGTCCTGCGGGCGATTGCGCTCGATGACGTCCATCGAGACGACGCCGGCCGGGGTCTTGGACTGGGCCGAGACGTCAGCGCGGTCGATGGTCAGGGCCCCGGTCAGCTTCACCTTGCCGGCGGAGTCGCGGTTGATCGTCGTCTGGCCGGTGGCGGACGCTTTCGCCAACTCGTTGTCGATGACCTGGAAGTTCTTCATGTCGAGGCGGAAGCTGCCGACGCCGTCGCGCGCCAGGCTGATCCGTCCCGCGCCCGAGACCGTGCCGCCGCGGCCGTCCGCGCCCTGGGCCTGGCTGACGTCGATGGCGTTGTCGGCCAGGGCCAGGGTGATGGCGACGTCCTGCAGGCGCAGGCCCGACTGGCCGTCCTCGAACTTGCCGCCGGTCAGGGCGGCGCGGCCGATCAGGCGCGGGTCAGCCAGGGTGCCGGCCAGAGAGCCCTCGGCGTCGATCTTGCCCGACAGGCCGCGCTCCGGACCGATCAGCAGGTCCCACAGCGGCTTGATCTCGCCCTGGGCCAGGAACCGGCCCTGCACCGCCCGGCGGCGGTCGATGGCCAGGCGGAACGGCTTGGCCGAGGCTTCGGTCGGCAGGGTCAGGTCGGCCTCGGCCTTGAGGCCCTGCGGATTGGAGCCGCTGGCCTTGACGGTCATCACCCGGTCGCGCAGGTCGCCATGGATCGTGGCGTCCAGCGACTGGTTCTCCTTGGCCCCGCGCTCGCGCGCGCCCGACAGGTTGGCGTCGAGCTCGCCATCCAGAGCCTCGCCCTGGCCCCGCATCGAAACCCGGGCGTCGATGCGGCCCGCCAGATCGGGATTGAGGGCCGTCAGGCTGACGCCCACCAGGTCGGCGCGCAGATTGGCCAGCTCGCCGCCGACGTCGAGATCGAGGTCGGCGCGGCCGTCGCCGAGGTTCAGGCGCAGGCTGCTGGTCGTGCGCGCGCCGCCGAAGCGGATCTGGGCGGACTCGCGGGTGGAGATGTCGGTCCGGGCCATGCGGCCCTTGGCGTCGAGGGTCAGCAGGTAGTCGTCGGTCTGCTGGGCCAGCACTCCGGTTCCGGCCAGGTTCCAGCGGCCGGCCGGCGCCTCGCCGCGAGCGTCCAGGGTCAGCGGCAGACGGCTCATCGGGCCGTTGGCCTTGATCGTGGCGGTGCGCAGCTTCCAGGCGCCGCCCGCGACGTCCTGGGCGACGAGATCCAGCGTGGCGTTCGGACCGCCGGGCGCGTCGACCAGCTTGACCGCGCCCTTGACCGAGCCCTGGGCAAGGAAGGCGCCGGGGCCGACGGCCACGCTCAGGTCGGCGCTCGCGGGACGGCCGTCGCGCAAGGAGGCGCCGCCCTGGGCCTTGAGGCCGCCGGCGTCGACGTCGAGATCGGAAAGCTCCAACCCGCCCGGCGCGAACCGGAACGCGGTCTTGCCGCGCGCGGGGCCGTACTGGCTGGTCGCCTGCAGCGACGCCGTCCCGTCGCCGCCGTCGGGCAGCTTGGCGAAGGTCAGGGCCAGCTTGGCGTCCTTCAGCGGCAGGCGCGGCAGGTCGATGCTGTCGAAGGCGGCCTTGAGGTCGGCGCGGGGCGCGGTCAGCGTCCCGGTGATCGCGCCATCGCCCGAGGCCTTGCCGCTGACCTCCACCGGCCCGGCGCCGAACGGCCCTTCGGCCGACCAGTCGAGCTTGAAGGCCAGGTTGTTGCCGGGCGTCATGACGCCCGAAACCTTGGCGCGGGCCGACGCGCCGTCGAGCTTGGCGTCGGCGACCGACAGCTTGCCGTTGTCCCAGGCCGCGCGGGCGCTGAGCTTGGGCGCGGCGCCTAGCAGCCGGTCGAGTTCGGAAAGACCCGTGGCGAAGCCGGCGCCCTTGGCGTCGGCGGTGAAGTTCCAGGGCTTGTCGCGGGCCTGGCTGGCCGACCACTTGATGTCGGCCGCGCCCTTCATGCCCGGCCGGATCGGGGCCAGGGAGGCGACCTTGGCCGAACCGTCGAACGACAGGCCGCCGAGCAGGCCGCGCTCGCCCTTGCCGTCGACCACGATGTTGGGGGCGACGATCTTGGCGTGCTTGATCAGGAAGCGGCCGTCCTTCAGGCGCGCGCCCTCGAACTCGGCCTTGGGCGAGCGGCCCAGCGGCGCCAGCAGGCCCTCGCCCGCCCCGCCCTCGGTGGTCGCCGAGGCGCGGATGGTCAGTTCGCCCTTCTTCCAGCCGACGAAGGCCGGGCCGCGAGCCCGCGCCAGGCGGTAGCCGAGCAGCTCCAGATTGGCGACATCGGCCGGCCCCTCTACCGAGAAGCCGTCGGCGCCCAGCTTGAAGACGCCCTGCGCCTTGGCAGCGCCCATCTTGGGGATCGGGGTGATCTTGGAGAGATCGCGAACAGAGGCAGAGAAGGTCACGCCTTCCGGCGCGGTGCGGCGCTGGCTGAGGTCGGCCAGGCCTTGGGCGTCCAGGCTGAGGTTCGGCGCGCGCAGCTTCAGGGAAAGATCGGTCGAGGACCCGGCCTTGCGGCCGACGAGGTCGACGTCCACCGCAGCGCCGAACATCCGCTCGTAGAGGTCGGTATGGGTGGAAGCCGAAAGGTCGACATGGCCGCTGGCCGAACCGCCCTGAGCGGTCCAGGCCCCGCCGGCGCGCAGGGGAACAGTGTCGCCGGTCTGGGCGCGGACGGTGAAGGCGCCGGCCTGGGTGGTGCCGTTGGCCTTGGCGTCGAGCTGGAACGGGCGGTCGGCGGGCAAACCGAGGCTGCCGGCCAGGGCGCCGCCCTTGGCCTCGCGCCCCGTGGCGGTCAGCAGCAGGGTCTGGTCGCGGCCCAGGTCGAAGACGAGATCGAGGTGGTCGCCCGGGTGCAGACGGCTGGCGGCCGACAGCCGGCCGGCCTGGCCGCCCGCCCGCGCCATCTCGAACGCCCCGGAGACATCGAAGTCGCCGGCCACGTTGCTGAACGCCGGTCGCGAGACCAGGCGCAGCTTGAAGGCGTCGAGATCGACCGAGACCGGCGCGGCGCTCGACTTTCCCTTGGGGCCGAGCGTGGGGCGGCGCACCAGCGTCACCTGGCGGGCCTCGATGTTGTCGGCGTGGAAGCGGCGCCACCACAGCTCGCGCGGCCGCCAGACGACGTGCAGGTCGGCGCCCTCCAGCCAGACGCCCTTCTCGTCGGAGATGGTCAGCCGGCGCACGCCGAAGTCACGCCAGATGTCGCCCGACAGGCCCTCGATCTTCAGCGTGCCGATGCGGCCCAGCTTCAGGCCGCTGGTGCGGGCCTCGAGGAACGCCCGCCCTTGCGGCGTGATCACGCCGTAGCGCACCACGCCCAGGAACAGGGCGACGATCGCCACCAGGGTCACCGAGACGATGATCAACCAGCCGGGTCCGCCGATACGGCGCGCGACCTTGACCGCCGCTTCTGCGACCTGCTCGACGGGTTCTGGCGGCGGTGCGGCGTCGGTCAAAAGCTCTGCCCGATGCTGAGATAGATCTGGAAGGCCGGGTCGCCCTTGCGCTTTTCGAGCGGCACGGCGAAGTCGGCGCGGATCGGGCCAAAGCCCAGGTCGTAGCGGACGCCGAAGCCGACGCCGGCGCTGAAGTCGTCGGCGCTGGGCGTGGGCTCGACGCCCACGGCGCCGGCGTCGAGGAAGAACACCCCGCCCCAACGCTCGGTGAAGCGATGGCGCACTTCGAGGGAGGCCTCGAACAGCGACAGGCCGCCCTGCGGGGTGTTGTCCGACAGGCGCGGGCCGATGGCCTGGTAGGAATAGCCGCGCACCGAGCCGCCGCCGCCGGAATAGAAGCGCCGCGAGGCCGGCACTTCGGGCATGGTGCCGCCCAGCATGGCGCCGAGCTTCAGCCGGCCGGCCAGCACCGTCTTGGCGTTCTCGCCGAACGGGATGTAGGCCGCGCCCTGCGCCTGGGTGCGGATGTAGACGAGGCTGGTGTCGCCGGTGATCGCGGTCGGCTCGGCCCGGGCCTCGATCCGCCAGCCCTGCTTGGGATCGAGGATGTTGTCCGAGTGATCCCAGGCGTAGGCGGCAAGGGTGGTGAAGGTCGCCAGGTTCAGCCGCTGACCCACCGTGCCGCCGCTGGCCGAGGTCAGTTCGGTGGTCTGCGACAGGTCCAGCGAGACGCCGTAGGTCTGGTAGCGCGTGGCCTGCAGCCGGCGCGTCAGGTCGGCGCTGATCGTGGCGCCGGTTTCGTCATAGGCGTCGGTCGTCTCGCCGAACACCTTGCTGGTCAGCTTCAGGGTCTGCTGCGGCCGGCCCCAGTGCGGCAGGGCGACCGAGCCCTCCAGGCTCTTTTCCAGCTTGGCGACCTGAGTGGTGATGGTCGTGGTGTCGGCCCGGCGCAGGCGGTTGTAGCGGATCCATTTGACGTCGACGCCGGGGCCTTCGCTGGTCGAATAGCCGGCGCCGAGTTCCAGCGTGCGCGAGGCCCGGTCGGCCAGGGTCACCTGGATCGGCCGCAGACCGTTCTCCAGGGCCTTGTCCTTGGGGGCCAGGGCCACCGAGACGGTGTCGTAGACGCCGGTGTCGCGCAGCCGGCGCTCCAGCTCGGCGACGTCCTCGGGATCGTAGACGTCGCCCTCCTTCCAGGGGGCGAGGCGACGCAGCCAGATGATGTTGGTGCGGCCCTTGGTCGAAAGCTCGACGCCGTCGACCTTCACCAGCTCGCCCGAGGCGATGACGAAGGTTGGGCGCACGGTGTGGTCGGCATGGTCGACGATCACCTGGCGCGGATCGGCCATGGCGTCGGCATAGCCCAGCTTCTGGACCTGGGCGACCGCGCGCCCCTCGGCCCCCAGCACCTCGGCGGCGCGGCCGGCAGAGCCCTCGGTCAGGCCCAGCACCGAGAAGGCCCGCTCGCGAACGCCCTCGTCCGGCGGCTCGCCCGACCAGTCGATGCGGGGATCGGCGAAGACGAACAGCGGGCCGGGCGTGACCTTGACCACGCCGCGCGGCGGATCGGCCTCGGTGACGTCGGGCTCGACGACATAGGCGTAGTAGCCCTCGGCGCGCAGCACGGCCACGGCGTCGTCGGCGGCGTCGCGGGCGCGGCGGCGGGCTTCGGAGCGGCTGCCGGGCGGGCCGTCGGATTCGGTCAAGGCGCGCTGAATCGCCTCGCGCAGGGCGCGATCCTCGACGCCCGTGATGGTCGCCGATGGTTCGTCCGCATGCGCCTGGGCCGCGAAGGCCGCCATGACGGCGGCCAGGCCCAGGACTGTCGTCTTACGCACCAAGCTTCGTCCCCGCGCGGAGCGCCCCCAGGCCTCGTGTAGTCGGGCGCTTCACGCCTGTCACGCCGCGAAATGCTGCGAGGGCGAACGATGGCGCCTTCTCAGGCCCGGCAATTGGCGCCCAAATGATGAGCAGTCGTGCGCATTGGCGCGGCGGAGCGCGAAATCCGCCGCGAACCTTTTCGAGGCGTTCTAGGTTTCCATCGACCAGCGCCGCTTCGGCGCGGGTCCAAGAGACGGACAACCAAGGTGGACACAGGCGTGGCGGCGAAAATACAGAGCCTGGACGAAGCACCCAACCTGCCGATGACGGGGGCGGCCTATCTGCCCGGCGTGGCTTACGACGAAATGTTCGCTCCGGGCGGCGAGGTGCGCGGCCACTACGCCCCGCTGCAGTCGCGGATGGCGACCCTGGGCGCCTCGGCCCTGGCCGATCGCCAGAAGACCCTCGAGCGCTCGTTCCTGCTGCAGGGCATCACCTTCACCGTCTACGGCGCGGGCAGCGCGACCGAGCGGATCATTCCCACCGACCTCTTTCCGCGAATCATCCCGGCGGCCGAATGGGCCAAGATCGAGTCGGGCCTGACGCAGCGCCTGCTGGCGCTGAACATGTTCCTCGCCGACATCTACGGCGAGCAGAAGATCCTGATGGACGGGGTGGTGCCCCGCGACCTGGTGCTGGGCGCGCCCTCTTACCGGCGCGAGATGCAGAACCTCTACGTACCGCACAAGTCGTACGCCAATGTCTGCGGCAGCGACCTGATCCGCGGCCAGGACGGCCAGTTCGCCGTGCTGGAGGACAATCTGCGCGTCCCGTCGGGCGTCTCCTACATGCTGGCCAACCGCGACGCGGCCAAGCGCACCTTCCCGGGCACCTATCGCGAGGCCGGGGTGCGGCCGGTCGAGCGCTATCCCGACCTGCTGCTGGCCACGCTGAAGAGCATGAGCGCCGACTGGCGGTCGGACCCGCAGGTCGTGGTGCTGACGCCCGGCGTCTACAACAGCGCCTATTACGAGCACGCCTATCTGGCCCGCCTGATGGGCGTGCCGCTGGTCGAGGGCCGCGACCTCGTGGTCCACGACAACATGGTCTACATGCGCACCACCACGGGCCTGCGCCGGGTGGACGTGATCTATCGCCGGGTCGATGACGACTTCATCGACCCCCTCACCTTCCGTCGGGATTCGTCGCTGGGCGCCGCGGGCCTGTTCAACGCCTATCGCGCCGGCAACGTGGTGATCTGCAACGCCCCGGGCACGGGCGTGGCCGACGACAAGGCGGTCTACGCCTTCGTGCCGGACATCATCCGCTACTACCTGGGCGAAGACCCGATCCTGCCTAATATCGAGACCTATCTCTGCCGCGAGAAGAGCCAGCTCAGCCATGTGCTGGCCAATCTCGACAAGCTGGTGGTCAAGGCCGTGGGGGCCTCGGGCGGCTACGGCATGTTGGTGGGGCCGCACGCCAGCGCCCAGGAACGCGCCGAGTTCGCGGAAGCCCTGAAGGCCGATCCCGGCAACTACATCGCCCAGCCGACCATCCAGCTGTCGACCGCGCCGTGCCTCGTGGACGGCCGCATCGAGCCCCGCCACGTCGACCTGCGGCCCTTCATCCTGTCGGGCGAGAAGACGATCGTCACCCCCGGCGCCCTCACCCGCGTGGCGCTGAAGCGCGGCTCGCTGGTGGTCAATTCCAGCCAGGGCGGCGGCAGCAAGGACACCTGGGTGCTGGCCGAGGAGAACGGCCACTCCAACGGCAACGGCAATGGCCACTCCAACGGTCACAAGGGGAACGGCCAATGATGCTCGCTCGGGTCGCCGACAGCCTCTACTGGCTGGGCCGCTATATCGAGCGCGCCGAACACCTGTCGCGGCTGTCCAGCGTGATGCTGAACGCCACGCTCGACCAGACCGATTCCGGCGTCCAGGCGGTGTGGATCGCCCTCTCGGCCGTCGGCGACAGCGAGACCGGCAAGGTGTCGCCCTATGACGCCGCCCTGGCCCTGGTGCTCGACCGGTCGGACCCCAATTCGGTGGTCTCGTCCCTGACCATGGCCCGCGAGAACGCCCGCCAGGTGCGCGACCAGATCACCACCGAGACCTGGGAGCGGCTGAACGTCCTCTATCTGCGGGTCACCGACCCCAACGCCGAGGCCGAGTTCGCCGACAATTCGGTGGCCTTCCTGCACGACGTCATCGCCGACGTGCACCTGTTCAAGGGCGCGGCCGACGCCACCATGAGCCACGGCGAAAGCTGGCGGTTCATGATGCTGGGCATGTACCTGGAGCGGGCGCAGCTGGTCTCCAGCCTGCTGGAGGTGTGCTTCGCCCCCGCCCCGGGCCGCGAGATCAACGACCACCTGGCGCTGGTCAGCCTGCTGCGTATGGCCTGCGCGCTGGAGCCCTACCTGCGGGTCTACACCGCCGAGATCGAGCCCCGGCACATCCTGGAGTTCCTGGTCTTCGACGAGGACTTCCCGCGCTCGATCCGGTTCGCCACCTCGCGCATCGAGGAGCACCTGGCGACGCTCGCCCGCCACGTCGAGGCCGCCGGCCGCGCCGCGCCCGAGCGCCTGGCCGGCAAGCTGAAGGCCCGCCTGCAGTTCGCCGACGTCGACGAGCTCGAGGCCGGCGGCGCCGGCTCGCTGCTGACCGCCGTGGTCAACGAGTGCGCCCGCATCCACGAAGCCATCTACGAAACCTTCGTCTCCTATCCCCTCGAACTGCGACTGCCGGCCTGATCCCATGCTGCTCGAAATCCGCCACGTCACCCAGTACCACTACGAGCGGCCGGTCCGCGAAAGCCTGATGGAGCTGTGGATGCAGCCCCAGAAGGGCGCGCGCCAGCGGCTGGTCAGCTTCGAGCTGGACATCGATCCGGCCGGCCAGCTGTTCTCCTACGCCGACAGCTTCGGCAACGCGGTCTATCACTTCGACGTGCCCCAGCCGCACGACCGCCTGACCATCATCGCCCGCTCGGCGGTGGAGACCGAACGCGCCGCCGACCTGCCCGACAGGCTCGACACCGGCGAGTGGGACCGCCTGCGCAGCGAGTTCGTGCGCGGCGAGTGCTTCGACTTCCTGCGGCCGCACGGCTTCGTGCAGACGACCGAGGCGCTACTGGCGTTCATCGCCAAGCACGACCTGGAAGACCTGCGCCGTCAGGACCCGCTGACGGCGCTGAAGCGGCTGAACGAGACCCTCTACCAGTCGTTCGGCTACCAACCCGGCGTCACCGACGCCGACAGCCCGATCGACCTGGCCCTGGAGGCCGGCAGCGGCGTCTGCCAGGACTTCGCCCACATCATGCTGGCCATCTGCCGCAGTTGGGGCCTGCCCGCGCGCTATGTCTCGGGCTACCTGTTCACCGACCGCGACGCCGGCGACCGCTCCGATCCCGACGCGACCCACGCCTGGATCGAGGTCTTCCTGCCCAGCCTGCGCTGGGTGGGCTTCGATCCGACCAACAACTGCCTGACGGGCGAGCGTCACGTGGCCGTGGCCGTCGGCCGCGACTATGCCGACGTCACGCCCTCGCGCGGGGTCTACAAGGGCGACGCCGAGAGCCATCTGGCCGTCGGCGTGACGGTGCGCCGAGCCCGCGCGGCCCTGGCCGAGCCGGAGTTCCTGCGCCTGGCCAAGCCCGCCGCCTTCGGCGGCCGCCGCCGCGGCGACGCCGCCGCGGTCCATCAGGACCAGCAACGCCAGCAGCAACAACAGCAGCAGCAGTAGGCTGCGCCGCAGCCCACTCAACTCCCGTCATTCCCGCCCTTGTGGCGGGAAACTCTCTGTCAGCCGCAGGTGATGGTGGGGCGGCGTGCCAAGCACGCCGCTTGCGCCGCCCGTGCGCGCGGAACCAGGGGTTCCCGCCACAAGGGCGGGAATGACGGGAGATATAGCTCTACGCCGCGTAGACGTGGCTCTTGGCCGCCGCGACCTTCACCGAGCCGACGAAGCGGTCGGCGTCGGCGCGCGAGGCGGCGATCTCGATCCGCCCGCCGCCGGCCAGGACGGCGTCGACGCGCACCAGGGCGCCCTGGACGTTGACCCGCTCGACCTTGGCCTCGACGCCGTCGTCGGCCAGCACGAAATCATGCGGACGCACAAAGCCCACGGCCGCGCCGTCGGCGACGCCGGGAGCCGGCAGGACCAGCGGGCCGGCCGTGAAGCGACCGCCCGAGACCTGGCCCTCGAAGCGGCTGGCCTCGCCGACGAAGCCGCAGACGAAGGCCGAGACCGGATTGTCGTGCACCTCGCGCGGGGTGCCGATCTGCTCGATCTTGCCCTTGTTTAGGATGGCGACGCGGTCGGCCAGTTCCAGGGCCTCTTCCTGGTCGTGGGTGACGAAGATGGTGGTGACGCCGGTGGCGTCGTGCACGCGGCGCAGTTCCTTGCGCAGCGACTTGCGGACCGTGGCGTCCAAGGCGCCGAACGGCTCGTCGAGCAGCAGCACGCTGGGCTGCACGGCGAGCGCCCGCGACAGGGCCACGCGCTGGCGCTGACCGCCAGACAGCTGCGAGGGATAGCGGCCGCCCAGGCCGTCCAGCTCGACCAGCTTCAGCAGCTCTTCGACGCGTCGGGCGATCTCGGCCTTCGGCGGCTTGTCCTTGCCCTTCCGCACATCGAGGCCGAACGCGATGTTCTTGGCCACGGTCATGTGCTTGAACAGCGCGTACTGCTGGAAGACGAAGCCCACCCGGCGCGCGGCGGCCGAGGCGTAGGTCACGTCGTTGTCGTGGAACAGCACCTGGCCGCTGTCGGGGAATTCCAGACCGGCGATGGCGCGCAGCAGCGTGGTCTTGCCCGAGCCCGACGGACCCAGCAGCGCCAGCAGTTCGCCGTCGGCGATCTCGAGGTCGACATTGTTCAGCGCCGGGTAGCGGCCGAACTGCTTCTGGACGGAACGGATGGAGATGGTCATGGCGGCGTTCCGTTAGTGGCCGCCCCGGCGCACGGCCGGTTGGGCGACTTCGAGGGCGGTCTTGAGCACGAGGGTGACGATGGCCAGCAGGCAGAGCAGCGCGGCGACCGCGAAGGCCCCGACGAAGTCGTACTCGTTGTAGAGGATCTCGACGTGCAGCGGCATGGTGTTGGTCAGGCCGCGGATGTGGCCGCTGACCACCGACACGGCGCCGAACTCGCCCATGGCGCGGGCGTTGCACAGCAGCACGCCGTACAGCAGGCCCCAGCGCACGTTGGGCGTGGTGATCCGCCAGAAGGTGTAGAGGCCCGAGGCGCCCATCGAGATGGCGGCCTCCTCCTCGCTGACGCCCTGCTCCTGCATCAGCGGGATCAGCTCGCGGGCGACGAACGGGAAGGTCACGAAGATCGTGGCCAGCACGATGCCGGGCACCGCGAAGATGACCTTCATGTCATGGTCCAGCAGCCATTCGCCAAACCAGCCCTGCAGGCCGAACACCAGCACGTAGATCAGGCCGGCCACGACGGGCGACACCGAGAACGGCAGGTCGATCAGGGTGATCAGGAACGCCTTGCCCGGAAAGTCATGCTTGGCCACGGCCCAGGCGGCGCAGAGGCCGAAGACGACGTTGAACGGCACGGTGATCGCCGCCGTGATCAGGGTCAGCTTGACCGCCGCCAGGGCGTCCGCGTGGGCGATGGCCTCGATGGCCACGGCCAGGCCCTTGCGCAGGGCCTCGGCGAAGACGGCGGCCAACGGCAGGATCAGGACGAGCGCCAGGAAGGCCGCGACAACGGCCAGGACCAGCGCCTTGACCCAGGTCGGATCCTCGGTGGGGTGACGGGCGCGGGCCATCAGACGAACCTCCGCGAGTAGGCCTGGATGGCGTTGATCACCAGCAGCATCAGGAACGAGACCACCAGCATGACCACGGCGATGGTGGCGGCCTGGGCGTACTGGAACTGCTCCAGCTGGATGATGATCAGCAGCGGCGCGATCTCGGACTTGTAGGGCATGTTGCCGGCGATGAAGATCACCGAGCCGTACTCGCCGACCCCGCGCGCGAAGGCCATGGCGAAGCCGGTCAGCCAGGCCGGACCGAGAGCCGGCAGGATCACCCGCCAGATGGTGGCCAGGCGCCCGGCGCCGAGGCTGGCGGCGGCTTCCTCGACGTCGGCCGACAGGTCGCGCATCACCGGCTCGATGGTGCGCACCACGAACGGCAGGCCGATGAACACCAGGGCGATGGTCACGCCGATCGGGTTGTAGGCGGCCTTGATGCCCAGCGGCGTCAGGAACTGCCCGACCCAGCCGTTGGGGGCGTAGAGGGTTGCCAGCGCGATGCCGGCCACGGCGGTCGGCAGGGCGAACGGCAGGTCGACCAGGGCGTTGAGGATGGTCTTGCCGGGAAACTCGTAGCGCACCATCGCCCAGGCGGTCAGCACGCCGAACACGCCGTTGACGACGGCCGCGACCAGGGCCGCGCCGAAGGTCAGGCGATAGGCGGCGAGCGCCCGCTGCGAGAAGGCGGCGGCCAGGAACTCGCTCGGCGACAGCTGCGCGGCCTTCAAGGCCACGGCCGACAGCGGAATCAGCACGATCAGCGACAGGACCGACAGGGTCACGCCCAGGGTCAGGCCGAAACCGGGAATGGCCGAACGACGGCGAAACAAGGGACGGCGCGCCGCGACGGGGCGTTGCGCGGCGGGGGAATCGGCGGTCATCGTCTGATCGTCGTCCTGGATCCGTCTGCGGCCGAAGGCCTTGGAAGATAAGAATGCGCCAGCCATCCTCCCGGCGCCGGCGCGGCGTCAAGCTGGACCGCTTAAATCCCCACCACCTCTGTGGGGTCAATTGAGATTTAGCGGGCGAACCCCGCAGAAAATCTGTCTCGCCGTCACCCTGCCCCCGCGCCTCGAAACCGAGAAGCGAAATCGGCGGCTCGCTCAACCGGCGCCAAGCGAGTTTCACAATGTGAAGTCACAACGCAATTTATGGGAAATGTGTTGCGCGTTCTGGCCGTCGTGCGAAGATCGCGGCAACAAAGTTCAAGATCCCTTTGGGGGGAAATCATGCCTCGTCGCTTCCGCAAGGCCGCCATGCTGGCGTCCGCCGCCGCCTCGCTGCTGGCGCTTCCCGTCCTCGCCGCGCCCCGCCAGGCCGAACGCCTCGACCGCGGCCTGGTCGCCGCCCCCGCCATCGACGGCGGCGTGCTGGTCTCCTGGCGCCTCAGCGGCGACGACGCCCTGGGCCTGGCGTTCAACCTCTATCGCGACGGCAAGAAGCTGAACGCCAAGCCGCTCGCCTTCGCCACCAACTTCGTCGACAAGACCGGCGTCGCCGGGGCGCGCTATAGCCTCAAGACCGTGATCAAGGGCAAGGAAGTCGCCCTGGCCGGCGAGACCGCCGCCCTGAAGGACGGCTTCCTGACCATCCCGCTGCAGAAGCCGCCCGGCGGCGTCACCCCGGACGGGCAGGCCTACGAGTACACCGCCAACGACGCCTCGGTCGGCGACCTCGACGGCGACGGCCGCTACGAGATCGTCCTCAAGTGGGACCCGACCAACTCCAAGGACAACGCCTTCGCCGGCTACACCGGCCCGGTGCTGCTGGACGCCTACACCCTGGACGGCAAGCGCCTGTGGCGCATCGACCTGGGCCGCAACATCCGCGCCGGCGCGCACTACACCCAGTTCCAGGTCTTCGACTATGACGGCGACGGCCGGGCCGAGATCGCCGTGCGCACCTCCGACGGCACGGTGGACGGGACCGGCAAGGTGCTGGGCGACCCGAACGCCGACTGGCGCGAAGGCCCCGAGGAGCGGCCGACCAACGACAAGACCGGCGCCGAGATCAAGCCGGACGGCACGAAGGTGGCCAAGCTCACCGGGCGCATCCTCAAGGGTCCCGAGTTCCTGACCGTGTTCGACGGCCGCACGGGCGCCGCGCTCGATTCGGTCCGCTTCGCCGCTCCGCGCGACCCGACCACCGACCAGCCGACCGCCGAGCAGATGACCAAGCTGTGGGGCGACGGCTACGCCAACCGCTCCGACCGGTTCCTGGCCGGCACCGCCTATCTCGACGGCCAGCGGCCCAGCATCGTCATGGGCCGCGGCTACTACGCCCGCACCACGGTCAGCGCCTGGGACTTCCGCGACGGCAAGATTGTCCAGCGCTGGGTGTTCGACAGCGCCGCCCCCGGCGTGCCGGAAGGCTTCGGCGGCCAGGGCAATCACCAGCTGGCGGTGGCCGATGTCGACGGCGACGGCCGCGACGAGGTCGTCTACGGCTCGATGGCGATCGACGACGACGGCAAGCCGCTGTGGACCGCCAAGCTCTATCACGGCGACACTCTGCACCTGGGCGACCTGGACCCGACCCGTCCGGGCCTGGAGCGCTTCGGCGTCAACGAGAGCCCGAAGATGAACGGCGGCATCGGCTCGGCCATGGTCGACGCCAGGACCGGCGAAGTGCTGTGGACCACGCCGACGCAAAGCGACACCGGCCGGGGCGTGGCCTTCGACATCGACCCGCGCTTCCCCGGCGCCGAAGTCTGGGCCAGCAATTCCGACGTGCTCTACACCGTGAAGGGCAAGCCGATCGAAGGCGTGAAGCATCCGCGCCAGACCAATTTCGGCATCTGGTGGGACGGCGACGAACTGCGCGAACTGCTCGACAAGAACCAGATCTCCAAGTGGGACTGGACCACGGGCCAGACCAAGGTGCTGTTCACCGCCGAGGGCATGCTGTCGAACAACGGCACCAAGGCCACCCCGACCCTGTCGGCCGACATCCTGGGCGACTGGCGCGAGGAGCTGATCCTGCGCTCGGAGGACAACACCTTCCTGCGGATCTACGTCACGCCCTATCCGACCGACCGCCGTCTGGTGACCCTGATGCACGACCCGGTCTATCGCGCCGGGATCGCCTGGCAGAACACCGCCTACAACCAGCCGCCGCACACCAGCTTCTTCCTGGGTAACGGCATGAAGAACCCGGAACGTCCGGACATCGCCATCGTGAAGGTGAAGCCGTGAAGAACGCCCTGATCGGCCTGGCGACCGCCTTCGCCATCGCCCTGCCCGCCTTCGCCCCCTCCGCGCTGGCCCAAACGCCGGCCGCCGAGCCGCCACGCGAGTGGATCGACAAGGACACCGGCCACCGCGTCGTGCGCCTGTCGGACGAGCCGGGCTCGAGCAGCCTCTATTTCAACTTCAACGGCTATACGCCCCAGGGCGACAAGCTGGTGATCTCCACGCCCAAGGGCCTGAGCACGGTCGATCTGGCCACCCGCAAGCTGGCGCCGCTGGTCGAGGAGAACGGCAAGTTCCTGTTCGTCGGCCGCAAGACGCGCTCGGCCTATTTCATCGTCACCGAGGGCGAGACCCGCGTGGTCAAGGCCGTCGATATCGACAGCAAGAAGGTCCGGATCGTCGCCACGTTCGACCGCGGCGACATCCAGACGATCAACGCCGACGAGACCCTGCTGGGCGGGGTGGTGGTCAGCGATCCCAAGATCGAGACCCGCCCCGACGGCGTGCTCAAGCGCGACAACCGCTATGACCAGGCCGCCTACGCCGCCAACGGTCCGGACGGCAAGCCCCTGCCCTTCGCCGAGGCCAAGGAGGTGCGGCTGAACGAGCGGCTCGACTCGAAGATCCCGATGGAGATGTTCGTCATCGACCTGCGCACCGGCCAAAAGCGCGTGGTGCACGCGGCGACCGACTGGCTGAACCACCTGCAGTTCTCGCCGACCGACCCGAACCTGCTGATGTTCTGCCACGAGGGTCCCTGGCACAAGGTCGACCGCCTGTGGCTGCTGCGCACCGACCAGGCGAACGCCAAGCCGGTGAAGATCCACACCCGCACCATGAACATGGAGATCGCCGGACACGAATGGTTCAGCGCCGACGGCAAGACCGTCTGGTACGACCTGCAGACCCCGCGCGGCGAGGACTTCTGGGTGGCCGGCTACGAGATCGCCACCGGCAAGCGCACCTGGTATCACGTCGAGCGCAACGCTTGGTCGGTGCACTTCAACTCCAGCCCCGACGGCAAGCTGTTCGCCGGCGACGGCGGCGACGCCGAGATGGTCGCCCACGCGCCGGACGGAAAGTGGCTGTACCTGATGCATCCGCGCGGCATCCCGGACGTCGCCGGCATCCACGCCCCGGATTCCGAGCACCTGATCCGCCCGGGCGTCATCGACGCCGAGCGCCTGGTCAACATGAGCGGCCACGACTACCGCCTGGAGCCCAACGTCAACTTCACGCCCGACGGCAAGTGGCTGGTGTTCCGCTCCAACATGCACGGCGGCCAGCAGGTCTATGCGGTGGAGGTGGCGAAGGCGAAGTAACGTCCTTCTCCGCATCCGGACGGATCAGATACCCGTAAAATCCCCGCGAAAGCGGGGACCCAGGTGTTTTATCGTCGAGCACGGCGGGTTGCAGAAAAAGCCTGGCTCCCCGCTTTCGCGGGGATTTTACGGATGGGTTCAGCCATCCACCTTCCCCTCCGGGAGAGGGGGTTTAAGAGCCTCCCGCGCCCGCCACCTCGCCTTCAGCGTATGCGAGGTCTCGCGCGACCCGTCCGGGCTCCAGCCCGGCGGGCCGAACAGATAGCCCGCCACCTCCCGCGGCGACCGCGCCCCCGCCAGGTCCTTGCCGATGCCGATCCACTCGTGGAAGACGTTGGTGAAGAGGTTGAAGTTCGGCAGGTTCCGCACGATCCCATACCGGCACGGCTCGGCGTCGTCCTCGGGGATGAAGGTGCCGAACAGGCGGTCCCAGATGATCAGGATCCCGGCGTAGTTGGCGTCGAGATAGCGGGCGTTGCGGGCGTGGTGCACGCGGTGGTGCGAGGGCGTGTTGAACACCGCCTCGAACCAGGCCGGCATGCGGCGCACGGCCTCGGTATGGATCCAGAACTGGTAGACGAGGCTGATCCCCTTCTGGATCGCCACCATGGCCGGCGGAAAGCCCAGGAACGACAGCGGCAGCCACAGCAGCCAGGTGCCGGCCACCCCGCCGGTCCAGGTCTGGCGAAGGGCCGTGGTCAGATTGTAGTGCGTCGAGCTGTGATGGTTGACGTGGCTGGCCCACCAGAACCGCCGCTCGTGGCTCAGGCGATGGAACCAGTAGTAGGTCAGGTCCTCGGCGAAGAAGAGCACGACCCAGGCCCAGACGGCGTTCATCGGGATCGTGAAGATCCGATGCTCGTAGACCCACAGGCTGGCGGCGAAGACCGCGCCGCCGGTCAGCAGGCCGACGATGCTGTTGCCCAGGCCCATCATCAGCGAGGTGGCCGCGTCGCGCGGCTCGTAATTGGCCTTGGCCTTGCCGAAGCGGGCCAGCAGCACCTCCAGCACGATGGCGACCACGAAGAACGGGATGGCTAGCTGGACGGGATCGAAGGCCGGCTTCACGCGGCCGTCTCCACCGGCGGCCAGGGCCGGTCGCCCAGGACCAGACGCGGCGCGCCGTCGACGCCGGGCAGCCTGATCCGGCCGTCCTTGGCCCCGCTGGCGACAACCCCGGCCCAGGGCGCGCTGCGGGCGACATAGCCGTCTCCGCGTCGCCACAGCACCAGCGCCTCGGCGCCCGAGCGGGCCACCAGCCCGGCGCCGTCGCCGGCCAGCCAGACGCTGTCGATGCGGTGATCCGGAAACTCCTCGGCCAGCAGGCGCATGGCCGCGTCTACATCGAGCGGCGGAGTCGGCCGGGCGAGTCGCGCCCAGGCGGCCAGCGCCACCAGTGTGGCGACAGCGACGGCCGAACCGACCAGCTGCATGATCATGAACGAACTCAAGCGTCTCCCCCGATACTCTTGTTTTCCAAGAACGTTCGGACGCGGGGACCGCCGGGTCAAGCCTCGGCGGCGGAGGCGGCTTTACGGCGAGGCTTGCCCCCCCCCTAGACTTGACGAAACCGAACCATGCGCGTTCCGCGCGAAATCCTGGACCTTTTCGATGCAGATGCTGGAGCCGTTGCGCAAGTACGCCGAGTTCGAGGGTCGGGCCACGCGCTCGGAATACTGGCTGTTCTTCCTGTTCCGCGTCCTGGTGTACCTGGCCCTGACGGTGGCGAGCGTCGTCGCCATCTTGCTCACCGGCCTGGGCGCCAACGGGTCGACGCAGCCGGACGCCGCCGCCGGCGTCGCCGCCGTGCTGCTGATCAGCCTCTTCGGCCTCGTCACTCTCGCCCTGTTCATTCCGAACCTGGCCGTCAGCGTGCGCCGCCTGCACGACAGCGACAAGTCCGGCTTCTGGCTGCTGCTGGGCTTCATCCCGTTCGGCGGCTTCGTGATCTTCATCTTCGACCTGGTCGACGGCACGCCCGGTCCGAACCGCTACGGGCCGGATCCGAAGGGTCGCGAGGGCTTCGGCGGTCCCGGGACCGTTCACCACCACTATCACTACCCGACGGCCGAACAGGCTCCGCCCGCGGTCTGACCGCGCGCTCGGAAGCCGGACACGAAAAGGCGCGCCGCCCGCGAGGGCGACGCGCCTTTCTTCGTTTCAGGCCTGGAGCTTAGAACTTCCGGGCGTAGCCGACCGAGACGACGTTGGCGTCGTCGGCGTCGTTGTCGCGGAACTGCTGGCGCGTGTAGTCGACGCGCACGCCGTTCTTGTCGTCGAACTTGTACTGAGCGCCGACGCCGTAGTTGACGCTGTCGGCGTCGTACTTGCTCTGCACGCCGGCCGTGGTCTGCTTGAACTGGGTGTTGCCGTAGCCGATGCGGCCGATCAGATCGATGTTCGGGGTCACCGGCAGGAAACCGACGCCATAGACGGCGGCCGAGTGGGTCTGCTCGAGGTTGGAGCGGACGCCGGCGCGGTCAATGTTGTCGTCCTTCACGCCGCCGGACAGTTCGCCCTCGACGCCGAAGTGCGGGGTCAGCTTCGCGCCCAGGCGACCTTGGATGGCGCCGGTATCGGCGCCTTCGGCGCGAGAGCTGTTGTAACCGAGGTTGCCGTAGATTTCCGGCGACGTCGATTGAGCATGGGCCAGAACCGGAACAGCAGCGACCGACGCGGCGGCCAGGGCCGCAGACATGAGAACCTTCATTTTTTTACTCCATGGTACTGGGATTTCTTGTGCTCCCTCAGCCTCCTCTGGGTATGGGGCCAACGCGGCCCGTATTTGACCGTCCGCGGACTTGTTTGGGGCCATTGCGTGTCGTTTCCGACATTTGCACCGGGGATTGTGGCCAGCCCCGGAAAGTTCCCCGACGGCAGGGCGAATAGCCGCGGCCGATGCGCCGGGGACACGGTCGCCAGCAGGTGACGCGGGCGCGGAGCGTGCTATTGATCCCGACCAAACAGTGATCAGATCGGCGCGCCCATGTCGCGCGCCGGCCATCGGGACAGTCGCCTTGCATCAAGCCGTCATCGCCGCCACGGGACTCTTCACCCCGCCGTTCAGCATCTCGAACACCGAACTGGTCGACGCCTTCAACGCCTATGTCGAGCGCTTCAACGCCGCCAACGCCGAGGCGATCGAAGCCGGCGAAGTCGTCGCCCTGGCCCCCTCCTCGCCCGAATTCATCGAGAAGGCCTCGGGCATCAAGTCCCGCTTCGTGATGAACAAGGACGGCATCATCGACCCCGAGGTCATGCGGCCGGTCCTGCCCGAGCGTCCCAACGATCAGATCTCGATCCTGGCCGAGATGGCGGTGAAGGCGGCGCAGCAGGCGATCGCCGCCTGGGGCAAGCCGGTGTCGGAGATCGGCGCGGTGATCTGCGCGGCCTCGAACATGCAGCGCGCCTATCCGGCCATGGCCATCGAGGTGCAGCAGGCCCTGGGCATCGAGGGCTTCGCCTTTGACATGAACGTCGCCTGTTCGTCGGCCACCTTCGGCATCAAGACCGCCGCCGACTTCATCGCCACCGGCAGCGCCAAGGCCGTGCTGATGGTCAATCCCGAAATCTGCTCGGGCCACCTGAACTTCAAGGACCGCGACAGCCACTTCATCTTCGGCGACGTGGCCACGGCCGTGATCATCGAAGAGGCCTCGCAGGCGACGGGCGGCTGGGAGATCCTGGGCACGCGCCTGAAGACCCAATTCTCCAACAACATCCGCAACAACTTCGGCTTCCTCAACAACGCCGCCCCGGAAGGGATCGGCGCCAAGGACAAGCTGTTCGTGCAGGAAGGCCGCAAGGTGTTCCGCGAGGTGGTGCCGATGGTCAGCGAGATGATCGTCGAGCACGCCGGCGACATCGGCCTGGACGCCACGGCCCTGAAGCGCCTCTGGCTGCACCAGGCCAACATCAACATGAACGACCTGATCGCCCGCAAGGTGCTGGGCCGCGATCCCGAGGCCGGCGAGAACGTCATCATCCTCGACGAATACGCCAACACCTCCTCGGCCGGCTCGATCATCGCCTTCCACACCGCCAACGACGACTTCGTCGCCGGCGATACGGGCCTGATCTGCAGCTTCGGCGCCGGCTATTCGGCCGGCACGGTGTTCGTCAGGAAGCGCTGACGCCTCGGCCGGGGCGCCGTCAGGCGATCGGCTGCAGCGTCACCGAAACCGGCGCTCCGCCCTCGGCGGCCAGGGTCCAGCCCTGGCCGTTGGGGCCCATCGCGTAGCAGGTGCGCGCGCCCTTCTCGGAAGTCAGGCACAGCCTGCCGCCGTCGATCGCATAGCGCCCCTGCTCCACACCGAAGTCGTGCCGCTGAAACCACGAACCGTCGGCGTTTAGAACGACGCCGCCCGTCCCCACGGGCATGGGCGGCGGGAACATCACCGTACGGCCCACGAAGGCCGCTCTGGCCGCCGCGTCGAGCGCCGCGGTCGGCGAAGCCTTCGGATGCGCGGCCTTCCACTCCATCGCCCTCTGGATGCGGCGGCCGACGGCGGGGTGGTCGTAGAAGATGATCTCCTCCAGCCGGCCCGGCGTGGCGGCGCGGTACTCGATGGTCTTGACCAGGGCCTTGGCCAGGCCGTCCGGCTCGTTGAAGTGCTCCAGGCTGAAGCGGTCGGCGTCGCTTTCGGCGATGCGGATCAGGCTGCTGGTCACCGGCGTCGCCAGCAGGAACAGCACGGTCAGCACGGCGCTCAGCACCGGCAGGCCGGCCGGATCGGCCACGCCCCTGACCTGGTCGGCGCCCAGCAGGCGCGCGGCCGGGGCGAACAGGCGGTCGACTAGGAAGAAGGCGGCGATCGCCAGCAGGCTCATCACCCCGGCGATCCAGATCGCGTGCTGGTGGGCGTAGTGGCCCATCTCGTGGCCGACCACGCCGCGCACCTCGGCGATGTCAGCACCCTTCTTGAACATGGTGTCGCTCATGGCGACGCGGGCCGAGCCGAACAGGCCCGAGACGTTGGCGGTGTAGGCGTTGGACTGCTTGGAGCCGTCGTAGACGAAGATCTTGTCGGACGGCACGCCGACGGTCTTGGCCATGGCCACGACCTCGTCGCGCACCGGACCGGCGGGCGCGGGCGTGTAGTGGTTGAAGATCGGCTCGATGTAGAGCGGCGCCAGCAGCAGGCTGGCGGCGATGAACACCGCCGTCAGGCCGCCGCTCCACACCCACCAGGTGCGCGGCGCCTTGCGGATCAGGGCGTAGAGCAGCGTGAAGAACAGGCCGCCGATCACGGCGGTGATGGCCAGCGAGATCGCCCCCTCGATCAGCCAGCCGCTGAAGGCCTGGCTGGTCAGGCCGTACTGCGTCTGCCGCCACCACTGGCTGTAGACCGCCCACGGCAGCGACAGCACGCTGTCGACGACCAGATAGACGACCCCGACCACGAAACTGGCCAGCACGGGCCGCGTGCGCCGCCCCTCGACCCTGCGCCGCAGCCCGGTCAGCAGGCCGCTGCGCACGATCAGGAACGAGACGAGCACGGCGACCAGCGCGCCCCACAGCAGCAGCCAGTGGCCGCCCTGGGTGTAGGCCGTCGCCTTGGCGTGCGCCTCCGGCGGCAGCTGCGCCAGATAGGCGGCGGTGGCCGCGGCCGGATCGAAGGTGTGGGCCATCTTTCAAGTCCCCCAACTGAAACTGGCGGCAGCAAGCCAGAGCCGATGCTCCGCGTCAGGTTAAATCGCCGTCAGGTCGCGCATCGACGGTCACACAAGCGTCTTCCCCCTGGCGGCGACCAAGCCTCGGTATAGAACTGCACGGATGACCTTTGCTTCGAGGCCCGCCATGCGATTCCTTGCCCGTCGTGACGTCCTGCTGGGCCTGGGCGCCGGAAGCGCCCTCACCTTGGCCGGCTGCGGCGGCAAGGAGGCTGGCGCGGGCCAGAGCGGCGCGGCGCGGGTCGAGGCGACCAAGACCCTGCGCATCGGCCTCGAAGGCACCTATCCGCCGTTCAACTTCCAGGGCGCCGACGGCCAGCTGACCGGCTTCGACGTCGACTTCGCCAGGGCCCTGGCCGAGCAGATGAAGGTGAAACCCGAGTTCTTCCCCGCGCCGTTCGCCGGCCTGCTGGGCGCGCTCGAGTCGGGCCGCACCGACGTCGTCATCAACCAGATCACCATCACGCCCGAGCGCGAGGCCAAGTACGACTTTTCCAAGCCCTACACGGTCTCGGGCATCCTGATCATCACGCCCAAGGGCAAGGGCGGCGTCGGCGGCCCCGCCGACCTGGCCGGCAAGAAGGTCGGCGTGGGCCTGGGCACCCACTACGAGCAGTGGCTGCGCGACAACCAGCCGAAAGCGCAGATCCGCACCTATGACGACGATCCGACCAAGTACCAGGATCTGCGGGCCGGCCGCATCGACGCGGTGCTGAACGACCGCCTGGTCGCCGCCGACTTCCTGAAGACCGCCCCCGACCTCGTGGCCGCCGGCCCGCCCTTCGCCCCGCAGAGCCAGGGCGTGGTCATGAAGCGCGATCCCGCCCTGAAGGTGCTGATCGACCAGGCCATCGACGCCCTGCGCGCCGACGGCCGCCTGGCCGCCATCTCGCGGAAATGGTTCGCCCAGGACGTGACGCTGTAGCCGATGACCGCCGCCGAGCTCATCGCCCAGTCGGCCCCGCTGCTGCTGAAGGGCGCGGTCTACACCGTGGCGCTCAGCCTGATCGGCATGGGCCTGGGCCTGGTGCTCGGCTTTGGCCTGGCCTTGATGCGGCTGTCGCGATCGCCGCTGCTGCGCTGGCCGGCGGCGATCTATGTCTCGGCCTTCCGGGGCACGCCGCTGCTGGTGCAGCTGTTCCTGATCTATTACGGCCTGCCGCAGCTGGGGCTGGAGCTGCCGCCGCTGGTCGCGGCCGGCATCGGCTTTTCGCTGAACGTCGCCGCCTATGCCGGCGAGATCCTGCGCAGCGCCATCGCCGCCGTCGACAAGGGCCAACGGGAAGCGGCCGCAGTCCTCGGGCTGTCGCCGAGCCAGGCCATGCGCCGCATCATCCTGCCCCAGGCCGCCCGCACCGCCGTGGCCCCGCTGTCCAACAGCTTCATCAGCCTGGTGAAGGACACCTCGCTGGCCGCCACCATCCAGGTGCCCGAACTGTTTCGCCAGGCCCAGCTGATCACCGCCCGCACCTACGAGATCTTCGCCATGTATCTCAGCGCCGCGGCCATCTACTGGATCGTCTCCAGCCTGCTCGCCCTGGGCCAGGGCTGGCTGGAACGCCGCGCGGAGGCCCGCCGATGAGCGCCATCCTGGCCCAGGGCCTCGTCAAGCGGTTCGGCGACACCACGGTGCTGGACGGCGTCGATCTGGACGTCGCCCCTGGCGAGGTGGTGGCCGTCATCGGCCCCAGCGGCTCGGGCAAGAGCACCCTGCTGCGGTGCCTGGCCGGACTGGAGGCGCTGGACGGCGGGACGCTGTCGATCGCCGGCGTCGCGGCCGGCGGCAAGGTTCCCCTGGCCCGGGCGCTGAAGGGCCGGGTCGGCTTCGTGTTCCAGAGCTTCAATCTCTTCCCGCACCGCACGGCGGCGCAGAACGTCGCCGAGGCGCCGATCGTGGTGCGCGGCGATCCGCCCGCCAAGGCCCGCGAGAAGGCCCTGGCCCTGCTGACCAAGGTCGGCCTCGTCCACCGCGCCGACGCCTATCCCCGCGCCCTCTCCGGCGGCCAGCAGCAGCGCTGCGCCATCGCCCGGGCCCTGGCCATGGACCCCGAGGTCATCCTGTTCGACGAGCCGACCTCGGCCCTCGATCCGGAGCTGGTGGGCGAGGTGCTGGCGGTGATCCGCGACCTCGCCGCGGAGAAGCGAACCATGGTCATCGTCACCCACCAGATGGAGTTCGCGCGCGATGTCGCCGACCGCACGATCTTCATGGACGAGGGCCGTATTCTCGAAGCGGGACCGTCGGCGGAGCTTTTCGCATCGCCCCGTCAGGAACGTACCCAAAGGTTTCTCAGTAAATTGCGAAGCTTGCAGCCATAATTTGGCCTCTGGCGCCCGGCACGCCTCCGGGCTACGCCGTGTGTCTAGAGGCGAGGATTCGTGAAACCCTATATCGACCTGAAAGGCGCCTCCGGCGCCGTGTATCGCTACAAGCTGGCCGAGGATCGCGACCCGCGGACCACGATCGCTGGCAATTACCTGTATCTCAACGCCGAAGGCGACGTGGTGTTCGCTGGTGAGGCCAACAATCTGCATGACTCCACGCGCGGCTTTTCCGAAGCCGCCGAGAAGCATGCGGCTGAATATCTCTATGTGCGCCTGAACGTCTCGGGCGCCGCCCGTGCCGACGAACTGGCCGATCTGCTGGCGGCGCTGTCGCCGGTCGGCAACCCCGAACCGTCCCCCGAAACGCCTAAAGACTAACCTCGAGCCTCGGCGAAGAACTCGCCGAGCCGCTCGACCACGTCAGAGGCCGGCGTGATGATCGCCCCCAGGTGATCGCCGGCCGTCGACACGAACGGCAGACCGTTCTCCGCCGCGAAGGTTTGGGACGGCCCGTGGTAGGGATCGGCGATCCCGTCCCACAACAGCACCGGAACGCCCGCCCCGAGCACCGCCTCGGGCGCGCCGTCCAATTGGCCCAGCGCCTCGAAGCAGGCCTGCATCGCCGGCACGATCTCCGGCGTGACCCAGGCCACCAGCGCCGGCGCGACCTGCTGGGAGAAGCCCCAGAAGATGTCGAAGCGGATCGGTCCGGCCGGCCCCTTGGGCACGCCATTGACCAGATCCCAGCCGCCGATGATCAGCGACGCCAGGCGTTCTGGGTGATGCTTGGCCACCCCCACCGCCATCCAGGCGCCCATCGAATAGCCGACCAGATGGGCCTTCTCCGCGCCCAGGGCGTCGAGCACCGCGATGATGTCGCCCGCTCGTTGTTCCTGGCCGTAGAGCGAGGGGTCCGACGGCTTGTCGCTGAGGCCATGGCCCAGGGAGTCGATGCAGGCCACCGTGAAGCGACCGGCCAGGGCGGCGACGAAGCCGTTGGCCCGCCAGCTGGCGGCGTCCATGAACAGGCCGTGCTGCAGCACCACGAGCGGCCCATGCCCCTCGACCGTGTAGTGGATCTTCTGGCCGCGATGGGTGGCGAAGGGCATGCACGACTCTCGGTGAAATGACGCGCCAGTCGAGCCGATCCACAAATTCGCGCAAGGCGAACGGGACGGGAACAGCGCGGCTTGGCTATCCTGCCGCCGATGCGCCCCGAGTCGCTCTTTCCGCTGTACGCCGCGATCTCGACCCTGAAGGGGGTGGGGCCTCGCGTTGCGCCCCTGGTCGAGAGGCTGGCCGGGTCGCTGGTGCGCGACGTGCTGTTCAGCCTGCCCCAGGCCCTGATCCGCCGCACGCCGACCACGGCCGCCCTGGCCCAGGACGGCCAGGTGGCGACCTTCGTCGTCACCATCGACGCCCACCTGCCGCCGCAGCGCGCGGGCCAGCCCTGGCGGATCCGGGGCTGGGACGACACCGGCTTCGTCACCCTGACCTGGTTCAAGGGTCACGGCCCGCACCTGGAGCGCCAGCATCCGGTCGGCGCGCGGCGGGCGGTCAGCGGCAAGGTCGAGCGCTACGGCTCGGAGATCCAGGTCGCCCATCCCGACTACATGCTCGAGGCCGAGCGGGTCGACGAGATCCCGCCGGTGGAGCCCGTCTATCCCGCTACGGCGGGCCTGCCCTCGCGCACCTTCCGCAAGTTCGCCCTGGAGGCACTGTCGCGGGCGCCGGCGCTGCCCGAGTGGCAGGACCCCGCCTGGCTGGAGCGCGAGGGCCTGCCGCCTTGGCGCGAGGCCTTCGAGCGGCTGCATGGCCCGGAAAGCGAAGCCGACCTCTCACCCCTGTCGCGCGCCCGCCGGCGCCTGGCCTATGACGAACTGCTGGCCCACCAGCTGGCCCTGGCCCAGCGCAAGGCCGGCAAACGCGCCCAGCCGGGGCCGCGCATCGTCTCCGGCGACCTGGCCGAGGCGGCCGAAAAGGCCCTGCCCTTCCGCCTGACCGGCGCCCAGGTGCGGGCGCTGTCCGAAGTGCGCGGCGACCTGGCCCATGGCGAGCGGATGAGCCGGCTGCTGCAGGGCGACGTCGGCTCGGGCAAGACGGTGGTGGCCATGCTGGCCATGGCCGACGCGGCCGGCGCCGGCTTCCAGTCGGCCCTGATGGCCCCGACCGAGATCCTGGCCCGCCAGCACTACGAAACCCTGGCCCCGCCGCTGGAGGCCCAAGGCCTGGCCGTGGTGCTGCTGACCGGACGCGACAAGGGCGCGGCCCGTGCCGCCAAGCTGCAAAAGCTGGCCGACGGCTCGGCCGCCGTGGCCGTGGGCACCCACGCCCTCTTCCAGGACGACGTGGCCTTCAAGTCGCTCGCCCTGACCATCATCGACGAGCAGCACCGCTTCGGCGTCAACGAGCGGCGGCGCTTGCAGGAAAAGGGCGACGGGGTCCATCTGCTGGCGATGTCGGCCACGCCGATCCCGCGCACGCTGGAGCTGACCGTCTTCGGCGACCTCGACGTCTCGCGCATCGACGAAAAGCCGCCGGGCCGCACGCCGGTCGCCACCCGCGCCGCGCCGACGCCGCGCGTGCCCGAGATCGTCGATCGCCTGCGGGTCGCCATCGAGGGCGGCGCCCAGGCCTTCTGGATCTGCCCGCTGGTCTCGGAATCCGAGAAGGTCGACCTGCGCGCGGCCGAGGATCGCGCGGCCGACCTCAAGAAGATCCTCGGCTCGCGCGTCGGCCTCGTGCACGGCCAGATGCCGGCGGCCGAGAAGGACGCGGTGATGCAGGCCTTCGTCGACGGCGAGGTCGGGGTGCTGGTCGCCACCACCGTGGTCGAGGTCGGGGTCAACGTGCCCAACGCCAGCATCATGGTCATCGAGCACGCCGACCGCTTCGGCCTGGCGCAGCTTCACCAGCTTCGCGGGCGGGTCGGCCGGGGCATGCGCGAAAGCTCCTGCGTGCTGCTCTACGACCCGCCGCTGTCGGAGGTGGCCCAGCAGCGGCTCGACATCCTGCGCCGCTCCGACGACGGCTTCGAGATCGCCGAAAAGGACCTGGAGCTGCGCGGCGGCGGCGACCCGCTGGGCCTCAAGCAGAGCGGCTTCCCCGCCTACCGCCTGGCCGACCCCGTCGCGCACCGCGACCTGATCGCCGTCGCCGCCGATGACGCCCGCCTGATCCTTGCCCGCGATCCCGGCCTCACCTCGCCACGCGGCGAGGCGGTGCGCACGCTGCAAGCGCTGTTCGACTGGAAGCCGGCGTCAGGCCTGAACGACGCGGGATAAGAGACCCTTCTCCCCTTGCGGGAGAAGGTGGCGGCCGAAGGCCGTCGGATGAGGGGTCTCTCAAACACAAGACCCATCGCCCAGCCTACCCGCGGTATGCGGTTTCGATTTCTGAGAGACCCCTCACCCGACCTGCTTCGCAGGCCACCCTCTCCCGCAAGGGGAGAGGGATCGGGCTCACCGCTTCCCCAGCGCCGCCACCCGCGCGGCCGCATCCGCCTCGATATCCGCCCAGAACAGGTTGTAGCCGTCCACCTTGCGGCGATCCGTCCACGAGCCGGTATCCCGCAGCGAAGGCGACTTGGGCCTCCCGGTGTGCAGCAGGCCGTTCTCGCACTGGGCCCAGACCTGGCGCTTGAGGAAGGCCGGGCGGGCGCCCCATTCCAGGCCCGTGGCGTTGACGGCGCCCAGGTTCAGACGGGCCGGCGCGCGCTCGTCGGTGCGCGCCCCGAACACCGGGTTGACGCACAGCGGCTGGCGGCCGTTGAGGTTCTCCAGCTGGTCGCCGCCGATCCAGGTCAGGGAGCGGGCGAGCAGCTCCTGGGCTTTCTGGAAATCGCCGTCGGTCAGCGAGGCCCAGGCCACCGCGCAGCCGGCCTCGTCGCGGCGCACGCAGGCCGGGACCGGCGAGGTCGAGACATACTCGTCGGCGGGCACGGCGGTCTCGATCAGATAGACGCCGGCCAGGCGGGCCTTCATCGCCGGGTCGGGCGCGATCTCGTCGGCGACCAGCCGGGCGGCCAGACTCCCGCCCTGCTCCACCCCGACGATCACCAGCGGCCGGCCCTTGTCGTAGCGGTCGCGCCAGGCGCGGAAGGCCTCGCGCACGTCGCCATAGGCGAAGCGGCGGGCCTCGCGGGCGTCGTCGCGCAGGGTCAGGAAGGTGTAGAGGCTGGCCTGCCGGTAGTGCGGCGCGAAGATCCGCCCCACCCGCGCGAACGGCGCGGCGTAGTTGGGCAGCACCACGCGGTTCAGATAGCGGCTGGCCTTGGGCTGGTCGTAGGGCGCGTTCCAGTCCCGTCCGCCGTCGAAGGTGGTCGGGTGCACGAAGAAGACGTCGGCGGCGCGGTCCATGCCGGTCGCCCCACGCGGCAGCAGCGCCCAGGCGGCCGGATCGGCGTAGTTGGGCGCCGGCGGCGGGTCGTAGGTCTGGAACGGCACCTTCGGATCGAGGGTGGTGCGCAGGATGTCGTAGCGCCAATAGAACGCCGCCGTCAGGACGGTCCCCAGGAAGAGGACGCATCCGACGAAGATCCAGCGCTTGAAACCCTTGAAGCGTCCCGCCATGCCCCTCGACTACACCAGAGCGCGGCGGCGCACTACGCCCCTTCCCGTCCGATGATGGCCACCGAGCAGACATTGCTGGCCGGCGCGCCGCCGAGGTTATGGGTCATGCCGATAAGGGGGTCACGCAGCTGGCGTTCTCCGGCCCGTCCCTGAAGCTGCAGGTACATCTCGTAGAGCATGCGCAGGCCCGAGGCGCCGATCGGATGGCCGAAGCACTTGAGGCCGCCGTCGATCTGGCACGGCACCCCGCCGTCGGCGTCGTAGAAGCCGTCGAGCACGTCGCGCCAGCCTCGCCCCTCGGCCGAGATGAAGAGGTCCTCCATGGTCACCAGTTCGGTCACCGAGAAGCAGTCGTGCACCTCCATCATCGAGATCTGCTCGCGCGGGCGCTCGATGCCGGCCTCTTTGTAGGCCTTGCCGGCGGCGATGCGGGCGGTGTGGAAGTGGCTGCCGTCCCAGCCGTTGTACTGGCTCTCGTAGCCGTTGGAGACGGACAGCTGCAGGGCCTTGACCGTGACCAGGTCATGCTTGCCCAGAGCGCGGGCGATCTCCGGCGTGGTGACGATGGCCGCCGCCGCGCCGTCCGAGACGCCGCAGCAGTCGAACAGGCCCAGGGGCTCGGCGATGATCGGCGCGTTCAGGGCCTGCTCGGCAGTGATGGCTTTGCGCAGGTGAGCCTTGGGGTTCTTGGCGCCATTGGCGTGACTCTTGACCGAGACGTGGGCGATGGCCCGCTTCAGATCCTCCTTCGAGACTCCGTGCTTGGCGCGGTAGGCGCTGGCCAACTGGGCGAAGTTGCCGGGGGCCGAGCCGTTGGGCATGACCTGCGGCGTCAGCGTGCCCGGCGCGCCGAACGGCAGGCCGCCATAGCCGGTGTCCTTCAGCTTCTCGACCCCGACGGCCAGGGCGATATCGGCCGCCCCGGCGGCGACCGCATAGACCGCCCCGCGGAAGGCCTCCGAACCCGAGGCGCAGAAGTTCTCCACCCGGGTGACGGCGATGTTGGGCAGGCGCAGAGCGATCGACAGCGGCGTGCCGCCCTTACCCGTACCGATCTCGTCGATGTGGGTCGAGAACCAGGCCGCGTCGAGCTGGCTGGCCTCGATGCCCGCATCGCTCATCGCCTCGACATAGGCCTCGACCATCAGGTCGTCCGGCCCGGCGTCCCAGCGCTCGCCGAACTTCGAACAGCCCATGCCGAGAATGGCGACCTTGTCGCGGATGCCGCTGGCCATCGTGGGTCTCCCTTAGCTCGCCTTCTCGGGCGTATTGATCGGGTGTATATACAAAACCATGAGCCTCTATATCCGCAACGCCGAGGCCGACCGACTGGCCCGAGAACTCATTGAACGGACAGGCGAAACCCTGACCGAGGCTGTCGTCGTCGCTCTGCGTGAACGACTGGATCGCACGCCCGATAAGGCCGACGACCTGGAGGCGCGACTGGCGCGCATCCGCGCGATCCAGGACCGCGTCGCCGCAGCGCCCGTGCTGCGCGAAGGCTCGGACGAGGAACTGCTGTACGACGCCGACGGCCTGCCGAAGTGATCGTCGTCGACACCTCGGCCTTGATCGCGATCTTCCAGCGGGAGCCCGAAGGCGAGGCCTTTCTCCAGACGATCGTCCGGACGGAAAAGCCGCTGGTCGCCGCCCCCACGAGGCTCGAGGGCTACATCGTCATCCATCGCCGCTTCGGCGCGGAGAAGGCGGCGGATTTCGAAGCCCTGGTCGCCGACCTGAACCTGACCGTCGTCGCCTTCGACGAGCCTATGCTCGTGCTGGCCCGCAACGCCTACCGCGACTATGGACGCGGCGCGCGCGGCCTGAACTTCGGCGACTGCTTCGCCTACGCCCTGGCCAAGGCGCGCGATCTGCCGCTGCTGTTCAAGGGCGAGGACTTCGCCGCCACCGACGTGAAGCGCGCGCTCTGACACCCTCCTACTCCGCCGCCTGGGCCGAGGTCGCCGCCACCGCCGCCCGGTCGGGCGCGGCCTTCCAGAAGTAGCGGACGAAACCGCGCTTCTCGTCGCGGTCCTTGATGCGGAAGACCATCTTCACCGGCAGGCCGGTCTCGACCTCGCCGGGGGCGACGTCGGTGATGTCGAGCATGATCCGCCCGCCGCCCTCGAAGACGATCATGCCGTAGTGGTTGGGCGGGCTCATCGAGAAGGTCAGGTAGTCGGCCGAATAGGTCAGCACCTGGGCCCGACGCTCGGCGAAGCGGTACGGCTCCTGGGTGTCGACGGCGGGATTGTTGGGGGCCACCGAGATGCGGGTGCGCGGGAACTGGACGACGCCTGTCTCGCGGCAGCGGCCGCCGACCAGGCCCAGGATCTGGTCGCGATTGCGATAGAGCGTGGTCAGGGCCGTCTTGTTGTCCTTCTCGGCCCGCATGCCCCGGTCCCATTCGACGAGGTCGTTGAAGACGAGGAACTTCAGGTAGTTGGTCTCTTCCTGGCGGTCGGCGAGCGCGCCGGTCACCCCGCGGGCCGGCGCACTGTTTCCAGGCCCGTCGCCAGAGCGGAACACCAGCGCCTCGGCGCCCTGGCCGAACTGGGCGACCAGGATGATCTCGCCCGGCTTGGCCTGCTCGAGCGCATGAGCCAGCAGCAGCGGGCCGTGGGCGGCCCCGGCCTCGCCGAGCTGGGCGGCCAGGGTGTCGCGGACAGCTTCGGGGCGAACGCCCAGCGTCTTGGCCAGGGTCGCGCCCATGCCGGGGAAGACCGAAGGGAAGCAGAAATGGTCCACCTCGCCGGCCGAGACGCCCGCCGCCTCCAGCGCGTCAC
Organism: Caulobacter sp. GW821-FHT12A07; assembly: GCF_058807655.1. Classification (NCBI taxonomy): domain Bacteria; kingdom Pseudomonadati; phylum Pseudomonadota; class Alphaproteobacteria; order Caulobacterales; family Caulobacteraceae; genus Caulobacter; species Caulobacter sp. GW821-FHT12A07. Next base: position 166,269 of record NZ_JBXAQX010000008.1, read on the forward strand.
GGATGGCGGGCGGGACCAACTTGACGATCCCCTCGTCGCGGATCCAGCGCTCTTCCCAGGCATAGTCGAACTCCGCGTCCGAGCCCCGGAAGTGATCGACGAAATCGTCGGTGACCGTGCCCCGGCCGAGGAACGTCGCGGCTGCGCCGTCGGGCGAAACGACGAAGGCGGCGGCGGCGTCGCCGAAGTCCAACTCCTGGGGCGAAGCCGCGCGGGCCCGGCGGTGCTCGCCGGCCGCGACCAGCACCCGCTTGCCGGCGGCGGCCGCATCCAGGGCCTGCCCCAGGGCGGTGAGGCCGCAGCGCTGCGAGCCGGTGACGTCGGCCGAGGCGATCGAGGGCTCCAGGATCAGGGCGGCGGCCAGGATCCCGGCGTTCTGGCGGTCGGCGAAGGGCGCGGTCGTCGAGGCGAAGATGGCCGCATCGATCGCGGCGCGGCCCTCGTCTTCAGGCCCCAAAGCGTCGCGGGCGGCCTCGACGGCCATGGTCAGGGCGTCCTCGTCCCAGTTGGCCATGGCGCGCTCGCCCTTGGCCTTGCCGGCCAGGCCCGGCGCGATCCAGGCGTTGGCGGCGACGACCGCCTTGCGGCTGAGGCGAAGGCGCGGCGCATAGGCGCCCCAGGCGGCGATGCCGACCATGTTCCACTCCCTGACGCACGCCTGTTCCGGCGACTTATCAGGGTTCAGGTTACGCGCGCGGCAAGGCTCCGCAAGCGTGCCCCTTGGTCAACCGGGAAAGGCGTTCTTCGACCTCACCCGCTCCAGGCGAAAGCCGAGACTGAGCACGCGGGCCGGGATCCGGCGCAGGCGCGGGAAGCGCTCGAAGAGCCGCATCACCGCCGGCGGCTTCAGGGGCCTGCCGCTGAGCGCGGCGCTGACCAGGCGGTTCTGGATCAGCAGCTGCAGCGACTGCATGGCCCGGGTCGGCGGCAGGCGGCGACGCTGGACGGCCTGGGCGCGCTCATCCAGCGCAGCGTCGTCGAGCGCGAAGGCGTCGTGCAGGAGGTTGGCGGCGGCGATCGCGTCCTGGACCGCCAGATTGATCCCCACCCCGCCGACCGGCGACATGGCGTGGGCGGCGTCGCCGATGCACAGCAAGCCAGGCTTGGACCACCGCGTCAGGCGATCGACGGTCACGGTGAGCAGGTGAACGTCGTCGAAGCTGGTCAGTTCGTCCACGCGATCGGCCAAGGCCGGCGCGGCCTGCGCCACCTGCCGACGGAAAGCCTCGATCCCGGCCGCCTTGATCGCGTCGAACCCGCCCTTCGCGGCGACGTAGCCGCACTGGTAGTAGCCCTCGCGCGGGATGGTGACGAACAGCCGGCCGGCGCTGGCGCGGCCCAGCGGCGCCTCCGGGTCGTCGGTCGGCTTGCGGGAAAGCCGCATCCACAGCACGTCCATCGGCGCGCCGAGGTCCTCGACCGGCAGGGCGGCGGCGTCGCGCAACAGCGAGCGGCGGCCGTCGGCGGCGATCACCAGCCGGGCGCGAACCTCCAGCGGCCCGTCGGGCGTGCGCGCCTGCACGCCGACTATGCGGCCGCCAAGCTCGATCGCCCCCAAGGCCTCGGCGTTCATGCGCAGGTCGAAGGTCGGATAGCGCCGCCCCTGGCCAGCCAGGAAGTCGAGGAAATCCCACTGCGGCATCAGGGCGACGAACGGCGCGGCGGTCTTCAAGCCGTGGAAGTCGGCCAGATGGATCGTCTCGTCGCCGATCTGCGCCGACAGGCTGCGAACCTCGGTGTGCGACAGCTTCAGAAAGTCGTCCAGCCAGCCCAGGTCGGCCACGGCCTGCAGGGTCGAGGGATGGACGGTGTCGCCCCGGAAATCGCGCAGGAAGTCGCCGTGCTTTTCGAGCACGGCGACGCTGACGCCAGCCCTGGCCAGCAGCAGCCCGACCATCATCCCCGCCGGACCGCCCCCGACCACGCAGCAATCGACTTCGAGAACGGCGGCATCGGCAGGCATGGCGGGCCTCTCGTCAGCGGTAGGGGTCGTCCGTGTTCAGGAAGCCGGCGACATAGTCGGCGACGCCGTCCTCCAGCGAGGTCATCGGCGCGTTGTAGCCGGCCGCGCGCAGGCGGCTCATGTCGGCCTGGGTGAAGTACTGGTACTTGCCGCGCAGCACCTCGGGCATGTCGAAATAGGTGATCTCGGGCTCGCGGGCGACGGCGCTGAAGGTGGCCTCGGCAAGGTCCTTGAACGAGCGGGCCTTGCCCGAGCCGAGATTGTAGACGCCGTTGACGTGCGGGCTCTTGGCCAGCCAGGCGATGACGTCGGCGACGTCGCGCACATAGACGAAGTCGCGCAGCTGGCCGCCGTCCTCGTAGTCGGGATGGTGCGACTTGAAGAGACGCACGCCCTCGCCCGCCCGGATCTTCGGCCAGATCTGGCAGACCACCGACTTCATGCCGCCCTTGTGGTCCTCGTTGGGGCCGTAGACGTTGAAGAACTTCAGGCCCACCCACTGCGGCGGGGCGTGACCGCGGGCGGCCTCGCGCACGGCGAAGACGTCGAACAGCGCCTTGGACCAGCCGTAGGCGTTCAGCGGGCGCAGAGCCATCAGGCTGTCGATATCGTCCTTGCCGTCGAAGCCCTGGTCGCCGTCGCCATAGGTGGCGGCCGAAGAGGCGTAGATCAGCCGCGTGCCGTTCCTGGCGCACCACCGCCACAGGTCGCGCGACAGCACGAAGTTGGACTGCACGATCAGGTCGGCGTCCGGCTCGGTGGTCGAGGAGACCGCGCCCATGTGGATCACCAGCTCGACCTCGTCGCCGCGCACGGCCAGCCAGTCGAACAGCTGCTCGGGCGCGACGAAGTCGGCGATCGGGTGCTTGGCGATGTTGCGCCACTTGCCTTCGGCGGCCTGGCCCAGCCAGTCGCAGACCACGACGTCGAGCGCCGGATCCTCGCAGAGCTTGGCGACGATGTTGGAGCCGATGAACCCGGCGCCGCCGGTGACGAGAACGATGCGTCTGGACATGGGCGGGTTATGGCACAGGGGGATGGAGGGGCAATAGCGAGCCCTTCTCCCCTTGCGGGAGAAGGTGGCCTCCGAAGGAGGTCGGATGAGGGGTCGCGCCGCCTCATCCGCTGCTTCTCGTCGCCACGCGGCCGATGTCTATCGACCCCTCATCCGTCGGCTTTCGCCGACACCTTCTCCCGCAAGGGGAGAAGGGAAACGGCTATGCCGCCAGCTTGCGCTTGGCCAGGGCGTCAAACTCCAGCAGTTCGGCCACCAGGCCTTCGAACTGGCTCAACGGCACCATGTTGGGGCCGTCCGATGGGGCGTGGTCGGGGTCGGGGTGGGTTTCCATGAACACCATGGCCACGCCGATCGAGACGGCGGCGCGGGCCAGCACCGGCACGAACTCGCGCTGGCCGCCCGACGAGGTGCCCTGCCCCCCCGGCTGCTGCACGCTGTGGGTGGCGTCGAACACCACCGGGCAGCCGATCTCCTTCATGATCGGCAGAGACCGCATGTCGGAGACCAGGGTGTTGTAGCCGAACGAGGCGCCGCGCTCGCAGGCCAGGACGTTGGGATTGCCCGCGCCGGTGACCTTGGCGATGACGTTCTTCATGTCCCAGGGGGCCAGGAACTGGCCCTTCTTGATGTTGATCGCCCGGCCGGTCGCGGCGGCGGCCAGCAGCAGGTCGGTCTGGCGGCACAGGAAGGCCGGAATCTGGATGACGTCGACGGCCTCGGCCACCGGGGCGCAGTGGCTGATCTCATGCACGTCGGTCAGGGTCGGCAGGCCGGTGACCTCGCGGATCTCCTGGAAGATCGGCAGGCTGTCATAGAGGCCGATGCCGCGGGCGGCCGTCGCCGAGGTGCGGTTGGCCTTGTCGTAGCTGGTCTTGTAGATCAGGCCGACGCCCAGGCGCTCGCCGATCTCCTTGAGGGCGTGGGCCGTTTCCAGCGCGTGCTGGCGGCTTTCCATCTGGCACGGACCGGCGATGAAGGTCAGGCGCTCGGCGTTGCCGATGCGGACGGCCTTGCCGGTCTCGGTCTTCACTTCCACAACGGCGTTGGGGGCGACGGGCTGACTCAAGGCGGGACTTCCGAATAAAGGTTAGGCCGACAGACGTAGGCGCTGAATTTGGCCCACAGGTGGCCTCAACGGCGGAAAGGTGCAAGTGCGGATCGATCCAGGCGTCCCCGGACCCGTCATCGTGTGGCTGCGCAACGACCTGCGCCTGGCCGACAATCCGGCCCTGAAGGCCGCCGCCGACACGGGCCGGCCGGTGATCCCGCTCTACATACTCGACGAGACGCCTGGCGTGCGGCCGATGGGCGCGGCTTCGCTGTGGTGGCTCGACAAGTCGCTACGGGCGCTCTCCGAAAGCTTCAAGGCGATCGGCTCCAAGCTGATCCTGCGGCGCGGCCCGGCGCAGCAGGTGCTGAAGGACGTGATCGTCCACGCCCAAGCCGCTGGCGTGGTCTGGAATCGCCTTTACGAACCGGCCGCCATCGCCCGCGACGCCGAGATCAAGACCGCGCTCAAGGCCGACGGCGTCGTGGTGGAAAGCTGCATCGCCGGCCTGCTCAACGAGCCCTGGACCGTGCAGAACGGCTCCAAGCAGCCCTACAAGGTCTTCACCCCCTATTGGCGCGCCGCCCGGGCGCACCTGACCCATGTCGAGGTCGAGCGCGCGCCCAAGCGTCTGGAAGCGCCCGAGCACTGGCCCCATAGCGACGCCCTCGACGGCTGGGGCCTGCATCCACGCAAGCCCGACTGGTCGAAGGGCTTTTCGATCTGGACGCCCGGCGAGGCCGGCGCCCTGCAACGGCTGGACGACTTCCTGTCGGGCGCCGTCGACGGCTATGGCGAGGGCCGCGATGTCCCTGGCCTGGAGGCCACCTCGCGCCTGTCGCCGCACCTGCACTTTGGCGAGATCGGTCCGCGCCAGGTCTGGGCCGCCGCCCGCACCGCCGCCGAGGCCGGCGACGCGCCCCACGGCGAGATCGAGAAGTTCCTGTCCGAGGTGGGCTGGCGCGAGTTCAACCACTCCATCCTCTTCAACTGGCCCCAGCTGCCGGAGCGCAATTTCCGGCCCGAGTTCGACGCCTTTCCGTGGACGGAGAACCCCAAGGGCCTGGAGGCCTGGATCGAAGGCCGGACCGGCTATCCGCTGGTCGATGCGGGCATGCGCGAGCTGTGGGCCACCGGCTTCATGCACAACCGGGTGCGGATGATCACCGCCTCGTTCCTGATCAAGCACCTGCTGGTCGACTGGCGCGACGGCGAGTCCTGGTTCTGGGACACCCTGGTCGACGCCGATCTCGCCAACAATGTCGGCAACTGGCAGTGGGTGGCCGGCAGCGGCGCCGACGCCTCGCCCTACTTCCGGATCTTCAACCCGATCGGTCAGGGCGAGAAGTTCGATCCCAAGGGCGCCTATGTCCGCAAGTGGGTTCCCGAGCTGGCCAACCTGCCCGACAGCGTCATCCATCAACCTTGGACAGCGCCCGCGCATCTTTCGGTCGAGGCCAAGCGTAGCTATGCCCGACCCATCGTCGATCACGGACAGGCGCGGGCGCGGGCTCTCGAGGCCTATCGCCAATTGCGCGGTGACGCTTCCGGGGAATGATCCCCTGGCGGACAGCCGCGCACGTTCCCATCTGAAGATTCGGTTTTTTGGGGGTCTGATTTTGTCCCAGGTACGGGACGGGAGCGCCGATGACCGACACCCTGCACGCCCGCTGGCGTAACGACCACCTCCGCGCCGCCCCGGCGGCTTTCCGCGCGGCCATCCGGGTCGCCTGCGAGAACTGGGCGATCGGGTCCCTGACCTTCGTCCTGCCCACGGGCCAGCCCATCCGCATCGACGGCCGCACGCCCGGTCCCGAGGCCGTGGTGCGGGTGCGCGACTACCGCTTCATCCGGCGGGCTTTCGCCTCGGGCGACATCGGCTTCGCCGAGGGCTACATGGCCGGCGAGTGGGACACGCCCGACCTTCCGGCCGTGCTGACCGCCTTCGCCCTGAACTTCGACAAGCTGGCCGCCCTGGTGCAGGGCAATCCGCTGACGCGGCTGATGAACCTGCTGTTCCACCGCTCGCGGCGCAACGACCGCGAAGGCTCCAAGCGCAACATCCACGCCCACTACGACCTGGGCAACGCCTTCTATGCCCAGTGGCTTGACCCGACGATGACCTATTCGTCGGCCCTCTGGGACCAGGACCGCCATGCCTCGCTGGAGGCCGCCCAGACCCGCAAGTACGAGGCCCTGGCCCAGTCGATCGCCCTGACGCCCGACAAGCACGTGCTGGAAATCGGCTGCGGCTGGGGCGGCTTCGCCGAGTACGCGGCCAGGGAGGTCGGCGCCAAGGTGACGGCGATAACCATCTCGCCGGCCCAGCACGAGTTCGCCCGCAAGCGCCTCTTCGCCCAGGGCCTGGCCGACAAGGTCGACATCCAGCTGGTCGACTATCGCGACGTCCAGGGCCGCTTCGACGGCGTGGTCTCGGTCGAGATGTTCGAGGCCGTCGGCGAGGAATACTGGCCGACCTATTTCGGCAGAATCCACGACCTGCTCGCGCCCGGCGGCCTGGCCGGCCTGCAGATCATCACCATCCGCGACGAGCTCTTCGCCCACTACCGGCGGCAGACCGACTTCATCCAGCGCTACGTCTTTCCAGGCGGCATGCTGCCCAGCGAACAGCGCCTGAAGCAGGAGACCGACAGGGCCGGCCTTGCCTGGGAAAACGTCCGGCGCTTTGGCCAGGACTACGCCGACACCCTGTCGCAATGGAGCAAGCGGTTCGAGGCGGCCTGGGACGACATCCGCCCGCTGGGCTTCGACGAGCGCTTCCGCCGGCTCTGGAAGTTCTACCTGGCCTATTGCGAAGCGGGCTTCCGCACGGAGCGGACCAATGTCATTCAATTGGGCCTAAGTCGCAGCTAGGAGACGTGCAGTGTCGCTCTTCACCCTGGTCCTGGACTATCACGGCGGCACCTACCTCTCGCAGTTCGACGCCGACACGCCGACCGAGGCGGTCGGCGCCTGGTGCCGCGAGCTGCACGACAACCAGCTGCTGGGCGAGCCCTCGTCCGTGGTGGCCGAGGGCATCATGGCCGACGCGGTCGAGAACAGCCTCGTGGGCATAGAGGGGCTGTGCGGGGCCTGGTGCGCGGCCACGGCCACAGCCGGGGGCCTCGCCCTGCTCAACGTCATCCAGACCCAGCCGACGACGCACTGATGCTGTGCGCCAAACCGGCGCTTTCAGGAAATCTGGATTGATCCGGGCGGCCGCATCGCGATCTACCCTGGCCCTAACGGCGCTTTCCCGCGCGAAGACGTAAGATTTCGACCATGCCCGTCACGCCCAACGTTCTCGAAGCCATCGGCAACACGCCGCTGATCCGCCTGAACCGCGCCAGCGAGGCCACCGGCTGCGAGATCCTGGGCAAGGCCGAGTTCATGAACCCCGGCCAGTCGGTGAAGGACCGCGCCGCGCTCAGCATCATCCGCGACGCCGAGGCGCGAGGATTGCTGCGTCCGGGCGGCCGGGTGGTCGAGGGCACGGCCGGCAACACCGGCATCGGCCTGGCCATGGTCGCCTCGGCCCTGGGCTATAAGACGACGATCGTCATCCCGCGCACCCAGAGCCAGGAGAAGAAGGACGCCATCCGCCTGCTCGGCGCCGAGCTGGTCGAGGTGGACGCCGTCCCCTACTCCAACCCCGACAACTACGTCCGCTATTCCGGCCGCCTGGCCGAGGAACTGGCCAAGACCGAGCCCAACGGCGCGATCTGGGCCAACCAGTTCGACAACGTCGCCAACCGGCAGGCCCACTACCAGACGACCGGCCCGGAGATCTGGGAACAGACCGACGGCAAGGTCGACGGCTTCATCTGCGCCGTCGGCTCGGGCGGCACCCTGGCCGGCGTGGCCCAGGCCCTGCGCGAGCGCAAGCAGGACGTGAAGATCGGCCTGGCCGACCCGGGCGGCGCCTCGCTCTACAGCTGGTACGCCGAGGGCGAACTGAAGGCCGAGGGCAACTCGATCAGCGAGGGTATCGGCCAGGGTCGCATCACCGCCAACCTCGAAGGCCTGGCCATCGACCATCCCTACCGCGTCTCCGACGAGGAGATGATGGAGCAGATCTTCGACCTGGTGCAGCACGAGGGCCTGTGCCTGGGCGGCTCCACGGGGATCAACGTCGCCGGCGCCGTGCGCCTGGCCAAGGACCTGGGGCCCGGCCACACCATCGTGACCATCCTCTGCGACCACGGCTCGCGCTACCAGAGCAAGCTCTTCAACCCCGCCTTCCTGGCCGAAAAGGGCCTGCCGACGCCGCCCTGGCTGTAAGGGCGCGCTTGCGCGGGCGAGCGACGCACGTGAAGTTGCCGCCCTCGCGTTCCCAAGCCCGCCCGGAGGCCCGTCATGTCCGCCACGCCCACCGATCCGCTCGTCACGACCGCCTGGCTGGCCGACCACCTCGACGCCCCGGACGTGCGCATCGTCGACGCCTCGTGGTTCATGCCCGGCACGCCGCGCGATCCGAAACAGGAGTTCGAGGCCGGCCACATCCCCGGCGCGGTGTTCTTCGACATCGACGAGATCGCCGACGAGACCTCGCCCCTGCCGCACATGCTGGCCAGCGGCGTGAAGTTCGCTTCTCGGGTGCGCAAGCTGGGCCTCGGCGACGGCGCGCGCATCGTCGTCTACGACAGCACCGGCATCCTGCCGGCCGCCCGCGTGTGGTGGAACTTCCGCGTCATGGGCCACGAGGACGTCGTGGTGCTGGACGGCGGCCTGCCCAAGTGGGTCGCCGAGGGCCGTCCGCTGGAGGACGGTCCCGCCGCGCCGCAGGAACGTCACTTCACCCCGCGCCTGCAGGCAGACCTCATCCGTAGCTTCGACCAGATCAAGCGCAACCTGGAAACCGGCCGCGAACAGGTGATCGACGCCCGCGCCGCGCCGCGCTTCAACGGCGAGGTTCCCGAGCCCCGCGCCGGCCTCAAGAGCGGTCACATTCCCGGCTCGCGCAACATCCCGCTGGCGGCGATCCTGGCGGCCGACGCGACCATGCTGCCCGCCGAGCAGCTGAAGGCCGTCTTCGCCGACGCCGGCGTCGACATCGAAAAGCCGATCGCCACCACCTGCGGCTCGGGCATCACCGCCTCGGTGGTGTCGCTGGCCCTGCACCGCCTCGGCAAGCCGCGCGCGGCGGTCTACGACGGCTCGTGGACCGAATGGGGCGGCCGCGACGACGCGCCGGTGGAAACCGGCCCGGCTGTGTAAAAACACTCAAGATTACACATTTCATATATACAATCTTAAATTGACATTCCGTAGCGGCTGGCTGACCCTCGAAGCGTTGGGGGTCGGCCTTGCGCCACGTCGGACCGCGGCCAAGTCGCGTGCCGCTCCCCACAAGTGCCCGTCAGCTTAAGGACCATCGGCGCGTCAATCGCGCCGAGCACGCAACCGCGCGACCGGCGGACCGACCGGCGCGCCCGTGGGGAGAAAACGTCATGTCGTCCTTCCGACCGCTCTATGGCGGCGCCATCACCGACGCCGTCGCCTCCGGCGACCTCGACACGCTGAAGAAGCTGGCCGCCGAGGCCGAGGCTCACGTCCTGCAGTACGGCGACGTGCCGACCCTGCTGGCCGCCCTGAAACTCGAAATCGCCAAGCTCGAGGCCTGACGCACCATGAGCATCAAACCCTACGGCGTCGCCGTGACCGACGCCATCGCCTCGGGCGAGCTGTCCCGCCTGAAGGAAGCCGAGACCGCGGCCCAGGCCCACCTCGACGAATACGGCGACATCCCCACCCTGCTGGCGCTGCTCAAGCTCGAGATCGCCAAGCTGGAAGGCAAGAAGAGCAACTGACGGGGCGGCGCTTCCGCCGCTCTTCGATGGGCCGGCGGAAGCGCCCGCATCCCCGCGTCTCAGGGCGTTTCGGGGAAGGAACGCGCATGACCGACACTCTTCCATCCTTGCACGGGGCGTCCGTACAAGAGGCCTCCGTAGAAGGAGCATCCGCGCATGGAGCGCTCCTGCGGGATCCCTACGCGCCGCCGGAAGGCAAGTCGGTGCGCTACCGGACGGATCGCGACCATGTCGATCTGGTGCCGGTGCACGTGGTCTGGGAAGTCACCCTGGCCTGCAATCTCAAGTGCCAGCACTGCGGCTCGCGGGCCGGGCGGCCCCGGCCGGACGAGCTGAATACCGAGGAAGCCCTCGACCTGATCGATCACCTGGCGGCCCTGGGCACGCGCGAGATCACCCTGATCGGCGGCGAGGCCTATCTGCGACGCGACTGGATCGAGCTGATCCGCCGGAGCCGCCAGAACGGCATCCGCACCGCCATCCAGACCGGCGCCCGCAATCTCACCGACAAGCGGCTGGACGAGGCGGCGGACGCTGGCCTGCAAGGCGTCGGCGTCTCGATCGACGGCCTGCCCGAGCTGCACGACCGGGTGCGCGGCGTGCCCGGCTCCTACGACCAGGCGATCAGCGCCCTGCATCGGGCCAAGGCCCGGGGTCTGGCCGTCTCGGTCAACACCCAGATCGGCGCCGAGACCGCCCAGCACCTGCCCGAACTGATGGAGCGGATCATCGCGGCCGGCGCCACCCACTGGCAGATCCAGCTGACCGTCGCCATGGGCAACGCCGTCGACAATCCCGGCCTGCTGCTCCAGCCCTACCAGCTGCTCGACGTCATGCCCCTGCTGGCCCGTCTCTATCGCGAGGGGCTGGAGCGCGGCCTGCTGATGGTGGTCGGCAACAATGTCGGCTATTTCGGCCCCTACGAGCGGGTCTGGCGCGGCCTGGGCGACGACACCGACCACTGGACCGGCTGCGCCGCAGGCCAGGGCGGCATCGGCATCGAGGCCGACGGCACGATCAAGGGCTGCCCGTCCCTGGCCACCACGCTCTACGCCGCCGGCAACGTGCGCGAGATGAGCATCGAGGACATCTGGCGCTACAGCGAGAAGATGGCCTTCGGCCGCGTGCGCGACGTCGAGGAGCTCTATGGCTACTGCCGCACCTGCTACTACGCCGACGTCTGCCGGGCAGGCTGCACCTGGACCTCGGAGTCGCTGCTGGGCAAGCGCGGCGACAATCCCTACTGCCATCACCGGGTGCTCGACCTGGCCAAGCATGGCTGGCGCGAGCGGGTGACCAAGATCAAGGACGCCCCGCCCGACAGCTTCGCCGTCGGCGAGTTCGCCCTGGTGCGCGAACCGATCCCCGGCGCCCAGACCGTCCCCCTGCCCGTTCGCGACCCGGCCGCCGTGCACGTGCATCATCGCGAGCGCTCGGAAGCCGGCGGCGCCCTGCCGCCCAGGCTGACGGTCTGCCGTTCCTGCGACCAGTACGTCTGGCCCCACGAAACCGACTGCCCCCACTGCGCCGCCGACATCGCACTGGTCGAACGCCAGCACGCCGAAGCGGCCGAACGCCGCCGCTCCCTGATCGAGCAGGCCCAGCGGCTGTTGTCGGGGATCCGGGAAGGCGCCTGATCCCTCTCCCCTTGCGGGAGAGGTGCGCTGAACGCCCCTCCTCCCGTAAAATCCCCGCGAAAGCGGGGACCCAGGCTTTTTCTGAAACGCGCAGCCTGTTCCCTCTCCCCTTGCGGGAGAGGGTGGCCTCCCAAAGGGAGGTCGGGTGAGGGGTCTCTCAAAACTGAAAGCTGCGTGCAGCGGTCAGGCTGGGTGATGCGTCTCAAGTTTGAGAGACCCCTCATCCGACGGCCTTCAGCCGCCACCTTCTCCCGCAAGGGGAGAAGGATCGCGGACGGGGATAGACGAAACTCAATCCCCGGCGACTGCCCCAAAGACCTTAACCAAACCAACCCCTTACAACTTTCTCACCGCTCTGGATCAGACGCGCTCAAACCACCCGCATAATAACCCCGTCTCGCCGCACCGAAGGGGCGCGCGGCCAGCGACCATGCGGCGGCGGGATGCGATCGAGCGGGACTGGGGCGGATTGGGAAGATCCGTCGCGTCCGGGGACCTGGCGCTGGCCAGACCCGCCCGCCGTCGGCTTGGGCGAGGATTACAGAGCACCCCTCTCCTCGTCGCCGTCCAAACGGGAAACCCGGCGGATGGTCCTGGTAAGGCGTTAAGAGCGCCGCCGCCCGGGAAGCCGGCAGTCCAACGACCGCGCGGAGCGCCTAGGCTTCGTCGAAACGGTATCTGTCTACACACCTCCGGGCGTCGCCCGGGCGCTCCGCTCCCCTTCATCAGCTCAGCGCAATCGCGCGTGAGATCGCCCACCCGTTCCCTCTCCCCTTGCGGGAGAGGGTGGCCTCCCGAAGGGAGGTCGGGTGAGGGGTCTCTCAAACCTCAACACTGCAAGCGGCGGTCAGGCCGGGCGAGGCGTCTCATGTCTGAGAAACCCCTCATCCGACGCCTGTCGGCGCCACCTTCTCCCGCAAGGGGAGAAGGACGAGCTAAATCACCGCCCCTTGGCGCACGCCGTCCTGGCCAGGTCATAGGCCGCGAAACCCTGCTCCTTGCCGGCGGCGTCGCGCATGACGATGCTCCAGGACAGCTTGTCGGCCTTGTGGCTCCAGCGATTGACGAAGCTGGAGCGGCCGTAGGGATAGGCCATCTCGAAGCCGTCGGCGGCGACCGCGCCCGTCCCCAGCGAAGCCCCGTCGCCGCCGAAGCTGTCGGCCCACAGGCCGACGATCGCGGCCGGCTCGCCCGCCTTGGTCGTGCGGCCGCCGAACAGCAGGTGGGCGGCGTAGGCGTCGGCCGGGTCGGCCTTGGCGTGGCTGTCGGCCTCGACCAGCATCATCGCGTCGCCGGCCACGGGCTTGACGGCCAGGGCGATGGTCACCGGCTTGCCCATCACCGCCCCCTCGCCGCTCCAGCAACCCGCCAGGGCCTTCACCTCGGCCGGCGGGCCGACCGGCGGCTCTTCAGCCATGGCGACGCCGCTCGAAAGCGCCGAACACAGCGCCCAAGACAGCGCCAAGACCGGAACCGAAACTCTCATGCTGCTACCCCTCATGCGCCGGCCCCCGCCGGCGCGCTCGCGCCTGGATGGCAGATTCTCGCGCCCTGTCGCCACGGCGACGATCAAATCCTTGAACCGCAACCGCCGGCGCTCTTAAACGAGGCGTTCCTTCCCGTGCTCACGAGTCCCGCCGCCATGGACGAAAAGACCCGCCTGATCCGTTCGGGCCTGCAGGCCCAGTCGCTGGCGCGGACCGTCAACCCGCCGATCCAGCGCGGCTCCACCGTGCTGCTGCCCAACGCCGCATCGCTGTACGACGACAGCCAGCTGACCTACGGCATCACCGGCCTGTCCTCTCCCGCCGCCCTGCAGGCGGCCCTGGCCGAGCTGGAAGGCTCGCCGGACGTGACGCTGTACCCCTCGGGCCTGGCGGCGATCACCGGGGCGATGATGGCCGTGCTGAAGGCCGGCGACGACGTGCTGGTGGTCGACAGCGCCTACAAGCCCACGCGCCGGTTCTGCGACCGCTTCCTCACCCGCTTCGGCGTCACCACCCGCTATTACGACCCCGCCCTGGACGCCGACGCCCTGATCGCCCTGGCCGGCCCGAAGACCCGGCTGATCCTGCTGGAGGCCCCGGGCTCCCTGACCTTCGAGATGCAGGACGTGCCGGCCATCGCCGCGGCCGCCAACGCGCGCGGGATCCTCACCTTGATCGACAACACCTGGGGCGCGGGCCTGCTCTTCAAGCCGCTGGCCCACGGGGTGACGATCAGCGTCCAGGCCCTGACCAAATATGTCGGCGGCCACTCCGACTGCTTCATGGGCAGCGCCACGACCATGGACCCGGTGATCGGCGACGAACTGGGCAACGCCATGTGGGACGTCGGCTGGTCGGTGTCGCCCGACGACGCCTACGCCATGCTGCGCGGCCTGCGCACCCTGGCCACGCGGATGCCGCGCCACGAGCAGAACGGCCTGGCCGTGGCCCGCTGGCTGCAACAGCGCCCCGAAGTCGCCCGCGTGCTGCACCCGGCCCTGCCCGAGGATCCCGGCCACGCGATCTGGAAGCGCGACTTCGGCGGCGCCTGCGGCCTGTTCGGCGTGGTGCTGAAGCCGGCCTCGCAGAAGTCGGTGCACGCCTTCCTCGACGCCCTGACCCTGTTCGGCCTCGGCTTCTCCTGGGGCGGCTTCGAGAGCCTGGCGATCCACTGCGACCCGCAACTGAAGAGCCGCTCGACGCCGCTGAACCTGGAAGGACCGCTGCTGCGTCTGCACATCGGGCTGGAGGATCCGTCCGACCTGATCATCGACCTGGAACGCGGCTTCGCGGCCCTGAAGGCGGCCTGACAGGGCGCGGATCCGTCCGCGCACCGCTTGTTTTCCGCGCCGCAACAATTGCCGCAGCTTCGCCGCAAACAAGGCGCGACTGCGGCCAAATCGCTGAAACTGCTGCTCGTTTCAGCAGATCTACAGCTTGGCCACGGTTCGCGAAACGTGACCGTGGTTATATTTCCTTCGCATCGCAACCCATTGCCTGGGTGAGGGTTCTTCGCGCGAAAGGACCCTCGATGGACATACGCCTCGCCGACCGGCTTCCGCCTTGCAACATTCCCCACGAGGCGACGCCGGACGCCTGGCTGCCGCAGGAATCCGAACTCGACATGCCCGTGCGGCCGCTGTCGGCGCCGGCCTCCAGGCGACGGCTGGCGCGCTCTCGCCAGCGGCGGCGGCTGGCTCTGGGCGCCTTCACCCTGCTCTCGTTCGGCTTTGGCCTGACGACCATGCTGGACGCCTTCGTGGGCGGCGGCGTCACCCCGCTGGAATGGATCGACGCGCTGCTGGTGGCCGCGCTGCTGGCCTGGACCGGCTTTTCCTGCGCCGCGGCCCTGGGCGGCTTCCAACTGGCGCTGAACCCCGACAGCTGGGAGCGGCGGCTGGACGATCCGCCGCCGCACCTGCGCAAGCGGGTCGCCCTGCTGGCGCCGATCTACAACGAGGACGTGGCCGCCGTGTTCGCCCGCATCGAGGCCATGCGCGCCGATCTCGACCGCGAGCGACTGTCCTCGACCTTCGACGTCTTCGTGCTGAGCGACACCCGCGACCCGGACATCGCCGAGGCCGAGCGTCGCGCGGTGCTCGCCGCCCGCGCCGGCCCCTCGCCCACCCGCCTCTATTACCGGCGCCGCGAGGCCAACATCGACCGCAAGACCGGCAACCTCGCCGACTGGGTCCGCCGGTTCGGCGGGGCCTACGAATGCATGGCGGTGCTCGACGCCGACAGCCTGATGAGCGCCCGCTCGCTGCGCCGCATGGCCGGGGCCATGGAAACCGACCCGACGCTGGGCGTCCTTCAAGCCGGCTCGACCATCGTCGGTCGCAACACCCTGTTTGGCCGGGCCGAGCAGTTCGCCGCCTGGGCCTACGGACCGCTGGCGACCTGGGCGCTGGCCTGGTGGAGCGGGGCCGAGGCCAACTATTTCGGCCACAACGCCATGATCCGCACTCGGGCCTTCGCCGAGTGCTGCGGCCTGCCGCACCTGCCGGGCAAGGCGCCGTTCGGCGGCGCGATCCTCAGCCACGACTTCGTCGAGGCGGCCCTGCTGCGCCGGGGCGGCTGGGCCGTGCGCATGGCCCCGACGCTGGAGGACGTGCACGAGGAGGCGCCGCCCACCCTGTCCGACATGCTGGTACGCGACCGCCGCTGGAGCCAGGGCAACCTGCAGCACCTCGGCATCCTCGGCGTGAAGGGCCTGCATCCGGTCAGCCGCCTGCACCTGCTGCGTGGCGCCCTGGCCTATGCGTTGGCCCCCGTCTGGCTGCTGCTGGTGGTGCTGAGCGCCCTGCTGGCCGCTTTCCCCTTTCTGGGCGGCGCGCGGGAGGAACTCTTTCTCGAAGAAGGCGCCGGCGCGGCCTTCGCCGTGTCGCTGGGCTTCCTGGCCGTCCCCAAGCTGCTAGCCGTCGTTCTCGCCTGCATGGAGGGCCGCGCCGACGGCTTCGGCGGCGCCCGCCGCCTGTGGGCCTCGGTGGCCCTGGAGACCGTGCACTCGACGCTGACGGCGCCGACGGTGCTGTTCGGCCACGCCCGCTGCCTGCTCGACATCCTGGCCGGCCGCGACTCCGGCTGGGCCGCCCAGCGTCGTGACGTCGACAAGATGTCCTGGCGCGAGGCCTTGAAGAGGCATGCGCCGGAGATGGTCGCGGGCCTCGCGCTGCTGGTCTGCGCGGCGATCGCCGGCCCGTCGCTGGGGATCTGGATCCTGCCGGCCGCCGTGGGTCTGCTGATCGCGCCGGCCGCGTCGGTGCTGACCGGCAGCGCGCGCTGGGGCCTGGCCCTGCGCAAGCGTGGCCTGCTGGTCGCGCCGTGCGAGCAGTCGCCCTCGCGCCTGCTGCGGGAGGCCTACGGCCGCGCGGCCGGCCCGCAGCCGCGTCGCCGCGAGGAAGAGGAAGAGGCCGCGGCCGCGATGGCGGCGGCCTGACACTTCAGGCCCGGATCGCCTCAGCTTCGATCTGGGCCAGCTCGGGCGTCCAGCGCAGGTCCTGCGCCCGGCGGGCCACCGCGCCGATGACGATCAGGACCGGGCCGCCGGTCCCGCCAGCCAGAAGCTGGGGCAGCGTGTCGAGGCGGCCAGTGCGCAGCGCGGCGGCCGGATCGCCGGCCCGCTCGACGACCAGGGCCGGGGTGCTGGGCGAACGACCGGCCGCGATCAGGCGGCGGCCAAGTTCGGCGGCGGCTTCCCCGCCCATATAAACCGCGACCGTGGCCTCGGAATCCGAAGCGGCGGCCCAGTCTTCGATGACGTCGCCGCTGCCGACCCGGGCCGTCGTGAAGATCACCCGCCGAGCCTCGCCGCGATGGGTGAGCGGGAAGTTGAACTGGGCGGCGGCGGCGCTGGCGGCGGTGACGCCGGGCACCACCTCGACGCACACGCCATGCGCACGAAGAAACTCGGCCTCCTCGCCCACCCGGCCGAACACCGACGGATCCCCGCCCTTCAGCCGCACCACGCGCAGACCGCGACGGGCCAGGCGCAGCATCAGGCGGTTGATCGCCTCCTGCTTCATGCTGGGCCGGCCCGAGCGCTTGCCGGTCAGAATCCGCACGCAGCCGGCCGGGGCCAGGGCGATCGCCTCGTCCGAGACCAGCGCGTCATAGAGCAGCGCCTGGGCGCCCTCGACCGCGCGGGCGGCGCGCAGGGTCATCAGGTCAGCCGGACCCGGACCAGCGCCGACGAGCAGAACGTCTCCCAGCGACACGTCACGCATCGGCGGTCTCCTTGGCCTTGAGGGAAGCGGCGGCGGCGATCATCCGGGCGATCTCCGGACGGCACGAGCCGCAATTGGTGCCAGCGCCCGTCGCCGCGCCAACAGCATCGGCGGTGGCGGCTCCGGCCGCGATGGCGGCGTCCACGGCCTTGGCGCCGACCTTCAGGCAGGCGCAGACCATCGGGCCTCTGTCGACCGGCGCGCCGGGCGGACGGCCGATCAGAAGCGACGAGCGATCCTGCGCGGACAGCTGGTCCAGCGCGAACAGGTCGGCCAGCCAATCGCGCGGCGGCAAGCGGCCGGCAGCGGTCTGGAACAGCACGGCGACCAGCCTGCCGTCCTCGATCCAGGCCTCGCGACGCGAGCCGGCGCCGGCGTCCTCGAACACCGTGGTCTCGCCCGTCAGGCCCTTGGTCAAGCGCTTGCGCAGGGCCTCGCGCTCGGAGGCGTCGCCCCGACCGGCGAACTCGTGCAGCTGGGCGGCGTCCTGCGGGATTCGCCGCCAGACGAGGTCGAGATTGGCCGGCGCGGCGACGACCTCGCGGGTCAGGAAGAAGCCCTTCCAGGTCTCGCGATAGGGCCGCGCCCGGGCCGGCGTGTGCTTGAACTCCGGCTGGCCGGAGGTCGGGTCGAGGTTCGGCGCGATCAGGTGGTTGGACTTGCCCGACGGCGCGAAGGCGTCGGTCCAGTGCATCGGCATGAACAGGCCGCCGGGCCGCTGGCGGTCGGTGACCTTGGCCAGGGCGACGGCCTCGCCGCGCACGGTGGAGACGCGGGTCAGGGCGCCATCCTTGATCCCGGCGGCCTCGGCGTCGCGCGGGTGGATCTCGACGAAGGGCTCGGGGGCGTGGCGGCAGAGGTCGGGGGCCAGGCCCGTGCGGGTCATGGTGTGCCACTGGTCGCGGATGCGACCGGTGTTGAGCGACATCGGATAGGCGTCGCTGACAGCATCGGCCGGCCCCTTGGGACGGACCGGAACCATCCGGCCGCGAGCGTCGGGCGTCTGGAAGCGGCCGTCGACGAACAGGCGCGGCGTCCCCTGCCCGGTCACACGGACCGGCCACTGGATCGGCGTCATGGCGGCGTAGTCGTCGGGGGTCATGGCGGCCATACCCGTCAGGTCGAGCAGGCGCGAGCCCTTGTTCTCGTAGGCCGTCAGGCGCGCCCACTCGCGGAAGATCGAGGCCTGGGACGGCCACCCGAAACCGTCGAAGCCCATGCCCTGGGCGACGTCGGCCATGATCCGCCAGTCGGCGCGGGCCTGGCCGGGCACGGGGAACAGGGCCCGCTGGCGCGAGATGCGGCGCTCGGAATTGGTGACCGTGCCGTCCTTCTCGGCCCAGGCCAGGGCCGGCAGCTTCACATGGGCGTAGGCCGTGGTGTCGGTCTCGACGCAGTCGGAGACGACCACGAACGGGCACGCCTCCAGCGCCTCGCGCACCGCGCCGGCGTCCGGCAGGCTGACGGCGGGGTTGGTCGCCATCACCCAGATCGCCTTGATCTTGCCCGACCGCACGGCCTCGAACATCTCGACGGCCTTGAGGCCCGGCGCACGGGCGGTGTTGGGCGCGCCCCAGAACCGGGCGACGCGGTCGCGGTCCTCGGCTGCGAAGTCCATGTGGCCGGCCAGGGTGTTGGCCATGCCGCCGGTCTCGCGGCCACCCATGGCGTTGGGCTGGCCGGTGATCGAGAACGGGCAGGCGCCCGGCTTGCCGATCCGGCCTGTGGCCAGATGGGTGTTGATGATCGCCAGACCCTTGGCGACGCCCTGAGCCGACTGGTTGGAGCCCATCGAGAACAGGCTGACCGTCTTCGGATGAGCGGCGAACAGGTCGTAGAAGGCCAGCAGGTCCTCGATCGCCAGGCCGCAGTCGGCGGCGACGGCGGCGGGCGACTGGTCGTCCTGCGCCAGAGCTTCGCGGACGGCGTCGAAGCCGTTCACGTGCTCGCGGATGTAGTCGAGGTCGAGCTGGCCGCGACGGTCGAGCTCGGCCAACAGGCCGTTCCACAGCCGCACGTCGCTCTGCGGCGCCAGGGCCAGGTGAAGGTCGGCGCCCTCGGCGGTGTCGGTGCGGCGCGGGTCGATGACCACGTGCTTCTGGCCGCGGGCCTTGGCGGCCTCCAGGCGGCGGAACAGGATCGGATGGGTCCAGGCGGCGTTGTGGCCGGCGAAGACCACCAGGTCGGCCTCGTCGAGATCCTCGTAGCAGCCGGGCACCAGGTCGGCGCCGAAGGCCTGCTTGTGGGCGGCCACGGCCGAGGCCATGCAGAGACGGCTGTTGGTGTCGATGTTGCCCGAGCCGATGAAGCCCTTCATCAGCTTGTTGGCGACGTAGTAGTCCTCGGTCAGCAGCTGGCCGGAGACGTAGAAGGCGACGCTGTCGCGGCCGTGGCGGGCGATGGTGTCGCGGAAGCGCTTGGCGATCAGCGCCGTGGCCTCGCCCCAGCTGGCGACGCGGCCGTTGATCGAGGGCTCGAGCAGACGGCCCTGCAGGCCGACCGTGGCGCCGAGGGCCGAGCCCTTGGAGCACAGCCGTCCCTTGTTGGCCGGGTGGGCGGTGTCGCCGGACACCGCCAGCGTCCTGCCGCCGCCCGCCGCTCCCGCAACGCCGCAACCGACGCCGCAATAGGGGCAGGTGGTCCTGACCGTCGCGATGACGCCGGAGCCGTCGGCCATGGCGTCAGTCCGCCATCACCGGCTGGGCCAGCAGGACGCGGCCGTCCTGCACCCGCACCGGCACCACCGGCGTGCAGCCCTTGCCGGCGTCGGCGCCGGTGGGGTGGCCGGTCTTCAGGTCGATGACCCAGCTGTGCAGCGGGCAGGTCACGCCGTGGCCGTGGACGATGCCCTGGCTCAGCGGTCCGTGCTTGTGCGGGCAGCGGTCGACCAGGGCGAAGACCTGGCCGTCGCTGGTGCGGAACACCGCCACGTCGCCCTGCGCCGTCGCCACCCGACGCGAACCGCGCTCCGGAATGTCGGTGACGGCGCCGACGTCATGCCAGGCCGGATCGATGTCGAAAGTCTGGATCGTCATTCCGCAGCCATCCCCATCGGAAGCGTCGCCATCGGCTTGAATTCACCGGCCTCGACGCCCTTGCTGGCGCGTTCGGCCCACGGGTCGACCTGGGCGGTCTCCTGCGAGATCACGAAGCGGGCGAAGAGCGCGGCGCGGTTGTCGAGGTCCTCGACCGTGGCGGCATGGATGGTCTCCAGGCCGATGCGGGCCATCCACTTGTAGATCCGCTCCAGGTACCAGCCGCCCTCGCGGTACATCTGCATGACCGCCGAGATCAGCTGGATCGCCTCTTCCTCGGTGGCGACCTTGGTCAGCAGCTGCGTGCCCTGGATGTGCAGACCGGCGGCGCCGCCGACATGGATCTCGTAGCCGCTGTCGACGCAGATCACGCCGATGTCCTTGCAGGTCGATTCCGCGCAGTTACGAGGACAGCCCGACACGGCCAGCTTGACCTTGGCCGGCGCCCACGAGCCCCACATGAACTTCTCGAGCTTGATGCCGAGGCCCGTGGAGTCCTGGGTGCCGAACCGGCACCAGTCGCTGCCGACGCAGGTCTTCACCGTGCGCAGGCCCTTGGCGTAGGCGTGGCCGCTGACCATGCCCGCGGCGTTGAGGTCGGCCCACACCGCCGGCAGGTCGTCCTTCTTGACGCCCAGCAGATCGATGCGCTGGCCGCCGGTCACCTTCACCGATGGAATGGCGTACTTGTCGGCGACGTCGGCGATGGCGCGCAGCTCGTCGGGCGTCGTCATGCCGCCCCACATGCGCGGGACGACCGAATAGGTGCCGTCCTTCTGGATGTTGGCGTGGACGCGCTCATTGATGAAGCGCGACTGGCTGTCGTCCTTGTATTCGCCGGGCCAGGCGCACAGCAGGTAGTAGTTCAGGGCCGGACGGCACGAGGCGCAGCCGTCGGGGGTGGTCCATTCCATGGCCTGCATGACCGCGGGCATGGACTTCAGGTCCTGGGCCAGGATCGCCTCGCGCACCACGCCATGCGGGTGATGCGTACACTTGCACATCGGCTTGGGGCCGGTCTGGGCCTTGAAGCCGTCGCCGAGGGTGGCGCGGATGACCTGCTCGACCAGCGGCGTGCACGAGCCGCACGAGGCCGAGGCCTTGGTGACGGCGCGCACGTCGTCCAGGCTGGTCAGGCCCTGGGTGGTGATGGCGGAAGTGATCGCCCCCTTGCAGACGCCGTTGCAGCCGCAGATTTCCTGCGTATCGGGCATGGCCGCAACGGCCGCACTAGGGTCCAGGCCGGACAGACCTTCCGTGATCGCCTGACCGAAGATGATCGTGTCGCGTATGTCGGCGACATCGGTCCCGGCCCGCATCAGGTCGAAGTACCAGCCTCCGTCGGCGGCGTCGCCGAACAGGACCGCGCCGGCGACCTTGCCGTCCTCGATCACCACGCGCTTGTAGACGCCGCGGCCGGCGTCGCGGAACACGATGTCTTCGCAGCCCTCGCCGCCGGCGAACTTGCCGGCCGAGAACACATCGACGCCCGAGACCTTCAGGCGGGTCGACAGCACCGAGCCGGCATAGGCGCCGGCCCCGTCGGTCAGTTCCTCGGCCAGGGCGCGGCACATGTCCCAGATGGGGGCCACGAGGCCGTAGCAGTTGCCGCGGTGCTCGACGCATTCGCCGACCGAGAACACCGCCGGATCGGAGGTGCGCATGGCGTCGTCGACGATGACGCCCCGATTGACCTGCAGACCAGCGGCTTTGGCCAATGCAGCATTGGGACGGATGCCGACGGCCATCACCAGGATGTCGCAAGGCAGGGTCCGGCCGTCCTTCAGCTTCAGGCCGGTGACCTTGCCGTCCTCGCCGACGATGGCTTCGGAGTGGGCGCCGAGCACGGTCTCGACGCCGCGCTCCAGCAGGGCCTCGCGCAGCAGGTAGCCGGCGCTCTCGTCGAGCTGGCGCTCCATCAGCACGTCCATCAGGTGGACGACGGTGGCGCCCATGCCGCGACGGGCCAGGCCATAGGCGGCTTCCAGGCCCAGCAGGCCGCCGCCGATGACCACGGCGCGGGCGCCGGGCTTGGCCGAGGCGGCGATCATGGCGTCGACATCGTCGAGGTCGCGGAAGGTCACCACGCCCGACAGGTCGGCGCCTGGCAGCGGCAGGCGGAACGGATCCGAGCCGGTGGCCAGGATCAGCTTGTCGTAGGCGACCTCGAGGCCGCCCTCGGCGATCACCTTGCGGTCTTCCAGATCGACCCCGGTGACCCAGCGGCCGGCATGCAGGGTGATGCCGTTGTCGCGGTACCAGGCCTCGTCGTTGATGACGATGTCGTCGAAGGTCTTCTCGCCCGCCAGCACCGGCGACAGCATGATGCGGTTGTAGTTGACCCGCGGCTCGGCGCCGAAGATCGAGATCTCGTAGCGCGAGGGATCGCGCTTGAGGATCTCTTCGACCGCCCGGCACCCGGCCATGCCGTTGCCGATGACGACCAGCTTTTCCTTGGTCATGACTTTGCTCACTTGGAAAAGAGGATCAGACGCGAACCGGAGCGGCTTCGGCGCCGTGCAGGGTCGGCCAGACGGCGCGCCAGCGGGCCTTGAGGCCGTGCAGGGCGAAGAGCGCGAACAGCGCCAGGAGCGCGAAGCCGAGGAAGCCGATCTGGTAGTCGCCGGTCAGCTTCTTGGCGAGGCCGAGGGTCGAGGCCAGGTAGAAGCCGCCGATGCCGCCGGTCATGCCGATCAGGCCGGTCATGACGCCGATCTCCTTGCGGAAGCGCTGCGGGGCCAGCTGGAACACCGCGCCGTTGCCGGCGCCCAGGGCCAGCATCGAGAACATCAGCACCGCCAGGGCCAGCCAGTGCGAGGGCAGCTTGAAGCTGGCCACCGCCAGGCCGAAGGCGGCCAGGGCGTAGACGACGGTCAGGGTGCGCACCCCGCCGAAGCGGTCGGCCAGGCCGCCGCCGACCGGGCGGATGAACGAGCCGGCGAAGACGCAGGCGGCGGTGAAGAAGCCGGCGATCACCGGATCCAGGCCGTATTCGGCGTTGAAGTAGATGGTCAGCGACGAGGCCAGGCCGACGAAGCCGCCGAAGGTGACGCCGTAGAGCAACATCAGCCACCAGGCGTCCGGAACCTTCAGGACGTCGAGGTACTCGGCCAGCTTCTTGGGCGCGGGCTGCTCGGGAGCGTCCTTGGCCAGCAGCATGTAGACGACGAAAGCCACGGCGAGAGGGATGGCGGCCAGGCCGATGACGTTCTGCCAGCCGAAGGTCTTGGCCAGCATCGGCGCGAACAGGGCGGCCAGGGCGGTGCCCGAGTTGCCGGCGCCGGCGATGCCCAGGGCCAGGCCCTGGTGCTCCTGCGGATACCAGCGCGACGCCAGCGGCAGGGCGACGGCGAAGGAGGCGCCGGCCACGCCCAGGATCACGCCCAGGGCCAGGACCTGATTGTAGTTGTGCACGCCCAGCAGCCAGGCCGTGACCAGGCCGCCCAGCACGATCAGCTGACCGAACATGCCGGTCTTCTTGGGACCGATGCGGTCGACCAGGATGCCGTTGACGAGGCGCAGCAGAGCGCCGGCCAGCACGGGTATGGCGACCATCAGACCCTTCTGGGCCGGGTCGAGCCCGAAATCCTTGGCGATGGCCACGCCCAGCGGGCCCAGGATCACCCAGACCATGAACGACAGGTCGAAATAGAGGAACGCGGCGAACAGGGTCGGCGTATGGCCGGCCTTGAGGAAGTCACGAGAGATCATGATGCGCCTCGGAGTGTTGCGTGTCTGCAAGAGCGAGGCGTCGTCGCCTCGTCGGGTGACCGCATCCGAGCGGTCGTCTCTGGCAGCCACGGACGCCGTTGTCCGAAGGCTTGAGCTAACAGAACAACGGTCCGGGGACGGATGTCACCAACCGAAGAGGCGCCGCCCTGCACAACGTCGCCACAGCATGATTGCTCAGCAAAAGGGCGCCGATGGCGCCCAGGCATTGTGCAGATGCGAGAGACGAAAGCGCCTCAGGCGCGAGCGCGGCCGATCGAAAACCCAGCGGCGTAACGGCCGGCGAGCGTGGAATCGAAGGCCGGTCCCTCGAACAGCGGCGCCAGCTCCGGCGGGCCGTCGTCGAACACCTGAGCGGGATCAACGACAGGACCCGCGGTCAGGGCGGCGGCGCGGAACATGTCCGGGCGATAGACCGCGTCGGCCGCCGCCTCGAGATCGATGTCGGCCGCGACCTGCCCCCAGCGCACCATCTGCGACAGGAACCACAGGGCGTGCTCACGGCGCGGCAGGCCCGCGCCGTCTCGATGGAAGACGATCTCGTCGTTCAGCGCGCGGGCCAGGGCTTCGGGCGCGACGCCGACGTGGTCCGGGCGGGCCAGCAGGTCGATCAGGTCCTGCCGGTTGGCGGGATCGTCCGCCCAGGCCGAGGCGCGGATCATCGCCCGCAGGGCGGCGCGCAGTTCGTCGGGATAGTGGTGAGCCCAGGCCTCGGTGACGCCGAACACCTTGTCGGGACCACCCGGCCAGAAGGCCGAGGCCGTGATCAGCACCTCGCCCAGGCCTTCGAGCACGGCCACGGCGTTCCAAGGCGCGCCCACGCAGAAGCCGTCGATGTCGCCGGCCCGCATCTGCTCGACCATGCGCGGCGGCGGGGTGACAACCAGGCGCACGTCACGGTCCGGGTCGATCCCGGCCTGCGCCAGCCAGTAGCGCAGCTCGTAATTGTGCATCGAATAGGGGAACACGACCGCGAAGGTCAGGGGCGACAGCCCCTGCCCCGCCCGTTCGGCGATCACCCGGGCCAGGGCCCGGGCCGAGATCGGCTGCTCGGCCATGGCCTCTGGATCAGCCGCGCGCATGGCGTCCGCCAGGGCGGTCGAGACGGTGATGGCGCTGCCGTTGCGGTTCAGGGCCATGGGGGCGATCAGCGACGGGCCGACGTCGAGCGTCAGACCGCCGGTCGCGCCGGCCGCCGCGGCCAGGGCCATGGGCGCCAGCATGTGGGCGCCGTCCAGCGCGCCGACGGCGACCTTGTCGCGGATCGTCGCCCACGAGGCCTCGCGACTCAGAGAAACGTCGAGACCTTCCTCGGTGAAGAAGCCGAGGGACTTGGCCACCACCAGCGGCGCGCAGTCGGTCAGAGGAATGAAGCCCAGCTTCAGATCGGCGAGCCCGCTCAAGAGGCGTCCCCCTTCAACACTCCCGCGAAAGCCAGCAGGTCGGCCGCGATCGCGCCGATGGGCTTGCCGCGGTCCATGGCCAGCTTGCGCAGCAGGCGATAGGCGCCGTCCTCGTCCAGCCCACGCTCCTTCATCAGCAGGCCCTTGGCCCGCTCGACCGTCTTGCGGGCCTCCAGGTCAGCCTTCACCTTGGCGAGGTCCCCGCGCAGTTGCTGGGTCAAGGCGAAGCGGCTCATGGCCACGTCGAGAATCGGCCGGACGCGCGCCGGCGCCAGGCCGTCGACGACATAGGCCGCCACGCCGGCCCGCACAGCCTGTTCGGCCAGGCCCGGCTCGGAGCGGTCGACGAACATCACCACGGGACGCGGATTGGCCTGGCTGGCCTCACGCAGGCTTTCCAGCGTGTCGCGATCGGGACTTTCGGCGGCGATCACCACCACGTCGGGCGCGAACTCGATCGCTTCGCGCTCGTCGAAGCGCGCCGAACGACGGACCTCCAGCGGGTGCACGCCCTCCAGCCCTTCGGCCACCAAGGCGGCGCGGGCCGGATCCGGATCGATGACGAGAACGCGCATGGCTATCGCCCTAAGGACCGCGACGGCGCGGGGGGAGCGTTTTGCGCCCATGGCCATGCTTGTACATAGTTCCGCTCAAGCATGAGGCGCCGTTGCATAGTGCTAGTGCAGATCAGGCCCGCCGCCTCTGCGACCAAGGGTGGCGCCGGCCTAGTCGACAGCCAGGATCACGTCCGACGGCGCGATCAACGCGTGGACGCCGGCGCCGAATTCGAAAGCTCCGGCGAGGTCCCGCGCGACCGTGGCGACCAGTGTCTTGCCCTCAGACAGGGCGACGACGATCTCGCTGGCCGCCTCGCCGTCCTCGCGGTCGAGAACGACGCCCGACAGCCGGTTGTCGCCGGACGCGGCGGGCGGCTCGGCGGCCAGGCGCACGAAGCTCGACTTGATCAGGGCTACGGCGGGCCGCCCCACGGCCAGGCCCAGCTCCTCGGCGCTGCGGCGGGTGATCACCGAGGCGATCTCCAGGCCGCCGCCCAGGGCCAGGCGAACCTCGACCGTGACGCCGGCCGGGGCCAGAGCCACGACGGTTCCGCGCAGCGCGTTGCGGGCGCTGGTGCGCAGACCCAGGCTCCAGAAGAGGTCGGCGCCGTCTTCCGACGCCAGACCCGCCTCTAGCCGCGAAAGAGCCGCCCCGACCTCGCGCTCCATATCTCGGAAGGCCTTGATGACCGCATGGCCCCGCGCGGTGACCTGGGCCGCGCCGCCGGACTTGCCGCCGGCGCTGGCGGCGATCAGGGGGGCGTCGAACAGGTTGTTGAGCGCCTGTACGGCGTCCCAGGCGCCCTTGTAGCTGAGGCCCAGGCGCTTGGCGGCGGCGCTGATCGAGCCAAGCTCGGCCACGGCCTCGACCAGGGCGATGCGCTCCAGGCCGACACGGGCTAGAGCCCCGCGCCTCAGGATCAGGCTGGCGCTGAGATCGCCCGCTTCGCTCATCGAGACGCCTTTCGACTCCGTTCGCCCGCTTGTCGCCCGGCTGGCCTCGAAAAAACAGCCTGACAGTCGGCGAAAGCTCGTTATGTACTCGCGATGCATAACCGCCGAACCGAGCCGCCGATGCCCTTCGCCCGCCGCCCCCTGCTCGCCGCCATCGTGGCCGGAGCGTTGTCGCTGGTCGCCGGCGCGGCCTTCGCGGGCGAGACCAAGGTGGCGGTGGCCGCCAACTTCACCGAGCCGGCCAAGGCCATCGCCGAGAAGTTCGAGAAGGCCACGGGCCACAAGGCGACGCTGAGCTTCGGCTCGTCTGGCCAGTTCTACGCCCAGATCGCCAACGGCGCGCCCTACGAGGTCTTCCTGTCGGCCGACGTCGAGCGGCCGCAGAAGGCCGAGGCAGAAGGCCTGGCCGTTCCCGGTTCGCGCTTCACCTACGCCACTGGCCGTCTCGTCCTGTGGAGCAAGATCCCAGGCCTGGTCGACGGCAAGGGCGCGGTGCTGACCAAGGGCAATTTCCAGAAGCTGTCGATCGCCGACCCGAAGGCCGCGCCCTACGGCCTGGCGGCGGTCGAGACGCTGACCAAGCTCAAGCTGCAAGACACTTTGAAGCCGAAGATCGTCACCGGGTCATCGATCACCCAGGCCTACCAGTACGTCCAGACCGGCGCGGCGGAGCTGGGCTTCGTGGCCCTGTCGCAGGTGATCGACGACAAGGGCGGCTCGCGCTGGGTGGTGCCCAAGGCCGACCACACCCCGATCGACCAGCAGGCGGTGCTGCTGAAGACCGGTGCGGACAGCGAGGCGGCCAAGGCGTTCCTGGCCTTCCTGAAGGGCCGCGAGGCCAAGGCGATCATTCGCCGTTACGGTTACGAGGTGCGCTGACGGCCATGGCCGAGGTCGTCTGGCTGACCCTGAAGCTGGCCACGGTCGTCACCGTGCTGCTGCTGGCGTTGTCGACGCCGCTGGCGTGGTGGCTGGCGCGGGGCCGGTCGGTGCTGAAGCCGGTGGTCGGGGCGCTGGTCGCCCTGCCGATCGTACTGCCGCCGACGGTGCTGGGCTTCTATCTGCTGATCGCCCTGGGGCCAAAGAGCCCGCTGATGCTCCTGCTGGCGCCGTTCGGGGTGCGGACCCTGGCCTTCACCTTCGAGGGCTTGGTGATCGGCTCGCTGGTCTATTCCCTGCCCTTCGCCGTGCAGCCGCTGCGCAACGCCTTCCTGGCGATCGGCGACGAGCCGCTGGAGGCCGCCGCGACCCTGGGCGCGGGCAAGGCGGCGACCTTCTGGCGCGTGGCCCTGCCGCTGGCCCTGCCCGGCTACGCCGTCGCGGCCTTGCTGGCCTTCGCCCATACGATCGGCGAGTTCGGGGTGGTGATGATGCTGGGTGGCGGCATTCCAGGCGAGACGCAGGTGCTGTCGATCGAGATCTACCGGCTGGTCGAGAGCCTGGAATGGGACAAGGCCCACCAGTTGTCGGCCCTGCTGCTGGCCTTCGGCTTCCTGGCGGCGCTGACCTTGCTGCTGCTCGAGCGGCGGCGGAGCGCTCCGGCCTGAACGGGCGTTTCCCTATTTGGCACGCGGACGCTGGGCGGCCGCCCTGCCTGTGCTATTGACGCGCCTTCGCCCCCTCTCGGCCCGCCTTCGAGTTCCATCGCGCATGTCCGACCCCGCCGCTCCGAACACCGGTTCCGACGACGACGCCCCCAAGGTCGAGGAGACCGTGGAAGCGGTCGCTCTTGAAACGGAAGAGGCCGAGGCGCCGCCCGCGAGGGAAGCGCCTGCCCCGGCCCCGCGCGTTCCGATCTGGAAGCAGCGGCCGTGGCAGATCGGCGCCGGCGTCTTCGTGCTGGCCATCGTCGCGGTCGTGACCTGGCTGTTGTGGTCGCTGCCGCTGGGCCGGGCCCTGGAGCCGGCCAGCAACCCGACCATGGTGCTGATGGCCTCGGACGGCACGCCGATCGCCCGGCGCGGCTCGTACAAGGAGGCCCCGATCGAGGCCTCGAAGCTGCCGGCCTATGTGCCAGGCGCCTTCATCGCCATCGAGGACCGGCGGTTCTACAAGCACATGGGCATCGACCCGAAAGCGATCGCCCGCGCCGTCGGCGCCAACGCCAAGGCCGGCGGGGTGTCCGAAGGCGGTTCGACGATCACCCAGCAGCTGGCCAAGAACGCCTTCCTCAGCAACGACCGCAATCTTCGCCGAAAGGCGCAGGAAGCCCTGATCGCCCTGTGGCTGGAGGCGCGGCTCTCGAAGGAAGAGATCCTGTCGCGCTACCTGTCGGCGGTCTATTTCGGTGAAGGCGCGTTCGGGCTGCGGGCCGCGGCCCGGCACTATTTCGACACCACGCCCGAGAAGCTCAGCGTCGGCCAGGCCGCCATGCTGGCCGGCATGGTCAAGGCCCCCTCGCGCCTGGCCCCCACCGAGAACTTCGAAGGCGCCCGCGAGCGGATGGACGTGGTGCTGGGCGCCATGGTCGAGACCGAGGTGATCACGCAAGGCCAGGCCGACAAGGCCAAGCGCGACATGCATCCGATCCCGCCGCGCGACAAGCTGCCGACCGGCTCCTACTTCGCCGACTGGGTGTTCCCGCAGGCCCGCGCCGCCTATGACGCCCGCTACGGCGAGACCATCGTCAAGACGACCCTGGACGCCAAGCTGCAGGCCAAGGCCGAGAAGATCCTCAACGACGCTATCGCCCGCGACGGCAAGGTGCTGAACGTCACCCAGGGCGCGATCGTGGCCATGCGCACCGACGGCCGCGTCGTGGCCATGGTCGGCGGCCGCGACTACAAGGCCAGCCAGTTCAACCGCGCCGACGCCGGCCGCCAGCCGGGCAGCGCCTTCAAGCTGTTCGTCTACCTGGCCGCCATCCGCCAGGGCATGACCCCGACCTCGCCGATCCTCGACGCGCCGGTCGACGTGCGCGGCTGGAGCCCGAAGAACCACGAGGGCAAGTACGCCGGCCGCGAAGTGCCGCTGATCACCGCCTTCGCCGGCTCGTCCAACGTAGCGGCCGTGCGCCTGGCCCAGCAGGTCGGCCGCAAGGCGATCGTGGCCACGGCCCGCGACCTCGGCGTCACCGAGCCGATCCCCGACGACCTGACCCTGGCGCTGGGCACCGGGCCGATGAGCCTGGTGCAACTGACCAGCGCCTATGCCGCCATCGCCGCCGGCGAGACCCCGGTCGTCGCCCACGGCCTGGCCGACTGGAAGCCGTCGAAGAAGCCCCGCGCCCTGTCCAAGGCCGAACTGGCCGGCATGCGCGACCTGCTGCGCTCGGCCGTGCACCGCGGCACCGGCGTGGAGGCCGCCATCCCCGGCGCCTTCGGCAAGACCGGCACCACGCAGGGTTATCGCGACGCGATCTTCGTCGGCTATGTCGGCGACCTGGTGATCGGCGTCTGGGTCGGCAACGACGACAACAGCGCCATGAACGGCGTGGTCGGCGGCGGCCTGCCGGCCAAGATCTGGAAGGCCTTCGCGCTGTCGGCCACCGGCGGCGCGCCCAAGCCGGCGCAGGACGACGCCACCACGGCCGCCGAGGACCCGAGCCTGGCCGAACCGCTGCTCGGTCCCGACGGCCTGCCGCTGCCGCCGGAAGCCGCGCCGGTCGAGGGCCAGGCGCCGGTGGATCCGACGGCTCCGGCGCCGCCGGCTCCCGTGCCGGTTCCGGCTCCGGCGGCTCCTGCCCCGGCGGCCGAGCCGCGCCCCGGAAACCCTCTCCCATAGGGAGACCCGCGCCGCAGGCGTGGGAGGATGAGGGGTTACGCCGTCGGCGGTCCCATCACCCGACCTCAAAAGAAGAAGGGGCTAGAAACGGCGATCGTTCCTAACCCCTCACCCTCCCAGGCTATCGCCTGGGCCCCTCCCTCTCCCTATGGGAGAGGGTAGGAACTCGTTCCTCAGTTCAGGTCCAGCACCACCACCGACTTGGCCGGCAGGGTGGCGGTCAGGACGTCGCCCTTGATGGTCGCGCCCTTGAACTCGACCGGCTTGACGGCGTCGGGCTTGTCGAAGGTGTTGCGCGAGGACATTTCCGGGCCGGTCAGGACGCGGCCCTTGGCGGTCTTGGCGGACAAGCCCGTCAGCTTCACCGAGATGGTCGCGGTCTTGTTCGGGTCGACATTGGTCAGGGCTAGGTGGACGAGGCCGTCCGTTCCCTTGCCGGCGGTGGCCGTCACGGCCGGGACCGACGACTTGCCGATGGTGTACTGCGGCGCGTCGATCTCGATCGGCAGATAGGTCGCGCCCTGGAAGGGCTTATAGAGCTCGAACACCCAGTAGGTGGGCGTCAGGACCATCTTTTCCTTGTCGGTCAGGATCATCGCCTGCAGCACGTTGACCATCTGGGCGATGGCGGCCAGGCGCACCCGGTCGGCGTGCTTGTGGAAGATGTTCAGGGTCGTGGCGGCCACCATGGCGTCGCGCATGGTGTTCTGCTGGTAGAGGAAGCCCGGCTCGGTGCCCGGCTCGACGTCGTACCAGACGCCCCATTCGTCGACATAGAGGCCGACCTTCTTCTCGGGGTCGTACTTGTCCATGATGGCGCTGTGCTTGGAGACCAGCTCTTCCATCTTCTCGGCCTGGACCAGGGTGTCGCCCCAGGCCTGCTCGTCGAACACGGTGGCCGAGCCCTTCTTGCCCCAGTCGCCCGTCGGGATGACGTAATAGTGCAGGCTGAGCGCGCCCATGTTCTTGGCCGCGCCCTTCATCAGGACCTCGGTCCAGTTGTAGTCCTGGGCGTTGGGGCCCGAGGCCACCTTGACCGGACGGTTGCCGCGCGGCGCGCGCACGAACTCGGCGAAGTTGCGGTAGAGGTTGGTGTAGTGCTCGGGCGTCATCTGCCCGCCGCAGCCCCAGTTCTCGTTGCCGACGCCGAAATAGTCGACCTTCCAGGGCTTGTCTCGGCCGTTGGCGCGGCGCTCGTTGGCGATGGTCGATTGAGTGGGCGAGGTCAGGTACTCGAGCCACTGGCCCATTTCCTGAGGCGTGCCGGCGCCGACATTGCCGGCGACATAGGTCTTGGTGCCGATCAGCTCGGCGAAGTCCATGAACTCGTGGGTGCCGAAGCTGTTGGGCTCCTCGACGCCGCCCCACAGGACGTTGACGCGGACGGGGCGCTTGTCGCGCGGGCCGATGCCGTCGCGCCAGTGGTAGTCGTCGGCGAAGCAGCCGCCCGGCCAGCGCACGACCGGCACCTTCAGGGCCTTCAGGGCGTCGACCACGTCCTTGCGGTAGCCCTTGATGTTGGGGATCTTGCTGTCCTCGCCGACCCAGACGCCTTCGTAGATGCCGCGACCCAGGTGCTCGGCGAACTGGCCGTAGACCTCGGGCTGGATGACCGCGCCGGGCTGGTCGGCGCGCAGGGTCCCGCCGACCTTGGTCTGGGCGCCAGCCGCGCCGGCCGCCAGCAGCACCGCGGCGACGCCGCCCATCAGGGCGTGCTTCAGCATCTTCGAGTTCACTTGATTTCTCCCTCTCGTCGCCACGTGGCTCGGTCGCACGGATGTCGACACGGCACGTTGTTATTTGTCTGAGTATACTCGGGCGTACGGAGCGTCAATCGAGGCGGGGCGCCGTGTGGGGGCCAGCAATACAACGACATAGTCAGGCGGCGGAGGTTCGGGGCTTGTCGGATGATTGGGAGCGCCCTTCTCCCCTTGCGGGAGAAGGTGGCGGCCGAAGGCCGTCGGATGAGGGGTCTCTCAGACTTGAGACGCCTCCGCCCGGCCTGTCCGCCGCTCGCTGTGTTGAGTTCTGAGAGACCCCTCACCCGACCTGCTTCGCAGGCCACCCTCTCCCGCAAGGGGAGAGGGAACGGGTTGGCGATCTCTCGCGCGATTGCGCAGAGCTTGTGGAGAGGGCGCGGGGCGTCCGGGCCTCGCCCGGAGCTGTGAGTTTGAATACCGTTTCGACGAAGCTGGACGCCCCGCGCGATCGTTGTGCCTCAGGCCGGGGCGCGCGGGCCTCTTCCGCCCTTCACCCCTTCCCCACGCAAGGCTCCCCCGTTCATGCGGCCAGAAGTGCGTCAGGGCGCGAACCCTTGGACGGGCGGGAGCCTATTGGGCAGACCCCCGATGGATGGGTTTACGTCCCCCATCCTCCTTTAAGCCTTCAGGCCCGGCTCTCGCCGCTCCTTCAGCCCCGCTCGATCGCATCACCGCCGCACGCTTCGGGCCGGATCCTTGCGCCCTCTCCCTGCGACGGGACGGGTCCATTATGCAGCGGGTTTCAGCGCGTCTGATCCAGAGCGGTGAGAAAGTTGTAAGCGGCTGGATTGGTTGGGGTCTTTGGCGAGATCGCCGGGGATAGACGGCGCTCTATCCCCGTCAGCGTTCCTTCTCCCCTTGCGGGAGAAGGTGGCGGCCGAAGGCCGTCGGATGAGGGGTCTCTCAGATGGGAGACGCTTCGCCCGGCCTAACCACTGTACGCGGCTTTGAGGTCTGAGAGACCCCTCACCCGACCTCGCTCCGCGAGGCCACCCTCTCCCGCAAGGGGAGAGGGATCAGGTTGCCGGCGCGCGTCTGGAAATCGCAGCGCGGGTGTCGTCCTGGGCCAGGCCAACGAGGCGTTCCATGGCCTGTCGGGCCTGGTCGGCGCGGCCGGCGGCGATGGCGTCGAAGACCTTCCAGTGGTCGGGAATCGGGTCGCGGGCCAGTTCGCGGTCGCGCTGCTTGAAGATGGTGGTCCAGCGCACGGCCGCGCCGATGCTGCTGGACAGGGTGCGCAGCGGTTCGTTGCTGGTGGCCTCGAGCACGGTGTCGTGGAAGTCGCGGTCGGCGGCCCGGCCCGCTTCGGTGGCCAGGGTGTGCTGCTGCATCTGGATCAGCGCCGTGCGCATGCGCTCCAGCTGGTCCTCGTCGCGGCGCTCGGCGGCCAGGGCGGCGGCGGCCGGCTCGACGATCATCCGCAGCTCATGCAGGCCGGTGAGGAACTCCTCGCTGGGCTCGGCCTCGAAGAACCAGGCCAGGACCTCGGGATCCAGCAGGCTCCAGCGCGAACGCGGGCTGACCCGGGTGCCGGCCTTGGGGCGGCTCTCGACCAGGCCCTTGGCGGCCAGGATGCGGATGGCCTCGCGATAGGCGCTGCGCGAGACGTGTAGCTGGACGCTGGCGTCGATCTCGTTGTTGAGCACGTCGCCCGGCTGGTACTGGCCCGAGACGATGGCGATTCCCAGGGTGCGCGCGATCGACCCGTGGATCCGGCCGGAGAACCCCTCCTCGCGCTCGAACTCGCCGTCCGCGCCCGAACCCTTCGCCTTGCCCACGCCGCCTCCGCTGTCGCCAAACGGCGTCGCCGCCGGTGATGCGGACGACTCTAGCGAGACTAATTGTCTGACGACAAGGAAATTCACCTCAAGGCGAACATTCAGGCGCCGGGACCCCGCCTGGTAAAAGTATGATAAATCAGGTGATAGAACGGTTGGCGACCGATCCGAAGCCCCCTCGCCGGCCGCTCGGCGGACGGTTCGAAGCCCATATATCCGGGTTTGACTTGCCCGCCGCGATCGCTATTTGTCTGACTAATTACAAACGAGAGGATCGACCATGCCCTTGCGGTTCGTGCAGCTGAAGACGCCCGACGGCGCCCGCGCCCTCGCGGCGATCGACGACACGGGCGCGGCCCGCAAGGTCGGTGCCGCCGACACGCTCTACGCCCTGGCCCAGCTGGCCGTCGACAAGGGCGTCAGCCTGGCCGACGCGGCCGCGCCGCTGGGCGAGGCGGTCGACGTCGCCGCCGCCCTGGCCGAGGGCCGGGTCCTGGCCCCGATCGATCACGCCGACCCCGCCCACCTGGTGATGACCGGCACCGGCCTGACCCACCTGGGTTCGGCCGAGGGTCGCGACAAGATGCACAAGGCCGCCCAGTCGGGCGAACAGCTGACCGACTCGATGCGGATGTTCCTGATGGGCGTCGAGGGCGGCAAGCCCGCCGACGGCCAGGAAGGCGTGCAGCCGGAATGGTTCTACAAGGGCGACGGCACGCAGCTGGTCGGCCCCGGCCAGGCCCTGACCTCGCCCTCGTTCGCCAAGGACGGCGGCGAGGAGCCCGAGATCGCCGGCGTCTACCTGATCGGTCCCGACGGCACGCCGCACCGCCTGGGCTTCTGCCTGGCCAACGAGTTCTCCGACCACGTGATCGAGCGCGGCAACTATCTGTGGCTGGCCCACTCGAAGCTGCGCCAGGCGGCGCTCGGCCCCGAACTGCTGAGCGGCGAGCTGCCGGCCGACGTGCGCGGCGCGAGCCGGATCGTGCGCGGCGGCGAGACCGTGTGGGAGAAGCCCTTCCTGTCGGGCGAGGCGAACATGTCCCACACCATCGCCAACCTGGAGCACCACCACTTCAAGTACGCGCTGTTCCGCCGCCCGGGCGACGTGCACGTGCACTTCTTCGGCACGGCCACCCTGTCGTTCTCGGAAGGCTTCCAGACGCAACTGGGCGACGTGTTCGAGATCGAGGCCGCGCCGTTCACCCTGCCGGTGCGCAACCCGCTGGCCCAGGACGCGGCGCCGGCCGAAGTCACCGTGACGGTGAAGGCGCTCTAAGCGTCTTCCCTACCAGCCGAAAGCAAGAAGGCCTCGCCCCCTGCGGTGCGAGGCCTTTTCGTTTGGCGCGAAAGGAGGGAGCGGCGAACCGCTCCCCTCCCCGACCTTACTCAGCAGCCGTCGCCGGCTCGCCTTCGAGGGCCACAGGCGCCTCCTCGGCGGTGACCCGGCTGCCCCACAGGGCGTAGAACAGCACGTAGAGCTCGCAGATGGCGGTGACCAGGAACGAGATCTGCAGGCCGTAGGTGTCGGCGATCTTGCCCTGGACGATGACCAGGGCGCCGCCGGCGATGGCCATGACCAGCAGGCCCGAGCCTTCCTCGGTCAGCGCGCCCAGGCCCTTGATGCCGAGGGTGAAGATGGTCGGGAACATGATCGAGTGGAACAGGCCCACGGCGATCAGGCTCCACATGGCGGTCGGGCCGCTGGAGAAGGTGGTGATGATCATCACCACGAAGGCCAGGCTCGAGAAGATCGCCAGCACCTTGGCCGGATCGACCTTGCGCATCCAGACGCTGCCGATAAAGCGGCCGACCATCATCCCGCCCCAGAGCAGGAAGAGGTAGCGCGAGGCCTCGGTGTGGGTCAGGCCGCCGATCTTCGGATCGGAGACGAAGTTGATGAAGAGGTTCGACACGCCGATCTCGGCGATCAGGTAGATGAAGATGGCCGGGATGCCGAGCACCAGGTTGCGGTGTTTCCACAGCGAGTGGCTCTTGCGCTCGCTGACGGCGGCGCGGCGGGTGGCGCCGCCCAGGTCCGGCAGCTTGTAGCGGGCGATGACCACGGCCAGGGCGACCAGCACGACGGCGACGATGAAGTAGGGCAGCTGCACCGACTGGGCGTCGGCCAGGCGCTCGGCCTGGGTCAGCACCTTGCCGGCCTCGGCGTTGCCCGAGGCGCTGCGGCTGAGGATCAGGTAGCCGCCGAACAGCGGGGCGAGCGTGGTGCCCAGCGAGTTGAAGGCCTGCACCAGGTTGAGGCGCGAGGAGGCCGTCTCCGGCGGGCCGACCACGGCCACATAGGGGTTGGCGGCGACCTGCAGCAGGGTGATGCCCGAAGCGACGATGAACAGAGCGGTCAGCACCACGCCGTAGGACGGGATGCGGGCGGCCGGGATCATCAGCAGGGCCCCGAAGGCCATGATCAGCAGGCCGGTGACCATCGACTTCTTGTAGCCGATCTTCTCGATCAGCTTGGCCGAGGGGATGGAGGCGAAGAAGTAGGCGATGAACCACACCGACTCGATCAGGGTCGTCTGGGTGTAGTTGAGGTCGAACACCGAGCGCAGGTGCGGCAGCAGGGTGTTGTTGATGACCGTGATGAAGCCCCACATGAAGAAGAGGCTGGCCAGCAGGGTCAGCGCGGAGCGCTGAGCGCGGGGGTCGCCCACGCTAGCCGCGCCGGCTCCTGCAGACGTGGTGATCGGTGCGGGCATTCCCGGGTCTCCCGTTGGCGAAGGGCGACGTCTTGACGTTGCGCCCTAGTTTTTTGTCTGAGTATATGGCGGCCTAATGGCCGTCAACGCCGACAGAGCGCGGCGGGCCCGATCCGGAGAGGAAACTGATGAAGACCTGGCACCACGTCCTGCCGAGCCTTGCCGTACTCGCCGCCGCCGCGGGTGCGTCGGTAGCTCTCCCCCAGGCTTCCTGGGCGGCCGAGATCAGCCGCAAGTCCTTCGGCCAAACCCCTGACGGCCAGGCCGTCGAGGCGATTACCCTGACCAACGCCAAGGGCGTGTCGGCGACCGTCATCACCTATGGCGCGACCCTGCAGTCGCTGGTCGCCCCCGACCGCGCCGGCAAGAAGGCCGACATCGTGCTCGGCTACAAGGACGCGGCCGAATATGTGAAGACGGCCAACTACTTCGGCGGTTCGGTCGGGCGCTTCGCCAACCGCATCGGCAAGGGCAAGTTCACCCTCGACGGCAAGACCTACCAACTGGCGCTGAACAACAACGGCGTGGCGGCGCTGCACGGCGGCGTGAAGGGCTTCGACAAGGTGGTCTGGACGGTGCGCGACGCCAAGGCCGGCCCGACCGCCTCGGTGACCTTCGAGCATGTCAGCCCGGACGGCGAGGAAGGCTATCCCGGCACGCTGACCGCCACGGCGACCTATGCGCTGGACGAGAACAACCAGCTGACGATCACCTACGGCGCCACGACCGACAAGCCGACCATCGTCAACA
Source organism: Caulobacter sp. GW821-FHT12A07 (assembly GCF_058807655.1). Classification (NCBI taxonomy): domain Bacteria; kingdom Pseudomonadati; phylum Pseudomonadota; class Alphaproteobacteria; order Caulobacterales; family Caulobacteraceae; genus Caulobacter; species Caulobacter sp. GW821-FHT12A07. The sequence goes on from NZ_JBXAQX010000008.1 coordinate 203,864, forward strand.
TCACCAACCACGCCCTGTTCAACGTCGCCGGCGAAGGCGCGTCGGAAGGCGCGATGGGCAACGTGCTGACCATCGCCGCAGACGGCTATTCGCCGGTGGACGGCGAGCTGATCCCGACGGGCGTGACCACGCCGGTGGCCGGCACGGTGTTCGACTTCCGCAAGCCGACGGCGGTGGGCGATCGCATTCGTGACGCCAGCGACGCCCAGATCGTCGCCGGCCGCGGCTACGACCACAACTACGTGCTGACCGGCAAGGCGGGCGGGGCTCTGCGCCTGGGCGCGCGGCTGGCCGACCCGAAGAGCGGCCGCGTGCTGGAGATCCTGACCGACCAGCCGGGCATCCAGTTCTACGCCGGCAACTTCATCGACGGCACGACCGTGGGCAAGAGCGGCAAGATCTATCGCCAGGGCGACGGCATCGCGCTGGAGCCGCAGCACTTCCCCGACGCGCCCAACAAGCCGCAGTTCGCGCCGGTGCGGCTGGATCCGGGCCAAACCTACAAGAACGTGATGGTCTTCCGCCTGACGACGCAGAAGTAGGCCGGCGGAAAACGAGCAAAAAAAAGCCCGGCGGGTAACCGCCGGGCTTAGTTCATTAGGGAGGAAACGCCCAGGAAGGGCAGAGGCGCTCGCGCCTCACAAGGTTGTAGTTAGCGCTACCAACGGCGAATTCAAGCCTCTTCCCGCAAAAAGTGACGCTTTGTCGCGGAACATGTTCAACGAACGGTATCGGGAACCGTTTTCAGGACGACCTTGCCGGGCGTCAGCCCCGGGGCCGTCGCCGTAACGTTGAGCAAGCCGCCCTGCCCCGCTCCGCGCACCAGGGCCGTGGCTCGTCCCTGCCAGGCCTGGCGAGTCGGCGAGGCGAACGAGGCGTGGTCGATCGGCGCGCCGTTGTCGGCGGCCACGAAGGCCCCGCCGCCCGCGACCTGGAAGGTGATGGCGTCCTGCGCCGAGGGCACGGTCACGCCCTTGGCGTCGACCACCCGGGCGCGGACGATGGCCAGGTCGTCGAAGCCGGTCCCGACCGTGTCGCCCTCCACCGACAGCTCGACGCGGGCCGGCTTGCCGGCGGTGCGCAGCACGTCCTCCAGCTTGACGCCCGGATCGCGGCAGGCCGCCCTCACCTCGCCCGGCGCGAAGGTCACGCTCCACTGGCGCGGCGAGGCGTCGGCGGGCAGCGGCTTGGCGCCCAGCCAGCGGCCGTTGAGCGCGACGTCGACGCTGGCGCAATTGGAATAGACCTCGATGGTCTCGTCGTGCGGCGTGAGATCGGCCGGGGTCCAGTCGTCATAGACCGCGACCTTGGGCTGGGGCGTGGCCACGGCGATCATGGTCGGCAGGGCCGGCGCGGGACCGGCGCCGTCGGATGACGGCGGCGGGGCTGCCGGCATTGCATTGCGCACCACGTGCAGCACGGGCTTTTCGGCCCACCAGGAGGCGCGCTGCAGGCCGATCGGCTTGGCCAGACCCGTGCGGTCGATCAGGCCGGCGGGGTTGTCGATATTGGGCCAGCCGCTGCGGTCGGCCTCGCCCAGATAGTCGATGCCGGTCCAAAGGAACATGCCGGCATAGGCCGGGTAGTCGCGCACGGCGACCCAGGAGGTGCGGGTCTTGCTGTTCTCGGTCCCGACGATGATCCGCGAGGGCTTTTCCTTGTGAGCGGCGATCAGCTCGTTCTCGCGATAGTTCTGGCCGACCACGTCGAGCATGTCGGCGAAGCCGTTCTGGTAGTCGCCGGTCACGTTTGGCCGGAACAGGCCCATGGTCACCGGTCGGGTAGGATCGGTGGCGTGCATGACCGCCAGCAGGCTCTTCAGCGCCGCCTTGGCCTGGACCGGATAGGCGGTGTCGTGGATCTCGTTGCCGGCGCTCCACAGGACGATGCTGGCGTGGTTGCGGTCGCGGCGGACCATGTCGCGGGCGTCGCGCTTGTGCCAGTCGCTGAAGAACAGGTGGTAGTCGCCGGGCGTCTTGGAGACGTTCCACTGGTCGAACAGCTCGTCCATCACCACGAAGCCCATCTCGTCGGTCAGGTCGAGGAAGTCGGGCGACGGCGGGTTGTGGGCGGTGCGGATGGCGTTGACGCCCAGGGCCTTCAGTGCGGTCAGCCGCTGGCGCCAGACGGCCATGGGCACGGCGGCCCCGACCGCCCCGCCGTCCATGTGCACGGCCACGCCCTTGAGCTTGACGTTCCGGCCGTTGAGCCAGAAGCCGCTATCGGCCTTGAAGGCGGCGTCGCGGACGCCGAAGCGCACGGTCTCGGCGTCCAGCCCCTGCCCGCTCTCGCCGATCACGCGGATCTCGGCGCGATAGAGGTTGGGCGTCTCCAGGTCCCAGCGCTTGGGCGCGGCGATGTCGAGCGAGAGCTTGAGGGTCTCGGTGCGGGCCGGATCGATGGCCACGGGCGCGACCTTGCCACGGGCGACCTCGGCGCCGGACGGATCGCGCAGCACGACCTCCAGCCCGGCCTTGGCGGCGTCATGGGCGTCGTTGATCACGTCGACGGCGATGTCGGCGGTGGCGCGGTCGGCGCTGATCTTCGTGACGCTGACGAAGGCCCCGCCCTGCTCGACATGCTGGCCGGCGGTCTCGATCAGCCGCACCTTGCCGTAGACGCCCGAGCCCGCGTACCAGCGCGAGGACGGGGCGTGGTCGGTGTCGGCGCGCACGGCCAGAACGTTCCTCCCATCGGCGCGGATGAAGTCGGTGATGTCGTAGCGCAGGCCGACATAGCCGCTGGGGCGATGGCCCAGGTGGTGGCCGTTGATCCAGACGCCGCTGCGCTCCATGACGCCGTCCAGCTCGACGAAGACGCGGCGGCCGGGCGCCGGCGGCTTGATGTCGAGGGTCTTGCGGTACCAGCCGATCCCGGTGGGCAGGAAGCCGCCCGCCCCGCCGGCGCGGGCCTTGATGTCGAACGGGCCGGTGATGGCCCAGTCGTGCGGCACCGAGACCTTGGCCCAGGCGCCGTCGTCGAAGGCGGCCGTCTCGGCGCCCTCGGGGTCGCCTTGGAAGAAGGTCCAGCCGTCGGCCAGCGGCGTCGTCACCCGGTCTGCGGCCTGGGCGGAGGCTAAGGCCGGCAGCGCCGCGAGGCCGAGCGCGGCGGCCAGGACAAGGCGCGAGACGCCGCGCAGCGAAGGGTGAGCCATCGTTTTCTCCCTGGGGCCGCGCATCAAGGCGTGTCCCATATTTTGATATTTTATGTCATTTTATGAACTTTCCGCGCGAGCGCCAGCCCTCGTCACACTTCGTCGCAAAACGGTGTCGCGACGCCCTCGAACCTTTCGGCTAGGGCGGCGTTTGGCCGGGCGAGTTCGCGTACGGAGGGGGCGACATGTCTGGATTGGTCGATGTCGTGCCGTGCGAAGACGGCTGGTGCGTGCGGGTTCACGACACCGGCGAGGTGCTTCGCTTCACCGGCGGCGGCGAGGCCGAACGCCGCGCGCGACGGCTGGCGGCGGAGTCCGAGCGGCCGGTCGAGGTGCGGATCCACGATCGCGGCGGACGGCTGGTCGGGCGGTGGATGACGGACGGGGCGGCGGCTTAAGGCCAAAACCCTCTCTCTTTGAGAGAGGGAGGGGCCCGCCGCGCAGCGGTGGGAGGGTGAGAGGTAACAAACTCTCCGAAAAAGGCGCCGTGACGCCCCTATCGGTCGTAACGCCGAGGTTTGGCGCGAACCCGCAACATCGGCTCGAGCATCGAACTCAGAAAACCAAGCAGTTGAAAGCAAGGGTTTTACCGGTGGACGGTGAAACCTCTCACCCTCCCACGCCTTCGGCGCGGGCCCCTCCCTCTCTCTATGAGAGAGGGGTCGTTCCTAGGCTTCAGAGCGCGCCACCACGACGGCCTGGGCAACGCGGCGCGAGGCGGTCAGGCGCCAGGCGACGACGACACCGACCACGGTCAGGGCGACGCCGGCGGCGATGGCCAGGCCCAATTCAAGGCTGACGCCCGACAGGCTGCGGGCGGCCAGATAGCCCGGGGCCAGCAGGCTGGCGATCCAGACCACGGCCGACAGCAGGTTGGCGGTCTGGAAGGTCCAGGACTTCATCTGCAGGATGCCGGCCATGATCGGCACGAAGGCGCGCAGCGGGCCGAAGAAGCGGCCGATGAAGATCGAGGCCACGCCGTAGCGGCGGGCGAACAGGCGCGTTCGGGCGATGGTGCGGCGGTTGGCGCGGAAGACCGGGGCGCGCAGGGCGCGCGGACCCAGGCGCCGGCCCAGGCCGTAGGACACCGCGTCGCCCAGCACCGCGCCGAGCGTGCACCAGGCCAGGACTTCGAACGGATCGAGCACGCCGCCGCCGATCAGGGTGCCGGCCAGCAGCATGAGGGCCGTGGCGGGCACGAAGGCGCCGATCAGGACGAGGGATTCGGCGAAGGTCAGGGCGCCAAGGATCACGCCGGCCCAGGCTTGATGCTCAGTGACAAAAGCAGCGACGGTCTTGAGCAGAGTGTCCATGGGGATCCTTCGAGGCCCCCACATGGCGATCAACGCGCTGCGCCGCCAGTGCGCCGCACGCCGCAGCGTCAATTAAACGCGACTGTGCCCCCGGCGCCTCACCAAGGTTGGGTAGCGACTACCCGATATTGGGTAGGGGGAGGCGTTCGAGCGCTACAGCTTGACCATTTCGGCGAACGGCGTCGCCCATGAAGGAGGCTGCTGAAGGCCGTCGGATGAGGGGCCTCTTAGATCGGAGACGCGCCACCCGGCCTGACCGCCGCACGCGGCTTTCAGGTCTGAGAGACCCCTCACCCGACCTGCTTCGCAGGCCACCCTCTCCCGCAAGGGGAGAGGGGTCAGGGGCGGCGACGGAAAATGGAAGGGGTCGCCCCCTTCCCCTAGAACCGCACCCGCACGTTCAGGCCGGCGGCCTGGTTGCTGGTGCGATCGCCGAACTCGGTGGTGTAGTTGAACTTCACCGACACGCGGTCGTCGCCGATCACGTGCAGGTCGACGCCCGCGCGCCAGCCCGACTTGTCGAGCGCGGTGCGGATGTCGGCCGGGTCCGACGACGGGTTGGACCCGATCAGCTGGAACGGCATCTCGATCCGGTCGGTCGAGTTGAAGAGGCCGCCGACGGTGAACGACACCGCCGCCTGGCTCCTGGCCGTCTCCTTCATCACGAAGCCCAGGGTGAGCTCGGGATTGGCCGTGCCGATGACCTGGGTGTGCGAGAGGCCCCGCGCGCCCATGCCGTCGAGCCCGCGCTCCTCAAAGCGCTGCTGGTGCAGGCCGGTGGCCCACACGTTCAGCGCCGGGCGCACGAACAGGCGACCGTTCTCCATGACGTAGGCGAAGCGGGCGTCGGCGCGGACATAGCCGCTTTCCGGGTCGGACTCCGCACGGCCGATGGTGAAGAGCTCGACCAGGCGGGCCGTCTCCATCCATTGCCAGCCGCCCGACAGCGAGAAGGCCATCTCGGCCCCGCCGCTGCGGCGCTTGAAGCCGGCCCCGGCGCTGAGGCCCTGGCCCTGCGACCACGACCGCACGCCGTCGACCTTGACGCGGTCCAGGCGCTCCAGGCCCGCGGCCGCGGCGAACGACCAACCGCCGTCCAGAGACTGCTCGAAGCCGCCGCGCAGGCGCCCGCCCTCGGCCTTGACGCCCAGGGTGTCGAAGTCGCTCTCGCCGTCGGCCGTGGCGCGCTCGATGGTCGCCCAGGAGCACTTGCCGTCGACCTGCAGGGTCGGGTTGGCGCAGCCGAACAGCTGGGCCGAGAAGGCGTTGGACGAGGCCAGCTGGCTGCGCAGCGGGGCCAGGTGCGGCTCGGGGTTCAGGTTCTGGAAGATCTTCGTGTAGGCAGCTTCCTGGCCGGCCTGAAGGTTGCCGATCAGGGCCATCAGGCGGCCGATGCCGCCAGAGTCGCCGACGCTGATCGCCGAGTTCATGTGCCGGCCCAGGGCGCGGCCGTTCACATTGAGGAAGCCCTGGTCGAAGTGGGTGTCGAAGGCCAGCTGCACCGCGCCCGAGGTCGTCTGGATGCGGTAGTCCATCGCCAGGGTGTCGGCGATCTTCAGCCCGTTGTCGGTGACCGAGCCGCCGGCCGCGAACAGGGTGACGGGCTTGGAGTCCTGCAGCCAGGTGAGGATCACGTCGCCCGTGCCGGCCACCACCACGTCGCCGGTGGCGTTGACGCGGTCCGAAGCGTAGGGGCCGAAGGCGACGTCGAAGGCCAGGTGGCCGGTCGAGGTCTGCACATAGTGGCCGTCCAGCGCCACGGTGTTGATCACCCGCGCCCCGTAGAAGGGGTTGGTCGCGGGCGTGCCGATGGCGTCGAGATTGGCGAAGGTCGCCCCGGCCGCCAGGTCGATCGGCGTGCGCGTGGCCGACAGCCCCATCAGGAACTCGCCGGCGTTGGTGAAGGTGGCCGCGCCGCCGGGGACGGCCTGGGCCGAGATCCCCTGCGTCGACAGGCCCGAGGTCGAGACCGCCGACACCGCTAGCGGCCCGGTTCCGGCCGGATCGCGCAGGTCGATGGTCTTGAAGGCCATGAAGGTCGCGGCGGCCTTGTTGTCGAAGGCGTTGGAGCCCTCGCCCAGGTCGATGTCGCCGATGACCACGCCGCGGTTGTCGATGCGCTCGTCGCCGACGCCGCCGACGATGGCCTTGCCCGACACGGCCGAGACCAGACCGGTGTTGGCCAGGGTGTTGGCCGCGCCGCCGCTGAACTGCACGCCGGCGCCGGTTCCCGAGCCGCCGCGCACGAAGTTGTTGGTCGAGACGGCGATGTCGCCCGCCCCGTCCTCGCCCAGGCTCTGGGCGAAGACGGCGGTGGAGCCGGCGCCGGTCGCCAGCACCTGGCCGGCCAGGACGAGGTCGATCGCCCCGCCCTCGCCCGCGCCGCCGGCCGAGCCGGCGAACTTGCCGTCCACCCAACCGCCGCCGCCGCCCAGGCTCTGGGCCACGACGCCGTAGGAGCCCGCGCCCTCGGCGACGATGTCGCCGGTCTGGCGGAAGTCGATATCGCCGCCGTCGCCGACGCCGCCGTCGTTGAGGGTCACGGTCGCGCTCGAAGGCCCGCCGAACACCGCGCCGCCGCCGCCGCCGACCGATTGCAGGAAGACGCCGTGCGAGCCGGCGCCGGCCGTATAGACGGTTCCGGTGTTGACCAGGGCCACGTCGCCGCCGTCGCCGGCCGCGCCGCTGGTTCCGCCCAGGGTGACGCCCAGGCTGGAGACGCCCGAGAGGTGGACCTCGCCGCCGCCCGCGCCGATCGACTGGACCAGCAGGCCGGTGGCGTGGTCGCCCATGGTGGCGACGCCGCCGGTGAAGGCCGCTTCGACGGAGCCGCCGCCCAGGCCCGAGCCGCCGGTCGCGCCGAGGCTGGCCGTGGCCGAGGCGCCCGCGCCCTGGACGGTGAAGCCGGTCGAACCGCCGCCGCCGCCCACGCTCTGCAGGATGGCGCCGAAGGCGTTGTTCGCCGTGGTGACGACCGCCCCGCCCTGGGTGCGGCTGACGTCGCCGCCGGCCGCGTTGGTCTGGTTCTCGCCGCCAAGCGCCAGGGTCACCGCGCCCAGCAGGGCGCCGGCAGGAACCGTGACGTCGCCCGTGGCGCGACCGCCGCCGCCGCCGATCGACTGGACCAGCACGGCCGGCGTGTTGGCGCCGGTGGTGAGGATCTGGCCGGTGTGGGTGCTGTCGATCGCACCGCCGCCGACGTTCGATCCGCCCGAGCCGCCGAGGCCGAGCTCGACCTTCGTGCCGACCGGGGCGTCGACGTTCACTTCGTCGAGCTGCGCCGCCAGCAGCAGGTTCAGGTCGATCGTGCCGCCGCCGCCGCCGATCGACTGGGCGAAGGAGCCGACGCCGTTGTCGCCGGCCGCGCCGAACGTGCCGGTCGAGTTGACGGTGACCTTGCCGCCGGCCGCGCCGGAGGTGTTCTCGGCCCCGGCCTTGGCGACGACCATCGGGTCGACGCGGCCGGTGGAGCCGTCAGGCTTGAGGTAGGGCTGGCCCGGCAGGCCGACGATCCCCGAGAAGTCGAGGGTCAGGGTCCCGCCGCCGCCGTTGATGCTCTCGGCCTTGATGGCCATGGCGCCGTCGCCGAGCACGGTGATGTCGCCCGAGTGGTTGACGGTGACGTCGCCGCCCTGCCCGCCCGAGCCGCCGCCGACCGCGCCGACGACAGCCGCAAGGGCGTTGGAGATGATCAGGCTCTTGGCCTCGCCGGTCAGGCTGAAGGCCATCTGGGCGTCGCCGCCGCCGCCGCCGATGCTCTGGGCGACGATGCCGTGGGCGCGCGCGCCGGTGGTCAGGATCCGGCCGCTGTTGTCGACGGTCACCGAACCGCCGTCGCCGCCGTCGCCGCCGAGACCGCCCAGCGAGACGAGCGGCGAATTGGCCGTGGCCCCGATCAGCAGGTTGGCCGCGATGACGAGGCCGCCGTTGCCGCCGCCGCCGCCGATCGACTGGGCCAGCACGCCGTAGGCGTCGGCGCCCGTGGTCTGGATCAGGCCGGCGTTGTCGACCTTGACCGTCCCGGCCGAATTGCCCGTGCCGCCGATGCCGCCGATGTTGAGGCCGACCGAGGCGCTGTTCTCGGCGCTCTTCAGGGCCGTCAGCGACAGGATGGTCGAGCCATTGCCGCCGCCGCCGCCCAGGCTCTGGGCGAAGACGCCGTAGGCGCGGTCGCCCGAGGTGGCGATCGTGCCGGAATCCTCGATTCCGGCCACGGCGCGGTTGGTCACCGTGACGTCGCCGCCCGTGCCGCCGTCGCCGCCCGAACCGCCGATGTTGAGCACGTAGCGGTGGCTCTGCTTGTCGGCGCCGGTGTAGCCGCCGACCACGTCGATCACGAGGCCGCCGTCGCCGCCGCCTCCGCCGATGCTGTTGGCGCTGACGCCCGCCGCGCCGCGGCCCTCGGTGACGATCAGGCCCTCGTTGAGCACCTGAACCACGCCGCCGGCCCCGCCGGTTCCGCCCGAGCCGCCGATGTTAAGGTCGAAGGAGTCGTTGCTGTTGGTGCCTTGCGCCCGGACCTGGAGGACAGCGCCGCCGATGCCGCCGCCGCCGCCGATCGACTGGGCGCGGACGCCGAAGGAGGCCTCGCCCTGTGTGTAGATCACCCCGGTGTTGGTGACGTCGACCAGGCCGCCGACCGCGCCGTCGCCGCCGGTCCCGCCGACGCTGACCGTGGCGGTGCGGGTGGTCGTGCCCGAGGGCGCGCCGCCGACCTGGAAGGCGATGGTGCGGGCCATGCCGCCCAGGCCGCCGCCGCCGCCGATCGCCTGGGCCAGGATCCCGTCGGAACGTGCGCCCTCGGTGACGATGGTCGCGGCGTTGTCGACTTCGACAGATCCCGAGATCGCGCCGACGCCGCCGGCCCCGCCGACCGCGACCGCTGCGGCCGCCGAGGCGCGGACGATGGTGTTGGACGCGCCGCCGCCGACGCCGCCGCCGCCGCCCAGGCTCTGGGCGAAGATGCCGCGGGAGTCGTCGCCGCGGGTGGTCAGATCACCCTCGGCCGTGACCGAGACGTCGCCGCCCTCCGCGCCGAGGCCGCCGTCGAGGCCGACGCTGAGCGAGCCGCCGAAGGACTCGGCGTTGTCGCCCTGGCCGCGGGTGCCGGTGACGCTGACCGTGGTGGCGCTGGAGGCGCCGCCGCCGCCGCCCACCGACTGGGCGAAGATCGCCGAGGACTCGTTCCCGGTCGTGTCGATCGTCCCCTTCGAGGCCACGTCGACCTTGCCGCCGACGCCGCCCGAGCCGCCCAGGCGGCCGATGGTGATGTTGATCTCGTTGCGGTTCAGCGGGCCCATGGCCATGTCGAGGCCGGTGTTGCCGCCACCGCCGCCGATCGACTGGGCGCGCAGGCCCACCGAGTCGTCGCCCAGGGTGACGATGGTCCCGACATGGTCGACCGTGACGTCGCCGCCGTCGCCGGCCGCGCCGGTGGCGCCGCCGATGGCCATGTTCAGGGCGTTGGCGTCCTTGAGCACGCCCGCGCCGATGTTGAAATTGCCCGAACCGCCGCCGCCGCCGACCGACTGGGCCATCAGGCCGTCGCTGTGGGCGCCGTCGGTGACGATATTGCCGTTGTGGGTGACGTCGACCGTGTCGCCCGAACCCGCGCCGGCTCCGTCGCCGCCGATGGTGATGATCGCCGCGATCGGGTTCTCGGCCTTGTTGGCCACGGTGGCGGCGATGGTGAAGTTCATCCCCGCCGTGCCGCCGCCGCCGCCGATGCTCTGGGCGATCAGGCCGTCGGAATCGTCGCCGAAGGTGCGGATCAGGTGCGGATCGGCCGAGCCGTCGTCGGCATAGCCGCGCACGACCGTGACCGCCCCGGCGTTCCCGCCCGAACCGCCCGAACCGCCGACCCCGACCGCGATCGGGTTGCCGAACGGGGCGATCGCGCCGGTGGCGCTGATGCCGCCCACGCCGCCGCCGCCGCCGATCGACTGCACCAGCACGCCCTTGGCGCCGCCGGTGAAGGTCACGGCTTCCAGGCGATCCTCGCCGGCCGCCGGATTGGCCTTCAGCTGGGCGTTGACGATGACGTCGCCGACGCTGGTCAGCGAGACGTCGCCCGCGTCGGCGCCCGTCCCGCCCTGGCCGCCGATGCCGACCGCGACCGAATAGCCGTTCGACGACGAGGTCGATTTGCCGAGATTGACGTCGGCCGCGACGTTGAGGCCGCCCGAACCGCCGCCGCCGGCGACGCTCTGGACCAGGATGCCGATGGCGTCGACGCCCTCTACCCAGACCTGGCCGTCCTGGGCGACGGTGACGTCGCCGCTGGCGTTGCCGGCGCCGCCCGAACCGCCCAGGCCGAACACCACCGAGGGCTCCGAGCCCGAGGTGTTCGCGCTGATCCCGCCGGAGATGTTGATGCCGCCCGCGCCGCCGCCGCCGCCGATCGACTGGACCATCAGGCCGCGCGAGCGATCGCCGGCCGCGAACAGGTTGGCGGTGACGTCGGCCGTGACGTCCTTGCCCAGGCCGCCGTCGCCGCCGAAGCCGCCGATCCCGACGGTCAGCTGGCCGTCGAGCGCGACGCCGCCGGAGACGTTGATCGCGCCTGCGCCGCCGCCGCCGCCGATCGATTGCGCGACCGCGGCGTAGCGGTCGTCGCCCACGGCCGTGACCTGCACGTAGTCGGCGCTCGGGCCGGCGATGGTCAGGTCGACCTTGCCGGCGTCGCCGCCCGCGCCGCCGAAGCCGCCGACGCCCAGCGAGATCGCCCGGCTGGCCGAAGACCCGCCCGGCGTGGTCAGGGACAGCTGGCCGGTGACGTTGAGGCCGCCGGAACCCCCGCCGCCGCCCACGCTCTGGGCCACGACGCCGTTGGAGCCGTTGAGGCGCGTACGGTCGGCGGGAATGGTGAATTCCAGCCCGAACAGCGGGATTTCGATCGTCAGCTCGGGCGTGGTGATGTCGGATTCCAGGCCCTGCGCCCAGACATTGCCCGTGACGCTGGCGGTCACGTCTCCGGCGTCGCCGCCGTCGCCGCCGAAGCCGCCCAGGCCAAAGCCGAAGCTGCCGGCCGTGCCCTTGGTGGTGGCCGACAGGCCGCCGGAGACGTTGATCCCGCCCTGGCCGCCGCCGCCGGCGATGCTCTGGGCGATAACGCCGTCGGAATTGGCGCCGTCGGTGATGGTGTCGCCAACGCGGGTCAGGGTCACCGCGCCGGAATCGCCGCCCGAACCGCCGAAGCCGCCGATGCCGACCGAACCCGTGCCGGCCGTGCCGGCGCTGACCGCGACCGAGGCCGAGACGTTGAGCCCGCCCGAGCCGCCGCCGCCTCCGATCGACTGGGCCACGACGCCGTCGGCCTCGTCGCCCGAGGTCTGGTAGCGGCCGGTGACCGCACCAGTGACCGCCTTGGCGTCGCCGCCGCCGCCGCCGAAGCCGCCGACGCCCAGACCGATGGAGACCGCCGCGTTGCTGCTGGCCGACAGAGCGACCGAACCGGTGACGTTCATGCCGCCGTTGCCGCCGCCGCCGCCCAGGCTCTGCAGCATGGCGCCGAACGAGTTGTCACCGACCGTGGTGACGTCGCCGGTCAGCACCCCGTCGACCGTGCTGGCGTTGCCGCCGCCGCCGCCAAAGCCGCCGAGGCCAAAGCCGATCGCGCCGTTGGTCCCGGCCGAGGCGCTGACCGTTCCGGTGATGTTGAAGCCGCCCGAGCCGCCCGAGCCGCCCACGCTTTGCAGCAGCGCGCCGTGGGCGTCGGCACCCTTGGTGCTGATGTCTCCGGTCAAGGTGGCGTTCACGAGACCCGCGTCGCCGCCGTCGCCGCCGAAGCCGCCGACCCCGACGCCCAGGGTGCCCGTGCCGCCGCCGCTGGCGGCCAGGCTGATCCCGCCGGTGATGTTGAAGCCGCCCGAGCCGCCGCCGCCGCCCAGGCTCTGATAGCTGGCCCCGAAGGCGCGGTCGCCCTCGGTCACGATGTCGCCCGTGACGCCGCCGGTGACGTCGCCGGCGTTGCCGCCCGCGCCGCCGTAGCCGCCCACGCCGACCAGGATGTTGCCGGCAACGCTCTTGGAGGCCGAGATGCCGCCGGTGACGTTGAAACCGCCCGAGCCGCCGCCGCCGCCCACGCTCTGGACCAGCACGGCCGAGGCGTCGGCGCCCTTGGTGCCGACGTCGCCGGTGACCTTGCCCAGCACCGACGAGGCGTTCCCGCCGTCGCCGCCGCCGCCGCCGATGCCGACGCCGATATTGCCCGCGCCGCTCTTGGCGGCCGACAGCCCGCCGGCGATCGAGAAGCCGCCGCTGCCGCCGCCGCCGCCCACGCTCTGGGCGACGATGGCGCGGGCGCCCTCGCCTTCCGTCACCGCCGCGATCAGGTCGCCCAGCGGATCGGCCACGCCTTCGTTGACGCGCAGTTCGACCACGCCGGCGTCGCCGCCGCCGCCGCCCGCGCCGCCCACGGCCACGCTGATCGTGCCGGCGCCGTTGCCCGACAGCGCGATGCCCGCGCCGATCGACAGGCCGCCCGAACCGCCGCCGCCGCCCACGCTCTGGGCGATGATCGCATCGCTGCGCGCGCCCTTCGTGCCGGTCGCACCGGTGACGTCGAGGGTCACCTTTCCCGCATCGCCGCCGTCGCCGCCGGCCCCGCCGATGCCGACGCTGACCGCCCCGGCCACCGAGCCGGCGCCGCCGATCGAGCCGGAGACGTTGAAGCCGCCACTGCCGCCGCCGCCGCCGATGCTCTGGGCCACGACGCCGTCGGAATCCGCTTTCTCGGTCAGGACGTCGCCGGTCATGGTCGCCACGACCACGCCGCCGGCGCCGCCGCCGCCGCCCGCGCCGCCGACGCCCACCGAGACGCCCGCGCCCACGGTCTGGGCCACGCCCACCGAGCCGGAGACGTTGAAGCCGCCAGAACCGCCGCCGCCGCCGACGCTCTGTACCAAGAGGCCGCCGGACTGCTCGCCCTTGGTCCAGATGTCGCCGACCACCGTGCCGGTCGCCGCGCCGGCGTTCCCGCCGCCGCCGCCCGAGCCGCCGACGCCCACGGCGACGCCCACGCCGACGGTGCCGCCGCCGCCGATCGAGCCGTTGACGTTGAAGCCGCCGCTGCCGCCGCCGCCGCCGACGCTCTGGACGATGACCGCCGTCGAGCGGTCGCCTTCGGTGGTCACGTCGTCGCCGATGCGGCCCGTGGCCGAGCCGCCGATCCCGCCGTCACCGCCCGTGCCGCCGACGCCGGCCGAGGCGCCGACCCCGGCCGTGCCGGCCACGGCGATCGCGCCCGAGACGTTGTAGCCTCCGCCGCCGCCACCGCCGCCGACCGACTGGATCAGCGCGCCGATGGCGTCGTCGCCCTCGGTGGCGATCGTGCCGTCGAAATCGACATCGACCGTGCCGCCGTCGCCGCCCTTGCCGCCTGACCCGCCGACGCCCACGGCCGCCGAGGCCGAGGCCGCGCCCGCCGCAGCGCCCGCGAAGGCCACGGTGAAGCCGCCGTTGCCGCCGCCGCCGCCGACCGACTGGGCCACCAGACCCGTCGAGAAGTCGCCTTCGGTGACGATCGCGCCGCCCGAGTCGATATCGACCGTGCCGCCCAGGCCGCCGTCGCCGCCCTTGCCGCCCAGCGCCACCGAGAAGGCGGCCGCCGCGGTCTCGCCCGCCGCGAAAGAGAACGACAGGGCGAAACCGCCCGAGCCGCCGCCGCCGCCCACCGACTGGGCGAACAGGCCTTCGGAGTAGTTGCCCGTGGTCAGGATGCGCACGGCGCCGTCGATATCCACGAGGCCGCCGTCACCGCCGGCCCCGCCCTTGCCGCCGACCGCCGCGCTGGCCCCGACGCCGTAGCCGACCGAGACCTGGGCCGCGAAGCCGCCCGAGCCGCCGCCGCCGCCCACGCTCTGGGCGAAGATCCCGCGCGAACGCTCGCCGCCGGTGACGATCAGCGGATCGACATAGGCGGTGGAGCCGCCGGTGGTGATCGCGCTCTGGGTCAGGTCGATGTCGACCGTGCCGCCGTCGCCGCCGACCGAGCCCTCGCCGCCGATGGCCACGCCCGCGAAGGCGCTGATCGAAACGCTGGAGCCGCCGTTGCCGCCGCCGCCGCCGACCGACTGGGCGAAGATGCCGTGGGAGTCGTTGCCGCCGGTGAAGATCTCGCCGCTGTGGGCCACGGTCACCGTGCCCGACGCGCCGCCCGTGCTGCCGCCGCCGCCGATGGTCAGGAAGACGCCGCCGGTGCTGCCGCCGTCGCCGCCGCCGCCGCCGACGCTCTGGGCCTGGATGCCGCTGGAGAGCGCGCCGCCGGTGGTGATCGAGCCGGTGTTGGTGACGGTGACGTCGCCGCCGGCGCTGGCCGCGCCGCCGGTGCCGCCCAGGGTGGCCAGGCCGCCGCCGTCGCCGCCCGAGCCGCCGCCGCCGCCCACCGACTGGGCGAAGATCCCGCGCGCCTTGGCGCCCTTGGTCTCGACCTCGCCGCCGTTGGTGACGCCGACCGTTCCGCCGGCCCCGCCGCCGCCGGCCGTGCCGCCCAGGGCCACGACGCCGCCGGAGCTTGAGCCCGAACCGCCGCCGCCGCCGACCGACTGGGCGAAGATGGCGTCCGAACCGTCCTTGGTGGTCTTGACCGAGCCGTTCGGGCCGGTGGTCACGGTGACCGAGCCGCCCGCGCCGCCGGCCGCGCCTTCGCCGCCGAGGGCGACCAGGCCGCCCGTGCCGGAGGCCGCGCCGCCGCCGCCGCCCACGCTCTGGGCGAAGATCCCGCGCGCATCGAGGCCGTCGGTGGTCACGTCGCCGTCGCTGGAGACCTCGACAGTTCCGCCCTTGCCGCCGGAGCTGCTCTTGCCGCCCAGGGCGACCACGCCGCCGGCCACGCCGGCGCTGCCGCCGCCGCCGCCGACCGACTGGGCGACGATGGCGTGGGAACCCGCGCCCGTCGTGCCGACGATCGCGCCGGTTCCGACCGTGATCTTGGCCAGGCCGGCGTCGCCGCCGGTGCCGCCGTCGGAGCCCAGCGAGACGACGCCGATGCCCAGGCCGCCCGAGCCGCCGCCGCCGCCCACCGACTGGGCGAACAGGGCGTAGGCGCCGTCGCCGCTGGTGGTGGTGCTGGAGCCCGCCGAGGCGGTGATGGTCGCCGAGCCGCCCTTGCCGCCGGCCGCGCCGCTGTCGCCGAAGGTCACCAGGCCGATGGAGTCGCCGGCGCTGCCGCCCGAGCCGCCGATCGACTGGGCCAGCACGCCGTGGGCGTTGCGGCCGGCGGTGTGGACGATCCCGCCCTGGGTCACCGAGACCGCGCCGCCGTCGCCGCCGAACGAGCCGCCGCCGCCGTCGCCGACAATGCCATAGCTGTCGCCGCCGTTGCCTGCCGCGCCGCCCAGACTCTGGGCCAGGATGCCGATCGCGCCTTCCTTGGACGTGGAGATCGTTCCGGTGCTGGTCACCGTGACCGAGCCGCCCTGGCCCGGCGAACCGCCCGAACCGCCGCCGCTGAAGATGTAGCCCGTGCCGCCGTCGCCGCCGACGCCGCTGCGGCTCTGGGCGAAGATGCCGTGCGACTCCACGCCGTCGGTGGTGATGTCGACGCTGGCGTCGAGGGTGATGTTGCCGCCGGCCCCGGCCTTGCCGCCGTGGGCCGCGTCCATGTTGCCATAGGCGTCGCCGCCCTGGCCGCCGTCGCCGCCGACGCTGGAGATGACGATGCCCGGCAGCTTGTCGGACACCACCTCGATGTCGCCGTTGTTGGCCGTGGTGATGGTGTGGCCGAACGAGGGGCCGTCGCCGCCGTCATCGCCCGCGGTGGGGTTGTAGCCGATGGTGGCGCAGCCGATCAGCGGGATGCAGATTTCCAGGCCGCCGCCGTCGTCGCCGTTGGAGCCGTTGCCGCCGTGGCGGGCGTCGGCGAAGGTGTTCACGTCGCCCGAGGCGGTGGGGAACGAATAGCTGCCCGCGCCGGCGCCGGCCGAGCCGGCCGGCGGGGCGCCGGTGACGATGTCGCCCGACTTGTCGGTGACCACGGCCTGCGACTGGGTGGTGCTGGTCCCGACTTCCTTGACCGTGACGCTGATCACGCGGTTGTCGGCGTTCTTGGTGACCGCCGTGACCTCGTAGGACTTGCCGGTCTTGGTGTTGGTGTAGGTGTCGCCGACCGTGGTGGCCAGGAAGATGATGTTGCCGCTGGCGGTGCGGACGGCGGCGGGAGCGATGACCTCGACCACCTGCTCGTTGCTGCCAGTGACGGGGTTCAGCACGGCGTCGCCGACGGCGTAGACCGGCAGCGCGCCCATGAGGGCGACGGCGGCGACCGACGAGCCGGCCAGGTGGACGCCCAGGCCCGCGCTCTCATGCGCGGCGGCGGCCAGCGGGGCCGACAGCACCGCGCCGGCGGTGACGATCATGGCGAGGCGACGCAGGCGCTTGGCGAAGCGCGAGCCGGCGGTGGAGGCCGCGACGGCGACTTCGGGCGCAGTCGGGTCGTCCTTGGCCTGCGAAAGGCGCTCGGCGAGGCGGCCGAGGGCGGCCTTCAGGGCGTGGGCGTCGGGATCGCCGCGCAGCGACAGCGTCTGGACAAGGCCCAGCACCTGGCCCGCGGCCGTGGCCGCTTCGGAGCGCGACAGGCCTTCGGTGTCGATCGCGTGGATAAGCTGGTCGACAAGGACGGCCGCCTGGGCCAGCCGGGAAACGGGTTGCTTCTTGGCCACGATCTGAATCCCCCACGGCGCAGTTCGGTGACTGAATGGTGATATTTGAAACCTCAAGCCAGCGCTTTCTCGTCCCGGTTGACAAAAACCGTAACCAAAACCGCGCGTTCGCCGGGTGGGCGACGAAGGGCGAAGCGGTCTGGAGGAAGGGATCGCGCGTGATCCCGGCCGGCGCGCGGCCGGCCCAATATGAGTAGGCCGGTGTCGAAGCTGTCCCGATCGACGTGATCTTGTAACGCGTTCCCGGCCGCTCCCGGCTCGGCTATAGGGCGAACATGGGTCGCAAGCTCACAGCATGGCGCAGGTTCGGGGCGGCGTTCGCCGCCCTGGTGCTGGCCGTGCTCGCGCTGGGTCCGAGCCTCGAAAGCGCGCTCTGCGCCGACGAAGCTCCGGCGGCGGCCGAAGCGACGGCCTTCCTGCTGGTGTCGGAGACCGACCACGCTGAAGACCATGGACGCACCGACGGCTGCGTGCACGGCCACTGCCATCACGGCGCGCCCTATGCGCCGGAGCCGGCCACCTCGGCCGCGCCTTCGCTGGTCTACGCCGCCGCGCGCCTGACGCCGGGCGAGGACGCGGCCGCGCCGGCCGGCCGGCAGTTCGACCTGATGCGACCGCCCAGGGCCTGACCTCGCCCGCGCCGAAGCGCGCCCGAGAACCGTCAGATCCCTAGGACCTCCCAAGAGGAAATCCATGTCGCCTTCCCTGCGCAGGCCGCTGTCCGCGGTCCTGCTCGGCGCGGCCGTTTACGCGGCTGCTCCACTCGCCGTTCGGCCCGCCGCGGCCGAGCCCGCACCGCCCTACGCCATTCTGCTGGCCCAGGCTCGCGCCGCCTCCCCTCGCCTCGTCGCCGCGCAAGCCGGCGCCGATCAGGCTCGGGGTCTCGCCTTGCAGGCCGCCGTCCGCCCCAATCCCGTGCTCGGCCTGGAGGTCGAGAACCTGGCAGGCTCGGGCCCCTACGGCGGGCTCGACCTGGCCGAGACCACGGCCTCGCTGTCCCAGACCCTGGAGCTGGGCGGCAAGCGCGCCGCGCGGATGGCCGCCGGCCAGGCCGACGTCCGCGCCGCCGAGGCCCGGGCCGACGCCGAGCGCTCCGACTTCGCCGCCGAGCTCGCCCTGGCCTACGCCGAGGCCGAGGCGGCCTTTGCGCGCGTCGCTCAGGCCGAGGAGCAGTGGAAAGCCGCCGAAACCGACGCCCGCGCGGTCGCCGAACTGGTCGCCGCCGGCCGCGAGGCCCAGTTGCGCGGCTTGCAGGCGCGGGCCGAACAGGCCGCCGCCCGTGCCGAGCGCGACGAGGCCCAGGCGAGCGCCGACGCCGCCTTCGCCAAGCTCTCGGCCCTGGCCGGCGTTTCGGCCGTCTATGATGCGGTCGGCGAGAGCCTGCTGGCGCGGCCGGCGAGCGGTCCCAATGCCGCCGAGGCGGAAACGCCGGCTCTCGCCGTGGCCCGGGCCGAGCGCGACGCCGCCGACGCCCGGCGCGCCGTGCAGCGGGGCCTGTCGGTTCCAGACGTCACCGTCTCGGCCGGCCTGCGCCGTCTGGCGGGCGACGACGCCACGGCCCTGGTGGCCGGCATCTCCCTGCCCCTGCCGCTGTTCGACCGCAACCGGGGCGCCCGCGCCGCCGCCGAGGCCGAGCTGACCGCCAGCCAGGCGCGCCTGCGCCAAACGCCACATCGAGCCGTCGCAGCCCATGTGGTCGCGCGCCCCCGGACCGCCGTGCGGGTGGACGACGGTG
>NZ_JBXAQX010000009.1:0-219838 GCF_058807655.1 Caulobacter sp. GW821-FHT12A07
CAGCCCGGTAGCTCGTCAGGCTCATAACCTGAAGGTCACAGGTTCAAATCCTGTCCCCGCACCCAAACTTCTACGAAGCCCCCAGCACCTCGCCGGGGGCTTTCGTCGTTTTTGGCCCCGTTTCAGGCGTCCCTTCAGGATTCCACGCATGACCGATCGCTATCTGGACGACCTGACCGTCGGCGAGACCTGGACCGGCGAGCCCTTCACGCTCACGGAAGCCGAGATCCTCGACTTCGCCCGCGCCTATGACCCCCAGCCGATGCATGTCGACCCCGAGGCGGCCGCCGCCGGCCGGTTCGGCGGGATCATCGCCAGCGGCTGGCACGTGGCCTCGCGGGTGATGCGCGAATATGTCGACACCGCTCCGTTCGGCGCGACGCCGATGCTGGGCATCCGCATCGACGAACTGACCTGGCAAAAGCCCGTGCGTCCCGGCGACGCGCTGACCGTGCGCCGCGAGATCGTCGAGGTGACCCGCTCGCGCTCCAAGCCCGATCGCGGCACGATCCGCACCTTCACGACGGTGACCAACCAGCACGGCGAGACGGTGCTGACCTTCTTCAACCTGATCCAGATGCCGGCCCATGCGGGCGTGACCCTCTAGCCGCTCTTGCCTCGCGCGCCGACGCGGCCCCACTGTGCCGTCTTCGGTGCGAGGGGGCTTTCGATGCGGCGACGGACGGTTCTGACGGGCGGTTTGGCCCTGGCCCTCATGCTGGCCGCGCCGGCCCTGGCCGGGCCGCTTTCTCCCGACAAGACCCGCGAGATCGACGCCATAGCCCGCGAGGTGCTGGCCGCCACCGGCGCGCCCTCGGCCTCGGTCGCCATCGTCGAGGACGGCGAACTCGCCTACGCCCAAGCCTATGGCCAGGCGCGGCTGTCGCCGGCCGTTCCCGCCACCACGACCACGCGCTACGGGATCGCCTCGGTCAGCAAGCAGTTCACCGCCGCGGCCGTGCTGCTGCTGGTCGAGGACGGCAAGGTCTCGCTCGACGATCCGGTCGGCAAGTACATCCCCGGACTGACCGAGGGCGACAAGATCACCCTGCGCCAAGTGCTGTCGCACACCGCCGGCTATCGCGACTACTGGCCCCAGGACTTCGTGTTCGAGGCCATGCGCGCGCCGACCACCTCGCAGAAGATCCTCGACGGCTGGGCGCGCATTCCGTTGGACTATCCGCCCGGGGAGCAGTGGCGCTATTCCAACACTGGCTTCGTCATCGCCGGCCTGATCGTGGAGAAGGTCTCGGGCGAGCCGCTGGTCGCGTTCCTGAAGCGCCGGATCTTCGATCCCCTGGGCATGACCGGGGTCACCGAGGACGACAGCAAGCCGCTGTCGCCGCCCGACGCCGGGCACTACACGCGCTATGGCCTGGGGCCCGTGGTCCTGGCCGACAAGGAGGCGCCCGGCTGGCTGTTCGGCGCGGCCGAGCTGGCCATGTCGCCGTCGGACCTGGCGCGCTGGAACCGGGCGATGATCCGCCGCGAGCTGCTGAAGCCCGCCTCTTGGGAGGCGATGACCACGTCTGTCGATCTCTCCAGCGGCGTGCCGGCCGGTTATGGCCTGGGCGTCTCGGTCAAGGTGCGCGACGGGGCCACGTCGATCAGCCACGGCGGCATGCTGTCGGGCGTGCTGACCAGCAACACCGTCTGGCCCGCCGAGAAGCGGGCGGTGAGCGTGATCGCCAACGCCGACTTCGGCGACCCACAGACGGCCATCTCCCAGCGCGTCGCCTTCCTGCTGCGGCCCTCGACGGGCGCGACCGCGACGGCGCGCAGCCTGGTCGCCCAGTTGCAGGCCGGCCGGATCGACCCCGCCCTGCTCACCGACAACGGCCGCGTCTGGTTCACGCCTGCGCGGCTGGCCGACTTTGGTCGAAGTCTCGCGCCGCTGGGTCCGCTGCGCATGCTCGAGGGCCAGGGCGTCCAAGTGCGCGGCGGCATGACCTGGTACGGTTTCGACGCGACGTTCGGGGCGAGGACCCTGTCGGTGTCGATGCGGCTGACGCCCGACGGCAAGGTCGAGCAGTTCCTGATCGGGCCCAAGGCGGGCTGAGCACGAAGGGGGAAGCGATGGCGGACGCGTTGGACGAGGCGGCGCTCGAGGGCTTTTCCCGGTTCGATTTCGCCTATGAGGGCCACACGCGACCGGTCTGGCACATGGGGACGGGGCCGGCGGTCATCGTAATCCACGAGATCCCCGGCCTGCATCCCGGCGTGCTGGACTTCGCCCGCGACGTCGCCGCCGGCGGCATGACCGTCTTCTGCCCCAGCCTGTTCGGCGAGCCGGGCAAGGGCGTGACCAAGCGCTATATCGACGCCACCACCTTTCGCCTGGCCTGCGTGCGGCGCGAGTTCGCCATCTGGCGCGGCGGACGGTCCAGCCCCGTGGTCGACTGGCTGAAGGCTCTGGCGCGAAAGGTCCACGCCGAGTGCGGCGGCAAGGGCGTGGGGGCGGTGGGCATGTGTTTCACCGGCGGTTTCGCCCTGGCGATGATGACCGAGCCGGTCGTGGTCGCGCCGGTGCTGGCCGAGCCGTCGCTGCCGGTGCTCGACAAGGGCGGGCTCGACGCCTCGCCGGCCGAGATCGCCTGTGCGAAGGCGCGGTTCGAGGCCGAGGACCTGTCGCTGATCGCCCTGCGCTATCGCAGCGACCGCCATGTGCGCGACGCCCGGTTCGAGCGGCTGAAGGCCGAGTTCGGCGATCGGGCCGAGCTGATCGAGCTGGAGGACGCCGACGCCAACGCCTACCGCGTGATCCCGCCGCACTCGGTGCTGACCCTGCACCTGGATCGCGACCGGCCGGACGGGGCGGGCATGCAGGCGGCGCGGCGGGTGGTGGAGTTCTTTCGGGAGCGGACAGGGGCTTAGGCTTGTTCCCTCTCCCCCTGCGGGAGAGGGTGGCCTCGCGCAGCGAGGTCGGGTGAGGGGTCTCTCAAAAGGATCCGTCGCAGCGGCGGTGAGGCGGTATGAGGGGGGCGATGTTTGAGAGACCCCTCATCCGTCAGCTTCGCTGACACCTTCTCCCGCAAGGGGAGAAGGGCATAAGGCTGGACTTTCTGGCCTTACGCGCCTAGACACCGCGCCTTCGATTTTCCCCCGCGTTCCCGGCGTTCGATCCGCCGGCCGGGCTGCAAAGGCTATCCGCGCCATGAAGCGCCATTCCGAAAAATCCAAGACGGGGCCCGTGGGTCCCTCGCAACGCCAGCTCCGCGCCGGCGAACTGATCCGCCACGCCCTGGTCGACATCCTCCGCGGGGAGGAACTGCAGGACGAGGCCCTGACCGGCGTCTCCGTCACCGTTTCCGAAGTGCGGATGAGCCCCGACCTCAGGCACGCCGTCTGCTTCGTCGAGCCGCTGGGGGCGGGCCTCGCCGACCAGGGCGCGGCCCAGAACGTCGACGAGATCATCAAGGGCCTGAACCGCGTCGCCAAGTTCCTGCGCGGGCGCCTGGGCCGGTCGATCGACATGAAGTTCACGCCCGACCTGAAGTTCCTTCACGACGAGAGCTTCAGCACGGCCGCCTATATGGACAAGCTGTTCCTCGATCCCAAGGTTCTGCAGGACACCGATCGTCGCCTGAGCGACGTCCTCGACGAAGACGAGGACTAATCCATGGCGCGCCGCAAGAAGGGCGACGCCGTCTCCGGCTGGGTGTGCCTGGACAAGCCCTACGACCTGACCTCGACCAGCGCGGTGTCCCGCGTGCGCCGGGCGTTCAACGCCCAGAAGGCGGGCCACGCCGGCACGCTGGATCCGCTGGCCACGGGCATCCTGCCGCTGGCCCTGGGCGAGGCGACCAAGACCGTCCCGTTCCTGATGGACGCCGACAAGGCCTATCGCTTCACCATCGAGTGGGGCCGAAACACCACCACTCTCGACCGCGAGGGCGAGACCACGGCCTCGTCCGACGTGCGGCCCTCGGCGGAGGCCGTCGAGGCCGCGCTTCCGGCCTTCGTCGGCGAGGTCGACCAGATCCCGCCGAACTATTCGGCCATCAAGGTCGACGGCGAACGGGCCTATGATCTGGCCCGCGACGGGGTGGAGTTCGAGCTTCAGACCCGCAAGGTGACCATCCACGCCCTGCGCCTGCTGTCGGTTCCCGACGCCGACCATGTCGAGCTGGAGATGGAATGCGGCAAGGGCACCTATGTGCGCGCCGTGGTCCGGGATCTGGCGGCCGCGCTCGGCGCCTGTGGACATGTCAGCCAGCTTCGCCGAACGCGGGTGGGCCAGTTCGCCGAGGATTCGGCGATAAGCCTGGAAAGTCTCGAGAATTTGAGCTATGAGGCCCGCCTGTCGGAGGCATTGCTTCCGGTCGAGACCGCGCTGGACGACATCCCGGCGTTGGCCGTGACCGACGAAGACGCCTTTCGGCTTGCGCAAGGACGCGCCATCGTTCTGCTACCCAGGCAGGTGGAACAGCTGAAAGCCGAGCTCACGCCCGGCGATCGCACTGTTTCCGCCATGTCCGGAGAGCGCCTGGTGGCCTTGTGCGAGATGCGCGCCGGAAAGCTCAATCCGGTGCGGGTCTTCCAACTCACCTGAGCGGAGACAACCCGATGTCGATCACTGCCGAGCGCAAGAGCGCTCTTATCGCCGAACACGCTCGCACCGAGGGTGACACCGGCAGCGCTGAAGTCCAGGTCGCGATCCTCTCGGAGCGCATCTCGAACCTGACCGAGCACTTCAAGACCCACAAGAAGGACAACCACAGCCGTCGTGGCCTGCTGAAGCTGGTTTCCCAGCGTCGCCGTCTCCTCGACCACCTGAAGAAGTCCGACGAAGGCCGTTACGCGGCTCTCATCGAGAAGCTGGGTCTGCGCCGCTAAGGCGCATTTCCGCCGCCTTACTCCGGTAGGGCGGCGGAACGCTTTTTAGGGTCCTCGCTTCGAGACAGGCCGAAGCGGCGGATCCAAGGGTTCCAGGTCCCAAAGGACCGGCGCCCCGTACGTGTGAGGGTTCACGTCCTCAAACCCCCGCCTGTCACATTAGGATGAGGATCATCGGGCCGGCTCCATTGGCCGTCCGCCCCTGTCCACCCCCGACGGGAATCCGCCCGCGGGAACCGAAAGAAGAAAAATGTTCGATATCAAACGCAAGACGATCGAGTGGGGCGGCAAGACGCTGGTCCTCGAAACCGGTCGCATCGCCCGTCAAGCCGACGGCGCCGTTCTGGCCACCATGGGCGAAACCGTCGTCCTGGCCACCGCCGTGTTCGCCAAGAAGGCGAAGCCCGGCCAAGATTTCTTCCCGCTGACGGTCAACTACCAAGAAAAGACCTTCGCGGCCGGCAAGATCCCCGGCGGCTTCTTCAAGCGCGAAGGCCGTCCGTCGGAAAAGGAAACCCTGGTTTCCCGCCTGATCGACCGTCCGATCCGTCCGCTGTTCGTCAAGGGCTTCAAGAACGAAGTCCAGGTCGTCGTCACCGTGCTGCAGCACGACCTCGAGAACGATCCCGACATCCTGGGCATGGTGGCCGCCTCGGCCGCCCTGGTCCTGTCGGGCGCTCCGTTCATGGGCCCGATCGGCGCCGCGCGCGTCGGTTACGTTGATGGCGGCTACGTGCTGAACCCGACGCTCGACGAGCTGAAGGAAAGCAAGATGGACCTCGTCGTGGCCGGCACCGCCGAAGCCGTGATGATGGTCGAAAGCGAAATCCAGGAACTCTCGGAAGAGATCGTCCTGGGCGGCGTCAACTTCGCCCACAAGGAAATGCAGACGGTGATCGACGCGATCATCGAGCTGGCCGAACACGCCGCCAAGGAGCCGTTCGACTTCCAACCGGAAGACACCGACGCCCTGAAGGCCGAAGTGAAGAAGGCCGTGGGTCAGGACCTGGCCGACGCCTACAAGATCCAGGCCAAGGGCGAACGCGTTTCGGCCCTGGGCGCCGCCAAGGCCAAGGCCATCGAGACCTTCGCCAAGAGCGACGCCAACCCGGCCGGCATCGACCCGCTGAAGCTGGTCTCGGTGTTCAAGGAACTGGAAGCGGATATCGTCCGTCGCTCGATCCTCGACACCGGCATCCGCATCGACGGCCGCACCGTCGACAAGGTCCGTCCGATCCTGGGCGAAGTCGGCATCCTGCCGCGCACCCACGGTTCGGCCCTGTTCACCCGCGGCGAGACCCAGGCGATCGTGGTCGCCACCCTGGGCACCGGCGACGACGAGCAGTTCATCGACGCCCTGGAAGGCACCTACAAGGAATCCTTCCTGCTGCACTACAACTTCCCTCCCTACAGCGTCGGTGAAACCGGCCGTATGGGCAGCCCGGGCCGCCGCGAAATCGGCCACGGCAAGCTGGCCTGGCGCGCCCTGCGCCCGATGCTGCCGAGCAAGGAAGACTTCCCCTACACCATCCGCCTGGTCTCCGAGATCACCGAGTCGAACGGCTCGTCCTCGATGGCCACGGTCTGCGGTTCGTCGCTGGCCATGATGGACGCCGGCGTTCCGCTGGTCCGTCCGGTCTCGGGCATCGCCATGGGCCTGATCCTCGAAAAGGACGGCTTCGCCGTTCTGTCCGACATCCTCGGCGACGAAGATCACCTGGGCGACATGGACTTCAAGGTGGCCGGCACCAGCGAGGGCCTGACCTCGCTGCAGATGGACATCAAGATCGCCGGCATCACGCCCGCGATCATGGAGCAGGCCCTGGCGCAAGCCAAAGGCGGCCGCGAGCACATCCTTGGCGAAATGAACAAGGCCATGGACGCGCCGCGCGAGGAAGTCGGCGACTTCGCTCCGAAGATCGAGACCATCACCATCCCGACCGACAAGATCCGCGAAGTGATCGGCACCGGCGGCAAGGTGATCCGTGAGATCGTCGCCACCACCGGCGCCAAGGTCGACATCAACGACGAAGGCACCGTGAAGGTCTCGGCCTCGGACGGCGCCAAGATCAAGGCCGCCATCGACTGGATCAAGTCGATCACGCAGGAAGCTGAAGTCGGCGCGATCTATGACGGCAAGGTCGTCAAGGTCGTTGATTTCGGCGCCTTCGTGAACTTCTTCGGCGCCAAGGACGGCCTCGTCCACGTCAGCCAGATCAGCAACGAACGCGTCGCCAAGCCGTCGGACGTGCTGAAGGAAGGCCAGATCGTGAAGGTGAAGCTCCTGGGCTTCGACGATCGCGGCAAGACCAAGCTGTCGATGAAGGTCGTCGACCAGACGACGGGTGAAGACCTGTCGAAGAAGGCCGAAGTCTCGCCGGAAGACGCCGTCAACACCTGACGCCGGCTTTCAGGTTTGACCTGAAAAAGCAGCGGGCGGCTCCGAAAGGGGCCGCCCGCTTTGCGTTTGGGGGCAAGGTGCGGCGAGGGGCCGGACAAGCTTGTCTAAGCCTACGCCATGGCGCAACCTAGGGCTGATAGTCAGCCGGGTGGGCCTTGTTCTCTTCGTATCTCGCCGCCTGGGCGGCCGCTTTCGCGTCTGTGTTCCTGTTCGGGTCGCCGGTCCGGGCCGAGGAAGCGCAGCTGCTGCACGCCCGCACTGGCGCGCCCTTCGAAGAGATCTGTGACGCCAATCACTATCTCGTCTCGCCGAAGGGCGGCCTGGCGGCGGCGTTCGGGGCCGGGATCGTCGGCGTGCGCGGCCCGTTCGCCGGGTCGGTCTACGACGCCGCCTTCGCGCCGAGCGATTGCCTTTCGGGTCCTTGCGCCGGCTGGGTGAAGATCTCGGCCATGGCGCCGATCACCGGGGTCAGCCTCGACGAAACCTCGATGACCGTGCGCCTTCACGGCGGGGGCGTGTTCCGCATCGGCCTGGACGGCAAGGTCACGCAGATCGCCACGGTCGCGGACGATCCCTGCCGGGCGGCCGGCTACTATGTGGGTGGATGCGCGCGGCTGATGGTCAATGACGGCGCGCCGGAGGCGGCGTTGCAGTCGACCTTCGAGGGGCCGTCACGACGGGTGTTCGGCTATGCCGAGGCGGCGGCCGGACCGACGGCGCCGCGCCGGATCCGCTGTGATGCGCCCGAACTCTGCGGCCTCTGGCCCACGCCGACCGAGGTGGCGCTGATCGCTTCCGCCGGAACGACCCTGCCGCTCGCCAAGGGCCGTCTGCTGCTCACCCGGGCCGAGCGCGAGCAGGTCTGCCGCGACCAGGGTCCCGATTGTCCGACCGGCGAGTTCATCCCGCTGCTGGATGGCCGGACGTCGGCCTATGTCGCGCCGATGTCCGCGGAGGTGCTGAAGACCGGCCGTCATGCCGATATCGTCAGCTTCGCCTTCCGGGTTCCCGGGGGCATGCTGCTGGGCGTGGGCGACAGCGTGGACACGCGTCGCGTGGTGCGGACCTCTGCCGCGGGCCAGGTCTCACGCGCCTGCCCGCTTCGGCTAGGGGGTCTGCCTCCCGGCTGGAACGTCAAGGCCTTCACACCGCCGCCTGCGCGGGCCGAGCGTCGGCGGGTCATGGCCGGATCGGCCAACCGTCCTCTCAGCCTGTTCGTCGATCGGCCGGAGGTCCCGACCCGGGGGACCTTGGTCTATTTCGACGGCGGCCCGGGCGGCGCGCCCGAGTTCGGTCATGGCGCCGTCGCCGTCACGGCGGTCAACCTGGGCGCGGTCGTGGTGCGCGTGGGCGTGGCGGGCCAGGACGGCCTGAGCGACGGCGCCTGGCGACGCCTGGCCGTCGGCGGACGGGACGCGCTCGACGCCGACCTGGCCGCGCTGGAAGACGAACTGGCCGATCAGGCCCGGTATCGCCGTCCCCTGGTCCTGGCGGGCGACAGTTTCGGGGCCCTGCCCATCCGCGTGGCGCTCGAACGTGGGCGTCTCAAGCCCGATCGCGTGATCCTCAGCGTGCCGATGACCGCCTATCGTTCGCCCGCCGACATGGTCAGGGCGGACGAGGCGCGGATGGGCCGGCCCTATCCCGAAGGCCTGCGTCCGCGCATCGAGGCTTCGGTCGCGCGCAGCCAACTGATGCATGAGCGCGTCTTTGGGCCGGGCCTCGCGCCTGGCCGGCCGTTCCGGCGCTGGTTGGACGCCTTCGACGCCTGCCTGCTTCCGCCGGGCTCGCGCGTCTACCTGGCGCAGGCGGATGACAGGGTCTCCTGGACGCCGCCGAGGGCCTGCGCCGGCCCGACCATCGTCACCTTGCCCGGCTCGCATGATCTGGCCCTGGGCGGCGCGGCCTATTGGGCGGAGATCGAAAAGGTCCTGCCGACGATGCTTCTCGCGCCCTAGAACCCCGCCGTCACCGAGGCCACCACCGTGTCGGGGGCGCGGTCGCTGCCGATGTAGGCCAGGCCCAGGTCCACGGCCTTGATCTTGTGGTTCACGCCCAGCGACCAGTCCCACTTGCCGTCGGGGGCGAAGGCGCCGTCCTCGTAGCCGAGCTGGGCGGCGATGGTCACGGGAACCTTGGGCGAGGTCCAGGCGGCGCGGACATAGCCATAGCGGTTGTCCATCCCGCCCAGGGCGTCCTGTTCGGGCGACCAGGCGAAGCCCAGACCGTAGGTCCAGTCGCCGAAGGCGCGGCTGGCCGAGATCGGCAGCTCCCAGTAGTCGACGTCCTGACCGCCGGGATAGCCGTAGCGGGCGGCCGAGACGTCAAAGGTCGTGCCGCCGGCGGTGAAGGTGTAGCCCAGGGCGACGTCCAGTTCGGTGGTCGCGCCGCCGTAGTCGTCGATGGTCGAGCCCCAGACCCAGCCATAGAGGCCGTTGGCGGCCGTGGCGGTCAGCCCGCCTTGCAGGGCCGGCTGCTCGTCGGAGAAGGTCGCGCCCCGGAACCGGTAGTCCGACACCACGCCGATCTTGCCGGTGATCGTGACCGCGGGTTCGACAGCGGTCTGGGCGAGAACAGGCGAGGCGAGGGCGACGGCCAGGGCGGCCCCGGCGAGGAAGGTGCGCATCAAGAACTCCGGATCTTGCCGATCCAGTGGACCGCCATTCGTGACCAGGGTCCTTACGGTTTTGGAAAAACGATGTCTTGCGGCCATCGGTCGCAGTTAACGAAGCGCTAGCGACGCGGCCTTTAGGCCAAGAGGCGTGTTGCGCACTCCGACCTCTCCCGAAGCCCGCCGATTGCAGGCGATCCATTGGATCGTCGGCTCGGCCGTCGTGCTGGTGGCGGCCTCGATCCTCGGCGGTCTGGCCTTGATGCTGCTCGCCGCGCGGTCGCTCGATCATATTGAGACCCTGGACGAGCGGGCGCTGATCGAACGCACCGTCCGCCGCACCCTCGACCGCATGACGCGGGAGGTAACCTCGGCCACCGTCTGGGACGAGGCCTACAGGTCCATGACCGGCGAGGTCGACGCCGCCTGGGCCGACGTCAATTACGGCGACTACTACCATCGCTACTTCAGTCACGACCTGAGTTTCGCCGTCCGCGAAGGCAGGGTGGTCTACGCCTCCATCGCCGGCAAACGCGTCTTGCCCGACCGTGTCGAGGCGCTGCGGATCGACGCCGACGACATCGTCGAGACGGTGACCGCCAGCGCCCTCTCTGCCCGCCGGGCGGGGCGCGCCGATCTGGAGGGCGTCTCGACCGCTTCCGGCCTCGTGCGGTCGGGCGACGCGCTCTATCTGGTGGTGGCCAGCGACGTGATCGCCGAGCATCCCGCGCTGATGGCCAGGCGGCCCGGCGCGCCGGTCGTGGTGGTCTCGGCCCGGCGGATCGGCTCCGGCTTCATCGCGGGCATGCGCGGCGACCTCGGTGTCGAGGGGCTGAGCCTGATGACGGGCGACGAGGCGGTGGAGCCCTATGTGGCGCTGCATGATCGCCGGGGACGGCGGATCGGCGCCCTGGCCTGGCCTGCCCGGGATCCGGGGATGTCGCTGCTGCTGCGCGCCGCGCCCTGGTTGGGCGTGGTCTTCCTGCTGCTGGTCGGGGCCAGCGTCGTGCTCTTCGCCTGGCTGTCGCGGGTGCTGGCCAATCTCGCCCGCAAGCGGCAGGCGCTGGTCGAGGCCAAGGAGCAGGCCGAGGCCGCCAACCTGGCCAAGAGCCAGTTCCTGGCCAATATGAGCCACGAGATCCGCACGCCGCTGAACGGCGTGCTGGGCATGACCCAGATCATGGCCGCCGGCGAGCTGCCGCCGGTCCAGCGCGAGCGCCTGGCGATCGCCGAGGAGTCGGCCCAGGCCCTGCTGGCGCTCTTGACCAACGTGCTCGAAATGACCCGCCTGGAAGCCGGCGCCGTCGGGCTGCGCGAGGCGGTCTTCGATCTCGAGGCCCTGGTGGACGCCAGTTGCGCGGTCTTCTCTGGCGCGGCGGCGAGCCGCCGGATCGAGCTGTCCTGGAGCGTCGACGAAGGCTGCCGAGGCGCCTGGACCGGCGATCCGATGCGATTGCGCCAGGTGCTGGGCAACCTGGTCGCCAACGCCGTGAAGTTCACCGAGGTCGGGGCGGTGCGGGTCGTGGTTTCCGAAGGGTCTTCGGGGCTGGCCTTCGCGGTCGCCGACACCGGCGTCGGCGTGGCGGCCGAGCACCTGCCGCGCCTGTTCGAGACCTTCTCCCAGGTCGACGGCTCGTCCACCCGCTCGCATGGCGGGTCGGGCCTGGGTCTGTCGATCTGCCGCGAACTGGTCGAGCTGATGGGCGGGTCCATCGCGGTCGACAGCACGCCCGGCGTCGGATCGACCTTCCGCTTCGAGATCCCGTTGCGGCGGGCCTAGGCCCGACCGGCCTGGGCCGACAGGTGGTCGGCGGTGACGCCGATCTTGGCCAGGGCCCTGGTCCACTTGCTGTCGTGGTCGTCGTCGAACAGCAGGCCCTCGTCGGCGTCGCAGATGAGCCAGACGTTGTCGCGCAGCTCCTGCTCCAGCTGGCCGGCGCCCCAGCCCGAATAGCCCAGGGCCAGGATCGCCCGGCGCGGACGGTGGATGCGGCTGCCCAGGGCGTCGAGCGCGTCGCGGGTGACGGTCAGGGCCAGGCCGTCGGCGATCGGCGAGGTCGATTCCGGCGAGGCGTAGTCGTCGGTGTGCAGCACGAAGCCGCGCTCGCGCTCCACCGGTCCGCCCAGCATGACGAGGTCGCTGGGCGCGCGCACTTCCGGGTCGATGCCCAGCTTGCCCAGCAGTTCGAAGACCGTCAGGCCCTCGACCGGGCGGTTCACCGCCAGGCCCATGGCCTGTTCGT
Source organism: Caulobacter sp. GW821-FHT12A07 (assembly GCF_058807655.1). Classification (NCBI taxonomy): domain Bacteria; kingdom Pseudomonadati; phylum Pseudomonadota; class Alphaproteobacteria; order Caulobacterales; family Caulobacteraceae; genus Caulobacter; species Caulobacter sp. GW821-FHT12A07. The sequence goes on from NZ_JBXAQX010000009.1 coordinate 12,092, forward strand.
CGTCGTGCGAGCAGAGATAGACCACGGCGCGTTCGAAGCGCGGGTCCTCGATGCCGGGCATGGCCACCAGGACCCGTCCGGTCAGGAATTGGCCCTCGCCGTCGAGGGGATCGGTCTCGGGAGCGTCCATCTGTTGAGGATCGGCACACAACGCGTCGGTTTCAAGTCAAACCACGTTATTGGCGAACCGATCCGGACGCTTTATCTCCGGAGCGCCCTTTCAGAACAGGATGACACCATGGCGATCAAGGTTGGCGACACGCTTCCGGCGGCCACGTTCATGACCAGCTCGGCCGAAGGCCCCAAGCCGGTCACCTCCGACGACCTCTTCAAGGGCAAGACCGTCGCCCTGTTCGCCGTCCCCGGCGCGTTCACCCCCACCTGCTCGGCCAAGCACCTGCCGGGCTTCAAGGAGAAGGCCGCCGAACTGAAAGCCAAGGGCGTCGACACCATCGCTTGCGTCTCGGTCAACGACGTCTTCGTGATGAAGGCCTGGGGCGCCGACCAGGGCATCTCCGACGAGGTCGTGCTGCTGGCCGACGGCAACGGCGACTTCACCCGCGCCCTGGGCCTGGACTTCGACGGTTCGAAGTTCGGCATGGGCGTGCGCTCGCAGCGCTACTCGCTGGTCGCCAAGGACGGCGTCGTCGAGACGCTGAACGTCGAGGAAGCCGGTGAATTCAAGGTCTCGTCGGCCGACTATCTGCTGGGCCAGCTGTAAGCTTGCCCGCTCTTGTCATCCCGGCGGCTCGCCGGGATGACAAGGTCTAGGCCGAGATCGCGTGCAGCTGCGCCGCGTGGGCCCGCAGCCAGGCGCGGTGCGGCGCCGGATCGCCGATCAGGGTCTCGCACAGCGCCCAGAAGCGCGGGCCGTGATTGGCCTCGATCAGGTGGGCGCATTCGTGGGCGACGACGTAGTCGGCCACCGCCGCCGGGGCCAGGACGAGCCGCCAGCTGTAGCGGATCGCCGCCGGCGCGCCCGGACGGGCCGGCCGGCACGAGCCCCAGCGGGCCTTGGGGTCGGCCACCGCCACCGACGGCATGGGCCGTCCCAGACGCCCGGCGTGATGGGCCGTCCGCTCTGTCAGCTTCTCCAGCGCCTCGCGCTTGACCAGCCGCAGGATCTTCAGCCCCCAGTTGGCGTCGTCGGGGGCGATCAAGGCGTCGTCCGTGATCCGCGCCCGGCCGGGCGCGACCTCGAGCCGGTAGGGCTTGCCCCAGATCTTCAGCACGCCGCCGGGCTCTATCACCTGGCGGCCTGGCAGGGCGGCCAGCTGCAGGCTCATCCAGCCCGCCTTTTCGTGGGCGAAGGCCACGGCCTCGGTCAGGCGGCGCGGGGTAGGGGCGATGGCGACGATCTCGGACTTGGCCCGATCGACCCGCAGCGACACCCTCCGGGCGCGGCCGTCCACCTTCAGCCGCAGGGCGCAGCCTTCCACCTCCAGCCGGTCGCCGTCGGCGAAGCGTTTCGGGGCGGCTTTCGGCTGCGGGCGGAAAAGGTTCATCGCCCTCTAGATCGCGCTCGTCGCCGCCGGACGCAAGAGGCGCCGTTGACCGCGAGGGAGTGGAAATCTACCTTGGCGATAACGGCGTTATTTCTCTAGTCGGGGGTGTGGCGTGACGGTGTTGCTCAAGGTTCCCGCCCGGGCGGATCGCAGCGCCGCCCTGGCGGCCGCCATCCGGGACCACGTGAAGTCCGGCGCGCCCTTCGGCTCGGGCCATGCGGTGCTGGCGGCGCTCAGCGCCTGGGTCTACCGCGCCTTCCACAAGCCCACGACCGAGGCCACCGCGCCGTCCTGGCTGGGCAAGCTGGGTCTCGTCGCGCCGATCGGGCCGGCCAACGACAAGCCCAGCGGCTACGACGCCTTCTGCTTCTACGCGCCGGGGCCGGCCGAACTGGTGATCGTCAACCGCGGCACCGACAGCGAGCTGGACTGGCTGCTGAACTTCAAGTCGGCCGTGCTGCAGGACACCCGCACCGTCAACGCGGCGCTGACCTACGCCCTGGCGGCCCATGCGGCCCTGGTCGCGCAAGGCCTGCCGGTGGCGCGGGCGACCTTCACCGGCCACTCGCTGGGCGGGGCCATGGCCGAGGCCCAGGCGGCGCTGTTTCGCCAGGCCGCGAACCTGCCGGCGAGCTTTCCCGTCACCGCCACCGGTTTTGCTTCAGCGCCCTTCGCCGACGCCATCCGGGCCGTGGCGGTCGCGCGCGACGCGGCGGTCGACGCCCAGGCCATCGCCGCCAGCCGCCACTACATCCGGTCCAACGACCCGATCCGCCTGACCGATGTCGCCGGCACGCGCCTGGCGGTGGTGATCGGCGACGACCTGGATCTCTACGCCGTGGTCAAGCAGAGCAACGGGCCGCCCAAGACGTCGTTCGACACCTTCTCGCTGATCGGCATGCCGATCGCCCACGACTCGTTCCTCTATCACCACTTCTGGGACCGCAACGGGCCGTTCCACATCGTCCGGCACATGAAGGGCGCCTTCCACCTGTGGGACGGCGAGACCCCCGAGCGCACCGCCCTGGGCCGCACCCTGCCGCCGGCCTTCGCCTGATCCCGACCGGAGTTCCGCGTGTTCGATCTCGTCTGCCAGGATCCGCCCTTCTGCATCGCTCGCGACTACGCGCCTGTCTCCGAGGTCGTCGGTTCGGTGCGCGTCGTGAGGGACGGCCGCCCGGCCGTGGCCGATCCCGAGGCGGCGGCGCGGCTTGGCGTGAAGGTGCAGGTCGTCGCCGGTGACAACTTCATCGACCTGCCGGCCGAGAGCCTGCGCCAGACCTGCGTCGAGAACGCCTGCGTCGTCTACCGCGTCGCCTGCGCGGACCTGACATGCTCATGGCAGGCGGCGCCGCTGCGGGCGCAGGGGCCGCTGTTTCTGCGCGAGATCCGTTTGGTCGCCGTCACGCCGGAGGCTCTGGAGGCGGCCAAGGCCAACGTCTTCGTGGCCGTCGACGGGCGCCGCCGCGTCGCCCTGGCCGCGCTGGGCGAGGGCGGTTCCGCGCCGTCGGGAATCTATACCGCGCCCCGCTGGCCGGGTGATCGCCGCCTCAGGGGCGCGGCCGGCGACTAGGCTTTCTTGCCGCCGAAGTTCGGATCGCTGCGCAGGATGAAGTCGCGGACCTTGGGATAGATCTCCTCACGGAACCGGCGGCCGTTGAACACCCCGTAGTGGCCCACGCCCGGCTGGACGTAGTCTTCCTTCAGCTCTGCCGGGATGTTCGTGCACAGGTCGTGGGCGGCCTGGGTCTGGCCGATGCCGGAGATGTCGTCCTTCTCGCCCTCGACCGTCATCAGGCCGATGTCGGTGATCGCCGCGGTGTTCACGTGGCGGCCGCGATGCATCAGCTCGCCCTTCGGCAGCAGGTGCCGCTGGAAGACGATGTCGATGGTCTGGAGATAGAATTCTTCGGTCAGGTCGAGCACCGACAGGTACTCGTCGTAGAATTCCAGGTGCTTGTCGGCGCTGTCGCCGTCGCCGTCGACCAGGCTGTGGAAGTAGCGCTGGTGGGCTTCCTGGTGCTTGTCGGCGTTCATGCTCATGAAGCTGGCCAGCTGCACGAAGCCCGGATAGACGCGCCGGCCCATGCCCGGATAGGGCGCGGGCACGGTGTAGATCATGTTCGACTGGAACCAGGTGAAGGGCTTTTCCTCCGCCAGGTTGTTGGTCACGGTCGGCGACAGGCGCGCGTCGATCGGCGAGCCCATGAAGGTCATGCTGGCCGGACGCGAGGGATCGTTGTCCTCGGCCATCAGGGCGGCGGCGGCCAGCACCGGCGGTCCGGGCTGGCAGACGGCCAGCACGTTGGGGCGCGGCCCCAGCACCCGCAGCATGTCGCGGATGTGGTCGATATAGTCGTGGAAGTCGAAGCGGCCCTGCAGGACCGAAACTTCGCGGGCGTTCTGCCAGTCGACGATGAACACCGCGTGGTCGGGCAGGAAGGCCTCGACCGTGCCGCGCAGCAGCGTGGCGTAGTGGCCCGAAAGCGGGGCGACGATCAGCACGGCGGGGTCCAGCTCGAAGCGGCCGGCGCGGCGCATGTCGGACATGTCGCGGTCGAACTGGATCAGCCGGGCCCACGGGCTCTGCCAGACGACGGTGGGGCGCACGCGCACGTCGACGTCGTTGATCTTGACGCTGTCGATCCGCCAGTCGGGCTTGCCGTAGCGGCGGGTGACGTTGGAGAACAGGTCGGCGCCGGCATAGAGCCGCCGGCCCAGCTCGGTGCTGGCGGCCGGGTTCAGGGGCGAGCCCCAGAAGTCCCGGGCCGCGCGGGCGGCCAGGCGTAGCGGGGTCGAGGCGTAGAAGCTCGCTTCGTGCAGGGCGTACAGCATGCCGTCTCCAGCGATTGTGCAATGCAGCATAACACGCTGGCGGTTAAGAAGGTACAGCCCTGAAGTGACCTAGCGGCATTGCGCCGCAAAAATGGGCGTTCTACCGCCCGTCCATCGCCGCCTTCAGCTGACGGGCGATCTCTTCGGGCGGCAGGCTGTAGGCGATGACCCGGTCGAAGCGGCCCTTGGGGTCGATGACGTAGATCGCCGTGGAGTGGTCGACGCTGTAGTCGGGGCCGTCGCCGACCTTCTTGTAGTAGCCGCGATAGGTCTTCACCGCCGCGTCCACCTGGGCCGGCGAGCCGGTCAGGCCGACGATGTTCTTGGGCAGGTAGCCGGCCGTCAGGTAGGTCTTCATCACCGCCGGCGTGTCGCGCTGCGGATCGACCGAGACCATGACGATCTGCAGGTCCTTGGCCCTGGGGCCCAGCTGGTCGCTGGCGGTCGCCAGGGCCTGCAGCGTGCCGGGGCAGACGTCGGGGCAGTAGGTGAAGCCGAAGAACAGGGCGCTCCACTTGCCCTTGAGCACCGTTTCGTCGACCGGCTTGCCGTCATAGTCGACCAGCTGGAACGGTCCGCCCACCGCCGAGGGCGGCGGCGGAGGCGAAAAGACCCCGCTGCGGAAGATCAGCGCGCCGGCCAGGATCACCCCCACCACGCACACGGCCAGGACGGTCAGGCGGTTGCGGTTCATGGGGTACGCGTCCTTTGGGGCTCGCCAGATCGAAATTTCTGGCCTTAATGTGGCGACATGGCCGACGCTTCGTTCAAGGACGCGCCGAAGAAACTATCCCACGACGGGCTCGATAGGCCCGACGGCGGAGCGGCGCAAGACAGCGACGACTGGTCGTGGGCGGGTCCTGGGCTCCGCCGCGGCCGCCTCCGGGTGCGAACCCTGCTGGCCCAGCGCTGGCTGACCGTGGCGGGTCAATCGGTGACGGTGCTGTTCTGCGGCCTCGTCCTCGACGTCCAGGTGCCCTACGCCCTCTGCTTCTCGCTGATCGCGCTCTCGGCGTGGTTGAACGTGCTGATCGGCCTGGCCTCGACCGGCCAGCGCATGGCCCGCGACGTCGAGGCCACCGCCCAGATCGCCTTCGACATCCTGCAACTGGCCGGCATGCTCTATCTGACCGGCGGGGTGTTCAATCCGTTCTCCCTGCTGCTGATCGCGCCCGTCACCCTGGCGGCGGCCACCCTGCCGGCGCGCTACGCCCTGGGCCTGGGCGTGCTGGCGGTCATCGTCAGCATCGTGCTGGCCTTCCTCTACATGCCGCTGCCGTCGGCCGCCGGCGTGCCGGCCACGCCCCGGCCCGAGGGCATGGTGGTCATCGCCATCGTCGCGGCCCGGGTGCTGGGGATCGTCGTCACCGGCCTCTACGCCTGGCAGGCGGCGACGGAGTCGGCCCGCATGGAGTTGGCCCTCAACGTCACCGAGACCGTGCTGGCCCGCGAGCAGCGGCTGTCGGCCCTGGGCGCCCTGGCGGCCGCGGCGGCGCACGAACTGGGCACGCCGCTCGCCACCATCTCGGTCGTCGCTCGCGAGATGGCGCGCGGCGCCCCCGACGAGCAGACCCGCGAGGACGCCGAACTGCTGATCGGCCAGGCCGCCCGCTGCCGCGAGATCCTGCAACGCCTGACCGAGATGCCCGAGGCCCAGGACGCCGTGCACGAGCGCATGAGCCTGACCCAGCTGGTGCACGAGATCATCGAGCCGCACATGATCCACGGCGTGCGGGTCGAAGCGGTGGTCAACGGTCCCTCCGGCGAATCCGCGCCCGACGTCTGGCGGCGGGCCGAGGTGATCCACGCCCTGACCTCGATCGTCGAGAACGCCGTCGACTTCGCCCGTTCGGAGGTGATCGTCGTGGCCCGCTTCGACGCCCGCTCGATCCTGATCGAGGTTCGCGACGACGGTCCGGGTTTTTCTCCGGAAGTACTGGCCAAACTAGGCGAACCTTACGTAACGTCACGTCCTGGGGCGGAAGGCTCCCGGACCGGCCACATCGGCATGGGCCTGGGCTTCTTCATCGCCAAGACCCTGTTGGAACGAACAGGGGCGGCGGTGGATTTCAGAAATGGACGACGAGGCGGCGCGGTGGTGGCCGCGCGGTGGCCGCGCCCGGCGATGGAGGCTCCTGGCTTCATCGGCGTTTGAAGACGAAAGACTTGCGAAGTTTTGCAAGTCGTACACATGATGGTGCACGACACCCGGTTGAGTATTGGCGCGGGGAGGCGCTGAGTTCATGGCGGATATCGGTGAACTGGTCGCGGCGCTGCCGGACAAGTCCCTGCTTCTGCTCGACGACGATGCGCCGCTGAGAACGCGGCTCGGTCGAGCTTTGGAACAACGCGGCTTCGAGGTGACGCTTTGCGCCTCGGTGGCCGAGGCGATGAGCACGCTGAAGAGCAACGCCCCGGCCCATGCGGTGCTGGACATGCGGCTCGAGGACGGCTCGGGCCTCAAGGTGGTCGAGGCCGTGCGCGACGCCCGCGCCGACGCCAAGGTCATCATGCTGACCGGCTACGGCAACATCGCCACCGCGGTGGCGGCGGTTAAGGCCGGGGTGGTCGACTATCTCTCCAAGCCGGCCGACGCCGACGACGTGGCCCGCGCCCTGCTGGCCGCCAAGGACGCCGCGCCCGCCCCGCCGGAAAACCCGATGAGCGCCGACCGCGTGCGCTGGGAGCACATCCAGCGGGTCTACGAGATGTGCGGCCACAACGTCTCCGAGACGGCCCGCCGCCTCAACATGCACCGCCGCACCCTGCAACGGATCCTCGCGAAGCGAGCGCCGCGCTAACCCCCTCTCCCCTTGCGGGAGAGGGTGGCCTCCCGAAGGGAGGTCGGGTGAGGGGTCTCTCAAAAGCAAGACGCCGCGACAGCTGACCAGCCGCCGCGGCGTTTTTCGTGGGTGCGACCCCTCATCCGTCGGCTTCGCCGACACCTTCTCCCGCAAGGGGAGAAGGATCGCGCGTCACATCGCCGATATGCCGCCATCCAGCTTCAGCTCGGCCCCGGTCATGAACTTGCTCTCGTCGCTGGCCAGGTAGAGCACGGCGTTGGCGATGTCGTCGGGCTCGCCGATATGGCCCAGCGGGATCTGCCGGCCGAGCTTGGCGTGGGCCTCTTCCTTGCCGATGCGCTGGCTCAGCGGGTCGAGGATAGGCGTGTCGATGAAGGTCGGGTGGATCGAGTTCGAGCGAATGTCGAGCCCCTGCTTGGCGCAGTAGAGGGCGATGTTCTTGCTGAGCAGCCAGACCCCGGCCTTGGAGGCGTTGTAGGCCGGCGAGTTGTGGTTGGCGATCAGGCCGGCGATCGAGCTGATGTTGACGATCGAGCCCGGCTGGTGGGCGCGCATGTGGGTCAGGGCGTGCTTGGCCCCCAGGAAGACGCTGTCGACATTGATCGACATGATCTTCTTCCAGAGGTCGAACTCCATCTGCTCCAGCGGCTTGTCGCCGGCCACCCCGGCGTTGTTGACCAGAACCGAAATCCCGCCGAGGTCGTTCGCCGCCGCTTCGAGGGCCGCGATCCACTGGTCTTCCTGGGTGACGTCGAGGGCGTAGGCGAAGGCCGTGCCGGCGCCGTGGGCGGCGTTGATCTCGGCCGCCACGGCCTTGGCCCCGTCGACATTGATGTCGGCCAGGGCGACCTTGGCGCCCTCCGAGGCCAGCTTGCGCGCCGCCGCCGCGCCCAGTCCCTGGGCCGCGCCGGTGATGAAGGCCTTCTTGCCGGCGACCCGGCCCGTGGTCTGCGCCATTCGGCGTCCTCCCTGAAATTCAAACGATAGTTTGAACCGGATGCGGGAGGAGGGGAAGGGGCAAGAATGCGGCGCCCCTTTCCTTCCCGTCATTCCCGCCCTTGTGGCGGGAAGCCCTCTGTCAGCCGCAAGGGCGGATGAGGCGACGTGCTCAGCACGTCGCTTGCGCCTCACGTGTTAGCGGAACCAGGGTTTCCCGCCACAAGGGCGGGAATGACGGGCATTGAGAGGGGGCGTCTAGAGGCTCGCTATCCCGCGATCGCGTCCATGAACTTCGCCAACTGCACGTCGCGTTCGCTCACGCCGTCGCAGTCGTGAGTGGTCAGGGTCACCTCGACGCGGTTGTAGACGTTGAACCACTCGGGGTGATGGTCGCGCTTGTCGGCCTCGATGGCCACGCGGGTCATGAAGCCGAAGGCGGCGTTGAAGTTGTCGAACCTATAGGTCTTCTCGATGGCGTCCTTGCCGCTGGCGGCGGTCCAGCCTTCGAGCTGGGCGAGGGCGGCGGCGGCGCCGATCTTGGCGGGGGCGGTCATGCGGGCGGCTCCGAAAACGTCAGCCTTCTTCAGAACGCCAATCCGGTCGCCGCCGCAAGCTCGGCAATGGCCTGCTCTTCGCTGCTCACCTTGATGGCGGTCATGCCCAGGGCGGCCGCCGGCTTGCAGTTGACCCCCAGGTCGTCGAGATAGACGCAAGCTTCGGGCGCGACATCCAGCAGCTCGCACATCATCTGGTAGATGCGCGGGTCGGGCTTGCGCACCCCGGCCTTGGAGCTTTCGATCAGGGCGTCGAACAGCGACAGGATCTCGCTCACGGCCGCGGCCTTTTCCGGCGACGAGGCCATGCCCGTCCCATGGCCGGCGCCGGGCACGTTGTTGGTGATGCAGCCGACCTTGAATCGGGCCTTGCAGGCTTTCAGCGCCGCCACCATCCCGGGCCGCACCTCGCCCGACAGCAGCGGCAGCACGTCGGCCCCCGGCACGGCGTGGCCCAGCCGCGTGGACTCCTCCAGGAACAGGGCGTCGAAGGCGGCCGCGTCGATCTCGGCCCGCTCGAACCGCGCCCAGGCGTTGGTGTCGGGATCGACGGCGTTGACCCCGCGCAGGAAGTCGGTCGGCAGGTCGTTGCGCGCCTCGTAGCGGCGGAAGGCTTCGAAGGGCGAGGTGGTGAACACCCCGCCGAAATCCCAGATCACCGCCTCGATCGCCATGACGCCCGCCTCGAACGATTGTTTGAATGTGATCCTAGGCGAGGACGGGCGATGGGAAAAGCCGCCTTCGATCCCGCCTTCGTTCCCCCTGTGATCAACGGCCAAGCTCGCGCCGAGCGCGAAAGAGCGGGCGCGCCTCGCCCGGGTCTGATTTATTAACGGGCCTGGAGTGTTCCCCCATGCGCCATGCTTTCCGCTTCGCCCCGCTGCTGATCGTCGCCGGCCTGGCCTTGGCCGCCCCGGCCCTGGCCCATGATCGCGGCCTGGCCGGCGGTCCGCCCGACCGCGCCAGTCTGCCGGTCGATCCGGAGATCCTGCCGCCCGACACCCGGCCTGGCGAATGCGTCGCCCGCCGCGTCACCGGTCCCGGCGGGGCCTATCGCTGGGAGCGGGTGGAGTGCGACGACGGCGAGCGCGGCTGGAGCGACTTCGACCGCTGGAGCTATGGCCGCCCGCCGCTGCGGGTGGAGGACCACGCCGCCCTGCCGCCGCCGCCTCCGCCGCCGGAATACGCGCCCGACCGCTACAGCCGCCGTCACGACGACGCCGGCTATGACGCCGGCTATCAAGAGGGCGGGTATCGGGATGACGGCTATCGCGGCGACGTCGCCCGCCAGGAAACCTATCGCGGCGGCTCGGCCTATTCGCGCACCGAGGAGTCCTACGAGTCCAGCCGCGAGCGCTACGACAGCGCCGCCAGCGGCTACGCCGAGGCCGGACCGGCTTCCAGCTACGGCTATGCGGCGGCCTACGGCTCTTACGGCGAATACCAGTCGGCCGGCCGCGACGAATACGGCTACCTGGTCTGGCCGGGCAAGCGGCCCTGACCGTTCGACAGCGGCGCGCTCACGCGGCATGAATGGCGTCATGAAGCGTGACCTCAATCGGATGCGAGCGGCGCTCGCGGGGATCGGGCTGGCCCTGTCCGCCTGCGCAAGCGTTCCACGCTCGCCGCCGGGGATCGAGCGCATCACCTACAGACCTTCTCCGCCGCCGTTCTGCGGCGGGCGGTGTGAGCAAACGACCTTCACCGTCGGCGAGGACGGCGTGTTGCGCGGCGAGACCGAGTATCAGGTCCGCTTCGGCGACTGGCGCCGACGGCGCTTTACGCGCCACGTCACGCCCGAGCAGTTCGCGGCCTTCCGTCAGGCGCTGGAAGCCTACAGGCCGGCCGCCGACCGATCGGTCGGGGAAGAAAACTGCAAGGACCATGTCTTCGACTCGGCCGGCGTGATCATCGCGTGGTCGCGCGGCGACGAGCGTCGGACCCTCGTCGTGGATCTCGGCTGCCAGGACGATGGCGAAATGAACGCGGCGCTCGACCAGGCGCCGCGTGCTCTGGGCCTTTGAGGCGCTACAGCAGCCGCAGGAACAGCACCCGCGCCGCGCCGTAGTCGCGGGCGTCCAGGGTCTCGAAGGCTTCCAGCGCCGGATCCGGTTCGCCGACGCCGCGCTCGAACACCACGATGGCGCCCGGGGCCAGCCAGCCGCCGGCGACCAGTTCGGTCAGGGCCTTTTCGCCCAGGCCCTTGGCGTAGGGCGGGTCGAGGAAGGCGATGTCGAAGGCCGGACCGGCGCTGGCGGGGCGGAGACCCAGGTCGGTGGCGTCGCGGCGGTGCACGCGGGTCTGGCCGAACAGGCCGAAGGCGTCGATGTTCTGGCGGATGGCGCCGCGCGCGGCCTCGTTGGTCTCGACGAACAGGCAGTTCACGGCCCCGCGCGAGAGGGCTTCCAGACCGAGGGCCCCCGAGCCGGCGAAGACGTCGATCACCCGCGCCCCGTGCAGTTCCGGCGCCCAGGCGGCGTGCTCGAGGATGTTGAACACGGCCTGGCGGGCGCGGTCCGAGGTCGGACGGGTGGCGTCGCCCGGCGGGGTGGCGATGGTCTTGCCGCGGAACTGGCCGGAGACGATGCGCATCAGGCCGAGGCCTCTTCGGGTTGGTCGATCTCGACGGTCTGCTCGGCCTGCCGGCGCATGTAGCGGCCGCCGGCGATGAAGGCGGCCAGCGCCAGGGCCAGCAGGACCAGGCCCCAGGCGTGGTTGAGAGCGAAGAAGATCAGGCCGCACATCAGGCCGGGCGCGATCGCCACGCGCGCCAGCGTGAACAGGGCCTCGCCCCGATGCACCGGGCCGGTCAGTTCGCCGACGAAGGCCGCGTAGCCCCAGAGGGCCGCCAGGGCGAAGCCGATCGCCGTCACCAGGCCCAGATAGACGATGGCGGCCGCGCCGCCGTGCTCCCACAGCAGTTCGGTGACCAGGGGCAGCAGGCCGATCAGGCCCAGGACGACCAGATTGAGCACGTCGAGCACGCCGTTGGCCGTCCGCAGCCGGGCGAAGATCCGCCGGTGGCTGATCCAGTAGACGCCGATCACCGCGAAGCTGACCGCATAGGCCCACAGCTTGTGGCCCATCTGGCCGAACAGGTCGGCGATGCCGCTCCAGTGCTCGGGCGGGTGGATCTCGATGGCCAGCAGGGTGATGGCGATCGCGAAGACCGCGTCCGAAAACAGCACCAGCCTATGCAGGTGGGGGGCGCTGCCTTCGTGTCCGCCCGCGTTCGCCGTCTTGCTCATGAAACCCCCCGTGGGCGATCGCCCCACAAACACTGGGGCCAAATACCGGGGGATGTGTGCCTTCATCGCCGCGCGGCGGCAAGTCGCGGGGGCGGATCGATCGAAAACCCTTTTCCTTAGCCTCGCGCCGCTCTAGCGAGGAGCAGGGGTTGTACGAGGGGACGGCGGCGTGTTCGAGGACGTGAGAGGATCGGCCTTCCTGGGCGACCTGACGCCGGCCGACCGCCGCATCAGCCGCGTGCTGCTGACCTTGCCCGTGGGCGTGATCGCAGCGGCCCTGGCGGCGATCATCGGGGCGGTCTTCGTCATGGCCCTGTTCGCGGGCTTGGCCCCGGGCGGCTTCGATACGGCCATGGCCCTGATGGAGTCGCTGCGCGATCCGAGCACGGCCGCCGGAACCCTGCAGAGCCTGCTGTTCGTCCTGTGCCTGCTGGCCGCCACCAACGGCGGCATGGCCACGGCCTTCGCCGCCGTCGCCGCCATGCTGCACGAGCGCCGCCTGACGTCCTACCTGACCAGTGCGCCGAGCTTTCGCTGGCGACTGACCCTGCTGGGGCTGGCCTTGTTCGCCGTGACGCTGGGACCGTTGCTGGCGGGCCTGGCCCAGCTCGACCCGCATCCGCCGGCCGCGCCGATCCTGACCCTGACGCCGGATCTCGACAGCCGCTTCGTGCATGCGGCGGGCGCGATCGGCCTGCTGCTGGTCGCCGCGGCGGCCGAGGAGCTGGTGTTCCGTGGCTGGCTGCTGAAGCTTTCGGGCGCCTTCACCCACCGCGCCTGGCTGGTGCTGGCGATCAACGGCCTGCTGTTCTCGGCCATTCACTTCGATCCCAATCCCGACGCCTTCCTGGTGCGGATGGTGCTGGGCGTCGGCCTGGCCTGGGCGACGCTGCGGCTGGGCGGGATCGAGTTCTCGATCGGCGCCCACGCGGCCAACAACATCGTCATCCTGCTGTTCCTGCAGCCGATGACCCTGGCCCCCGAAGCGCCCCACCCCTTCCGCTGGGAGGTGGTTCCGATCGCCGCCGGCATGCTGGCGCTCTATGTGGGTCTGGCCGAACTGGTGGCCCGCACGCCCCGGCTGTCGCGCTGGGCGGGCGTGGTGACGGCCTAGGGTTCTTCCGACCAGCGCAGCGGCGGGGCCTGGGCCTTCAGGGCCAGCATGGCCGCGCGCAGGGCGTCCATGAAGCCGCCGCGCCGGCCGGTCCAGACCACCGGCTCGCCCACCAGCACCGCGCAGTTCAGCGGCACCGGCACGCTGGCGCCCTTGGGCAGCACCCGGCCGGCGCCCTGGATCCACACCGGGATCACCGGCGCCTGCGGGAAGGCCTCGGCCAGGCGGGCGACGCCGCTCTTCAGCTGGCCCATCTCGTCGCTTTCGCCGTCGCCGCGCGTGCCTTCGGGAAAGATCAGCACGATCTCGCCGGCCGCCAGGGCGGCGCGGGCCGGGGCCAGCACGTCCTCGCCGTCGGCCGCCTTGCCGCGCGCCACCGGCACGATGCCGATCACATGGCGCGAGAACCAGCCGATCACCGGATCGCGCAGGAAATAGTCGGCCGCCGCCGCCGGCCGCAGCTTCGACACCGCCCGCGACGGGAACACAGCCAGCATCAGCAGGGTGTCGACATGGCTTGCGTGGTTGGCGGCGATGATCGCCGGACCCTTCAGCGGCAGGCGCTCGCGACCGGTGACGTCCGCGCCTGTCATCAGCACCGCCAGCGGCCGGGCGACGAGCACGAGCAGGAGGAAGCGTAGGAAGCGCACCTCGCCAGCCTAGCTCAGAACTTCTGCAGGCCGAACAGGGCCAGCAGGTGGAAGTAGAGCGGGGCGGTGAAGGTCAGGCTGTCGGCGCGGTCCAGCACCCCGCCGTGGCCGGGAATGGCGTGCGAGGTGTCCTTCACCCCGATGTCGCGCTTGATGGCGCTCATGGTCACGTCGCCGGCGAAGCCCGCCGCCGGCAGCACGAAGGCGACGATGGCCAGGCCCAGGCCCGACAGCGGCGTGAACACCGGGCCGAGAAACCAGATCAGGGCGGCGGTGGTGATCCAGCCGCCGATGAAACCCTCCCAGGTCTTGTTGGGGCTGACCTTGGGCAGGATCTTGTGGCGGCCGACCAGCTTGCCCCAGCAGTATTGGGCGACGTCGTTGAACTCGGTGGCCAGCAGCAGGAAGAACACCAGGCCCGCCGCCCCGGCCGGCAGCGGCTCGCTGTCGGGCACCCGCATCAGGAAGGCCACGACCCCCAGATTGTAGACGCAGGTGACCAGGCCCCAGTGGAAGGTGGCGGCGCTGGCCAGATAGCCGCGCGTCTGGCCGATCAGGGCCATCAGGGCGGGTAGCCCCAGGAACACCCAGACCGGGATGAACACGATGTAGAACATGTAGCGGTCGGCGACGATGAAGCCGTAGGCCGCGATCAGGCAGCCATAGGCCGCCAGGATGGCCGGCCGGTCCTCGCGCCGCCGGACCGCGAGAGACAGGAACTCGCGCAGGGCCAGGAACGAGATGAAGGCGAACACGGTGGTGGTCGCCTGCCAACCCAGCAGCAGCGCCCCGGCCAGCAGGGCGACCATCCCCCACCACGAGGCGATGCGCAGCCGCAGCTCCTCGAACGACTTGCCGGGCTTGAGCAGCGGCAGGACGGCGGCGATGGCGCTGGCGACGCCCAGCAGGATCACCACGCCGCCCAGGCCCGCCAGCAGGGCGGGCGGCTTGGCGGCCAGGAAGGCCTGCGCCCGTCCTATCCAATCGGCGAAATCCATCGACGCTCCCGCTGGCTCGACCTTCGGTATAGCCTAGTTGCGCAGAGGCGTGGAACTTCCCGCCGCCGTCGCCCTTCCGGGAACGACGCCCCGCCGGAAAGCCACCCGATGACCGATGCGCCCGACCTCGACAACCGCCGCCCGCTGAGGAGCCGCCAGACCGCCTGGGCCAAGGGCCTGGCCAAGGCCGTGGCCGGCAAGGGGATCAAGGCCGACGCGATCTCGGGCCTGGGCCTGGCCTTCGCGGGCCTGGGCGGGGCCCTGCTGGCGGCCAGCGGCGGGGTGGACGGCTGGCCGCGCGGCGCGGCCCTGGTCGTGGCGGCCGCCTGCATCCAGCTGCGGCTGGTCTGCAACCTGCTCGACGGCCTGGTGGCGGTGGAGCACGGGCGCGGGAGCCCGTTCGGCCCGATCTGGAACGAACTGCCCGACCGCATCGCCGACGTGCTGCTGCTGGCCGGGGCCGGCTACGGGGCGATGACGGCCGGCTTCTCGGGCGGCCCGGCCCTGGGCTGGCTCGCCGCCGTGCTGGCGGTGCTGACGGCCTATGTGCGCGAGCTCGGCCGAGGCCTCGGCTTTCCCGCCGACTTCTCCGGACCCCTGGCCAAGCCCCAGCGCATGGCGGTGCTGACGGCGGCCTGCGCCGTCGCCGCCTTCGAGCCGCTGTGGCGCGGGCGCGGCGAGGTGCTGTCCCTTGGCCTGGCGGTGATCGCCGTCGGAACCCTGGTCACCGTGGCGCGGCGGACAGGGAACCTCGCCACGCGGCTGGCTGAGAAGGGGTAGGAAGGTCTACCGCTTCGGACCGCGCGGCGCGGGCTTGCCGCCGGTGGTCGGACGCGGGCCCTTGAAGCCGGCGGGCTTGGTGGTCGGGCGAGCCGCCGTCACGTTCCCGCGCACGGCGCCCTGGGGGGCGGCCTTGCTCGCACCGGCCTTGCTGGCCGGTCCTCTGTTCAGAGGCCCCTTGCCCACCGGACCCTTGCCCGCCGCATCCTTGGCCGCGCCCGGGCGCGGGCCCGGCGGCTTGCCGCGCGGCGGGGCCTTGTCGACGAACTTGGTCTCCAGCGACTTGGGCTTGTGGCTCTTGGCCTTGTGGCCGTCGGTGCGGATCTTGGCCTTGGCCCAGCCGGCCTTGTATACCTTCTTTGGCTCCTCGACCTTCGGCGTGGCGATCTGCGGGGCGCGGCCCGAGGGCGCGCGGCGCTGCACCTCGCCGCCGCGCGGACGCTCGCCGTCCTTGGCCACGCCCGGGGCGTAGAGCGGATCGGCGACGCCGACGAATTGCGGCCGGTCGCCCGTGGGCATGTTCTCTTCCGAGATCACGCCTTCGAGCAGTTCGCGGATCACCCGCGGACCGACCTCCTCGACCTGGCCGGTCAGCAGCGTGCCCAGGGCGAACGGGCCGTAGGACAGGCGGATCAGGCGGTTGACCTTCAGGCCCACCGACTCCAGCACCTTGCGGACCTCGCGGTTCTTGCCTTCGCTCAGCGTGATCGTGATCCACACGTTGCGCCCGCCGCCGGCCTTGTCCTGGGCCTTGTCGAGCTTGGCCTCGATCGGGCCGTAGCGGACGCCCTCGATGGTCTTGCCGTCCTTCAGCTTGTCCAGCGTTTCCTGGGTGGCGTGGCCGAAGGCGCGGGCGCGATAGCGGCGGGTCCAGGCGTTCTGCGGCATCTCCAGGGCGCGCGACAGCTCGCCGTCGTTGGTCAGCAGCAGCAGGCCCTCGGAGTTCAGGTCGAGGCGACCGACCGAGATCAGCCGCGGCAGGCCGTGGGGCAGGGCGCCGAACACGGTCGGACGGCCGCCCGGATCGTTGTGGGTGGTCACCAGGCCGGTGGGCTTGTGATAGCGGAACAGGCGGGTCTGCTGGCGATCCTCGACCAGCTTACCGTCGACGACCAGCAGGTCGCCGGGAAACACGCGCACGGCCGGGGTGGTCAGCACCTGGCCGTTCAGCACCACCTTGCCGGCCTCGATCAGCCGCTCGACCTCGCGCCGCGAGGCCACGCCCGCGCGGGCGAGGGCCTTGGCGACGCGCTCGCCGCCCTCGGCGTCGGTGTCGTGCTCGACGGCGTCGTGCAGGGCGGGCTGGTACTTGTCGGTCATGACCGGTGTTCCTTCGATGGGAGGGGCGCATCTCACGATGGGCGTTGAAGAAATCTCATGGCGCCGAACGCCGGAGGGATCAAGGCGCGGACTTTTCGGATCCAAGGTGATATAACAGTATATAACTTATGGATGAGAGGCGGCGATGAAGTACGAACCGCTCAAGCGTCATCTCGAAGGCGCCTATGACCGTGACGAGCTGCGCCTGGCTTTCGACGAGATCGAAGCCGTGCTGGGCTTTCCCCTGCCGCGCTCGGCGCGCGAGCATCAGGCCTGGTGGTCCAACACCCGCATCGGCCACACCCACGCCGCTGCCTGGCTGGACGCCGGCTGGAAGACCTCGGCGCTGGACCTGGCCGGTCGCCGGGTGACCTTCGTTCGCGAGGCCGTGCGGGGCGTCGCCGAGGGCGGGGCGCCGTTTCGCCATCGCGGCGAAGACCTCGCCGTGCCGCTCGACCTGCTGAACCCGGCCGCCGTGCAGATGATCGACCGCCAGGCCGCCTCGGCCGGCGTCCCGCGCGAGGCCGCCGTCGCCCTGCTGCTCAACGACCTGGCCGTCGAGCGCCGCCGGGCCCTGCTGGCCGACCTGGCCCAGCCCCTGCCGGCCGGCGCGACCGACAGCGCCGCTCTGGTGCGCGAGGACCGCGATGGCCGCTGAGGTCGTGCTCGACGCCTCGGTGGCGGCCAAGCTGTTCTTTATCGAAGCCGGCTCCGACGCCGCCCGCGCCCTGGTCCTGTCCGACGCCCGGCTGATCGCGCCCGACCTGCTGTGGATCGAGATCGCCAGCATCGCCGCCCGGCGGGTGCGGACCGACGGGCTGGACGAGGCGCGGGCCGGGCGCGCGGTCTCGGCCCTGGATCAGATCGTCGCCGAGTTTCACCCGATGGGCGGCCTGGCCGATCGCGCCTTCGCCCTGGCGTCGCGACATGGCATGAGCGCCTATGACGCGGCCTATGTCGCCCTCGCCGAGCAGCGCGGGGCGGTGGTGGTCACCGCCGACGCCCGTCTCGTCGCCAAGGCGCGGGGCGCGGGCCTCGACGCGTATGTTCGCCTGCTCGAAGACGGAGGCCGCCCATGACCGACGAAGACGCCATGGCCCTGGCCCTGGAGGAGGCCCGCGCGGCCGCCGAGCGGGGCGAGACGCCGGTGGGGGCGGTGATCCTCGATCCGAGGACGGGCGAGGTGATCGCCCGGGCCGGCAATGGTCCGATCGCCGCCCACGATCCCACCGCCCACGCCGAGATCGCCGCCATGCGGGCGGCGGCGGCGAGGCTCGAGAACTACCGGCTGACCGACCTAACCCTGGTGGTGACCCTGGAGCCCTGCGCCATGTGCGCCGGGGCGATCAGCCACGCCCGCATCGGCCGGGTGGTCTGGGGCGCCGACGATCCCAAGGGCGGGGCGGTGGTGCACGGCCCGAAATTCTTCGCCCAGCCGACCTGTCACTGGCGGCCGGAGACGACGGGCGGGGTGATGGCGCAGGAGAGCGCCGACCTGCTGCGCGGGTTCTTCCGGGCGCGGCGGAAGGCGAAACCCGCTCCGCCGGAAGCCTAGTTCACCATGGCCGAGCCGAGCAGCACCTTCGCGCCCTTCTTGCCCAGCACCCGGTCGGCGGCCTTCTGCATCTCGGCGCCGATATAGTCGAGGTCGGGCGGCGTGCCGCGGCGCAGGCCGGCGGTGTAGGTCATCAGCACCTGGGCGAAGGCCGCGCGCAGGCGCGGGGTCGAGGCCACGGCATATTCCATGACCTTGGGATCCTTGGCCTCGATGCCGGTCTCCAGCGTCATCACGCCCTTGCGGCCGTCGCGGCGGATGGCCGTGGCGGTGATGGTCGGCAGGGCGAAATAGGTCGGCGGCGCCTCCTTCTTGGCCTCGTGGCCGCTGGCGAAAGCGGGCGAGGCGCAAAGACCGGCGAGCGTCAGGACGGCGGCGAGGAGGGCAAGGATGCGGCGCATGGACTTCCCATAACCCGTCGTGGTTGACGTCCTCTTTACGTCTGGTGCGTCACAAACGGCGTTAACCTGGATTGCCCGTGCGTCGTTTTCGCGCGCGGCGGGCGCGAGGAGGCTGATCTTGGGACGCTTTTCACCGCAAACCCTCGACCTCGACGGCAAGGTGATCCTGGTCACCGGCGGTACGGGATCGTTCGGTCGCCGGTTCATCGAGACCGTGCTCAGGCTGTCGGACCCGCGGAAGGTCATCATCTATTCCCGCGACGAGCTGAAGCAGAGCGACATGCAGCTGGAGCTGCGCGAGCAGTTCGACGAGGCCGCCTTCGCCAAGCTGCGCTTCTTTCTCGGCGACGTCCGCGACCGCGAGCGCCTGACCCTGGCCCTGCGCGGCGTCGACATCGTCATCCACGCCGCGGCCCTGAAGCAGGTGCCGGCCGCCGAGTACAATCCGTCCGAATGCATCCACACCAACGTGCTGGGCGCCGAGAACGTGGTCTGGGCCAGCCTCAACAACGGCGTGAAGCAGGTGATCGCCCTGTCGACCGACAAGGCCTGCAACCCGACCAACCTCTATGGCGCCACCAAGCTGGCCTCGGACAAGACCTTCGTGGCGGCCAACAACCTGTCGGGCGACATCGGCACGCGCTTCGCGGTGGTCCGCTACGGCAACGTGGTGGGTTCGCGTGGCAGCGTCGTGCCGCTCTATCGCCGGCTGCTGGCCCAGGGCGCGACCGAGCTGCCGATCACCGATCCGCGCATGACCCGCTTCTGGATCACCCTGACCGAGGGCGTCGACTTCGTGCTGTCGTCGCTGAACCTGATGCGCGGCGGCGAGATCTTCGTGCCCAAGATCCCGTCGATGGCCATGCCGGACCTGGTGAAGGCCATGTCGCCGACGGCGGGGATCAAGGTCATCGGCATCCGTCCCGGCGAGAAGCTGCACGAGATCATGATCAGCGCCGACGACTCGCGCTCGACCGTCGAGTTCGACGACCGCTTCGCCATCGAGCCCAACTTCGCCGAGTTCGGCCGCGTCCCCTATTCGGCGGCCGATGGCGCCAAGCCGGTCGCGGAGGACTTCTCCTACAGCAGCGACAACAACCACGACTGGCTGAGCGCCGACGGCCTGCTGGCCATGCTGGAGGAAAAGGCGGGCTGATGGCCCAGCCGTTCCTCCCCTATGGTCGCCAGACCATCGAGGACGACGACGTCGCCGCCGTCGCCGCCGCCCTGCGGGCCGACTTCCTGACCACGGGGCCGACGGTCGAGGCCTTCGAGACGGCGTTCAAGCAGAAGGTCGGGGCGCAGCACGCCATCGCCACGGCCAACGGCACCGCCACCCTGCACCTGGCCATGCTGGCCCTCGGTGTCGGCGAGGGCGACGTCTGCATCGCCCCGTCGGTGACCTTCCTGGCGACGGCCAACTGCGCCCGCTATGTCGGGGCCGAGGTGGTGTTCGCCGACGTCGATCCGGCCAGCGGCCTGATGACCCCCGACACCCTGGCCGACGCCCTCTCCCGCGTGGGTGAGCGCCGCGTGCGGGCCGTGCTGCCGGTGCATCTGCGCGGCGACGTCTGCGACCTGCCGGCGCTGAAGGCCATGGCCAGCGCGGCCGGCGCGGTGCTGGTCGAGGACGCGCCGCACGCCCTGGGCTCGACCGCGACCTTCGGCAACGAAGAACACCCTGTCGGTGACGGCGCCTATTCGGCCTTCGCCAGCTTCTCGTTCCATCCGGTCAAGACGCTCGCCACCGGCGAGGGCGGCATGCTGACCACCAATGACGCGGCCCTGGCGGCGCGGGCCCGCTCCCTGCGCGGTCACGGCATGGTGCGCCCGGCCGGCGCCGAGCCCTGGGTCTACGAGATGCCGGAGCTGGGCTTCAACTATCGCATCCCCGACGTGCTGTGCGCCCTGGGCATCTCGCAGCTGGCCAAGCTGGACCGCTTCGTCGAGCGTCGGCGGACCCTGACGGCCCGCTACGGCGAGCTGCTGGCCCCGCTGTCGCCGCTGGTGACCCTGGCGGCCAGTCCGACCGGGTCGAACCCGGCCCTGCACCTGCTGACCGTGCTGATCGACTTCGAAGCCGCCATGACCACCCGCGCCGCGGTGGTGGACTCCCTGAAGGCGCAAGGGATCGGCAGCCAGGTGCACTACATCCCCGTGCACCGCCAGCCCTACTATGTGAACCGGTATGGCCTGGCCGATCTGCCCGGCGCCGACGCCTGGTATGACCGCTGCCTGACCCTGCCGCTCTATCCGACCATGGACGACAGCGACGTCGACCGCGTGGTCGAGGCGCTGGCGAAGGCGCTGGGGCTGTAGAAACCTCTCCCATAGGGAGAGGGAGGGGCCCAGGCGAAGCCTGGGAGGGTGAGGGGTTAGGGACGGCGGCCGTTCGCGCGCCGTCGTTCTCGCGAGGATTTTCGGGATTATTCGGTGAGGGCGTACCCCCTCACCCTCCCACGCCTGCGGCGCGGGTCCCTCCCTCTCCCCATGGGAGAGGTTCCTAGAGGTTGGCGCTTCTACCCCGCCGCGTAGATCTCGATGACGGGCGCGATGTCGGTGAAATTGGCGACGTCGGCGTGCAGGCCGGGCGCCGCCGGGCTGTCCAGGCAGGCGCGCATGGCGGCCTCGTCGCGGAAGGTCAGGTGCGCCATCGCCACGAACGGCGCCGGACCGCCGTCCAGGGCCGACACCCCGCGATAGACACGGGCGTCCAGCAGGCCGGTCTCCGCCAAGGCCTCGCGCACCATGCGGATATGGGTGCGGGCGTAATAGTCATGGTCGAAGCGCGCGCCGTCGCGGGCCGGGTAAACGATGCTGATGAAAGCCATGGCGAGTTCCGGGCGGGGCGAGCGGGGGCGGGTCGCCCACGCCCGCCGGTGAAGCTTTGAACCGCTTTACCCTTCGACGCTGATCTGGGCCACCGGCGTGATGTCGGTGAAGTTGGCGACGTCGGCCTGGACCGCCGGGGCCTCGGGGCCGCCGAGCGAGGCCTGCAGCGCGGCGGCGTCGCGGAAGGTCAGGTGCACCATGGCCACGAAAGGCGGCGGCGAACCGTCCGGCCCGGGCACGCCGCGATAGATCGTCGAGCTCACCAGGCCGGTCTTCCCGAAGGCCTTCTCCGCCAGCGGGATATGCACCGTCTTGTAGTAGTCATGATCGAACTTCGCGCCGTCGCGGGCGGGGTAGAAGACACTGAAGACGGCCATGGATGGGCTCCGGGTTCGGGAGCCCGAGACTTGGGGTCTCGCCGGAGCGTGGGCAAGCTTGGAGAAGCGCCTCAGGCCGCCTGTTGCTGCTGCACCAGGCCCTTGAGCAGGTCCAGCGTCTCCGGACTGGCCGCCAGGGCCTCGCGCGCTTCGGGGGCGCGGGCCAGTTTCAGGGCTTCGATGCGGGCGCGGTCGGCGACCGGGCCGGTGGGGCCGGCCTCGCCGGTGGCCAGGCGGGCCAGCAGGGCCAGGCGCTGAGGCAGGGGCGCGGGCGCGCGGACCAGCAGGGCCAGCAGGCGGGCGTCGGCCTCGACCATGCCGCCCACCTCGCCCAGCTTGGCGCACAGCGGCTGGTAGTCCTCGGGCACCAGGCCCGAACGGATCAGCGACTTCTGCAGCGCCGCCAGGGCGGCCAGCTTCACCGACGGGGTGTCGGGGCCCTGGCGCATCTCCTTCTCGAAGCGCATCGCCTGGATGTTGGCCGACAGCCAGCGGGCGGCGTGGCGCTTGTTGACCGCGCCCATGACGTTCTCGGCCAGGCGGATCAGCATGACGATCTCTTCGCGCGCCGAGCGGTCGCGGCCCAGCAGGCTCTCGATGAAGTCGCCGTTGAGCAGGGTCTTGGAGCGGGTGGTGAACGCCGCGGTGATGTCCTCGGCCGGCAGGATGCGGCCGGCGGCGGCCGTCAGGCTCATCGCCAGGGCCCGCAGGTGCTCGATCTCGCTCTCGGCGTCGGTCGGCTTCAGGCGGCGCACGCCGTTCAGCTCCTTGAGCACCCGGCGGGCGATCGAGGCGCGGACGGTGGGAAAGGTGTCGCCGGTCAGCCACTGGCCCAGCCGCTTGGCCGTGCCGGACAGCTCGGGCATGCAGGCCCGGACGCTGGCCTCGATCCGGATCAGCGCCTCGACCTGCGCCCCGCCGGCGAGGCGGGTCATGGCGGCCAGGGTGGCGCCCAGGTCGTCGGCGGTGTTGAGCAGGTCGGCCATGCCGGCCTTGGAGCCGATGATCTCGGCCAGGGGGGTCTCGATGGCGGCCAGGGCGGCGGCGCGGGCCTTGGGCTCGGCCGGCGCGGCGTCGGCCAAGTCGAGCAGGCGGGCGATCTTCTCGCTCCAGTCCTTGGCCGGGGCGATCGAGGCGGCGACGCCGGCCCCCAGCAGGAAGGCGCGGTCCGGATCGGCGGCTAGGCGCTCGGCGGCTTTCGCGAAGCCTTCCTTGTCCAGGTCCGGCAGCTGGCCCTTCTTGAAGGCCTTCATCAGGTTGGCGACCGAGCGCTCGACCAGGCCCTGGAAATTGCGGATCAGCTCGTGGACCGACATGCCCCGGGCCTCGGCCTCGGGAATGGCGATCTTCTGCAGGGCGTGCTGCAGGTCGGTGCCGGAGGCTTCCAGCTTCTCGACCAGGTCGGGCCGGTGCAGCAGTTCGAAAGGCGTGGCCTTGTGGCGGTGCAGCCAGCTTTCCAGCAGGCGGCCGATGCGGTCGCGGGCGTGGGCCGTGTAGAGGTCGGCCGGCTGCACGCACAGCGGCTCCATCTCTTCCACCGGCTTCTTCGGCTTGCCGCCGTCGACCATGCCCTTGGTGAAGATCGAGATGGAGCGATATTCGCGGGTTTCGGGGTCCAGGGTCTCTTTCGAGACCCGCACGGCGACGGCGCGCCCCGAGTTCAGAACCTCCTCGGCCTGGGCCAGGGCGTGGCTGCGGATCTCGGTGGCCATGTCCAGAGTCCATTGCGCGCCGACCTTGCGGCGCACGAATAGCTCGTAATGGACCTGGTCGCTCATGGGCTGATGGGGCTCCTGAGACTCGACTATGGCGTATGAGACCTTAAGGCGAGGTTGAGGGGCCAAGACCGGTGTTTTGCGCTTTCTTCGTACTGGGCTTCGTACTGGGCTTCGTACTGGGCTTCGTATCGGGCTTGGTATCGGCGCGGCGGATCGACGCCTCATGTGTGTCCAAGCCCGCCACGCCCCGGCCGCAATAGGGTTCGAAAAGGCCGGATGGAAAGCTTGGCCGCTCCGTGCGTTGTAGCGGAGCGCCAGGGTCGATAGGATCGGCCCACGGATTTTCGGAGGATTACACGGCTTGGCCGAGATCACGCTCATCGACGACGACGAAAACATCGTTGCTTCGGTCTCTCTGGCCCTGGAGAGCCATGGCCACACGGTGAAGGCCTATTACGACGGCGTCTCCGGGCTCGAGGCGGTGGAAAGCAATCCGCCCGACCTCGTCATCCTGGACGTCAAGATGCCGCGCATGGACGGCATGGAAGTGCTGCGCCGCCTGCGCCAGTCGACCGAGACGCCGGTCATCATGCTGACCTCGAAGGACGACGAGATCGACGAGATCCTCGGCTTCAACCTCGGCGCCGACGACTACATGCACAAGCCGTTCAGCCAGCGCCTGCTGCTCGAGCGGGTGAAGGCCGTGCTGCGTCGCGCCCGTCCCGAGGAAGAGGATCCCGCGGCCCCGGCCGCCGGCGCCGCCGGCTCGAAGATGATGAAGCGCGGCAAGCTGACGCTCGACCCGGCCCGCCACGACAGCCTGTGGGACGGCAAGCCGGTGCGCCTGACGGTCACCGAGTTCCTGCTGCTGCAATCGCTGGCCCAGCGTCCCGGCTTCGTGAAGAGCCGCGACAACCTGATGGACGCCGCCTACGACGATCAGGTCTATGTCGACGACCGCACCATCGACAGCCACATCAAGCGGATGCGCAAGAAGTTCCGCCAGGTGGACCCCGAGTTCGATTCCATCGAAACCCTGTATGGCGTCGGCTACCGCTACCGCGAGGCCTGAGCCGGGTCCCGACCCGGCGCCGCGCGAGCGGCGCCGGCTGGCCTGGCCGCGCGCTTCGCGGCTGGGGCGGCTGATCATCGGCCTGAATCTGCTTGCGCTGGCCATCCTGGTGGTCGGCGCCCTCGTGCTCAACGAGCTGCGCAACGGCCTGATCAACGCGCGGATCGACAGCCTCAGCACCCAGGGCGAACTGATCGCCAACATCATCGAACGGGCCGCCACCGTGGGCGAGCCCGAGCCGGCGCTCGACGTGGCGGCGGCCAACGACATCCTGCAATCGTTCTTCGCCGGCCATTCGCAGCGCGCCCGCCTCTATGACGGCCAGGGCCGGCTGCTGGCCGACTCCTACCTCGTCGAGGACCGCGTCGAGTGGAAGGTGCTGCCGCCCGCCCGCAAGGCCGGCGACAACGGCTTCCGGCTGTCGCTGCAGGACAAGGACGCCAAGCCCCGCGCCCTGGAGCGCGCCCGCGCCGAGTTCGAGCAGGAGATCGCCCGCGCCCGTATGGGCGAGACGGTCAAGCAGCAGCGCGTGGCCGAGAACGGCGAGCGGGTGGTGTCGGTGTCGATTCCGATCCAGCACGTCCGGGCGGTCCTGGGCGTGCTGACCGTCGAGGCCGGCGACGTCGACGAGATCATCACCGCCGAGCGCAAGGCCCTGCTGCCCTTCGTGCTGGTGGCCGTGGGCGCGGTGCTGGTGTCGAGCGTGCTGCTGCACCGCCTGGTGGCCCAGCCGGTGCTGCGCATGGCCCGGGCCGCCGACCACGTGCGCCTGGAGGGCGCGCGGGCCATCAGCCTGCCCGACATCTCGCGCCGCAACGACGAGATCGGCGACCTTTCCCGATCCCTTGAAGAAATGACCGAGGCCCTGTCCGAGCGGATGGGGGCCATCGAGCGGTTCGCCGCCGACGTGGCCCACGAGATCAAGAACCCCCTGACCTCGATCCGTTCGGCCATCGAGACCCTGGACCTCGTCACCGAGCCCAAGGCCCGCCAGCGCCTGCTCGGCATCCTGCAACAGGACGTCGGGCGGCTGGATCGCCTGGTCACCGACATCTCCAACGCCTCCAGGCTCGATGCGGAACTGTCGCGCGAGGCGCCGCGGCCGATCGATCTGGCCCGCCTGCTGACCGAGACGGCGGCCATCTATCAGGGCCAGGTGCGCGGCGAGGAGCCGCCGTTCAGCGTCCGTGTGGCGCTGGCCGGCCTGCCGACCGGTCCGGTCCGGGTGCTGGCGCGGGAGATCCCCGTGGGCCAGGTGTTCCGCAACCTGATCGACAACGCCCGCTCGTTCAGCGCCGGCGACGGCGAGGTGCGGGTCGGGCTGGTCCGCCAGAACGGCCGGCTGACGACGACGGTCGAGGACGACGGCCCGGGCATTCCGGCCGACAATCTGGAGACCATCTTCGAGCGCTTCTACACCTCGCGGCCCAAGGGCCGGGCGTTCGGCGGCAATTCAGGCCTGGGCCTGTCGATCGCCCGCCAGATCGTCGAGGCGCACGGCGGCAGGATCCACGCCGAGAACCGCCAGGACGAGACCGGCAAGGTGATCGGCGCGCGGTTCGTGGTCGAACTGCCCGAGCATCGCGACGGCCATCACAATCATGGCCACGGCCATGGGGGCCGCGAGTGATCCGCCACGCCGGGCTGGTGGCCCGCCTGGTCGGCGGCCGCTGGCGCGGGGCGCTGATCCAAGGGGCCTCGGGCGCGGGAAAGAGCGATCTGGCCCTGCGGACCCTGGAGGCGGGCTTTCGCCTGGTCGCCGACGATAGGGTGGTGACCTTCGCTTCCGACGGCCGGCTCTACGGCCGCGCGCCCGATCCTCTGGCCGGTCTGGTCGAGATCCGGGGCTTCGGCGTGGTCTCCGAGCCGGCTTTGCGCCTCGCCGAGATCACGCTGGTGGTGCGCTGCGTCGAGGCCCCGGAACGCGTCGAACGCCTGCCCGAGCCTCGGTTTGAAGTGGTTTTGGGCGTTTCCGTACCCGTCTTCGACCTGTGGCCGCTCGAACCCGCCGCTCCGACGAAGATCGCACGCATGCTGGAGCATCTTGGAGTCGCTCCCTAACAAGCGTATCAAGGCGGCCCGCGCGGCGCCTCCCTGCCGTTTCGGGCGAAGGGGATCCCGTTTGAGAGACCAGGCATGATCGGGCTCGTGATCGTCACGCACGGGCGATTGGCGGAGGAATTCGTTTCCGCCATGGAGCATGTGGTGGGGCCGCAGACCGCGGTGAAGGCCATCTGCATCGGGCCGGAAGACGACATGGAGCGTCGCCGGTCGGACATTCTGAAGGCTTGCGCCGCCGTCGACGACGGCGCCGGGGTCATTCTGCTGACCGACATGTTCGGCGGCACGCCCAGCAACCTGGCCATCTCGGTCATGGAGCAGACCAAGGCCGAGGTCATCGCCGGCCTGAACCTGCCGATGCTGATCAAGCTGGCCAGCGTGCGCACCCGCGACGACCTCGACGCCTGCGTCGCCCACGCCCAGGAGGCTGGACGGAAATACATCTCCGTGGCCTCCTACGTGCTGGCGGGAGAAAAATGAGTCGAACGGCGACAGCCACGGTCGAGATCGTCAACGAGCGCGGGCTGCACGCCCGGGCTTCGGCCAAGTTCGTCAAGCTGGCCTCGGGCTTCGACGCCGAGGTCAAGGTCGCCCGCGAGGGCTCCAGCGTCGACGCCCGCTCGATCATGGGCCTGATGATGCTGGCCGCCGGCATCGGCTCGACCATCGACATCGCCGCCGAAGGCCCCGAAGCCGAAGCCGCCGTGGATGCGCTGGTGGAGCTGGTCGGAAACCGGTTCGACGAGGAGCGCTGAGGCTTCCGGCCTCCTCCCAAAATCCCGTCATTCTCGCCCTTGTGGCGAGAACCCCTCTGTCAGCCGCAGGTGCGGATGAGGCGGATCGCTGGCGATCCGCTTGCGCCTCACATGCGAGCGGAACCAGGGTTTCCCGCCACGAGGGCGGGAATGACGGGAGAAAATAGGCGCAAAAGCAAAAGGGCGGCCCCGAGAGGCCGCCCTTCGCATGTTCGGCTCTTGCGAACCCCTACTTCACCGGCTTGCCGTCGGCGTCGATCACCTGGATGTCGAGCTTCAGGGCCTTGAGCTTGGGTTCGACGACGGCGCGGTCGCCGACGATCACCCAGACCAGCTCGTCCGGCTTGATCGCCTTCTTCGCCGCCGCCGTGGCGCTGTCGATGGTCACCGCCCGCACGTCGGCCGGATAGTTGTCGAAATAGCTGTCGGGCAGGCCGTAATTGACCAGCTCGCCGATCGAGCCGGCCACGGCGTCGCCGGTCTCCCAGTTGCCGGGCATCGACAGGGTCAGGCTGTTCTGGGCCTTGGCCAGCTCGGCCGGGGTGATCGGGCGCGCGCCGATGATTTCGGTCAGCTCCTTGCGGGCCTCGACGAAGGACTCGGCGGTCTTGTCGGTCTGCACCGGCGCGCGGATCAGGAACAGGCGCGAGCCGCGGGCGTCGCGCACGCCCGACGAGGCGCCGTACGACCAGTGCTTGTCCTCGCGCAGGTTCATGTTCAGGCGCGAGACGAAGTCGCCGCCGAACACCGTGTTGAAGGTGTCCAGCGCGGCTTGCTCTGACGGATCGCGCGGCGGCAGCAGGTCGCCGGCGGCGATCACCGACTGTTGGGCCCCGGGCTTGTCGATCAGGTAGACGGCGGCCTTGGCGGGGGCGGCGACCACCGGCGGCTTGGACTTGGTCTGGGCGCCCTTCCAGCCGCCCAGCTGGGCTTCCAGCTTGGGCAGAAGTTCGGCCAGGGTGGTGTCGCCCACCACGACCAGGGTGGCGCCCTGCGGCTGCAGCCAGGTCTTCTGGAAGCGCACCAGGTCGTCGCGGGTGATCGAGGCGATCGAGGCCTCGGTCGTCAGCTGGCCGTAGGGCGAGCCCGCGCCGTAGGTCAGGACCGGCAGGATGCGGCCCGACATCGCCTGAGGGTTCTGCTTGGCCTGCTGGATGGCGGCGATGTTCTGCTTCTTGAACCGGTCGAGGTCCTCGGGCTTGAAGGCCGGGTTCTGCAGCACGTCGGCATAGATCGCCAGGGCCGGGTCGAGGGTGGTGGTCAGGGTGTTCAGGGTGACCTGCGTGAAGTCCAGGCCGCTGCCCGAGCCGACGCCCGCGCCCAGCTGGGCCAGTTCGCGGCTGATGGTCAGGCCGTCGCGATGCGTCGTGCCTTCGGTCAGCATGCTGGTGGCCACGCCGGTCAGGCCCGCCTTGTCGCCGGCGCTGGCGGCGACGCCGGCGTCGAACACCATGTTCATGCGGATCTGCGGCGTCTCGTGGCGCTCGGCCAGGATCACCTTGACGCCGTTCGACAGGGTGGCGCGCTCGAGCTTGACGAAGGCCGGGGCCTTGGTCGCGCCGACCTCGGGCATGGTCTTGCGATCGACGCCCGGCGTGGTCGTATAGGTCGGGAACGGCGTCACCGTCAGGGTGAAGTCGCCGTCGGTCAGCCAGGTCTTGCCGGCCGTCTGCAGCTGGGCCGCCGTGGCCCCCCGAACGCGCTCAAGGCTCTCCTTGTAGGCGTCCGGCGATCCGAGGAAGACTTGGCTTTCGGCCAGGATGTCGGACTTGCCGCCGAAGCCGCCGATCCGCTCGACGCCGCGCACGAAGTTCGACAGGTGCAGGGTGCGGACCTTGGCCACCTCCTCGGGGGTGGGGCCGTCGCGCAGCAGGCGCTGGAACTCCTCGTCGAAGGCCTTCTCGACCGCCGCCGGGTCGCCGCCCGGCTTGACCGTCAGGATGACCAGGAACTGGCTGCCGATCTCGCTGGTCGAGACGGTGGCGCCGACATTGGTGGCGATCTGGTCGGTGTAGACGAGGCGCTTGTAGAGGCGCGAGGTCTTGTCGGAGACCAGCACGTCGCTGAGCAGATCCAGGTAGTCGATGTCGGCCGCGCCGTATTCCGGCACGTTCCAGACCTTGTAGATCCGGGCCTGGGGCACGCGGTCCTGCATGTCGGCGCGCTGGCTGCCGGTGCGCTTGGCCACCCAGGCCTTCTGGTGGGTGAGGGGCGGGCCCGAGGGGATGTCGCCGAAGTACTTCTCGACCTTGGCTTTTGCCTCGGCCGGGGTGATGTCGCCAGCCAGCACGAGGGTGGCGTTGGCCGGGCCGTAGTAGTTCTTGAACCAGTCCTTGACGTCGTCCAGCGAGGCCGCGTCGAGGTCCTCCATCTCGCCGATGACCGTGTGGCCGTAGGGGTGGTCGGCGTCGTAGGTGCTGGCGGTGATCACGTCCCAGACCTGGCCGTAGGGCTGGTTCTGGCCCTGGCGCTTCTCGTTCTGGACGACGCCGCGCTGCTCGTCGAGGCGGGCCTTGTCGATGGCGCCGACGAGGTGGCCCATGCGGTCGCTTTCCAGCCACAGCACCTGGTCCAGGGCCGCGGTCGGCACGTTCTGGAAGTAGTTGGTGCGGTCGGTGTTGGTGGTGCCGTTCATGTCGGTGGCGCCCAGCTTCTCCAGCGCCTTGAACCAGTCGTCGTTGAAGTTCTCCGAGCCGTTGAACATCAGGTGCTCGAAGAGGTGGGCGAAGCCCGTGCGGCGCTTGGGCTCGTTCTTGGAGCCGACGTGGTACCAGACGTTCACGGCCACGATCGGGGCCTTGTGGTCCTCGTGGACGATCACGGTCAGGCCGTTGGGCAGCACGAACTTGCTGTAGGGGATGTCGACTTCGGGCAGCTGGGCCAGCTGGCCGGTGACCTTGGCCGCCGGCTTTGGCGCGGCTTGGGCCAGCACGGGGTTGGCGAGGAGCAACGCCGCGACGGCGGCGGAGGCGAACAGCTTCATGAAAGGCCCCGAATAGGTTTCGCGCAAAAGCGAAGATGCCCCGCACCATAGGTTGCGGGGCCTCCGGGACAAGCGAGCGGCGTGCGCCGCCGGATTAAATTTCGTCCAGAAATGCTCGAGCTTGGGGGTGGGCTTGTCGCTCACCCTCACCCGTGAAATCCCCGCGAAGGCGGGGATTTCACGGAGAGAGTTACTCCGCGGGAATTGCTTCTGGAGCCGCGACCTCGGCCTTCACCATGACCATCGGCTTGAGGTCGAGGTCGTGGAACAGGCGGCTGTCGTCGTCCATGTCCGGCAGGGGCGTGGTCAGCAGCTTGCCGCCGACGAAGATCGAGTTGGCGCCGGCCATGAAGCACAGGGCCTGCAATTCGCGGTTCATGCCTTCGCGGCCGGCCGACAGGCGGACCATGGCTTTCGGGCAGACGAGGCGGGCGACGGCGATGGTGCGCACGAACTCGATGGAGTCGATGGCCTTTTCGCCTTCCGCCAGGATCTGGTCGCCCAGCGGCGTGCCGCTGATGGGGACCAGGCCGTTGATCGGCAGGCTGTCGGGATGCGAGGGCAGGGTGGCCAGCTGGTGCAGCAGGCCGGCGCGGTCGCGGCGGGTCTCGCCCATGCCGACGATGCCGCCGCAGCAGGTGCTCATGCCCGCGTCGCGCACATAGGCCAGGGTGTCGAGACGCT
This sequence comes from Caulobacter sp. GW821-FHT12A07, assembly GCF_058807655.1. NCBI lineage: Bacteria > Pseudomonadati > Pseudomonadota > Alphaproteobacteria > Caulobacterales > Caulobacteraceae > Caulobacter > Caulobacter sp. GW821-FHT12A07. The sequence continues at coordinate 43,277 of NZ_JBXAQX010000009.1, forward strand.
CCTGGTAGGTGCGGGTCGTCACCACGTCCTTGTAGTAGTCCGGGCCGGTGTCGAGGTTGTGGTTGTAGTAGTCGAGGCCCGCGTCCTTCAGCTGCTTGGCCTGTTCGGCGGTCAGCATGCCCAGGGTCGCGCAGGTCTCCATGCCCAGCGCCTTCACCCCGCCGATCATCGCGGCGAGCTTGGGCAGATCACGGTCCTTCAGCTCGCGCCAGGCCGCCCCCATGCAGAAGCGCTGGGCGCCGCCGTCGCGGGCGGCCTTGGCCTTGGCGATGACCACGGCCGGCTCCATCAGCTTCTCGGCCTTGAGGCCGGTCTTGAAGTGGGCGCTCTGGCTGCAGTAGCCGCAGTTCTCGGCGCAGCCGCCGGTCTTGACCGACAGCAGCTGCGACAGCTGCATCTCGGAAGGGTCGAACCAGGCGCGGTGAACGCGCGCGGCCTCGAACACCAGCTCCATGAACGGCAGGGCGAACAGGGCCTCGACCTCGGAAAGGGTCCAGTCGTGGCGGGGCTGTGCGGAGATGTTGATCGGCGTCATGGCGCGCAGGTTTGAACTTGGGCGATCCGAATGGCAAGACGGCCCGCGCATGCGCACCGATGTTGCGTTGCGGAAGCCAAACCCCGCCAGGCCGGTTATAGTCGTATGATGGACCGCGAAATCGAACTGAAGTTCCTGATCGCCCCGGAGGCTTCCGACGCGGTCCTGGCCCGTCTGGACGGTCGCGAGGCCGTGCGCCGGCTCGACGCCACCTATTACGACACCGCCGACCACGCCCTGCGCCGGGCGGGCTTCGGCCTGCGGGTGCGCGACGGCGACGGCGGCCGCAAGCAGACCCTGAAATCGGCCTCGGCCGGCGGGGTGTTCGCGCGCGGCGAATGGGAGGCGCCGGTCACCGGACCCGGTCCCGACCGCGACCTGCTGGATCAGACCCCGGCCGGCCGCATCGTCAACGGCGACGTGCTCGCCCCCGTCTTCGCCACCAAGGTCGAGCGCACCCTGCGCCTGGTCGAGCACGGCGGGGCGACCATCGAAGCGGCGCTGGATCGCGGCGAACTGCAGGCCGGAACCGACCGCGCCGCCGTCAGCGAGCTGGAGCTCGAACTGAAGACCGGCGCGCCCGCCGCCCTGTTCGCCCTGGCCCGCGACCTGATGGCCCACGCGCCCCTGCGCCTTTCCCTCGTCAGCAAGGCCGAGCGCGGCTACGCCCTGGCCCTGGGCGAGACGCCGTCGGCGCGGCGCGAGGCGGCCGTGCTGCGGCCCGACATGACCGCCGCCGAGGCCTTCCAGGCCCTGGGCAACACCGCGCTGGGCCGTCTGTGCGTCGCCGCCGAGACCCTGGCCGACCTCCCGGGGCCCGAAGCGGTGCACGAACTGCGCGTCGCCGCCCGCCGGCTGCGCGCCCTGATCAAGCTCTTCCGGCCGCTGACCGGCAAGCTGGCCGCGACGCCGGCGCTCGAGGCGCTGAAGGCCCTGGCCGACGCCCTGGGCCCGGCCCGCGACCTCGACGTCTATATCGCCGGCGTCTGGCGTCCGGCGGTGTCCGCCGATCCGCAGCCGGTCGAGGGTCTGGGGGCGTTGGGCAAGGCCCTGGTCGAAGCCCAGCAGGGCGCCTATGCCCGCGCGGTCGACGCCGCCCAGCCGGAGCGCTTCGGCCCGCTGGCGCTCGACATCGCCGCCTGGCTGGAGACCGGCGACTGGCTGGAGGATCCCGAGCGCGCCGAGGCCCGCCGCGCGCCGGCCAAGGCCTTCGCGACCAAACAGCTGAACAAGCTGGCCAAGGACGTGCTGAAGCGCGGCGAGGACTTCGACGCCCTCGACATCGAGGCCCGCCACGCCTTGCGCATCCGCGGCAAGGGCCTGCGTTACGCCATCGACGCCCTGGCCCCGCTGTTCCCCGATCATCCCAAGCGGCTGGAGCGGTGGTCGGCGGCGACCCGCCAGATGCAGGACGCGCTGGGCGGCCTAAACGACGCCAGCCTGGGCGCGGACCTGGCCCGCGCCGCCGCCCTGGCCGACGGCGACCCCGAAGCCGCCTACGCCGCCGGTCGCCTGTCGGCCGCGCCGGAAGGAACGGAGAGCCTGACCCGCGAGGCCAAGGCGGCGCTGGACGACCTGGCCGACCTCAAGCCGTTCTGGTGAGGACCGGCTGGTCGCCTGAAATCACGCCGACCGCGGCGAAGCCCCCGATGAGGCCTGACGCCTTGAACCGGTTACGGAAATCGCCCGAGCAATAGATTTTGTGGCTCAGCAGCGGGCGGAAGATCTGAGCCTCGCCGACCATGTCGCGCCTGGCGTAGACCTTCCCAAAGGGGTTCGGCTCGACAAACCGCATGCCTGGATACTCGGACTGGATGCATTGGGTTCGGTCGTGGTCCAGCGCGTCCAGATACCTGACCACATCGCACAACCAGTAGCGGGGGCCATCGTAGGGACCGCCCTCATCAAGGGCGACGTCGAGCGGGTGAAAGCGGAACGCCTCGGGATCGCTTGCGAGGAAGAAGCTTCGGGCGCGGTCGGAAACCACCCAGAACCGGCTGCCCGCCGAGCCGTCGATGTCGGCGATCGGCAAGCCGGGCCTGGTCGCCGAGCGGACCTTTCGCGGCGCCAGCAACACAGGCGGCGCGAAGCCTTCCGGAAAGCCGGTTCCGGGCTGATAGGCCTGGCCCCCAGGGTGAGCGATCGGTCCGGCGGGGACTTCGCGCATCCATCCCAGTTCGCCGTCGGGATACAGCCATCTGATGCGCGGATCGGTTTTGCCCGGCCAGACCGGCATTACTGAATAGAGGCGCGAGGAGGCCGCGGCCGTTTCTCCCATCTCTCGCCCTTCCGCAGTGAAGGCTCCATCCTAAGTGGAGCTTCCATCTTAAGTGCAGTCTGGGCGATGGCAATCGCGGCCGTTTCTATTTGCCCTTCTTCGGTCCGGCCTGGGTGGTCTGGGTCGTGCGCACCGCCACGCCGTCGCCGCGGGCCTGCGCCACCAGCGAGGCGCAGTCGGCGTCCTTTTCCAGGCCCGGCGTCACGAACGGCAGGATGGCGGCCAGCGGGTTGATCAGCGAGCCCAGCGCCGCGGCGACGCCGCCCTGGGCGAAGGCCCCGCTGGTCTGCAGGCTGATGCGGGGCGCGCCCAGAGGACCCTTGATCTCGATCGGGATGAACAGCCGCACCAGGCGCGGCTTCTTGCTGTCGCCCTCGATCTGCAGGTCCAGGCGCTCGGTCTCCAGGTTGATGGTGCCCTCGCCCTTGGCCAGGACCACGCCGGTGTCGGCGATGATCTTGTCGGCGCGCATCACCCCGTTCCTGACGTCGAAACTGGCCACGGCGCAGCGCAGGCTGGTCTCCTTGGTGTCCTTCGACAGCAGCATCAGCAGGCCCTTGGAGGCGTTGACCCCCAAGAGCTCCGCGAAGGCCTGGCGCACCTGGCCCTTGGGGGCGACCAGGGTCACCGTGCCGTTCGACGAGGCCGCGGCGCGGTGCACCGAATTGCCGACGCCGCGCAGCTTGGCCCGGGCGACGATGCCGCCCTCGATGGCCGGCTTGCCGCCGCTCTTCAGCGGAATGAAGTCCTCAAGCTTGGCGTTGGTCAGGCGCAGGTCGAGGTCGGTGACCGGCACGTTGGGCCGCGCGTCCAGCCGCACCTTGCCCGCGAGATCGCCGCGCGAGAAGGTGAAGGCGATCGGGTCCATGTTCAGCACGCCCTTATCGAGCGTCAGGTCCAACCTGACCTTCTGCAGGGGGAGGTTCGGCGCGTTCACCGCCAGGGCGCGGTAGGTGACCTTGGCGTCCATGGCCCGCACGCGGTCGGTCTGCAGGGTGGCGTCGGGCAGCAGGCGGCCGGTGGCCTCGCGTTGGCCGGCCTCAACCTTCTGGCCGGCCGAGGCGGTCTCGCCCCGGCCCGTGGCCGGCGCGGCGCCGACCAGGCTGCCCAGGTCGTCGAAGTCGAGGCGCTTCGACCGCAGATCAGCCTCCAGATAGGGCCGCTCGCGGTCGACCAGCACGAAGAGGTCGCCGCTGACGTCGCTGTCGCCGATCCGGCCGTTCAGCTTCTCGAAGTCGAACCGGCCGCCCTTGCGCACCAGGTGGCCGCTGATCCTGTAGGGCGGGGTGTTGGGCAGGGTCAGGCCGGTCAGGCCGTAGAGCCGGTTCAGGTCGCTGCCGGCCACCGTCAGGTCGCTTTCGAAGCGGCCCAGGTCGAACGGCTTGGTGATCGAGCCCTCGGCGCTGACCTGGGTCGAGCCGGCGCTGACCTTGGCGTCGAACGGGTAGGGGCGGCTCGGCGAGATGTTCAGCAGCGGGCCGCCGGTCACCCGCGCCAGGAACGGCGAGCGGTTATACTGGCCCTTGCCCTCCAGCACGAAGCGGCCCTTGCCGTCGCCGCTGGCGTGTTCGTTCGAGCTGACCGTGCCGATGAACAGCACGTCGCGCGAGCGGTCCTCGACCCGCAGATTGCCCTCGTTGATCACGAAGTGCTGGATCGCCGGCAGCTTCAGCGGCTTCGTGCTCTTCTTGTTCGGATCGCCGAAGGTCCAGTTGGCGCGGCCCGAGGCCTCGCGCAGCAGGCGCACGTCGGGCCGGTCCACGGCCACCAGCGGCAGGATGACGTCGCCCTTCAGAAGCGGCAGCAGCTTGATCTGTACCGCCACCCGGTCGACCCGGGCCATGTGTCCGGCCTGCGGACCGGTCTTGGGCGCCCAGTCGGGCTGGCCGAGATAGAGGCCGTAGGCCTCGGCCTTGGGCGAGAACGACCAGGGATGGACGCGCAGGTCGCCGTCGATCCGCACTTCGCGGTGCAACTGGGCCGAGGCGAAGCGGCCGACCGGGCCGCGCAGCATGTTCCAGTCGAACCAGACGACGAAGGCGATGATCGCCGCCAGGATCAGCAGCGCCGCGCCGATCCCCCAGCGCGCGGCGCGCGGCAAGGCGCGCCACGAGCGGCGTCGCGGCGTGGCGGTGGCCTCGGGCGGAGGCGGCGGCGGTGGCGTAACGGAACCTTCCGGCATCCGCCTACAACGCGTGGGCGGCGCCGTTTCGTTCCAAGGCGAGCTGTTCGCCCCCGTTTAGGAGGCCCGTTTAGTAGACGAGCTTCAGGCTGCCCACGATGACGGCGGCCGCCACGAAGGCGACGATGGCCACGATTTCATAGGCCTTGAAGAAAGGCCGGCTCGGCGAGCGCATGTTCGATAGTCCCCCAGATCCCACTTTGACACTTGAGCCGCCTTCGCCCGCAAGCGTCACGCCAGTTCGCCCGAGACGGGTTTTCCTTCGCGCCCTGCGGACATAAGGAAATCTTTATGTGAATTTGCCACTGTCGGCCGTGCGCGCTATAAGGCGGGCAAGACAATCCCCCGATCCAGGAGCCGACCGTGGCCGACTACATCGTCAAGGACATCTCGCTCGCCGATTTCGGCCGCAAGGAACTCGCCATCGCCGAGACCGAAATGCCGGGCCTGATGGCCACCCGCGCCGAATACGGTCCGGCCCAGGTGCTGAAGGGCGCCCGCATCGCCGGCAGCCTGCACATGACCATCCAGACCGGCGTGCTGATCGAGACCTTGACGGCCCTCGGCGCCGAGGTCCGCTGGGCCTCGTGCAACATCTTCTCGACCCAGGACCACGCCGCGGCCGCCATCGCCGCCGCCGGTATCCCGGTCTTCGCCTTCAAGGGTGAGAACCTGGTCGAGTACTGGGAATACGCCCACAAGATCTTCGAGTGGCACGACGGCGGCTACCCGAACCTGATCCTCGACGACGGCGGCGACGCCACCCTGCTGTGCGTGCTGGGTCCGAAGGCCGAGAAGGATCCCTCGATCCTCAACAACCCGACCAACGAGGAAGAAGAAGCGCTCTACACCGTGATGAAGCGCTACCTGGCCGAAAAGCCGGGCTTCTATTCGGCGATCCGCGACGCCATCGGCGGCGTGTCGGAAGAGACCACCACGGGCGTGCACCGCCTGTACCAGATGGCCGCCAAGGGCGACCTGCCGTTCCCGGCCATCAACGTCAACGACAGCGTCACCAAGTCCAAGTTCGACAACCTCTATGGCTGCCGTGAAAGCCTGGTCGACGCCATCCGCCGCGGCACCGACGTCATGCTGTCGGGCAAGGTCGCGGTGGTCTGCGGCTACGGCGACGTGGGCAAGGGCTCGGCCGCCTCGCTGCGCCAAGGCGGCGCCCGCGTGATCGTCACCGAGATCGACCCGATCTGCGCCCTGCAGGCGGCCATGGAAGGCTACGAGGTCCAGACCCTCGACGACGTCGCCGGCAAGGCCGACATCTACGTGACGGCGACCGGCAACAAGGACGTCATCACCGTCGACCACATGCGGCAGATGAAGAACAACGCCATCGTCTGCAACATCGGCCACTTCGACAGCGAAATTCAGATCGCCGGCCTGCGCAACTTCAAGTGGGACGAGATCAAGCCGCAGGTCCACCACGTGGAATTCCCGGACGGCAAGAAGATCATCGTGCTGTCGGAAGGCCGTCTGGTGAACCTGGGCAACGCCACCGGCCACCCCTCGTTCGTGATGTCGGCCAGCTTCACCAACCAGACCCTGGCCCAGATCGAGCTGTGGACCAACAAGACCGCGTACAAGAACGAGGTCTACACCCTGCCCAAGCACCTCGACGAGAAGGTCGCGTTCCTCCACCTGGAGAAGCTGGGCGCCAAGCTCTCGAAGCTGAACAAGGAACAGGCCGACTATATCGGCGTGCCGGAAGCCGGTCCGTTCAAGCCGGACCACTACCGCTACTAGGAGCGCGCTTGGTATCTTTGATCAGGAGCCTGCAAGCAGGCTCCGGGCGTTCGACGGAAAGCCCGCTCTTTGGAGCGGGCTTTTTTGTTGCGGATCGACCAGTGGACGAGCCGCCGTGGTTTTGCCTTCGTGACGCCCTGTTCAAGTTCCGCAGGCTCGGCTAACTGCTTTGCCCATGCCGCTCGCGCTTCTCATTTCCAGCCACGTCGCCGGCAGCCAGGTGGGCGCCACCGCCCAGGCCGCCGCCCTGACCCAGTTCCGCATCGACACCATGGTGGTCCCCACCGTGCTTTACGGCCGCCATCCCGGCTGGGGCGTGCCCGGCGGGGCGCCGGTGCCGATCGAGGTGGTCGAGGGCATGCTCGACGGTCTGGAGGCCAACGGCCTGTTCGGCCTGACCGACCTGGTCATCACCGGCTATTTCGCCAGCGCCGCCCAGGTGCGCGCCGCCGCCCGCGCCATCGACGCCGTGCGCGCCGCGCCGCGCGACGGCGCCGCCGCCCGCAAGCCGACCATCATCGTCGATCCGACCATGGGCGACGCCGGCAAGGGCCTCTATGTGCCCGCCGAGGTGGCCGAGGCCATCGCCGCCGACCTGATCCCCCGCGCCGACATCGTCGCCCCCAACGCCTGGGAGCTGCAGCGCCTGACCGGCGCCGAGGTGCGCGATCCGGCCGGGGCCGTGCGCGCCGCCCGCCTGCTGAACAAGCCGGTGATCGTCTCGTCGGTGCAGCGCGGGAACGAGATCGGCGTGGTCTACGCCGACCGCAAGGAGGCCTGGCTCGCCGCCCACGCCAAGGCCGAGCGCTCGCCCAGCGGCACCGGCGACCTGCTGACCGCCCTGTTCGCGGCCTCGATCCTCGAAGGCCAGACCCTGTCCTACGGCCTGGCCCGCGCCGTCGGCGGCGTCGCCGAGACGGTGACCGCCGCCAACATCTGGAACGCTCCCGAACTGCCGATCGTGGCCATGGCCGCCCGCATCAAGCAGACCTCGCCGACCGTGCGGATCGAGCGGCTGGCTTAGCGTTCGAGACCTCGTCGCCGAAATCCGATCCTAGATGCATCTCGGGTAAGGACCGTAACGCTTCGCGGCGGTGCTTTCGCAGCAGCCGCGCCTGCCAAGAAACCTCATGGCCGCGTCGTCGGATTCGTACATGGCGCAGCTGGCCAGCCAGCCGTTCCTTTCCTGGTTTTCCGATTGGGACAGCGGCGGGCGCGACTGACCGCCCGACGTCATCTCCCGCATGCTCTGATAGGAGTAGTAGTTGGTGGCGTCGTCCTTGCCCTGCCGCGACGAATTGGGGTCGCGCCATCGGATGACATAGAACGGGCCTTCGCGGTGAACGCCGGTCACGATCACCGGGTAGAACTGGTTGTCGCTGCGGCTGTAGAGGTAGACCGTTTGATTGACGAGGCCGTCGTTCCAAACGCCCTCGGCGACCACGTTGCATCGCGAGCAGGGCCTCTGGGCCTGGGCTTGGGTAACCGTCCGAGCGGGTATCGCTCCGAGGGCGGCCGCGAAGGCGAGCGGCAGAACAACGAACAGCCTTTTCAAACTCGGCATGGCGGTGTCCAGAATTGTTTATCAATCCAAGGTTGATATTAACCCTTAAGCTTAGCCTTGGATAGTGTCGGTCGCTAACGAACGAACTGCCGCTCTAGGTTCTCCAGCACCAGCGCCGCCATCGCCTCCCGGGCTTCGACCGTCGCGCTGCCCCGGTGCGGCTGGAGCACGACATTGTCCATCGCCAGCAGCGCCTGCGGCACGTTGGGTTCGTCCTCGAAGACGTCGAGACCCGCCCCGGCGATCATTCCATCCGCCAGCGCTGCGACAAGGGCGGCTTCGTCGACCACCGAGCCGCGCGCCACGTTGATCAGCAGGCCGTCGGGTCCCAGCGCCTCCAGTACGGCCGCGTCGACCAGCGGACCGGCGTCGCCGGGCGTGACCAGGAACAGCACGTCGACCGCCTTCGCGAGGTCCAGCGGACTGGCGTGGTAGGCGTACGGGACGCCCTCCACCGGCCGGCGGCTGTGATAGGCGATGCCCGCCGCGAAAGGCGCGGCCATTTGGGCGATCGCGCGGCCGATCTGGCCCAGGCCCAGGATCCCCACCGTGCGTCCGGTGGCGCGCCGCGCCAGGGGCAGGCGCTCGGCCCTGGGCCAGCGGCCTTCGCGCACATAGCGGTCGGCCGTGACCATGCGGCGTGACAGCGACAGCCACAGACCGATGGCCAGTTCGGCGACGTCCTGCGTGAGCACGCCGGGCGTCGTGGTCACGGCCACGCCCCGGGCGGCGGCGAGGTCCAGATCCACCTTGTCGAGGCCGACGCCGTGCACCGCGACGATCTCCAGGGCCGGCAGGCGGTCCCATAAGGCGTCCGGCACGCCCAGATCGCCGCCGGTGACGACCCCGCGCACCCTGGGGCCGACGTTCGTGATCAAGGCGTCCGGATCGGCGGCGCGATAGGGGCGGTGGACGACGTAAGCGGCCTCCAGCCCGGCTTCGAGCTGCGGCGACAGGGCCTTGAGCTGCAGGATCTCGGGCTTCATCGGCGGGCTCCGTTACGCGGGGGACTGTCCTTCGGATGACAAACCCGGGCGCGCCGGGCTAGAGCAAAAGCCATGAGCCTCGACATCACCGGCGTCTGCCCCGCCCCGTTCGCCCAGGTCTACGAAGCCTTCGAGGCCAATTTCGATCCGGCCTCGCCGGGCGACGGCGAGCTCGGCGCGCGCTTTTCCCTGGCCATCGACGGCGAGATCGTCGTCGACCTGATGGCCGGCTTCGCCGATCGGCGACGGGAAGTCGCCTTCGGCCCCGACACCCTGACGCCGCTGTTCTCGACCACCAAGGCGATCGCCGCCCTGCTGGTCGCGCGCCTGGTGGACCAGGGCAAGCTGACCTACGACACGAGCGTGGCTTCGGTCTGGCCGGAGTTCGCGCAAGCCGGCAAGGAGGCGATCACCGTCGGCCAGGTGATGTCGCACCAGGACGGGCTGTCGGGCTTCCTCGACGAGGTCGATCCGGCCATCTGGTTCGACTGGGAGGCGACGACGGCGAAACTGGCCGCCATGGCCCCGCTGTGGCCGGTCGGCACGGCCAGCGGCTACCACCCGGTGACCTTCGGCTATACGGCCGGCGAGATTTTCCGTCGGGTCGACGGCCGCACCATGGGCACGGCGCTGCGCGAGGATCTGGCCGTCCCGCTGGGCCTGGATATCTGGATCGGCCTGCCCGACAGCGAGCACGAACGCTGCGCCGACCTGATGCGGCCGACCGCCTTCCCCAAGTTCGGCGAGATCAACGACGCCATCCGCGCCGCCTTCATGACCAAGTGGGCCGCCCCCGGCGGCCGCGGCACCGGCGAATGGCGGCGGGCCGAGATCCCCTCGGCCAACGGCCACGCCACGGCGCCGGCCCTGGCCCGCCTGATGGGCGCCCTGGCCAGCGGCGGCACGCTGGACGGGGTCAAGGTGCTGTCGCAGGAGACGATGGAACTGGCGAGGGCCGAGCGCATCGCCGGCCAGGACCTCGTTCTGCCCTACGCGATCAGCTGGGGCGCGGGCTTCATGCGCAACACCCCCAACTTCTTCTACGGCCCGACGGCCGACGCCTTCGGCCATTCGGGCTGGGGCGGCAGTTGCGCCTTCGCCGATCCGAAGACGGGCGTCTCGGGCTCGTACGTGATGAACCGCCAGGGCAACGAGCTGATCGGCGACCCGCGCGCGGTGAGTTTGATCAAGGCGGCTTACGCGAGCCTGTAGGGAAGGCTCTCGCCCTCCCAATAACTCCCGTCATTCCCGCCCTTGTGGCGGGAACCCCTCTCTCAGCCGCAGGTGCGGATGGGGCGGCGTGCTCAGCACGCCGCTGGCGCGTCACGTGCGAGCGGAACCAGGGGTTCCCGCCACAAGGGCGGGAATGACGGGGAGAATGGGGAAGGGGCCCTACAGCCCCAGCCGCCCCCTCAGTCGCTCGGCCACGGCGCCCAGGGTGATGGTCGCCAGGGCTTCCTGCACCTCCAGCGGCACGCCTTCGGGGGCGGCCTGCACCAGCTTGGCGGTGAAGTCGGTGATGGCGGTGATGTGCTGGGCCAGGTGGTCGACCGTGTGCAGTTCCTGCATCACGGCCAGGCGCGATTCCGCCGGCGTGTTCTCGAGGATCTTGCCCAGGGCGCTGTCCAGGTGGCCGCAGGCCTCGGCGGCCAGCGACATCTCGACGGAAAGGGCCTCGAGCACGGCGGCGAGGTTGGGCGTGGCGCCAGCATCGGTAGTCATGGTTTCCCCCTGCGAAAGACTGCGGGCATACCTGCAATCGCGTCCGTTGCCGCCGACTTAAGCGTCGGCGGCCATGCGACAAATTGACCAACGTTTTGTCACGCCTGAAGTTCTCAGGCCACAGCGGGCGCGGCCCTGAGCCTTTTCCAGGCGCCGTAGGCGAACACCACCACCCCCAGCCAGATGAACACGAACGACAGCGCCCGCAGCGGCGTGAAGGCCTCGCCGAGGAAAACGCCGAGCAGGAACTGCAGGGTCGGGGCGATGAACTGCAGGAAGCCCAGCGCGCTCAGCGGCAGGCGGCGGGCCGACCAGGCGAACAACGCCAGCGGGATCACCGTGGCCGGGCCGGCGACCAGCAGCAGGATCGCCGTGCCGGCGCCTTGCGTGAAGTGCCCCGCGCCGCTGGCCTGCAGATGCCAGACGTACAGCAGTCCCGGAATGGCCAGATAGGCGCACTCGATGAAGAGGCCGGTCTGGGCGTCGGCCTTCACCTGCTTTCGCACGATCCCGTAGACGCAGAAGGTCAGGGCGAGGCCCAGCGACACCAGCGGCAGGTGGCCCAGGGCGATCGTCTGGATGGCGACGCCGACGGTGGCGAAGCCGATGGCGACCTTGCCCTCGGTGGTCATCCGCTCGCGGAACAGCAGGGCGCCGGCCGCCATGTTCATCAGCGGGTTGATGTAGTAGCCGAGGCTGGCCTCGATGACGTGGCCGGCGTTTACCGCCACCACGTAGATCGTCCAGTTGCCGAAGATGGCCAGGGTCGACAGGGCCAGCAGGGCCAGGGTCTTGGGCTGGCGCATCACCGCCGCCACCTGGCCGCTCTGCCGGGCCAGAAGCACCAGCCCGCCGGCCCACAGCACCGACCACAGCGTGCGGTGGGCGATCATCTCGAACGAGGTGACGCCAAGCGTCGCCAGGGTGTGGAAATAGAGGGGCAGGAAGCCCCACATCACATAGCAGCCGACGCCGGCCAGATAGGCCGAACGCGCGTCGCTCGAAGCGCTGCTGGTGGAACTTGGGGGCATGGACCGCACCTTTCGCGGAGGGATCTGACAGGGAGTCGTCCCGGCGTCCGCCCGCTTTTTGCGGAGAGGTGCGAAATTCGCCCGAAGGCGCTTCCCGTCGTCCCTCCGCTGGCGGAAGGACGACGGGGAGGTCGTTCTTTAGGCCGGCGTCTTTTGCTTGATCAGGCCCTTGTCGTGCAGCAGCTGGGCGATCTGCACCGCGTTCAGGGCCGCGCCCTTTCGCAGGTTGTCGGCCACGCACCACAGGGCGATGCCATGCTCGACGGTCGGGTCCTTGCGGATGCGCGACACGTAGACCGGGAACTCGCCCTGGGCTTCCTTCGGCGTGATGTAGCCGCCGTTCTCGCGCTTATCGACCACCACGATGCCTTCGGCGTCGCGCAGGATCTCGCGGGCGTCGTCCTCGTCCAGCGGGCCGGTGAACTCGATGTTGATCGACTCCGAGTGGCCCACCATCACCGGCACGCGCACGCAGGTGGCGACCAGCTGGATCGCCGGATCCAGGATCTTCTGGGTCTCGACGGTCATCTTCCACTCTTCCTTGGTGAAGCCGTCGTCCATGAAGACGTCGATGTGGGGGATGACGTTGAAGGCGATCTGCTTGGTGAACTTCTTCGGCTCGGGCGCGCCCAGGACGAAGACGCCCTTGGTCTGGTCCCACAGCTCGTCCATGCCTTCCTTGCCCGCGCCGGAAACCGACTGGTAGGTCGACACCACCACGCGCTTGATCGGCACCTCGTCGTGCAGCGGCTTCAGGGCCACCACCAGCTGGGCGGTCGAGCAGTTGGGGTTGGCGATGATGTTCTTGGGGATGGAGTTGACGGCGTCCGGGTTCACTTCCGGCACCACCAGCGGCACGTCCGGGTCCATCCGGAAGTGGCTGGAGTTGTCGATGACGATCGGACCGGCCGCGCCGATCTTCTCGCCCCAGGCGGCCGAGATCGACCCGCCGGCGCTCATCAGCACGATGTCGACCTTCGAGAAGTCGAACTGTTCCAGGTCCTCGCACTTGAGGATCTGATTGCCGAACGAGACCTCGGTGCCGATGGATTTGCGCGAGGCGATGGCGTGCATCTTCTCCACGGGGAATTTCACTTCCTCGAGGATGTTGAACATCTCGCGGCCCACGTTGCCCGTGGCGCCGACCACGGCGACCCGGTAACCCATCGCAGTCTCCAATCTTTCAGCCCCGACAAGGGGAAATGCGCCGTCCCGTTACGCCTGGGAACGCCGGTAGGCAAGGGCAGGGTTTTTCAAACAGGGCGGCGTATGGCCGCGCTTGAGGGAATATTTTTGCGAACGGGCGCTGGGGTGGCCCGAGACCCTTTTCAATTCCCGTCATTCCCGCCCTTGCGGCGGGAATGACGGGAGGAGAGGAGGGCGGGTGCGTGGACGCTTCGTCCAACTGGACAGCGCGCCCGCGCCGGGCGCATACCCACGCCATGCGCAAGCACGACGCCGACGTCATCATCGCCGGGGCCGGCATGGCCGGAACCACCCTGGCGCTCGCCCTCGCCTCGGCCGGGGTCAAGCCGCTGCTGGTCGATCCGCAGCCCTTCGACGCCCAGCTGGCCCCGACCTTCGACGGCCGCTCGTCGGCGATCGCCTATTCGTCGTTCCGCCAGTGGCGGGCGATCGGCGCGGGCGAGGCCCTGGCGCCCCACGCCCAGCGCATCGAGCAGATCCTGGTCACCGACGGCAAGGCGCCCGGCGCGGCTTCCGGAAAGCCGTCGCCCTTCTTCCTGCGCTTCGACAGCGGCGAGATCGCCGACCGCTCGGAAGGCGAGCCCCTGGGCTACCTGATCGAGAACCGCCAGATCCGCGCGGCCCTGTCGAAGACCGCGCTCGACAAGGGTCTGGAAGTCATCGCCCCCGCAGGCGCGGCGGGCCTTGAGGTCGACGCCGCCGAAGCCCGCGTGACGCTCACCGACGGCCGGGTGCTGACCGCGCCGCTGGCGGTCAGCGCCGAGGGCCGGGGTTCGGCCCTGCGCAAGGCGGCCGGCATCGGCGACATCGGCTGGGGCTACGGCCAGAGCGGCGTCGTCGCCACGGTGAAGATGCAGCACCCGCACGAGGGCGTGGCGCACGAATATTTCCTGCCCAGCGGCCCGTTCGCCATCCTGCCGCTGACCGACAACCGCGCCAGCCTGGTCTGGACCGAGAGCACCGCGCGCGGCGAAGCCCTGCGAGGCGCCTCGCCCGAGGCCTTCCACGCCCACCTGATGCGCCGGTTCGGCGACTTCCTGGGTGAAGTCGAGATGGCCGGGCCGGTGTTCGTCTATCCGCTGTCGCTGTCGCTGGCCGAGCGGATCACCGCGCCGCGCCTCGCTTTGATCGGCGACGCCGCCCACGGGGTGCACCCGATCGCGGGGCAGGGGCTCAATCTCGGTCTCAAGGACGCCGCGGCCCTGGCCGAGGTGGTGGTCGAGGCGATCCGCAACGGCGAGGACATCGGCGCCGAGGCGACGCTGGAGCGCTACGCCCGCTGGCGGCGGTTCGACAACGTCACCAACGCCCTGGCCTTCGACGGCTTCGTGCGGCTGTTCTCGAACGACAATCCGCTGCTGCGCATCGCGCGCGGCGTCGGCATGGCGGCGGTCAACCGCATCGCCCCGGCGCGCCGGTTCTTCATGCACGAGGCCGGCGGCGGCGTGGGCGACCTGCCGAAGCTGCTGCGTGGGACGGCGCTTTAGGAAGCCCCCTCAGTCGGCTTTGCCGACAGCTCCCCCGGAGGGGGAGCATCTGCGCGGCGCAATCCTCCCCCTCTGGGGGAGGTGGCCCGAAGGGCCGGAGGGGTAGCGCCGCCTACTCCCCGTCCGCCAGGCTGCGGGCTTCTTCCGGCAGCATGATCGGCACGCCGTCGCGGATCGGATAGGCCAGCTTGGCCGTATGGCTGACGAGTTCGCCGCGGGCGCGGTCGTAGAACAGCGGGGCGCGGGTCACCGGGCAGACCAGCACCTCCAGCAGGCGCGGATCGACATCGACGGGCGGGAGCGGAGGAGCGGCGGTCATGGCGCTGTTCTAGAGCCGGCCGGCGAAATGGGAAAGCCCCGCCGCCGGAACCTCCGGCGCAAGGTCGCGGTTGTCGCAGAAGCGATAACAACGATCTTGGATGCAGACATGACCGTCACCGAACGGATCTTCCTGAGCACCGCCGTGGCCGCCAGCGTCATGACCCTCGCCGCCTGCGGCTCCATGGGCGGTGGCTATTCCCCGCGCCTGGCGACCAACGCCGCCGACGAGAAGGCCTTCGCCAGCACCTTCGCCTCGTGCCGCGACGAGGTGCGGGGCGGCAAGACCACCGGCTTCAAGGTGCACCCGGCCAGCGCCACGGCCCGCGACCTGCCGCCCGGCCCGACCGGCCTGGTGCTCAAGGTCCCCTACGACAAGGCCAAGGGCAGCAAGAGCCAACGCGCCGCCCTCGACGAGCGGCACAAGGCGGCCATGGGCCAGTGCCTGTCCGAAAACGGCTACCAGGTTGCCGCCTGGGACGCCGTGAAGCCTTAAGCGATCGTCCCGGTCGGACAGGACTTCCCAGTGCTTCGCTTTTCGCTACCACGAGTAGTGTTCAACGGAGAGCTCGCGATGTCGATGTTCAAGGCGCTGACCCGGTTCGCGGATTTCAAGGGGCGGTCGGACCGGTCGGAGTTCCTGCAGTTCCTGCTGCTTGCCCTGACCCTGGCGGTGATCGTGAGCTGCGCCTGGGGCGCTGGATGGGGGTTGGCCGATGGGCTGAGAGGCCTGCCGCCCCGATCGCCGATGTCGCTGTTGCCGTTCATCGGCCTGTTCCTGGCCGTTCCGGCCCTGTCCGTCGCCATCCGCCGCCTGCACGACATTGGCCGCAGCGGCTGGTGGCTGCTGCTGAACCTCGTGCCGGGCGGGATCGCCGTCCTGATCGTGTTCGTCCTTCAGGACGGAAACCCCGAGGCCAACCGCTTCGGACCGCCCCAGCCGACCGCGCAAGACGGCGGCGCGACGGCCTCGGCCTGACGCGCCTCACGGCGTCCAATGAGGTTCGTTCCGTCCTTGGCGGGACCTTGTGCGGGCGGATCGACCGGCTAGGCTTGAGCGACCATGCAGGATCGCTCCCGACGCCTCGCCGATCTCCGCCAGCCCTGGGCGCGCGCTGAACTGCTCGCCTATCTGGAAGAGCTCGCGGCGTCCGATCCGCGCGCGATCTGGATCGACGAGACCCGTCGTGGACTGGTTTCCGGCATGGACCAGATCATCCACTTCTTCTTCGACGACCACGATCTCGATCATCGTGCGCTGGGCGACGTGCTGATCGACGAGGGCGAAGTCGCGGCCGTGAAGCCGGTGCTCTCCGCGCTGGACCATCTCGTGCAGCGGCTGCCGGACGGCGGCGACGACGACTATGCCGGCCACGCGGCGTGGCCGGCGGTCAGAAACGCCGCCCGCGAGGCGTTGGAGCGGCTGCGGGCCTGACGCTCCCCTACTGCAGCGACGGCGGTTCGTCGTCGTCCTGCGCGGCGTCGATTTCCAGCAGGGTGACCAGGGTGTTGCGGCGGTCGGCCAGGGTGCGGGCCTCCAGCAGGGCCTGCTTCTCCAGCGGATCGAACGGCAGGGCCATGGCCAGGCTGTTGATCAAGGCGTCCGAGGGCGCGGCGTGGGCCTCGCCCCAGTCGATGGCCAGGCCGCGGTGGTCGAGATAGCGGCGCAGGGCGTTCAGCAGCGGCGCGCCGTCGCCGGCGGGCTCCTGCTGGTCCTCGTGCAGGTCGAGGTCATAGGGCGCGAAGTCGGCCCGCACCTGACGATAGGGCGTGCGCACCGGCAGCTCCTCGCCGACCCGGAACCGCGCCACCCCGGTCAAGGTGATCAGGTAGCGGCCGTCGCTGGTCTCGGCGAAGCTGGTCACGCGGCCCGCGCAGCCGACCGGCGCCAGAGACGGCCTCTGCACGTCGCTCCCGGCCCGGGTCTGCACCATGCCGATGATCCGCTCGCCCGACATGGCGTCATCCAGCATGTTGAGATAGCGCGGCTCGAAGATGTTGAGCGGCAGCTGGCCGCCCGGCAGCAGCAAGGCGCCGTCCAGCGGGAACACGGGTATCACCAGCGGCAGGTCGAGGGTCTTCCGGTATACGCCCGGCATGGCGGCCTCCTTGACTGGATAGTGTGAACGCGCGGCCCCGCCAGGGTTTCCTAGCTGAACAGGATCGCCGACAGACGCTTGCGGCCCTGCTTGGCGATTTCCGAGGTCGGCCCGGCCGCCTCGAACACCGTCAGCAGCTGCTTGCGGGCCGCTTCGTCGTTCCAGGCGCGGTCGCGCTGGATGATGGTCAGCAGGTGGTCGCTGGCCAGGTCCAGGCGGCCGGCGCCGGCCAGGGCCTTGGCCAGCTCGAAGCGGGCCTCGTGATCGTCGGCGTCGGCGGCCAGGCGCTTTTCGAAGGCGGCCGTCTCGGACGGCGCGGCCTCGGCCAGCTTCAGGGCGGCGCGCACGCTTTCCAGGTCCGGATCCTTGGCGGTTTCGGGGGCCATGGCGGCGATCTCGGCCGCGCGCTCCAGGTCGCCGCCGGCCAGGTAGACGCGGGCCAGACCCCCCAGCGCCTTGATGTTGTCCGGCTCCATCTGCAGCACCTGGGCGAAGGCCTGGGCCGCGCCGCCCAGGTCCTCGACGTCCAGGCTCTCCTTGGCCATCGACAGCAGCTCGTCGACCGCGCCGGCGGCCGGCGGGCCCGAGATGCGCTCGACGAATTGCTGGATCTGGCTTTCGGGCAGGGCGCCCTGGAAGCCGTCCACCGGCTGGCCGTCGACGAAGGCGTAGACCGTGGGGATCGACTGCACGCGCAGCTGGCCGGCGAAGCCCGGGTTGGCGTCGACGTCGATCTTCACCAGCTTCACCGCGCCCTTGGCGGCGTTGACCACCTTTTCCAGGGCCGGGGTCAGCTGGCGGCACGGACCGCACCAGGTCGCCCAGAAGTCGACGATCACCGGCTGGGTCTTCGAGGCCTCGATGACGTCGGCCAAGAAGGTGGCGTCGGTCCCGTCCTTGATGTGCTCGCTCTTGCCGCCGCCGGCCTGGATGGGGGCGGGCTTTTCACCGATCAGGGACATGGGTCTTCTCTCACGCGCGGTCGCTCAGCGCCGCAAGATGGTCCTTGCCGGGCCGCTTCGCAATCTTCGCCGCGTCACGAGCGGATCATTGCTGTGAGGACCCCGGCCCCGGCGCCTGCCAGGGCCAGCCAGGTCAGGGTGATGCCGATGGCCCGCGGCGGGATCTTCGCCCCCGTCAGCATGCCGATCGCGTGGATCAGCCGGCCTAGGGCGAGGGCGATCGCGCTGGCCAGCACCAGCGCCGTCGGCGCGCCCTCCAGCTCGGCAAGGCCGATGGCGATCAGGCCGATCGGGACGTATTCGATGTAGTTGCCGTGGGCGCGGATGCGGGCGGTCAGCACCGGGTCGTCGCCCTTGCCGAGCGTGATCTGCGACTTCAGCCGATAGGTCGCCACCGGCACGCTGAGGGCCACCAGCCCCGCGACGCTCGCCACGCACAAAGCAGAAGTGATCGGCAACCAGGTCATGGCCCCTCCCTCGGGTTTGTTTTGCGGGAAGGATGCGGCCTGTGGTTGTGCCGCGCAAGCCTAGTCCTGGCCGCCCTCGGCCGCCGGCCGCAGTCCGAACCAGCCGCCGTCGGCGTCGAACAGCACCGCGTAGCGGCGCAGCACGTGGCGGCCGGTGTTCACGAAGGCTGTCTGCATCGGCGAGTTCACCAGCACCTGGCTGGGAGCCGCGTCGTCGGGCCGGCCCACCGTGAAGGCGAAGGTCGTGGCCGGCGCGGTCGGCACGGTCACGGTCACCGTCTCGCCGGCCGCCAGCACCTTTGCAGGGGCCTTGTCGTTGTGGTTGGTCTGCGTGACCGTCCGCAGGGCGCTTGGATCGGCCACGCCCAGATACATGGTCGGGATGCCGGTATCGATCAGCAGCGCGCCCGGTTGGGCGGGCAGGCGTCCGGCCGCGACCCGCATCGGCGCCTGCGGCCAGTCCAGCGGCCCGCCCGCGCCCGGCGGCCCCAGCTTGGCGAACCGGAAGCCGGCGGCCAGCGCCGGGGTCAGGCCCGCGTGCACGCCGTCGCGCGTCACCACATAGCCCCGGCGAAAGGTCGCCGGCGCGATCGGCCGGCCGTCGATGGCGACGATGTTCAGCAGCGGGTTCTTGTCGGGCGTGCCCTGCGACTGGCCGTTGCCCTCGCGCCCGAAGCCGACGCCCATATAGGCGATGCCCTTGGGCAGATCGATCCGGGCCTTGGGCGCGGCGCAGGTCCCCGGCGCGGCCTTCACGTCGTAGCCGGGGCAGTTGAGCTCGGTCTCGACCACCAGCACAGGAACCTGCGACCGGGCGACCTCGACGCCGGCCCCATCGAGGAAGGCGACGCTGGTCGGAACCCAGTGGCCGATCCACAGCCGCTTGCTGCTGCTCAGGAACTCCCAGCCGGGCTTGTATCCCGCCGTCTTGGCGGGGCTGTAGCCGGGCAGGTCCGCCGCCGAGATCACCAGGCCCGTCGAGCCGGTGTCCATCACCACCGGCGGCGGCCTGAAGGCGCCCAGCGGCCCGTCGAGGCGCAAGGCCACGGTCGGCGCCGTCGTGAACGGCGCCTGCCCGGCCGGCCAGGGCGTGAACGGAATGAACCGGGCCTGGTCGAAGGCTTTCAGGTCGGGTCCCAAGGCGGGCTGCGATTGCGCGCAGGCCTGGGTCGTCAGCGCCGCGCAGGCCAGGACCGCGGTCAGGGCGGGTCGGAAAGCCAGATGCATGGAGAGCCTCCTCGAGGGTGGAGTTAGCGCGCCTTCATGCAACTTAAAATGTAGAAAGGCCGTCCGGTTTCAAGCTGAGCTGGAAAAAGGCGGCCGACCCCGTCTCAGCCGATCCCGTCCTGGCCGACCCCGTCCTGGCCAACGACGGCCATGGCTTCGAAGTCGACGATCATCGGCTTGATTCCCAAGGCGGCGAGGAACTTGCGGAAGCCGGCCTGGCTGACGGCGGTGGTGGCGTCGTTCTTCAGTGGATGGAAGTTCACCGGATCGGCCTGCCCCAGCGCCTTGTCGAGCACGAAGCGGATGCGCCGCTCGCCGTCGTTGATCAGGCCGAAGGCGGTGACCGAGCCCGGCGTCACCCCGAGAGTCTCGACCATCATCGCCTCGGGGCCGAACGACAGCCGGCCCGAGCCGATCACGTGGTGCAGCTTCTTGAGGTCGATCACCGTCTCGCCCAGCGCCGAGATCAGCCACAGCTGGCCCTTGGCGTCCTTGAGGAACAGGTTCTTGGTGTGGCCGCCGGGCAGGGCCTTCTTGATCTCCAGCCCCTCCTCGACGCAGAACACCGGCGGGTGGTCGAGGGTGGAATGATCGACGCCGTGGGCGTCGAAGAAGGCGATGAGGTCGGCGCGGGTCTTCATGGTCCCTGTAAAGCGAAGGGCGGGGCGGCTGGTCAAGCCGCCCCGCCCCCGATCTGGCGTCCTGGCGCGTCGCTTACTGGGTGAGCGGGCGCAGGATGATCTCGACCCGGCGGTTCTGGGCGCGGCCCTCGGCGGTGTCGTTGGTGGCGACCGGCTGGCGCTCGCCCTGGCCGGCCACGAACAGGCGGTCGGGCAGCACGCGACCGGGACCGGTCAGATAGGCGGCCACCGAGCCGGCGCGACGCTCCGACAGACCCTGGTTGTAGTCGTCCGGACCGGTGGAGTCGGCGTGGCCGACCACGTCGATCGTGGTTTGCGGATAGGCGTTCAGGGTGCGGGCCACGTCGTCGAGCACGCGGGTGAACTGCGGCTGCACGTCCGACTTGTCGACGGCGAAGGTCACGTCGCTGGGCATGACCAGCACGATCTGGTCGCCGTTGCGGCGGATCGCGACGCCCGAGCCTTCCAGGCTGCGGCGGAAGTCGGCCTGCTGGCGGTCCATGTAGGCGCCGGTCGCGCCGCCGGCCAGGGCGCCGATGCCCGCCCCGATCAGGGCGTTCTTGCGGCCCTGCTCGCCCTTGTTGGTGTTGGTCAGATAGCCCAGGGCCGCGCCGATGCCGGCCCCGGCCAGGGCGCCCGTGCCGGTGTTGTTGCGCACCGGCATGCCCGTGTACGGGTCGGTGGTGGTGCAGGCCGTCATGGCGCCGGCGCCGATCAGGAGGGCGCCCAAAGCGGCGGCGCGGAAGGCGGTCTTGTTGGTCATCTGCCGTCTATCCCGTGAAGTGTTCGATTAGCGGATGAAACGCACCCGTTATGGTCAAGTTCCGACAAACCACATGAGCGGGGGATGAACGGCCTTCGTTCCGCCGCCTCTTGGGTGTAGTAAGGCCCGTCTTACTAATATCCGAAGGCCAACCGTGTCCGCATCCGCCATCGAGCCCGTCTCGTTCACCCTCTACAGCAAGGACTTCGACCGCTTCTCCAAGGAGCTGGGCGCCTCGTTCGAGCGCTATGGCTTCGCGGTGCTCTCGGAATACGACCTGCCGCAGGACCGCATCGACGCGGCGGTGGACGACGCCAAGGCCTTCTTCGCCCTGCCGGTCGACACCAAGAAGCAGTACGCCGGGGTCAAGGGCGGCGCGCGCGGCTACATCCCGTTCGGGGTCGAGACCGCCAAGGGCGCCACGCACCACGACCTGAAGGAATTCTGGCACATGGGCCGCGACCTGCCGCCCGGCCACCGCTTCCGCGCCACCATGGCCGACAACGTCTGGCCGGCCGAGATCCCGGCCTTCAAGCATGACGTCAGCTGGCTCTACAACGCGCTCGACAGCATGGGCGGCAAGGTTCTGGAGGCGATCGCCACCTACCTGAAGCTCGACCGCGACTTCTTCAAGCCGACCGTCGAGAACGGCAATTCGGTGCTGCGCCTGCTGCACTATCCGCCGATCCCGCAGGACGCCACCGGCGTGCGCGCCGGCGCCCACGGCGACATCAACACCATCACCCTGCTGCTCGGCGCCGAAGAGGGCGGCCTGGAGCTGCTCGATCGCAACGGCGACTGGCTGCCGATCAACCCGCCGCCGGGCTGCATCGTCGTCAACATCGGCGATATGCTCGAGCGCCTGACCAACCACGTCCTGCCCTCGACCGTCCACCGCGTGCAGAACCCGCCGCCCGAGCGCCGGAGCGTGCCGCGCTACTCGACGCCGTTCTTCCTGCACTTCGCGTCGGACTACGAGATCAAGACCCTGCCCAACACCGTCACCGCGGAGAACCCGGACCGCTATCCGGAGTCGATCACCGCCGACGAGTTCCTCCAGCAGCGCCTGCGCGAGATCAAGCTGGCCTGATCGGGCCGCCGAGGTCTCCGAAACGACGAAGGCCCCGTCCTCGCGGACGGGGCCTTTTTCATGCGTGCTTCGAGGGGCGCCGCTCGCCCGCTGCTCGCCCGCTACTGGGCGATCCGCAGCGCCGATATCTGCTGGGAGATGGCCTTGAAGGCGGTCTTCAGCTCGGTGGCGTTGGCCGGGAAGTAGGCGTAGTCGCTGCTGGTGGCGCAGGCGCTGAGCATCGACTTGGCGGTGGCGTCGCTGCCGACGTCGAAGCCCACCGTGTAGATGATGATGTTCTTGGCCTTCATCTTGGTGCACAGCGTCTGGGCCTGGGTGAAGGCGTCGCCGTTGGTGGCCGCGCAGTTGATGTGGTCGGCCGTGCCGCCCGAGCCGGAGCCGGCGTCCTTGGCGATCACGCCCTTGCAGTAGTTGGTGTTGAACGCGCCGTCGGTCATCAGCACCACCACCTTCATCAGGTCCTCGGCGCCATAGGCGGCCGGCTTCTGCGACGTGTTGGGCCACAGGTACGAGAAGTTCGGCGAGACCATGTACCAGCCCCAGGCCAGGCCGATCTGGCCGGCCGTCGAGCCGCCCACCGCCAGGGCGTTGATCTGGGCCTTCAGGGCCGTCTTGTCGGTGCTCAGCGGGGTGATGATGCTGGTCGGGCAGGGGTTGGTCGAGCTGGCGCCATAGGAGGTCGAGGCCGGGTAGTTGCGGCCGACCAGCGAGGTGCTGGGCGCGTCGTCGGTATAGGCGTAGGTCCCCGTGCGCTCGGTGGCGCAGGTGCTAATCGGGAAGCTCTCGCTGGTGCTGCTGGCGCTGGTGAAGTTGAAGAAGGCGCAGCTGATGTCCGAGCGCGCGGTGCTGTAGCAAGAGCCCGTGCCGCCGGTTCCGGCGGTGGTGTACGAGGTGCCGACGATGTTGGTGTCGAAGGTCGTCGTGGTCTTGTAGGTGATCGTCGGCTTCTGGCTGTTCAGGGCCGTCATGCCGCTGATGCCGCTCAGCAGCACCTGGTCGCCGGTCTGGAAGTTGTGCGTCGAGGCCGTGGTGATCACCACCGAGCAGGTCGAGGTCAGGCACTTGTAGATCGTGCCGGCCGAACCGGTGCTGGTGATGCTGCTGCTGGGCGTGACCTTGAAGGTGGTCGTCGACGGCACGCTGGTCACGGCCAGGATCTTGGAGTTCAGATAGCTGGAGCCGGTGCCGGTGATGTAGACGTAGTCGCCCACCGCCAGGCCGTGCGTTGCCGAGGTGGTGATCGTCGTCGGCGAGCCCTTGGTGTAGGCCGAGATGGTCTTGGTGGCGCTGTACCAGGCCGCGCTGCTCAGCGTGCTGGACGGAACGGCCCCGCGCACGCTGTCGGCATAGGTGCTGACATTGACGCCGATCGAGTACGGCACGATCGCGGCCTTGGAATAGTAGGGCGTCTGCACGTCCTGCACGACGGTGTCGATCAGGTCGGCGGCGGCGGTCTTCAGGGCGCCGATGCGGCTGGTGCCGTCCATCGAGCCGGTGATGTCGAGCACCAGGGCCACTTCCAGGTTCTTCGACGAGCGCACCACGTAGGACTTGGCGCTGGTCACCAGCGGCTTGTTGTTGTTGATCAGGCCCAGGATGATCGGCGAGATCGAGATCGAGGCTTCGCCGATGACCTCCTTCTTGGAGTCGACGTAGAACTTCGACGTGGCCGTGGTGGAGCCGAGTTCGGCCTTGAGGGCCGCGCTGCCGGTCGCCGTCAGGGTGCTCTCGTCGGTGGCGGTGGTGCGCGCGGCGATCAGGGTCGCGGCGTCCAGGGCGTCCTGCAGGCGGCGCCGCTCCAGGCTCATCCGGCTGACGTCGACGACGCCGAACACCAGGATCGACAGCGGCAGGATGCTGAGAGCCACCCAGACGGCGATGCCGCCGCGCGTGTTCGAACCGAGGCCGCGCAGGCGCGTGGCGACACGGGCGAACGCCCCGCCCAGACGGGCGGCGAAGCGGCTGTGGACGGTCATCGGCGGAGTGCCCCTCGTTCTATCGCCGGGCAGCATGACAGCTGACGGTGAACAGGCGGCAAACGCCGGAGAAGATTCAGTTTCCCGCCGGGCTCGCCGTTCTGCGGGCCCGCAGGAAGTCGACGAAGGCCCGCAGCGGGGCGGGCATGTGCCGCCGGCTGGGGTAGTAGAGGAAGGGTCCGTCGAAGGGCGGGTTCCAGTCTTCCAGCACCGGGACCAGCCGGCCGGCGGCCACCGCCGGCGCCAGCAGGCCCTCGAAGCTCATCACCAGGCCAAGCCCCTCCTCGGCGGCGCGGATCTCCAGTTCCGACGACGAGGTGACCAGCGGTCCCTCTGGCGAGACGCGGATGATCTCGCCGTCCTTCTCGAATTCCGGAACGATCATCGCCCCGCTGGGAAAGCGGTGGCGGATGCAGGGCATGGTCAAAAGATCGCGCGGATGGCGCGGAACGCCGTGGCGGGCCAGGAAGTCCGGCGAGGCCGCGGCCTGGTAGCGCTCGGGCCCCGACAGCGGCACGGCGATCATGTCCTTCTCCAGCCGCTCGCCATAGCGCACCCCGGCGTCGGCCCCGGCCGCCAGCACGTCGACGAAGCTGTCCTCGACGATGATCTCCAGCGTGACGCCCGGATTGGCGCGCAGGAACGGGCCGATCAGTTCGCCCAGCGACAGCTTGGCCGCCGCGCCCGGCACGTTCAGCTTCAGGGTTCCGGTCGGGCTGTCGCGGAACTGGTTCACCGCGTCGAGGGCGCCGGCCACCTCGGCCAGAGCCGGACCCAGGCGCTCCAGAAGGCGTTCGCCGGCCTCGGTGGCGGTGACGCTGCGGGTGGTGCGGTTGAGCAGGCGCACGCCCAGCGCCGCCTCCAGTCGCCGCACCGCCTCGCTCAGCGACGAGGCCGACACCCCTCGACCCACGGCCGCTCCCCGGAAGCTCCGGGCCCGGGCCACGGCGGCGAAGGCGTCGAGATCGGCGAGGTCGGGGTTGGCCATTGTGCGAATTTCCGAACGGCTCGTGCGTGAGTGAGCGGATTATCGCACAGGTCGCGCGACGGCATAGTCGCCTCGTCAAACACCGCGGCGCTCGGGTCTCCCCAACCGAGCCCGCCCCGCACGAAGGAGATCGCCATGCGCACCCTCAAGCTCGGAAACACCGGTCCCGCCGTCTCGGCCCTCGGCCTTGGCTGCATGGGCATGTCCGACCTCTACGGCCCCGCCGATCGGGCCGAGAGCATCGCCACCATCCACGCCGCCCTGGAGGCCGGGATCACCCTGCTCGACACCGGCGACTTCTACGGCATGGGCCACAACGAGATGCTGATCGCCGAGGCGCTCAAGGGCCAGGACCGCGACAAGGCGCTGATCAGCGTCAAGTTCGGCGCCCTGCGCGGCCCGGACGGCGCCTTCCTCGGCTATGACAGCCGACCCAAGGCGGTGAAGAACTTCCTGACCTATTCGCTGCGCCGCCTGCAGGTGGACCACATCGACGTCTACCGGCCCTCGCGCCTGGATCCCGACGTGCCGATCGAGGACACCATCGGCGCCCTCGTCGAGCTGCGCGACGCCGGCTACATCCGCCATATCGGCCTGTCGGAAGTGGGCGCCGACACCATCCGCCGCGCCGCCGCCGTCGCCCCGATCAGCGACCTGCAGATCGAATATTCGCTGCTGTCGCGCGGCATCGAAGAGGCCATCCTGCCGACCACCCGCGAGCTCGGCATCTCGATCACCGCCTACGGCGTGCTGTCGCGCGGCCTGATCAGCGGCCACTGGGACAAGACCGCCCAGCCCGCCGCCCGCGACTTCCGCGCCTACTCCCCGCGCTTCCAGGGCGAGAACCTCGACCGCAACCTGGCCCTGGTCGAGACCCTGCGCGGCGTCGCCCAGGCCAAGGGCGTCAGCGTCGCCCAGATCGCCATCGCCTGGGTCGCCTCGCGCGGCGACGACATCGTCCCCCTGGTCGGCGCCCGCCGCCGCGATCGCCTGTCCGAAGCCCTGGGCGCGCTCGACGTCGTGCTCGGCGCGGACGACCTGGCGGCCATCGAGGCGGCCGTGCCCAAGGGCGCGGCGGCCGGCGAGCGCTACGCCCCGGCGATGATGGCGCACCTCGACAGCGAGAAGTGAGGGGGCCTTCCTCACCTCCTTCCTTCCCGTCATTCCCGCCCTTGTGGCGGGAACCCCTCTGTCAGCCGCAAGGGCGAGTGGGGCGGCGTGCTCGGCACGCCGCCGGCGCTTCCCGTGTCAGCGGAACCAGGGGTTCTCGCCACAAGGGCGAGAATGACGGGAGTAAGGGGGTAAGCGCGCTGATCTCGCCCTCAACGGTTTCCTCCGGCGCCGACAAGTTCTAGGCAGGGCGCGGCAATCGCGGAGGCTTGGCATGAACGGTTTCAATCGGCGCACGGTGCTCGGCGGCGCGACGGCCGGCCTGATGCTCGCTCCCGCCGCTCTTGCCGCAACCGGCAAGGCCAAGGTGCTGATGCTGTCGGATCTGCACTCGGCCTACGGGATCATGCCGGCCCTGCTGGAGACCATGCGCCGCATCGTCCGCCGTGACGCCACGCCCAGCCTGATCCTGCTGAACGGCGACCTCTTCGAGGCCGGCAACGTCGTGGCCAAGCGTAGCGACGGCGAACTCGACTGGGCCTTCCTGGAAGCCGTCGCCAAGCTGGCCCCCACGGTCATCAACATCGGCAACCACGACGCCGACCTGGTCGAGGACATCGCCGCCGCCGCCGACCGCGCCCGGGCTCTGGGCATCACCGTGGTCAGCAACATCGTCGACAAGCGCACCGGCCGGCCGATCGCCTCCTCGCGCGCCACGCTCGACCTTGGCTTCCCGGTGCATCTGGTCGGCTGGGCCACCAATTCGATCGACACCTATCCCAAGGCGATCCGGCCCGACCTGTCGATCCCGGCGCCGACGCCGTGGGCGCAGGCCAATCTGCCGTCCGCTCCGCCCAGCGACGGCCTGCTGGTGGTGATGAGCCACGCCGGCCTGCCCGCCGACCGGCCGCTGCTGGCCGGCCTGCCGGACCGCACCCTGTTCCTGGGCGGCCACAACCACCTGACGGTCGAGCACGCGCGGGGGTCCAGCCGCTACGTCCACACCGGCGCCTGGGGCCAGCCGCTGACGGTGGCCACGATCGATCGCGCCCGCAAGGCCGACCCGATCCGCATCTCCCGCGTCGTGGTCGATCCCAATGGACCGGCGGATCCGGTCCTCAAGCGTCACGTCAAGGAGGTGCTCGCCGCCCGCCTGCAGCCCGAGGAGCGGGCTGTGGTCGCCCGCGTGCCCAAGGCCCTGTCGCTGGGCGACACCGGCCGCAAGGTCGCCGGCCTGATGGCCAGGGCGGCCGGCGCCGACGTCGGCTTCATGGGCCACACCACCATGGGCATGGGCCTGCCGGCCGGCGAGCTGACCCGCTACGCCTACGACTCCGTCGTCCGCTTCGACGGCGTGATCATGAAGGCGGAAATCGACGCGGCGACCCTGGCCGACATCCTGTCGCGCACCGACCAGGATCGCGGCTTCCCGTTCGACAGGCTGACCGGCGACTTCGCCTACGCCAGCGGCCCCACGCGCCCCGACAAGACCCATCTGACCATCGTCACCACCGACTGGTGCGCCGGCCGCCAGAAGGAATATTTCGGCCGCGAGGACCTCGTGTTCAGCAAGACCGACCTGAAGGTGAAGCCCTCGATCCTGGCCGGGCTGGCGGCGGGCTAACGCTCTTCGACCATGGCCCGGAACGAGGTCGGCCAGTCGGTCTCGTCCATGCCGATGCACTCGGCCGAGGCGTCGCGGATCAGGGCCAGGCGCTGGCCGTCCCACACCCAGTCGCGCCGCTGCCCGCAGCCGTAGTAGCGGTTGTCGCGGAACACCGCCGTCAGCACCCGCGTCTGGTAGTCGAAGGTGACGTTGGTCAGCTCCGGGGCGCCGCCGGCGGGGGCGTCGCCGAAGGCCGGCAGCGGCAGCAGCCGGCCGGCGTCGTCGGTCATGTGCAGCTTGGCGTCTTCGTTGATCGACACGCCGCTGCAGTTCGACACCCACAGGATCTTGTT
The DNA here is from genome assembly GCF_058807655.1 of Caulobacter sp. GW821-FHT12A07. Classification (NCBI taxonomy): domain Bacteria; kingdom Pseudomonadati; phylum Pseudomonadota; class Alphaproteobacteria; order Caulobacterales; family Caulobacteraceae; genus Caulobacter; species Caulobacter sp. GW821-FHT12A07. Next base: position 71,623 of record NZ_JBXAQX010000009.1, read on the forward strand.
GGGCGACAGGCGGACGATGGCGAATTCCGACAGGGCCTCGCAAGCCTTGGCCACTTCGGGCGGCGTCGATGGCAGGTCGGCCGAGGGCGGCGCGGCCGGGCGGCGCACGATCGGCGGCGAAGCGGCCACGCCGGGCTTGGCCCGAGACCAGGCCAGGGCCGCGCCGGCGTCCTTCAGGGCGATGGTCGCCGCCGGCCACGGATCCGAAGTCAGGCCCAGCTTCAGGCTGGCCCCGGCCTTCAGAGCGTCGAGCACGCGCTGGATCTCGGCGTCGTCATAGAGCACCGCCCGCGTCGACGGGCGGTTGGCGCGGCCGGGCAGGGTCGCCGACCACAGCGTCGCGCCGGCCTTGTCGGCGATCTCGATCTTGAGTTGACCCTCCGACGGGCGCTGCGAGCGCACCCCGGCGCCGAACACCAGCCGCCGGCCGCCGGCGGTCTCGGCCAGCAGCACATAACCCGGCTGGGCCAGGGTCTCGCCCGCGCCCCAGGTCGAGCAGCCGACGGCGTCGCACAGCCCATGCCAGTTGGCGGCGTCGTACGCCTCGGCCGCGCGGGCCTGCGCCGCCGCTCCGAACAGGACGACGGGCGCCAGCACCGCCGCCAGCCAAGGTCTGTCGATCATCGAAGCACGCCCCCGGAAAACACTCCGGGAGTAGAGTTCGTCGCTCGACCTGCCGTCAAGCGTGCGGCGCTATTCCACCGTCACCGACTTGGCCAGGTTGCGCGGCTGGTCCACGTCCGCGCCCTTGATGACGGCGACGTGGTAGGCCAGCAGCTGGATCGGGGCCGACATCACCAGGGTCGAGACCAGCGGATCGCTGGCCGGGGCGGTGACGACGACCTTGGCGCCGGCCGGGGCGTGCTTCACGCCTTCGGTGTCGGTGATGAAGATCACCTGGCCGCCGCGCGCCATGACCTCGCTCATGTTCGAGGCCGACTTTTCAAACCAGCTGTCATGGGGCGCGAGGATGACGATCGGGGTCTTGTCGTCCACCAGGGCGATCGGGCCGTGCTTCAGCTCGCCGGCGGCGTAGCCCTCGGCGTGGATGTAGCTGATCTCCTTCAGCTTCAGCGCGCCTTCAAGGGCCAGGGCCGACATCGGGCCGCGGCCGAGATAGAGAACGTCGCGGGCCTTGGCGACGTCGGCGGCGATTTCCTTGATCGCGCCTTCCAGGTGGATGGCCTCGGCGATCAGGCGCGGGGCCTCCAGCAGCACCTTCACCAGGCGCTGCTCCTCGGCCGCGTCGATGGTCCCGCGCGCCTTGGCGGCGGCCACGGCGATGGCGGTCAGCACGCTGACCTGGGCGGTGAAGGCCTTGGTCGAGGCCACGCCGATCTCCGGCCCGCAGTGGATCGGCCAGACCACGTCGACCTCGCGGGCCATGGTCGATTCCGTGGCGTTGACGACCACGGCGCTCTTCATGCCCTTGGCCTTGCAGTAGCGCAGGGCCGCCAGCGTGTCGGCGGTCTCGCCCGACTGCGACATGGCCACGACCAGCGCGCCGGGCCGCAGGGCCGGCTGGCGGTAGCGGAACTCCGAGGCGATCTCGACGTCGACCGGCAGGTCGGCCAGCTGCTCGATCAGGTACTTGCCCACGACGCCGGCGATGTAGGAGGTGCCGCAGGCGACGATCTGGATGCGCTCCAGCTTGGCCCAGTCGATCTCGCCCGGGATGGCGGTCTTGCTGGTCAGGGCGTCCACATAGGCCGCGATGGTGCGCTGGCACCCCTCGGGCTGGTCGTGGATCTCCTTTTCCATGAAGTGGCGGTAGTTGCCCTTCTCCATCATCACGGCGCTGGCCGGCACCACGCGCACGGGGCGGGTCACCGCCGCGCCCGAGGCGTCGAAGATGCGGGCGCTGTCGTGGTCGAGGGCCACGTAGTCGCCCTCGTCGAGATAGATCACCCGGTTGGTGAACGGGCCGACGGCGAGCGCGTCCGAGCCCAGGAACATCTCGCCCTGACCTTCGCCGACCACCAGCGGGCTGCCGCGGCGGGCGCCCAGCACCAGGTTCTCGGCCCCCTCGATCAGCACGGCCAGGGCGTAGGCCCCGGTCAGCCGGTCGAGCGTGGCCTTGAAGGCGTCCAGCGGGGCCAGGCCCGTGGCCAGCTCGGCGTCGATCAGATGGGCGATCACCTCGGTGTCGGTGTCGCTGGAGAAGGTGCGGCCGGCGGCGGCCAGCTCGGCCTTCAGCTCGGCGAAGTTCTCGATGATGCCGTTGTGCACCAGGGTGACGCGGCCGGCCGAATGCGGGTGGGCGTTCTTCAGGTTCGGCTCGCCGTGGGTGGCCCAGCGGGTGTGGCCGATGCCGGTGGTGGCGGTGAGAGGCTCGGCGGCCAGCACCTCTTCCAGGGCCTTGATCTTGCCCTTGGCCCGGCGGCGTTCGACGCCCGTCCCCACCACGCCCGCTATGCCGGCCGAGTCGTAGCCCCGGTACTCGAGCCGCTTGAGGCTCTCGACCAGACGCTCGGCGACGGAGGCCTTACCGACGATGCCGATGATGCCGCACATGGGACATGATCCTTTGTAGAACGCGCCGGGAGGATTATTGCTACCCGTACGGGATATTTCGAGCGCGGCCTTTAGCACTCGCGCAGGGACCGGCGACGTAAATCTGCATTTCGGATCGTTTCGCGGTCCAGACTCCGCCCCGGCGAGGCTCTATATGGGCCGCGCAAGTTCACTTAAGCGACATGAAGACCCCCATGAGCAAGCGCGCCTATTTCGGCACCGACGGCATCCGCGGCCAGGCCAACAAGCACCCGATGACCGCCGAAGTCGCCCTGCGCGTCGGCCTGGCGGCCGGCAAGCTGTTCCGCTCGCAGGACGACCGCCGCCACCTGGTGGTGATCGGCAAGGACACCCGCCTGTCGGGCTACATGATCGAGCCGGCCCTGGTCGCCGGCTTCACCAGCGTCGGCATGGACGTGCGCCTGTTCGGCCCGCTGCCCACCCCGGCCGTGGCGATGATGACCCGCTCGATGCGCGCTGACCTCGGCGTGATGATCTCGGCCTCGCACAACAATTTCGCCGACAACGGCATCAAGCTGTTCGGCCCCGACGGCTACAAGCTGTCGGACGAGCAGGAACTGAAGATCGAGGCCCTGATGGGCGAGGGCCTGCAGGAAGGCCTCGCCGCCCCGCGCGATCTTGGCCGCGTCAAGCGCATCGACGACGCCCAGGCCCGCTATGTCGAGATCGTCAAGGCGACCTTCCCGCGTCACCTGTCGCTGTCGGGTCTGCGCATCGTCGTCGATTGCGCCAACGGCGCGGCCTACAAGGTCGCCCCCACGGCCCTCTACGAGCTGGGCGCCGAGGTCATCAGCCTGGGCGTCGATCCGGACGGCACCAACATCAACGAGGAATGCGGCTCGACCCATCCCGACGCGATGGCCAAGCTGGTCCGTGAATACCGCGCCGACATCGGCATCGCGCTGGACGGCGACGCCGACCGCCTGGTGATCTGCGACGAGAAGGGCCTGATCGTCGACGGCGACCAGATCATGGCCATCATCGCCGGGGCCTTCGCCCGGGCCGGCAAGCTGAAGGCCGGCGGCGTCGTGGCCACCGTGATGTCGAACCTGGGCCTCGAGCGCTCGCTCAAGGACCTGGGCCTGACGCTGGAGCGCACCGCCGTGGGCGACCGCTACGTCATGGCCCGCATGCGCGAAGGCGGCTTCAACGTCGGCGGCGAGCAGTCGGGCCACCTGATCCTGTCGGACTTCTCGACCACGGGCGACGGCCTGATCGCCGCCCTGCAGGTGCTGGCGGTGATGATCGAGACCGGCCAGCCGATGAGCGCCCTGGCCCGCCAGTTCGAGCCGGTGCCGCAGCTGCTGGAAAACGTCCGCTTCGCCGGCGGCAAGCCGCTGGAGGCCAAGACCGTGAAGGAAGCCATCGCCGACGGCGAGGCCGCCCTCAACGGCAATGGCCGCATCGTCGTGCGGGCCTCGGGCACCGAGCCGCTGATCCGCATCATGGCCGAGGGCGACGACCCGGCCCTGGTGCGCAAGGTCGTCGGCGACATCGCCTCGGCCGTGAAGGCCGTCTGACGCCCTTCAATTCTTGGCGAGGCGTTCGGGCGTGGCGGCGTAGCGGCCGACCAGGCCCAGGGCCTCGCCCACCGCCTCGTGCTCGGCGCCCAGCAGCTTGGTCAGCTCCTGGATGGCCGGGGTCACCCCGGCCGTCAGCACGTCCCTCAGGCTGTCGGCCTTGATCGGGTCGGGCGAGCGGCCGTGCAGCATGGCGGTCTTGATCCGCTCGGCCTCCTCCAGGCCGCCCTTGACCAGCCCGCCCAGGATCGCGTCCTCGAACAGCTCGAACGGCGGGCAGGTCAGGCACGGCCATGGGCCGGGCAGCTTGATCTTGTCGATCTCGGCATAGGGGAAGCGCAGCTCGTCTAGCAGGTCGAACAGCGACTGGGTGATCCAGCACGGACCGTAGGTCCGCACGATCCAGCGCCGCAGCACCCCGCCCAGCTCCAGGGCCGTCAGGCGTGGCGCGTACTCCTGGAACCCGGGGGTCTGGAAGTGGCTGACGAAGGTCGTGAAATAGAGGCAGCGGGTGGTGTAGCCCGGCGGGCTGAGCCAGCTGGCCAGGTTGATGTAGTAGCGGCTGATCTTGGCCCAGTTGTCGCCGTTCTCGGCCTTGATGTCCCCGATGTTGACGTCGAACCAGTGGTGCCAGGTCGAGTCCGTCGCCACCCGGCCCACCCCCGCCCGGTGGCCGTCATAGACGCTGATCATCGGGAAGCGCGACCGGGCCGGCTGGGGACCCTTGGAGAAGACGTAGGGCGGCGAGGCCAGGGTCGCGCCGTAGGCGATCACGGTCGGCTCGGGCTTGGGACCGCCGCTCAGGGCGTCCGGATATTCCGCCTCCTTGCCCTCGCCGAAGTCGTAGGCGGCGTCGAGATCGATCGTGCCGGTGTCGTGGCACAGGCCCTCGTGGGCGTGATCGGGCATGACGTCGATCGGCCCGAGGGTCGGGTGGCAGAGCACCGGATGGGGCCGCACCTTCTCGAGGAAAACGCTGATCCGCTGGCGCTGCCAGGGTTCCCAGTCGATCGGCTGCGGGGTCAGGTCGCCCTGGTGGGGGCCGTTGCCCAGCGCCAGGGGGCCGCCCGGCCAGCCCGGCTCGTAGGCGGGCGAGGGCGGGCGCAGGGTGTCGATGCGGTCGGGCGTGTCGATCGGCGGCACGCCGTCGGCGTTGGTCCAGCGCCGCATCGAGCGGATGCGCGGCATGCGCCAGCACATCGAGGCGCCCAGATAGTCATGGTCGCCGGTGGCGAACAGGCCGCCCTTCTTGGTCTTCATCCACTTGGCCAGATAGGCCAGCTCGGTGTCGGTCGAGGCGGTGGGGTGGGCCTCGATGGGCGCGTCCGAATTGCCGCCGCTGTTGTTCGGCGCGAAGCCGAAGCACCAGATCTGCTCGTAGCGGTCGATGACCTTGGCGGCGCCGTCCTGCATGTCGAACCGGAAGTTGACGTACTTGGCGGCGTAGGGGTCGGCCGGGACGACGACCGCCGGCGTTCCCGCGCCCCGCAGGGCGATGTCGATGCGGAACCGCATGCAGCCGACCTTGGAGGCGCGGATCAGCTCGATGACCGAACCGACGCCGAAGCCCTCGCCGGGAACGGTGGCGATGTTGAAGTCGACCACCACCAGGATGTCGACGACGGTGTTGAGCGCCAGGACCGGCTTGAGAGCCTCGGTCAGCGGGCCGATGAACTCGCGATTGATGCGGGCGGAAGCAAGGAAATCAGAGAACGCCACAGCAACCTCCGATTGATTTATGTTCCAATGCTATCTATGCGCCCATATCGATCGTCGGTAAACCCAGGGCTGTCGGTTGGGGGTTATTTTTGGTGTGAATGCACCAAAATTGGCGAAAAAGCGGCGAAAATTCGCCCGAAAGGCGATGGCCAAGGTTGTGTTTCGTCAGTTTCGTGACATCGTCGAGTCCGTGGTTAACGGCGCGAGCCCCCACAGCGCCGGGCCACGGGAGGATGTTCCAGGTGTTCCACACGCAGGATACGCGGCCCGTCGCCGCGCCCGGACTTTTGCACAGCCGCGACTTCCGACGCGCCCTGTTCTTCGGCGGCGTGCTCAGCAGCGCCTTCTGGCTGGCCACGGCCTGGCTGGCGGGACGGCTGTTCCTGAACCTCTGAGGCGGTGCGACCCGTCCGGCGACAGGCCTCCGTCTAGCGGCAGGCCCCGGCGACAGGCCGATGACGTTTTCTAAAAAGGGTTGAGGTTCAACGGCGAACCCAACAACGCTGGCTCGTTCTTCACCCAGCGAAGCTTGGTTCATGACGTCATCCTCCGCACTCGCCCCGGCCCCTGTTCGGACCAAGAGCCACTACGTCATCCTCGACGGCCTGCGGGGCGTGGCCTCGCTGATGGTGGTCGTCTTCCACCTGTTCGAGGCCTATTCCGGCGGCAGCCCGCAGAAGCAGATCATCAACCACGGCTACCTGGCGGTGGACTTCTTCTTCCTGCTGTCGGGCTTCGTGATCGCCTACGCCTATGACGACCGCTGGCCCCCTGGCCAAGGCGCTGGCATGAGCCAGTGGGACTTCTGGAAGCGCCGCCTGGTGCGTCTCCAGCCGATGATCATCATCGGCGGCCTGGTCGGCGCGGCGTTGCTGGGCCTCCAGCACTGGTCGCTGTTCCCCAAGTTGGCGACGGCCACGACCTGGCAGGTGATCGGCGTTCTGCTGCTGGGCTTCGTGATGATCCCGCTGCGGCCCTCGGCCGAGATCCGCGGCTGGGGCGAGATCTATCCGCTGAACGGCCCGCAATGGTCGCTGTTCTACGAGTACATCGCCAACGTCCTCTACGCCGTGGGCCTGCGGAAGCTTTCGAACCGTTGGCTGGGAGGCCTGGTGGCGCTGTCGGCCATCGCGCTGATCTGGCTGCTGGTGCGAGGCCCGCGCGGCGACGTGATCGGCGGCTGGGCGCTGGACGCCAATGGCGTCCAGATCGGGCTTACGCGGGTGATGTTCCCGTTCTTCGCCGGCGTGCTGCTGATGCGCCTGGGCAAGCGGATCAAGGTCGGCCACGGCTTCTGGGTGTGCAGCCTGCTGCTGGTGGCCGCCTTCTCCCTGCCGCGCTTCGGCGGGACGGAACGGCTGTGGCTGAACGGTCTCTATGAGGCCGCCTGCATCATCCTGCTGTTCCCGCTGATCGTCGCGATCGGCGCCGGCGAGAAGGACGCCAGCGGCCCGTCGTTGCGGATCGCTCGCTTCTTCGGCGACCTCTCCTACCCGCTCTACATCACCCACTATCCGCTGATCTACATCTACACCGGCTGGGTCATCGACCGGAAAATCCCCGCCGCCCAGGGCGCGCTGGTCGGGGTCGGGGTGTTCGTGGCGGCGGTGGCGATCGCCTGGGCCAGCCTCAAGCTGATCGACGAGCCGGTGCGGCGGTGGCTGGCGGGGCGGGTGCTGGGGCGCTAACCCCCAACGCCCGTCATTCCCGCCCTTGTGGCGGGAACCCCTCTGTCAGCCGCAAGGGCGGCAGAGGCGGCGTGCTCAGCACGCCGCTTGCATCTCACCTGCGAGCGGAACCAGGGGTTCTCGCCACAAGGGCGAGAATGACGGGAAGAAATGGGGCCTCAGAACCCGATCTTCGGGGCCTTCAGGCGGCGCTTGTTGACGTGACCTTTCGGCGCGGGGGCCTCGATCTCCTCGGGCAGTTCGCCCTTGAAGTAGAAGCGCTGCCAGGCCTCCTTGGTGGCGGCCGGGTCGCGGGCGGCGATGCGGGCGTTGAACTCGCCGCGCTTCTCGGCCCAGACGTCGTACTGCTTGCGGATGTCTGGGTTGGCGTTCATGTGCCGGATCACCGGCTGCACGTTCTCCAGCGGCTTGTCCTGGATCATGGTGATGAAGCAGAACGGCTCGCCCTTGGCGAACTTCACCGTGCCGGGGCGGGTGAAGATCCAGTTCATCGTGAAGGGGAAGGGCAGCCAGTCGGTCTCGACCAGGCCGGCCAGCGGCTGGATGCCGTCCTTGATGTGGTTGGGCGGACCCATGGTCCAGATCAGCCAGTCCGGCGGCGTGCGGAACAGGTAGCCGGTGTGGAAGGTGATCGTCCCGCGCGAGAAGTGCGATTTGACGAAGTCGTCGAAGCCCGGGTGCGGGTGGTCCGACTTGAAGGTGATGTCGTTCTGGTGGACGCCGCCGTTCCAGGTGGCCTCGAAGCCGACCGGGCACAGGATCTCCCAGCCGGTGGTGTTGGCCATGGTCAGCGGCAGGCAGCGATAGGGATGGCGGTCGGCGAAGTGGTCCATCCAGGCCCGCTGCGGACGCCCAGGCACGATCTCCGGCGGCCGGCTCTCGGTGGGATAGCACTCCAGATACATGCCGCTCGTTTCCCGTTGTTATTGACGACCTTCCTCCTGCCTTAGCCCTTCGGCGGCGCTCCCGTCCAGCCGTCCGCGTCGGCCGGTTCCACGGGCTCGCCGTCCCGGCCCTGGCGCTGGGCCAGTTTGCGCAGCTCCTCGTCGCGGGCGGCCGTGTCCCAGGCCCCGCCCATCTCGCCCGGACGCATCCTGGCCAGGTCGGCGGCCAGCAGGCGGTCCATGGTCTGGGCCGCGTCGCGCGAGGCCAGGATGTAGGCCTCTTCCTGGCCCCACATGGGCTTGAGGTCCTCGAAGGTCTTGCGGTCGTGGCGGCGGAAGAAGGAGGTGGCCCGGAACGCCTTGTGGGCGCGGAAGCCCAGCTTCTGCAGGGCCGTCGACCCCAGGGCCAGGGCCGCCTCGAAGGTCTCGCGCTCGACCGCGTCGGCGCCGTTGGCCAGCAGGTCGTAGGCGTGGCGGCGGTCCCAAGCGCGGGCCAGGATGATCAGGTGCGGGAAGGCGTTGCGGGCCGTCTCGACCAGCTCGGCGGTCTTCTCGCGATCATCGAGCGCGACGATCAGCATCCGCGCGTGCTCGGCCCCGGCGGCGCGCAGCAAGTCGAGGCGCGTGGCGTCGCCATAGTGCACCCGCCGGCCGAAGCGCCGCAGCAGCTCGATCTGCTCGATGTCGCTGTCCAGAACCGTCGACTTGAAGCCGTTGGCCTGCAAGAGGCGGCCGGTGATCTGACCGAACCGGCCGAAGCCGGCGATGATGATGTCCGGCTCGCCCTCGTCGAAATTGGGGGCCTCGGGCTCGACGTCGGGGATCGAGGCGTTGATCAGCTCGGCGATGCGTTCGTAGAGGATCATGGCCACGGGAGTCAGGGCCATGGAGACGGCGACGGCGGCGGTCAGCAGGGCCGCCAGGTCCGCGCCGATGACGCCGGCCCCGACCGTGAAGCTCAGCAGCACGAAGGCGAACTCGCCGCCCTGGGCCAGGGCCGTGGCCACGGCCGCAGCGCCGCGTCCGGGCGCGCCGGCCAGGCGGGCGATGCCGAACATGACCAGGAACTTCAGCACCATCAGGCCCAGCACCAGGGCGATCAGCGTCAGGGGCTGGCGGGCGATCAGCATTAGGTCGATGCCGGCGCCGACGGTGATGAAGAAGAGACCCAGCAAGAGGCCGCGGAACGGCTCGATGTCGGTCTCCAGCTCGCGGCGGAACTCGCTCTCGGCCAGAACCACCCCGGCCAGGAAGGCGCCGAGGGCGGGCGACAGGCCGACGGCCTGCATCAGGCCCGCCACGCCCACCACGATCAGCAGGGCCGCGGCGGTGAAGATCTCGCGCAGTCGCGCCTCGGCGATGAAGCGGAAGATCGGCCGCACGACGTAGCGCCCCCCGCCGACGACCGCGCCCACCGCGCCCAGCACGGCCAGGCCCTGGGCCCAGGCGGGCAGGTGCGAGATCAGGCTGGCGCCATGGCCGCCGGCGTCCGCGCCGTGCGCCTCGGGCGCGACGGTGGCCAAGAGCGGCAGCAGGGCGAACATCGGGATCACCGCCAGGTCCTGCAACAGCAGCACCCCGAAGGCCGCGCGGCCCACCGGACCTTGCCTCAGGCCCTTCTCGTCGAGGGTCTGCAGCACGATGGCGGTCGACGACATGGCCAGCACCAGGCCCACGGCCAGGGCGGTCTGCCAGGGCAGGCCCAGCAGATAGCCGATGGCGGCCACGGCCAGCGAGGTGCCCACCACCTGGGCGCCGCCCAGGCCGAAGATCGTCTTGCGCATCTCCCACAGGGTGGAGGGGCGCACCTCCAGCCCGATCAGGAACAGCAGGATGACGACGCCGAACTCGGCGAAGCGCATGACGTCGCCCTGCTCGCCGACCAGCGACAGCATGGCCGGGCCGATCAGCACGCCGGCGATCAGGTAGCCCAGCACCGAGCCCAGGCCCAGGCGCTTGGCGATCGGCACCGAGATCACCGCGGCGCCCAGATAGACGAGGGTCTGCTTGAGGAACGGTTCCATGGCTTACGCTCCCTCGGCCGCGTGGTCGGCGGTCAGCAGGGCCGACAGCCGCGCCTGGTAGCGCAGGGCCTCGGCCTTCAGCTGCTCGTCGTCCTTCATCGCCGCCCCGTGCACCACGAACGGCGTCTCCCAGACCATGCCGCACAGATAGGCCGTCTGCTCCAGCGGGCGCAGGAATTCGTCCAGGGTGAAGCGGTTGTAGCCCTTGGCGTGATAGGCCTGGGCCGCCCCGCCGGTGGTGCAGGCCACGAACAGGCGCTTGCCGGCCAAAGCATCGCCGCCCAGGCCGTAGGCGAAGCCGTGCAGCCACACCAGGTCCAGCCACTCCTTCATGAGGGCCGGCGGCGAGTACCAGAACAGCGGGAACTGCAGGGCGATGATGTCGTGCTGGAGCAGCTTCTGCTGCTCGGTCTCGATGTCGATCGCGAAGTCCGGATAGGTCTCGTACAGGTCGTGGAAAGTGACGCCGGAAAGGGCCTTGGCCGCCTTGGCCAGGGCGCGATTGGCGCGCGAGCGTTCAAGCGCCGGGTGCGCCAGGGTCAGCAGGGCGCCGGCGGTGGCGGGCGTCACGAGCGCGGTGTTAGGCTCGCCCGTCACGCGCGCTCACCGATCGAAGTCGCGTGGCGGGAAAATTTATTCATCAAGGCTTGAATTTCTCCGGCCGGCGCTTCAGAGCAGTCGGCGAACGTCGCTCCGGGAGGAACCATGGTCGACAAGGTGAAGTCCGACGCCGCTGAAGCGTTGGCGGGTCTGCTGTTCGACGGCATGACCATCATGGCGGGGGGCTTTGGTCTCTGCGGCATTCCCGAAAACCTGATCGCGGCGATCCGCGAAACGGGGGTCAAGGACCTCACGGTCATCTCCAACAACTGCGGGGTCGACGGATTCGGCCTGGGCATCCTGCTGGAGAACCGTCAGATCAAGAAGATGGTCTCGTCCTATGTGGGCGAGAACAAGCTGTTCGAACAGCTATACCTGAGTGGGGAACTGCAATTGGAGTTCAACCCGCAGGGCACGCTGGCCGAACGCATCCGCGCCGGCGGCGCGGGCATCCCCGCCTTCTTCACGCGCACCGGCTACGGCACCCTGGTGGCCGAGGGCAAGGAAACCCGCGAGTTCGACGGCGAGATGTACGTGATGGAGCGCGGCCTGGTGGCCGACCTGTCGATCGTCAAGGCCTGGAAGGCCGACGCCGAGGGCAACCTCGTCTACCGAAAGACCGCCCGCAACTTCAATCCGATGATGGCCACGGCCGGCAAGGCCACCGTCGTCGAGGTCGAGGAACTGGTCGAGACCGGCGCTCTCGACAAGGACAACATCCACACCCCCGGCATCTTCGTCGACCGCATCATCAAGGGCGCGAAGTTCGAAAAGCGCATCGAACGGGTCACCACCCGCCCCCGCGAAGAAAAGACGAAGGAACAAGCGTAATGGCCTGGACCCGCGACGAGATGGCGGCCCGCGCCGCCAAGGAGCTGCGCGACGGCTTCTACGTGAACCTGGGCATCGGCATTCCGACCCTGGTGGCCAACTACATCCCCGAGGGCATGCACGTGACGCTGCAGAGCGAGAACGGCATGCTGGGCATGGGTCCCTTCCCCTATGAGGGCGAAGAGGACGCCGACCTGATCAACGCCGGCAAGCAGACGATCACCGAGCTGGACAGCAGCTCCTATTTCTCGTCGGCCGACAGCTTCGCCATGATCCGCGGCGGCCACATCGCCCTGTCGATCCTGGGCGGCATGCAGGTCTCGGAGACCGGCGATCTGGCCAACTGGATGGTGCCCGGCAAGATGGTCAAGGGCATGGGCGGGGCCATGGACCTGGTGGCCGGCGTCAAGCGCGTGGTGGTGGTCATGGACCACTGCGAGAAGTCGGGGGCGCCCAAGCTGCTGAAGGCCTGCTCGCTGCCGCTGACCGGCGCGGGGGTCGTCGACCTCTTGATCACCGAACTGGGCGTCTTCGAGATCAACCGCGGCAAGACCCCGGTGAAGCTGATCGAACTGGCCCCCGGCGTCAGCGTCGACGAGGTCCAGGCCAAGACCGAGGCGGCGTTCGAGGTGGCGATATAATTCCCTCTCTCTGAGAGAGAGGGAGGGGCCCACGCCGCAAGGCGTGGGAGGGTGAGAGGTTTCACCTTTTGCCGGAAAGTCCTGGGTCCTTTTGTCGGGACCGCTTGGCGGCGCCTCGTTCGGAGAGTTTGTCACCTCTCACCCTCCCACCGCTGCGCGGCGGGCCCCTCCCTCTCTCAAAGAGAGAGGGGCTCCGTGGAGGCGCCGGGCCAGTCCGAACCTTGCACCGCCCGCCAAGCTGCGCCATCTCCGCACCGGGCGACCCACAACCCGCCCGCGTTCGGAGCCGACCCCATGCGCGACTACTTCATCCTGATGGCCGGCTACAACGCCTGGGCCAACGCCCGCCTGCACGCCGCCTGCGAGGCCCTGCCGCCGGGCGGGTTCACCGCCCCGCGCGGCGGCTTCTTCGGCTCGATCGCCGGGACCCTGAACCACCTGCTGGTCACCGACCGCATCTGGACCGCGCGCCTCTCCGGAACCCCGCTGCCGCCCTACGGCCTCGACACCCGGCTGTTCGAAGACCTCTCGTCCCTACGCGCCGCCCGCGACGCCGAGGACGCGGGCCTCGTGGCCTATGTCGCCGGCCTCACCGACGAGGCCTGCGCGGCGCAGTTCCGCTGGGTGCGCAAGGCCGACGGGGTCGAGGTGGTCGGCCCGCTGTGGAAGACCCTGGCCCACCTCTTCAACCACCAGACCCATCACCGCGGCCAGGCCCACGACCTGCTGAGCCAGGCCGGGCTCGCGCCGCCGTCGCTGGACCTGCCCGTGTATCAGCGCGAGGCGGGGGTCTAGGGTTTCACTCTCATACTCCCGTCATTCCCGCCCCTGTGGCGGGAAACCCTCTGTCAGCCGCAAGGGCGTGAGGGGCGGACTGCTGAGCAGTCCGCTTGCGCTTCCCGGGCGAACGGAACCAGGGGTTCCCGCCACAAGGGCGGGAATGACGGGCGGAAAGGAAGGCGCGTAAGCGCCGACAGCCTTCACACTAGTTCACACCTGTAGCTCCACCCCCTGGATGTGCTAGATCGCTGCCATGAAACGCGCCGTCGAGCACCGCATCGGGGTCCAGGCCCCCGCCGAGATCGTCTGGGAAGTCGTGTCCGACTTCGACAGCTGGCATCAGTGGAACCCGCTTTACATCAAGGCCGCCGGCCAGCTGAAGATCGGCACCGCCCTGACGCTTGAAGAGGCGATCGGCGATCGTCCGGTCAAGGTCATCCAGCCGATCGTCCAGGACTGGGTGCCCTACGAGCAGCTGCACTGGCGTTCGCAGCGCCTGGGCGGCTTCGTCACGGCGATCCGCTACATCGAGGTCGAGAACATGGGGCCGAACAACGCCACCTTCTCGAACGGCGAGCTGTTCATGGGCCTGTTGGTCAAGTGGATCGGCAAGGACGAGCGCAAGGCGCTGAAGACGGCCTTCACGGCCATGGGCGAGGCGGTGCGCGACCGGGCCGAGGCCCTCTGGCGCGAGCGTGGCGCGGTCCCATCTGAAGTCGGATGATCGACGATCTCTACAGCGCCCGCATCCTGACGCTCGTGGCCAACATGCCGCGGGCCGGGCGGCTGGCCGCGCCTGACGCCAGCGCCGAGAAGACGGCCAAGCTGTGCGGCAGCCGCATCGTCGTCGACGTGGTGGTCGAGAACGGCAAGGTCGCCGACTTCGCCCAGGAGGTTTCGGCCTGCGCCCTGGGCCAGGCCAGCGCCGCGGTGCTGGGCGCGCAGATCATCGGTACGGATCTTTCCGAACTTGAGTTGGCCCGCGACGCCCTGGCCGCTATGCTCAAGTCGAACGGCCCGCCCCCCGTGGGCCGCTTTGCGGAGCTCGCCGTGCTGGAGCCGGTCAAGGACTATCCCGCCCGTCACGCCTCGACGCTTCTGGCGTTCGAGGCCGCGGTCGAGGCTGTCCGGAAGGCCACAGCTTCCGCCCAAACGCGAACTAGCAGCGCCGGCGCCGCTTGATCGGAGCTTTTCGCGGGTGCGATAAGTCCCCGACTCCGTTCGCGAAAGCGCCGGCATGAGCCTTTATGACCGCACTGTCGACCTGGGCCTGCGCGCCTACAAGTTGACGCTTTCGCCTCTCATCGGGCGCCAGTGCCGCTTTATGCCGACCTGTTCGGAATATGCGGCCCAGGCGCTCAAGGATCACGGACCCGCCAAGGGGTCCTGGCTGGCGCTGCGACGGATCTGCCGATGCAATCCGTTCGGCGGCTGGGGATACGACCCGCCGCCGCCGCGCGAGCCGCGTAAATGGATGTGTGAAGAATGATCGATCTGGTTTTCCCCGACGGCTCCTCCCGTCAGTACCCCGATGGCGCGACGGGTCGCGACGTCGCGGCCGCCATCTCCAAGTCGCTCGAGAAGAAGGCCCTGCTGATCAAGCTGGACGGTCAGGTGCTCGACCTCGACCGCGCCCTGACGCCCGACCTGCTGACCGGCGAGCGCAAGTTCGAGATCCTGACGCGCGACGCCCCCGAGGCCCTCGAAACCATCCGCCACGACACCGCCCACGTGCTGGCCGAGGCCGTGCAGGAACTGTTCCCCGGCACCCAGGTGACGATCGGCCCGAACGTCGAGGACGGCTTCTATTACGACTTCGCCCGCGACGAGCCGTTCAGCCTCGACGACCTGGCGACGATCGAAAAGCGCATGAAGGAGATCGTCGACCGCGACGAGAAGATCACGCGCGAGGTCTGGGACCGCGACGAGGCGATCAAGCACTTCGACGAGATCGGCGAGCAGTACAAGGCCCAGATCATCCGTGACCTGCCGGGCACGGACACGATCACGGTCTATCGCCAGGGGAACTGGAAGGACCTCTGCCGCGGCCCCCACCTGCCGTCGACCAAGCATGTCGGCAAGGCCTTCAAGCTGACGAAGCTGGCCGGCGCCTACTGGCGCGGCGACCAGAACAACGCCCAGCTGCAGCGCATCTACGGCACCAGCTGGGCCTCGGAGGCCGACCTCGAGGCCTATCTGAAGCGCATCGAGGAAGCCGAGAAGCGCGATCACCGCAAGCTGGGCAAGGCGCTGGGTCTCTTCCACATGCAGGAAGAGGGCCGGGGCATGGTCTTCTGGCACCCCAAGGGCTGGAAGCTGTGGCAGACGCTGGAGGCCTACATGCGCCGCAGCCTCGACCGCGCCGGCTATATCGAGGTCAAGACGCCCCAGGTCCTGGACAAGACCTTCTGGGAAAACTCGGGCCACTGGGACAAGTACCGCGCCAACATGTTCGTCTGCGAGACGGTCGAAGGCGAGATCCTGTCCCTCAAGCCGATGAACTGCCCCGGCCACGTGCAGATTTGGAACGTCGGCCAGCGGTCGTACCGTGAACTGCCGATGCGCATGGCCGAGTTCGGCGCCTGCCACCGCTACGAGCCGTCGGGCGCCCTGCATGGCCTGATGCGGGTGCGCGCCTTCACCCAGGACGACGCCCACATCTTCTGCCGCGAGGACCAGATCGTCGAGGAGACCGAGCGCTTCATCCGCCTGACGCGGATGATCCACGCCGACCTCGGCATGACGACCAAGTACATCGCCCTGGCCACGCGTCCGGAGCTGCGCGCCGGTTCGGACGAGTTCTGGGACAAGGCCGAAGGCATGCTGGCCGAGGCCGCGCGCCTGGCCGGCGTCGAGCCGGTGATCGCCGAGGGCGACGGCGCCTTCTACGCGCCCAAGCTCGATTTCATCGTCCAGGACGCCATTGGGCGGGAGTGGACCTGCGGCACGCTGCAGCTTGATTATGTTTTGCCGGAACGTTTGGGCGCCGAATACGTTGCCGAGGATGGATCCAAGAAGCGGCCGGTGATGCTGCATCGCGCGATCCTGGGGTCGTTCGAGCGGTTCATCGGGATTCTTTTGGAAAACTACGCGGGCCACCTGCCGCTCTGGCTGGCGCCGACCCAGGTCGTCGTCGCCACGATCACGTCGGATGCGGACGATTATGCGCGCACGGTGGTCGAGCGGTTGATCGCTATGGGATTGCGCGCGGAAGTCGATCTTCGTAACGAGAAGATCAACTACAAGATTCGTGAGCATAGCCTCGGCAAGGTTCCGGTGATCGCAGTGGTCGGGCGTAAGGAAGCGGAGACGGGGCAGGTCGCCCTGCGTCGCCTCGGCGGCGAAGGGCAGCAGATCCTGTCGCTCGACGACGCGCTCGTCGTGCTCGGCCAGGAAGCCACCCCGCCCGACCTCGTGCGCGCCAAGGCGCCGCAAGACGTTCGAGAGCCTGCGCAGGTCTGATGAACAGCATTCTCCCGTCCTTTACGGTCCTCGCCGCAGGCGCACGTCCCGCCAAACCTTTGGTTTCGGTGGTGATGGTCGTCTATTGGACGGGAGAAGCGCTGGTCGACAGCATCCGCCACGTGCTGGCCGAGCCGATGGTCGACGAGTTCGTCATCGTCGATAACGGCTCCTCGCCGTCGGACGCCGAGATGCTGCGGGCGCTGGGCCTGACCGAGCCGCGCGTGCAGCTGGCCCAGGGCCACGGCAATGTCGGCTTCGCCCGGGGCGCCAATCTCGGCGCCTCGATCGCCCAGGGCGAATACCTGATCTTCGTCAATCCGGACGCCAACCTGCAGTCGGACTGCGTGCCGGCCATGGTCGCGGCCTTCCGCGACCAGCCGGTCCCCACCGTGGTCGGCGCGCGGGTCATGAATGTCGATGGCACCGAGCAGCGCGGCGGCCGCCGGGGCGAGGTGACGCCGGTCACCACCCTGATGAGCCTGTCGCAGCTCAGCCAGAAGGTGAAGCGCTTCGCCCGCTTCGAGATCCACCGCGAGCACGAGCCGCTGCCGGCCGAGCCCGCGCCCGTGCCGACCATCTCCGGCGCCTGCTTCGCCCTGCGCCGCCCCGACTTCGTGGCCCTGGCCGGTTTCGACGAGGGCTATTTCCTGCACGTCGAGGACATCGACCTGTGCTGGCGGGCCCGCCAGGCCGGCGGCCAGGTGCTGTTCCATCCCGAGGCCCGCGTCATCCACCTGGGCCACACCAGCCTGGAGCACCCGGTCAAGGTCGAGTTCCACAAGGGCGTGGGCCTGTCGCGCTACTTCATCAAGCGGGCCGACACCTGGCAGCGCTATGTCGCGGCCGTCATGCTGGCGCCGCTGATCCTGCTGCTGTCGATCTGCCGCCCGGCCCTCAATCCCCGTCTGCGCAAATCATGAGGCGCCGACTGATCGGCGTGCTCGACCGCCTGGGTCTGGCCGACGCGGCCTTCGCCATCTTCCAGCACCTGCAGGCCCTCAAGCCGGCGGCCGAGGATGTCGCCGTCGAGGATCTGCCGGTCCCGCCGGCCTATCTGCGGGTGATGACCGCCGGTCACGCCGACGCCGCGGCCTTCCTGAGCCAGGGGCGCGCCGCCGCCGACCTGGTCGAGGCCGTCGCCGCCCGCCACGACCGGCCGCTTTCCGAGCATCCCGACGTGCTCGACTTCGGCTGCGGCTGCGGACGGGTGTCGCGCTATCTCGGCGCCCGGGCCCGGCTGTCGGGCTGCGACATCAACGGCAAGCTGGTCGACTGGGCCGGCGCCAACCTGCCCGGCCGCTTCGTGCTGTCGCGCCAGACGCCGCCCCTGCCCTACGAGGCGGCGACCTTCGACCTCGTCTACGCCACCTCGGTCTTCACCCACATGACCGAAGAGCCGCTGAAGGCCTGGCTGGCCGAGCTGGCCCGGGTCGTGCGGCCCGGCGGCCTGGCCCTGCTGTCGTTCTTCGACGAAAAGATCCCGGCCGCCGCCGAATTCGCCGACCGCCTGACCGCCGACGGTTTCCTCATCCGCCAGCGCGGGGCCGAGGGCTCCAACCTGCTGTGCGGCTACATGACCGCCGAAGGCTTCGCCCGCCGCGCCGCTCCGGCCTGGCGTCTGGTCGAGACCATCCCCAGCGACGTCTCCGGCGTCGGCCAGGCCATGGCGGTCTTCCGGCGGATGGACGCCTAGCGCTCGGCTTCCAGCCGTCCGGCGTAGCCGAACACCACGCCCAGCCACGGATGGGCCACCAGCACCCGGAAGCGATAGGTCCCGTCGCGGGCGAAGGTGTAGGCCCGCACCCTCGGACCCCAGGCGGCCGGCAGGGGCAGGGGGCCCAGCCGCCAGCTTTCGAAGATCCACGAAAAGCCCTCGCCGCGCGCCGCCGCGTGGAAGCGGAAGGTCAGAGGACCGACCGTCTCCTCGAAGGCGAACGGATCGTCGGCCGCCGCGGCGATCCGCGAGCGGAAGGTCCGCGCGCCGAAGCGCCGGCTCCAGGTCTCGGCGCCGGCCTCCGGCGTGATGCTCACCGCCAGGGCGTGGGTCCCCGGCGCGGGCAGGCCCTGTAGCCGCCGGGCCAGGGTCGCCAGTCCGCGTCCGCCCCGTGCGCGCGCCCGGCCCTCCATCGTCACAGCCGCCGCGCCATCGTGCGCGGCCCGCACCACCGGCGGCAGGGCGTCGAAGGCCGGTCCCAGCACGCGGGGGAAGAGGCCCGGCGCGGCCGGAGCGGCGCGGCCGATCCGCGTCTCGATCGGCAGGCCGGCCAGCGACGCCAGCAGGTCTTCGAGTGGAGCCAGGCCGACGCAAGGCGCCGCCCGAGGCTCGCCCAGGCGCTCGTCCAGCAGCGCCGCGACCATGGCCGCCGCCGGGGCGGCCGGCACATTGGGTCCCGCGCCTTCTTCGGCCCACAGGCTCCAGCGGGCCTGCGCCGGCGCGCCCGTCGCGTCCAGGCCCTCGGCCCGCACGGTCATGCCGCCCCGGTCCGAGCCGAACGGCGCCAGCAGGCCCGCGCCGGCGTTCAGCAGCACGGCCAGCGGCTCCAGCGCCGGCAGCAGCTTCCAGCGGCGCAGCAGGCTCAGAGCCCAGAGCCCCAGGTGCAGCGGCGCCAGCTCCAGTCCGGCCCCGAACAGGGCGTCGCGCGTCGGGGCGTAGCGGCTCTTCAACTGGTCGAGGTCGGGCGTCTCGGCCAGGCTCACCCATCGCCGACCAAGGCCCGGAAAGACCAGGCGTCGCGGCGCGCTCCAGCCGGGCCGCGTGGTCTGAGCGCCGTCGGTGAACACCGCCACCGGCGCGCCGGCCCAGCGCAGGATGGCCCGCACCACCGACAGGCCGCGCGGCGCCCGCGCGCCGGGCGAGATCGCCGCCTCGATGCGGTCGATCCGCGTCCAGCCCTCGGTGAGGCGATCGACCGCCGCGCAGGTCAGGGCCGGGGTCGAGCTCGCGCCCGTGATCGCCCAGCGCCCGGCCGCCTTGACCGGAACCGCCAGCCGTTCGGGAAAGGCGGCGACGAAGTCGCGGGCGTCGGCCAGGTCGACATAATGCGCCCCGGCCGCCAGCACGGCGGCGGGAAAGGCCGCGTCCTGGCCCTGGAACGGTCCGGCCGCGTCGATCACGACGAACGGCGCCAGCGCTGCGAGGGTCGCGGGCCGCTCGCGATCGACGACCGCGACCTCGATGCGGGCCTTGGGGCGATCCTGCATCAGCTCGGCCTGGAAGGCCTCCAGCGGTCCCAGCCGTCGGGCGGCCAGCACCAGCTCGACATCGGGCCGGCGGGCCAGCATCCGCGCCAGGCGCGAGCCGAAGACGCCGGTGGCCCCCACCAGGACGACGCGTTTACGGGGCAGGGTCATGCGGTCGGCGGCTCCAGCACGAAGCGGGCTCTCTGCTGCGGCGTCGGCACCATGCAGCTGCTTTTCTTGCCCATCAGCCGATAGCGGTTGGCCGCCAGCCAGTCATAGGCGCCGTCGCGCCAGCGCTCTGGAACCACCCCGATGATCGCCAGCCACGACCACGGCGCGCCCAGCCTTTTCAGCAGCGCCAGCACCGCGGCGCTCTTCTCCAGCGCTTTTCCGCCGTCGAGCAGCAGGAAGCTGGCCGGATCGTCCGGGTCGATCCCGTGGGCGAGCGCCAGCTGCCGGCCGTAGGCCGACTGGATCGGCGTGAAGCGCACGATCCCCTTGCGATCGATGGCCAGCACCGTCCGCACCGAGCCCGAGCAGAAGTTGCACACCCCGTCGAACAGCCAGAGGGGTTCGGGCGGCGGGGCAGGGGTCACGGGCGGGTCTCCAGGCATTCGCGTCTCAGGGCCAGCAGGGCGGCGGGCACGTCGCGGCGCATGGCCGAGGACACGACGCCCGAGGGCAGGCCGAACGGCGCGCTGGCGCGGTTCTCGTAGAGCACCCGCGTGCCGCCGCCGGCCAGGGGCGTCAGCAGCCAGCGGCCCTGGCAGTCGCGGATGTCGCCGTCGATGCAGCGGAAGACGATGCTGCGATAAGGCGACAGGGTCAGTTCCGACACCGACCGCAGCGGCGGCAGCAGCAGGCTCCACTTCACGCGGTGCTCGCGGGTCTCGGCCCGGCCGTCGGCCGAGCGCGACAGCACCGTGCAGCGGCGCACGCCCGGGGTCATGCGGGCGGCGCGGTCGCAGTCCAGGATCGTGCGCCAGACCACCTGCGGCGGGGCGGCGATGTCGATGGCCGCGCGCACCTCGCCGCCGTGGACGCTGGGATCGGCGCGCACGCCCAGCGCCACCTCGCCCGTCTCGACCCGGCGGATCCAGTCGGCGTCCAGCGCGACGTCGGCGCGCGCCGGGAGCGCTTGGGCGAAGGCCGCCAGGCACAGCAGAATGGGAAGGGCGGCGACGCGACGCGACATGAGGCGAAGCTAACCCGCTCGCCTCCCGGTTGGCACGCCCTTTCGCGCCTCGCCCCAGGGCGGATCGACATTCGCCTCCCAGTTTCTCCCCAATCCGACTTTCCCCGCGAAGGCGGGGATCCAAGCTGACTTTCAGGAGGAGGCGCGGCCGTGGATCATCCGCAGACGCGGCTTGGATCCCCGCCTTCGCGGGGATGCTCGGTGAAAAAGCGGCTCAAGCTCGCGAGCGCTGGCCCGCCTCAGAACGCCTCGGCGACGATGGTCCCGTCGGGCAGCAGGGCCGCGCGCTTGAGGCCGCTGGAGGCGAACGGCATGGCGACATTGCCGTCCCGGTCGACCGACACCAGGCCGCCGTGGCCGCCCAGTTCGGCGACGCCTTCGATGGCGCCCTTGGCGGCCTCGTCCAGGCTCTGACCGCCGAAGCGGATGCGGTGGGCGATCTGGGCGGCGACGGCGGTGCGGATGAAATATTCGCCCTGGCCGGTGCACGAGACCGCGGCGAAGCCGTCGGCCCAGGCCCCCGCGCCGATGACGGGGCTGTCGCCCACCCGGCCCGGCAGCTTGCCGAACACGCCCGCCGTCGAGGTGGCGGCGGCCAGGCGCCCCTCCTGGTCCAGCGCCACGCAGCCGACCGTGCCCGTAGGCAAGACGTCCGGCGCGGCGTTGTCCTCGAAGGCGCCGGCGCGGGTGTAGTAGGCTTCCGGATCCTCGATCGTCTCCAGGCCCTGGGCGCGGGCGAAGCTCATGGCGCCTTCGCCGGCCAGCATCACGTGCGGGGTCTTCTCCATCACCGCCCGGGCGGCCAGGATCGGGCTGGCGAAGCCCTGCAGCGCGGCCACCGAGCCGGCGCGGGTCGTGGCGCCGTCCATCAGGCTGGCGTCCAGTTCGTACTCGCCCGCGGCGTTGGGCGAGGCGCCCTTGCCGGCGATGTAGAGGCCCGAGGCCTCCAGCGCCGCCACCGTCTCGACCACCACGTCCAGCGCCGAGGCGCCTGCGGCCAGCCGCTCGCGCCCGGCCTCGATCAGGCCGCGCATGTGGGCGATCTCGACGGAATAGTCATGGCCGCGCTTGGCGCCGGCGCCGCCGTGCAGGGCGAGAGTAAAACGCTTGTTTGACATTCTGCTTCCTTGGCCGCGCGGCCTGCGTTAGCGTCGGCGTTCTAAAGAAAGAATACGGGAGAAGCGAGATGAAGGCGGTGCTCAGCAAGGCGGTCGGCGGACCCGAGACCCTGGTGCTGGAGGAGCTGCCCGATCCGACCCCCGCGCCCGGCCAGGTGCTGATCGACGTCAAGGCCTGCGGGGTCAACTATCCCGACCTGCTGATCATCCAGGACATGTACCAGTTCAAGCCGACCCGCCCCTTCGCGCCGGGCGGCGAGGTCTCGGGCGTGGTGGCCGCGCTCGGCGAGGGCGTCACCACCCTGTCGGTCGGCCAGCGGGTGCTGGCCTCCACCGGCTGGGGCGGCATGGCCGACAAGCTGGCGGTCGAGGCCGCGCGCTGCACGCCGATCCCCGACGCCATGCCCTTCGACGAGGCCTCGGCCTTCATCCTGACCTACGGCACCTCCTACTACGCGCTGAAGGACCGAGGCTTCCTCAAGCCGGGCCAGACCCTGCTGGTGCTCGGCGCGGCCGGCGGCGTGGGCCTTGCGGCCGTCGAGCTGGGCAAGGCCATGGGCGCGCGGGTCATCGCCGCCGCCTCCAGCCAGGAGAAGGTCGACCTGGCCATCTCGCGCGGCGCCGACGCCGGCGTCGTCTACGCCCGCGGCCCGTTCGACAAGGACGGCCAGAAGGCCCTGGCCGACCAGCTGAAGGCCGCCTGCGGTCCGAACGGCTGGGACGTGGCCTATGACGCGGTCGGTGGCGACTATTCCGAAGCCACCATCCGCGCCGCCGGCTGGGGCGGCCGCATGCTGGTGATCGGCTTCCCGTCGGGCATCCCGAAGATCCCGCTGAACCTGACCCTGCTGAAGTCGTGCGACATCGTCGGCGTGTTCTGGGGCGCGGCCGTGGCCCGCGATCCGGCCGGCCACGCCGCCAATGTCCGCGAGCTGATGGACCTCTACGCCGCCGGCAAGATCAAGCCGTACGTCTCCGAGCGCTTCCCCCTGGAAAAGGCCGGCGACGCCATCGCCCACCTGGCCAGCCGCAAGGCCATGGGCAAGGTCGTGGTGACAATCTAAACGCCCGTCATTCCCGCCCTCGTGGCGGGAACCCCTGGTTCCGTTCGCAGGTGAAGCGCAAGCGGACTGCTTAGCAGTCCGCCTCATCCGCCTTTGCGGCTGACAGAGGGGTTCCCGCCACGAGGGCGGGAATGACGGGAGGAGAGGGGGCGCCGTCCCATAATGAAACAGCAGTAAAATCATACGGTTAAATCTCGCTAAGGACGTCCTTTAGCGAAGCGGTTAGGTCACCTGAGCTATTGCTGCTCTTCGAATAGTCGGAGGCGGGGTTCAGATGTTCCTTCCTGCTCGCGACGCGTATCCTCTGGAGGCGCGCCGCCCGTTTCGCATGAACCGGCGTCCCGAAGAGCGCGTGAAGGTGCTCGGGGGCGAGATGGATCTCGTGCGCCCCGAGGAGGTCTTCCACTTCGTGGCGGGCCGGATCTCGGCCGGCAAGGGCGCGGTCGTCGCCAACCACAACCTGCACAGCCTCTACCTGATCCAGAAGGACCAGCAGATCGTCGACTTCTTCAAGTCGGCCGACCTGATCGAGGTCGATTCCGTGCCGCTGATCTTCTGGGCCCGCATCGTGGGCCGGGCCAGCCGCCGCTTCCACCGCTGCACCTATCTCGACTGGCGCAACGACTTCTGGGCGCGGGCCACCAAGGAAAACTGGAAGGTGTTCTTCGTCGGCGGCGCCCCGGGCGTGGCCGAGGCGGC
This sequence comes from Caulobacter sp. GW821-FHT12A07, assembly GCF_058807655.1. Taxonomy (NCBI): domain Bacteria; kingdom Pseudomonadati; phylum Pseudomonadota; class Alphaproteobacteria; order Caulobacterales; family Caulobacteraceae; genus Caulobacter; species Caulobacter sp. GW821-FHT12A07. The sequence goes on from NZ_JBXAQX010000009.1 coordinate 95,566, forward strand.
GCTGGACAACATCCGCCGCGACTGGCCGACGGCCCAGGTCGAGAGCCACCAGGGCTATTTCGACGTCACCGACGGCAGCCTCGAGAACGAGGCGGTGGTCGAGAAGATCCGGGCCTACAAGCCCGACGTCCTGCTGGTCGGCATGGGCATGCCGCGCCAGGAGAAGTGGCTGCTGGAGAACCACAAGAAGCTCGACCCCTGCGTCGGCTTCACGGTCGGCGGCGCCTTCGACTACGAGGCCGGCGTGCAGCTGGCCGCGCCGCGCTGGATGGGCCAGGTGGGCATGGAGTGGCTGTTCCGGCTGATGGCCGACCCGCAGCGCCTGTTCACCCGCTACTGCGTCGAGCCGTGGCATCTGTTCGGTCCGGCGATGGTCGACGCCAAGAACGCCCTTGCGCGGCAGCTCAAGCCGGGCAAGAAGAAAAACCAAGTTTCGCCCGAGGCGTACCGTCGGGCGCCGGTTCTCAAGCCTTAAACCAACGTCCGTGGGGGACCTATGGGTTTGAACATCGAAAAGCCGCGCCGCCGCGCGATCGAGCAGCCGAACGCCTGGCAGCGCGTCTGCGCCGCCTTCGGCCTGGCCGGACTCGTGCTGGCCTGGGTGGTGATGCTGGTTCCGTGCGCCCTGTGGCTGGTCTTCAGCCTGGTGACGCGACGGCCGGCCGTGGGGCGGCCGTTTCCGAACCGGGTCTTCGGTTCGCCCGCCAACTGACGCTGGGTAAGACTGGCCGCGCGCGGCCGGCCATTCCATGATCCTCCCGCGCTGAGCGGCCCGCCTCCAGAGGCCGCGAGCCAAGGGAGGAAGCCGCATGGGCGGACGTCTGGACGGCAAGGTCGCCGTCATCACCGGAGCCAGCTCGGGCATAGGCCTGGGGGCCGTGGAACTGTTCGTCGCGCAGGGCGCCCGCGTCATCGCCGCCGACCTGCAGGTCGAGAAGGGCGAGTTTCTCGAAAAACGCTTCCCCGACGCCGTGCGCTTCGCGCGCTGCGACGTGACGGTCGAGGCCGACATCGCCGCGGCGATCGATCTGGCGACGCAGGCCTTCGGCGGGCTCGACATCCTGTTCAACAACGCCGGCCACGGCGGCGCGCCGCACGGCGCGGCCGAGATCACCGGCGAGGCCTGGGACGCCACCTTCGCCGTGCTGCTGCGCGGTCCGGCGCTGGGCATGAAGCACGCCGTGCCGGCCATGCTGGCGCGGGGTGGCGGCTCGATCATCAACACCGCCTCGATCGCCGGCCTGCAGGCGGGCTTCGGGCCGCTGGCCTATTCCTCGGCCAAGGCGGCGGTGATCCACATGAGCCGCTGCGCGGCGGCCGAGCTGTCGCCGCTGGGCATCCGGGTCAACGCGCTGTGCCCCGGCCTGATCGCCACCTCGATCTTCGGGGCCTCGATCGGCCTGCCGCGCGACGTCGCCGACCAGATGGCCGCCCGCGTCGCCGAGATCGGCCCGAAGATCCAGCCGATCGCCAAGGCTGGCCTGCCCGACGACATCGCCCGCGCCGCCCTCTATCTCGCCAGCGACGACAGCGCCTTCGTCACCGGCACGCACCTGGTGGTCGACGGCGGCATCACCATCGGCCCACGCAGCAGCTGGGATACGCGCACCCCCTCGCCGATCCTCGCCGCCATGGGCGTCTCGCCCGAGCAGGCGCAGGCGATGAAGGCGGCGCTGATCGCGGGCGAGGGCGGGTAGGGGCCTACTTCGCCCCGCGCCCCACCGAGGCATAGATGAACCCGGCGCGCACCATCTCGGCGGGCTTGTAGATGTTGCGCAGGTCGACGACGACCGGGGCGGCCAGCAGGCCCTTGAGGCGGACGAGGTCGAGGGCGCGGAACTGGTCCCACTCGGTGAGGATCAGCAGCACGTCGGCGCCTTGCGCGGCCTCGTAGGGGCCGCCGACGAACTCGACGCCCGGCAGCAGGTGCTCGGCCTCGTGGCGGCCTTCGGGGTCGAAGGCGCGGACCTTGGTGCCCCTGGCCTGCAGGGCCGGCAGGATGTCGAGGCTGGGAGCGTCGCGCATGTCGTCGGTGTTGGGCTTGAAGGTCACGCCCAGCACCCCGACGGTCTTGCCCGACAGGTCTTCGGCGCCGAGCACGGCGGCGACCTTGTCGGCCATGGCCTTCTTGCGGGCGGTGTTGACCTTGACCGTGGTCTCGATCAGCCGGGTCGGCGCGCCGTAGTCGGCGGCGGTCTTCACGAGGGCGATGGTGTCCTTGGGGAAGCACGAGCCGCCGTAGCCGGGGCCGGCGTTGAGGAACTTGGCGCCGATGCGCTTGTCCAGGCCAATGCCCTTGGCCACCTGCTGCACGTCGGCCCCGACCTTTTCACAGAGGTCGGCCATCTCGTTGATGAAGGTGATCTTCATCGCCAGGAAGGCGTTGGCGGCGTACTTGATCAGCTCGCTGGTGCGGCGGCCGGTGAAGACGATCGGGGTCTCGTTGAGGCTCAGCGGGCGATAGAGCTCGCGCATCACCGCCTGGGCCCGCTCGTCCTCGGTGCCCACGACCACGCGGTCGGGACGCTTGAAGTCCTCGATGGCCGCGCCTTCGCGCAGGAACTCGGGGTTGGACACCACGGCGAACTGGGCGTTCGGGGCCACGCGCTTGACGATGGCCTCGACCTCGTCGCCGGTGCCGACCGGCACGGTCGACTTGTTGACGATCACCGTGAAGCCGTCGATCAGGCCGGCGATCTCCTCGGCCGCGGCGTAGACGTAGGAGAGGTCGGCGTGGCCGTCGCCGCGGCGGGTGGGCGTGCCCACGGCGATGAACACCGCGTCGGCGTCCTTGATCGCCTGGGCGCCTTCCAGGGTGAACGACAGCCGGCCTTCACGGACGTTGCGCGCCACCAGATCGTCCAGGCCCGGCTCGAAGATCGGAATCTCGCCGGCCAGCAGCCGCGAGATCTTGCGCGGATCCTTGTCGATGCACGTCACCACGTGACCGAAGTCCGCAAAACACGCCCCAGACACCAGGCCCACATAGCCCGTGCCAATCATCGCTACGCGCATCGAAACCTCTTCGTTCGGATCGGGCCGGATGCTCGCCGCCCCAGGACTGAGGAGGATGGCGCGGGCGAGGTCAGGCGTGGCCTCCATGCGCCGCGCAAGCGTGCGGCGCAATATGGGAAGGCGCCTTTCCGCACCGCGAGACCGGACAAGCGATCAAGGCTGTACTATAAGGATTCATCTCCCTGAGGTTGCATCGTGCTCATCGCCATCACCGTCATCGTCTTTCTCGTCGCACTGCTCATCTGGCCCAGCATCGAGCGGCCGGTGGTGCGAGGACTGCGCCGCATGACGCGTCGGCGACGTTGAGTGCTCTGTGTGCGAACGAGCCGATATTGAACAGACGACAATTGGCTCTGCTCATTGATCATAAACTCGACTCTATGGCCGAGCTTGATGCTCTCCAGGCGAGTCGATGAGTTGTCGCGGGAAATATTCGCCTTTCAGGATATAGAACCGATGGTTCCCGGGCTTCATGCCCGCGTCACAGGCATGGCCTAAGAATTGATCCTGGCAGAAGCAGGTCGCTCAGGGATTGTTGCGCATCTGTGCAAAAACCGTCTCTGTCGCGGCCGAATTAACCGAACGCCGGGATTTAGGGCTGGCAATAGCCCTTGGTTGCGGCCTATAGGAAAACGCGCATTACTAATGGGGGTAAACCATGTCATCGCGTTTCGCCAAGGCCGCCGCGCTTGGCCTGGTCATTACCGTAGCGCCGCTCGCTTCGATCGCGGCTTCGCTGCAGGCTCCGGCCGCCGCCACCGAGACGGCCGCGCCGACCGCTGAAGATCTGCAGTCGGTGATCGCCGACGCGGCCACCGCCGCCGCCGCCGATCCCGGCTACGCCGCCCTCGACGCCGCCGGCAAGCAAGCCGCCGTCAAGGCCGCGATCGCCGCCGCCCTCGCCAAGACCGGCGCCTCCCCGGCCGTGATCGTCGCCGCCCTGACCCAGGCCGCCGCCAGCGGCCTGATCACCGGCACCATGGCCGTCGACGTGGCCTCGGCCGTCTCGCCGGAGCTCGGCGCCCAGGTTGCTTCGGCCACCGGCGCGACCGGCACCGTCACCGCGGCGACCGACGGCGGCGACTCCGTCACCGTGCTGTCGAGCCTCGACGGCGCGGCCGGCGGTGGCGGCGACGCTGGTACGCCGGGCGCTCAGTACGATCCGTGCGCCGGCGTCATCGCCGACTATTGCGGCACCTGATCGCCGTCTAGAACTTCGGCGCTCTTCGCGCCCTCGGGTTTCGTCGGCGAGCCCTTTTTGTTTGTGTCGGGTTTCCGAAAAGACGGCCTGATGGTCGTCGAAGTGGGGATGGATAATGAGAATTCTGGCTTCAGCCGCGGTCGCGGCCGTGCTCGTCGCGGCTGCGCCGCAGATGGCGGCTGCGCAAGGCGCCGCCACCAGCTTCAAGCGTGACAAGCACGTGAGCGTGCGCCAGCGTCCGCGCCCGGACTACGAGGCCGCGGGCGTTCGCCTGGGCGCGTTCAAGGCGTATCCCCGGCTGACGATCGAAGCCGAGCGCGACGACAACATCTACGCCGTCGCCGCCAGCGAGACGAGCGACACCATCTGGCGCGTGAAGCCGGAACTGGCGCTGCGTTCGGACTGGTCGCGTCACGCCGTGGGCGCCTTCGCCTCGGCCTCGGTGAACCGCTATTCGAACCACGACACCGAAAACAACGAGGAATACACCCTCGGCGTGAACGGCCGCCTGGACGTCGTGCGCGGCACGAACATCTCCGGCTCGCTGCAGTACCAACAGCTGATCGAGCCGCGTTCGGCGCCGGAATCCCTGGCCACCGCCCTGGCCCCGATCGAGTACTCGCTGCTCACGGCCAACCTGAAGGGCGTCAAGGAATTCAACCGCCTGCGCATCACGGGCGACCTGACCAGCAAGGCCTACGACTACAAGGACGGCCGCCTGGCGGCGACCGGCGGCGGCACGACCGTGCTGGACCAGGACTTCCGCGATCGCGACCAGGTCCGCTACGGCGTCAAGGCCGACTACGCGGTCAGCCCCGACACCGCCTTCTACGTCGCGCTGGCCGGCGATTCCCGCCGCTATGACGTCACCAAGACCCGCGACTCCGACGGCTACAACCTGACCGCCGGTGTCGACTTCGAACTGGCCCAGGCGATCCGCGGCCAGGTCGACGCCGGCTACATGAAGCAGACCTACGACAACTTCGCCGGCGGCAGCCGCGACGTCAGCGGCTTCAGCACCAAGAGCAAGGTCGAGTGGTTCCCGACCGAGCTGACCACGGTCACCTTCAACGCCTCGCGCGCCATCGAGGAAGCCGTGGTCTCGGCCTCGCAGGGCTACGTGTCGACCAACAGCTCGGTCGCCGTCGACCACGAGCTGCTGCGCAACGTGCTGCTGTCGGGCCAGGCCAGCTTCGGCAAGGACGACTACGACGGCATCGATCGCGCCGACAAGCGCACCGGCGGCAAGCTGTCGGCCGCCTATCTGATGAACCGCCGCGTCGGGGTCTTCCTGACCTACACCTACGCCAAGACCAAGTCCGACGGCGTCGACAAGTCCAAGAGCTTCACCGACAACAAGCTGGCCGCCTCGGTCGCCTTGCAGTTCTAAAGGCCTGGCGGCCGAACTTTCATCGGTCGCCGCGCCACCGATTGTTCGAAATTGGAGCCGGTTAATCTCTTGCCGATGTTTCCGTCGGTAAGGGTCGAGCTCCAGGCCTGAAATAGGTCACGGTCCTTCGCTAGCCGGGGGACCGTTCGACCAGTGAAGAGTGCGCATCATGGACGGCTCGACCTTCGAGACCCAAACCGCTCCGGCGTCCGACGCCGGAGCGCCTGCGTTCGACCTCAACGTCATCATCGCCGTGTTCCGGCGGCGGCTGCGACTGTTCGCGGCCGTGGCGCTGGCGGTGTTCGTGGCGGTCGTGCTCTACACGCTGCAGCAGACGCCCACCTACTCGACCGCCGCCCAGGTGATGCTGGACGTGCGCCAGGAGCAGGTCGCCCCCGACATGAACGCGGTGCTCTCGGGTCTGCCGGCTGACAGCGCCGTGGTCGACACCGAGGTCGAGGTCCTGCGTTCGCGCTCGCTGGCCGGCCGCGTGGTCCAGAAGCTGAAGCTCGAGGAAGACCCGTACTTCAATCCCAGCCTGGCCGGCGCCAAGGGCGTCCGCGCCTGGCTGCCGTTCCTGAAGAAGGCCGTCACCCCGGCCGACAAGCTGAGCGACATCGAGGTCCAGCGCCGCCGCGAGCGCATCGTCGATCGCGTGCTGTCGGGCCTCAACGTCCGCCGCGCGGGCGTCACCTACCTGATCACGGTCCAGTACACCCACCCCGATCCGGCCCAGGCCGCCAAGCTGGCCAACGCCTTCGCCGATCTCTACCTGACCGAGCAGCTTGAGGCGAAGTTCGACGCCACCAAGCAGGCCAACGAGTGGCTGAACACCCGCGTGGCCGACCTGCGCGGCGAGCTGCAGCAGGCCGAGGCCGACGTCCAGCAGTACAAGATCGCCAACAACCTGATGAGCGCCCAGGGCGCGACCCTGACCGAGCAGGAGATCTCGGGCCTGAACCAGCAGCTGGCCGGCGCCCGCGCCGAGCAGGCCGAGACCGACGCCCGCCTCAGCATCGCCCGCAGCCAGCTGGCCCGCGGCAGCACCGGCGAGGACGTCGGGGAGTCGCTGAACTCGCCGGTCGTGCAGCAGCTGCGCAAGCAGCGCGCCGAGAAGAGCGCCGCCGTGGCCGACCTGTCGGGCCGCTATGGCGACCGCCACCCCGACCTGCTGAAGGCCCGCCGCGAACTGGCCGACATCGACGGGCAGATCCAGGCCGAGATCAAGCGCATCATCTCCAACCTCGAGGCCCAGGCCCAGGTCGCCCGCCAGCGCACTGGCTCGATGGCCGGCAGCGTCGGCGCCGCCCGCGGGGCCCTGGCCGGCAACAACCGCGCCGGCATCCGTCTGGGCGAGCTGGAGCGCAAGGCCGACTCCGTCCGCACGCTGTATGAATCGCTGCTGGGTCGCTTCAAGCAGACCACGGCGCAGCAAGGCATCGAGCAGGCCGACGCCCGCGTGGTGTCGCGCGCCACGATCCCCACCCGTCCCAGCGCGCCCAAGCCGTCGCTGAACCTGATGATCGGCCTGGTCGTCGCCCTGGGCGCCGGCGTCGCCGCCGTGGTCCTGGCCGAGATCCTGATGGCCGGCCTGTTCACCGAGGACGAGGTCGAGCGCCGCCTGGGCGTCTCCTACCTGGGCTCGGTGCCGCTGCTCAGCTCCACCCTCGACGACTCCCGCGCCCTGCGTGGCCTGACGCCGCCCGATTACCTGCTCAACAAGCCGCTCTCCAGCTTCGCCGAAAGCCTGCGCAAGCTGCGCGCGGCGATCCTGTTCTCCAAGGTCGGCGAGCCGGTGAAGGTGATCGCGGTCACCTCGTCGCTGCCGGGCGAGGGCAAGACCACCACCACCTTCTCGCTGGGCCGCACGCTGGCCGCCTCGGGCGCCAATGTCGTCGTCGTCGACTGCGACCTGCGCCAGGGCGCGATCAACCGCTTCCTGCCCACGGCCCCGACCGTGGGCCTGATCGAGGTGCTGAACGGCGCGGCGACGCTGGACGAGGCGCTGGTCAACGACGAGAGCGGCGCCAAGGTGCTGCCGCTGATGAAGTCGGCCTACACGCCGCGCGACGTCTTCGGCTCGGCCGCCTTCCTGCGCCTGCTGGCCGAACTGCGTCAGCGCTTCGACGTGGTGCTGCTCGACACCGCCCCGCTGCTGGCCATCGCCGACACCCGCATCCTGGCGCCGCACGCCGACGCCGTGGTCATGCTGGCCCGCTGGAAGCGCACCCCGGTCAAGGCCATCACCTCGGCCCTGTCGCTGCTGCAAGGCCGCGGCGTGTTCCTGGCCGGCGTGGCCCTGACCCAGATGGATCTGAAGGCGCAGTCCCGCTACGGCTACGGCGACGCCGGCTACTATTACAAGAGCTACCGAAAGTACTATGCCGACTGACGCGGGGCGGACCCGGCGGCTCGCGGGGTCCGAAACCGCCGCCTGTTTGGTCCTGACGGGCCTGGTGTTCGCCGCCGTCCTGGCCTTCGGGGCCAGCGAACTGGCGGTGGCGGCCGGCTTCTCGGCGCTCTACGCCCTGTTCCTCGTCGGCCTGCTGGCCAGCTGCGGCTGGGCGCGTCGTGACCTGGCCCGCCTCGGCGGATGGCTGGTCCCGGGCGTGCTGGCCGCCCTGCTGCTGGCCGCCGTCCTGTGGCCGCTGACGCCCTGGACGCCCGACGGCGCCCACCCGGTCTGGTCCTACGTTCCGAAAGCCTTCGCCGCCACGACGCTGGACCGTTCGGCGGTGCTGCTGAACGTCGTCAACCTGCTGGGCCTCTTCTGTCTCTACGTTTCGGCGCGGGTGATCGGCGCGTCGCAGACGCGCGGCCGCCGCCTGCTGTTCTGCCTGCTCGGCGCCATGGCGATCTACGCCGCCGGCGCCCTGGCGCAATACGTCTCGGTGCGCGGCGCGGGCCGGATGCGCGCAACCCTGCTGGGTCCCAACAGCGCCGCCACCGTCTTCGCCGCCACGCTGGTCATGGCCGTGGCGGCCCTCGCCGCGCGGCTGCGCCGGGGCGGGGCGCGCATGCTGCGCCAGGGCGATCCGCGGGCCGTCAGCCTGGCGAGCCTGAGCGCCCTGCTGCTGGTCTGCCTGCTGATGACCGCCTCGCGCGGCGGCCTGGTCGCGGCGGTGTTCGGCGTCGGCCTGTTCGTCGCCTGGGAGCTGTTCTCCGGTCGCGGCGCCACGCGCAAGGCCGCGGTGTTCTACGCCCTCGTCGCCCTCTTGGTCGCCGGGGTGCTGGTGTTCAACGGCGCGGGCCTGGTGTTCGAGCGCTTCGGCATGGCCCAGCAGAACCTCGACGTCCGCGCCCAGATCGTCGCCCCGCACTGGCGCGCCTTCCTAGCCGCGCCGTGGTTCGGCTACGGCCTGGGATCGTTCCCGACGGTCAACCAGCTGGCCGTCACCCAGGACAGCCTGCCGGCGCTCTACAATGTGCGCGCCGTGCACAATCTCTATGTCCAGTGGCTGGAGGAGGCCGGCGTGGTCGGGACCGCGCTGATGGCGGCCCTGTTCCTGGAGCGCCTGGCTCCGATCGGCCGCGCGGCCCTGGGGTCGGACGGCCTGTCGGTCTGGTCGCGGGGCGCGGTCTGCGCCGCGGCGGTGTTCCTGGTCCACGGCCTCAGCGACTTCGCCCTGCAGGCGCCGGCCATCCAGGCCCTGGCCGTGGTCGGTCTCGGCGTGGTCGGCGGCATGGCGACGGGGCGTCGCGAGACTCGCGCCGCGCCCAGTTCGCGGCCCGCGCGGCTGATGCTGGCGGGAGCGGTCGCCTGCTGTCTCGTGGCGGCGAGCGCCGCGGCGCCGATGCTGGCGGTCAAGCTGGACGGCGACCTGTCGGTCTGGCCGACGGCCTCGGCCGAGGTCCTGGCCTCACGCATCGAGCGCGGCCTGTCGCAGGGCGCGCCGTCGCGGGAAGAGCTGGCGACGCTGGACGGTCTCAGCGACCGCGAACTGGCCCTGCGGCCGGGATCCGGCTCGGCCTGGCTGCGACGGGCGGCGGTGGACGCGGCGGCCGGGCGCGACAAGGCCGCGGCCCAGGCGCTGGAGCGGTCGTATCTGGTGGCGCCGCTGCAGACGGGGTTGTTCCGCGCGCGGACGGTCTTCGCCTTTGAACGCTGGGACCGGCTGACGCCGGCGGCCCGCGAGCAGGCGCTCTATCATCTGGGGGCGGAGTGGCGCCTGCGGGGCAAGCCCAAGCGGTTCATCGCCCTGGCCAACGGCATCCGCAACCCGGCGGGCCGGGTGGGCATGGCGCTGGAGCTCACGGCGCTGGGCGTTCGGCCCTGATGGCGACCCTGATCGCGGCCCTGATTTAGGCGCGCCGCGTCGTCAGGGCCTGAAGGTCAGGTCTGGGGGATCAGAACAGCAGGCGGACGGCTTCGACCGCCGCGTACCACAGGCCGGCGGAAACGACGGCGGCCAGGCCCCAGCCGATGGCGCGCGGCAGACGGCGCGGCGCCGGGATCGTCTGGGCGAGGCTGTTCAGCGAGAGATTGACGTGCGGCATGGAACCCGAAGTCCTACGCGCAGGCCCTCCCTACGCGACTACAGCCTAGTTCGCTGACCCTAAAGCCTGCGTGAAGGAACAGGGTTTATGCAATGTCACTATATTTATGGTTAAGTATCAGTTTCCGCGCGACGTCGTCGAAGAGTTGCATTAGGTAGTTAGATACGAAGTGGGGCGGGCTTCGTTTTGTGTGTGGTGGGATAGGGGGTTGCGCTGTGAGCGGAAGCTCGAACACCGAACTCATGGGCGGCGTCCAGTCGGAGATTCTTCCGCGCGTGGCTGTCGACCCCGGCAAGCGTGTGATCGACGTCGTCGTTTCAGGCCTTGCACTGATCTTTTTCGCGCCCGTGCTTCTGCTTGCGGCGCTGTTGATCAAACTTGAATCGCCTGGACCGATCCTGTTCCGCCAGACGCGGGGCGGGCTGAACGGTCGCACCTTCACGATCTTCAAGCTGCGCTCTATGCGCTGCGAGGAGAACGGCGACAAGGTCGTCCAGGCCAAGCGCGACGACGACCGCATCACCAAGATCGGCAAGATCCTGCGCACCACCAGCATCGACGAGCTGCCGCAGCTGCTCAACGTGCTGAAGGGCGACATGTCGCTGGTCGGTCCGCGTCCGCACGCCATGGCGCACGACGCCTATTACGGCGCGCTGATCTCGACCTATCACATGCGCTTCCAGGCCAAGCCGGGCCTTACCGGTCTGGCCCAGATCCGCGGCCTGCGCGGCGGCACCACCGACGTCGAGGCCATGGCCGCCCGCGTGAAGGCCGACATCGCCTATATCGACGGCTGGTCGCTGTTCAGCGACATCCGCATCATCCTGCTTACCGTGCCGCACCTGCTGCTGGCCGAGAACGCCTACTAGAGCGGATCTATCGGCAAGGCTCTCGGTCACTTTAAACCGAGCATCCCCGCGAAGGCGGGGACCCAAGCCGAGTCCGAAGATCATCCACGGCCGCGCTCCATCCCGAAGGTCAGCTTGGGTCCCCGCCTTCGCGGGGAGGGGCGGATTGGGGAGCTGGTGGATTTCAATCTGCCCCAGCTCAGAAAAGCGCCGCACCAAGATTAAAGGCCTCGCTCCGGGATCCGGAGCGAGGCCTTTCTCTTTGGGCTGAGATCCGGGGAGGGCCGGGGCTCAGCTCACCGAGACCCAGGCCGACGAGCCGGCCACCTGGCGCTCGATCCAGCGATAGTTCAGTTCGCTCCAGGGCGTGGCCCAGGGCGTCAGGTTGTCGAGCACCCAGTCGCCCTGCTCGAAGGCGACCAGCAGCACGGCGTGGCTTTCGCCGCGGGCGGTGACCGCGACGGCCATCGACAGGGCCGAGGCCGGCACGCCCGCCTCGATCAGGCGGCGGCGCTTTTCCAGCGCATAGTCTTCGCAGTCGCCGTACATCTTGCCGTCGATGACCTTCGGCAGCGACCAATACTCGGCCAGGCCGTAGAGATCGAAGTCGTCGGCCTTGCGGACCTCGCGGTTCACCTGGCGATTGATCTCGTTGATCAGCTTCATCTGGTCTCGGGTCAGGCGGGCCAGGCCGTCGACGTCCGAAGCCAGCGTCACGCCGGCCGGTTGGGCGGGGGCGGCGGTCGTCGCCATCAGGGCGGCCAGGGTCTGGTCCAGCGAGCTCAGGCGAATGTTAACGTCCGGGCGCACGGCGCGCAGGACTTCGATGGTCTGGACGGAAGTATCTTCGTCTTCTTCTATTGCCGAGACGGCCAGCGGCGCCGAGCCCCAGGTCAGGCGGCGCTCGCCGATCGACGAGGTGTTGATGGCGGCGGAATTGGCGTCGAGCGCCAGGGCGGCGACCTCTTGCGGCGGCGCGATGCAGCTCGCCTGATCCCGCTGGCACAAGGCTTTGAAGCCCGGAGGGGCCGCGGCCGGGGCGCCATGCGGCATGAAGGCCGGCGGCGCGGCCATGGCGGGCGCGGCGGCGATCATCGCGCTCAGGGCGACGGCGGCGGATCCAAGAAATGCGGAGATCTTCATGGTGGTCTCGCGAAGTTCGTGAGTCCATCCTGCGATCTTCCATTGAATATCGGATCAAAATGCTTGGTGTTTTAACGAATAAGCGATCTGGTTTATTCGGTATTATTGATAATCGTCTCTGAATATTCACGGTGAAATTGCCGTGCAAATTCTCGGTGTATTTCGTGTTAACAATGGCGCGCGGCGACAGTTGCCGCCCGCAAGCGGCTGAGGCAGTTTGAAGCCTCGTTTTCCGTCATCGTCAGAGCCCATGGTTTTCCGCTTCCTGCGTCCCAAGTCCGCGTCGAAGGCCAAGACCGCCAGCACCGGCGGGCGGGTGGTCTACGCCGTGGGCGACGTCCACGGCCGCCTCGACCTGCTCGACGACCTGCTCGACGCCGTGGCCGCCGACTTCGCGGGCCTGGGCCGTCAGGACCGGCCGGTGCTGGTGTTCGTCGGCGACTACATCGATCGCGGCGCGGACTCGGCCGGGGTGATCGACCGGGTCGAGGCGCTGAAGGCCGTGTCCGGCGGCGCCTCCGGCTTCGAGGTGCGGGCCCTGATGGGCAATCACGAGCAGACCCTGCTGCAGTTCCTCGACGATCCCGAGGGCGGGCCGGTGTGGGCCGAGTTCGGCGGCGGCGAGACCCTGGCCTCCTACGGCGTCGCCCGCCCGGCCGGTCGCGATCCCGAGGCCTGGCGCGCGGCGCAGGAGCAGTTCCAGCGCAACCTGCCCAGCCGGCACCTGGCCTTCCTGCGCCAGCTGGAGCTTTCAGCCCTTTATGGCGACTACCTGTTCGTCCACGCCGGCGTGCGGCCGGGCCGCTCCCTGGCCGAGCAGGACCCGCAGGACCTGCTGTGGATCCGCGGCGACTTCCTGCACCAGCCCCACGGCCTGGGCCTGGTGGTGGTGCACGGCCACACCCCCGACGAGGAGCCGTTCGTCGGACCGCACCGCATCAATGTCGACACCGGAGCCTACGCCACGGGCGTTCTGACCGCCGTTCGCCTGGGCGAAGGACCGCCTTCGATGCTGCAGGCGCGAAAACGTCGAGCGGTGCCGGCGTGATGCTTGTGGCTGTCCTTCGCCCATGCCATGAGACCGGCGAGGGATGCAGCCAAGAGACGTGACCAGCATGATTACCGTTCGGCGCTTCATTCGGGCGGCTTCGCTTTGCCTGGCCCTCGCCGCCGTCGCACCGGCCGCCCAGGCCCAGGGCGCTCCGCCCTCGCCGCAGGCCAGCGCCCCGATCACCGCCGACCAGGCCGCCGGCCTCGACTACCAGCTGGGCTCGGGCGACAAGGTCCGCGTCACGGTCTTCGGCGAGCCGTCGCTGTCGGGCGAGTTCTACGTCACCGGTTCGGGCAAGCTGTCCCTGCCGCTGGTCGGCGAGGTCAAGGCCGAGGGCCTCAGCGTCCGCCAGTTCCAGGACACGGTCGAGACGGCCCTGCGCGACGGCTACCTGAAGGAGCCGCGCGTCAGCGTCGAGGTGCTGAACTTCCGCCCGTTCTACATCCTGGGCGAAGTCACCAAGCCGGGCACCTATCCTTATACTTCGGGCCTGACCGTCCAGAACGCCGTGGCCACCGCCGGCGGCTACACCTACCGCGCCGACAAGGGCAAGGTGTTCATCAAGCACGACGGCGAAGAGAAAGAGACCAAGGTCGAACTCACGCCCTCGACCAAGGTCGGCCCGGGCGACACGGTCCGTATCGGCGAACGCTTCTTCTAAGAAACACCGCGCGGGCGCGGTATATTTCGTGCAATCGGACGGATTAAGGTTCGATTCACTACGAAATGCGGCGATGGGCCGCGCCTGCGACTACCTGGCCGCGTATTAGAAACCATTTTTTTGTATCTTTCCGCACAGAGTGGCTTCGTACCACTCTGGGGGAACGCCTTTGTTGAAGGTTCTGACCTGCCTCACCGGGCAGCATGACTTCAGGCTCGTGCTCGTCGCCGGCCTCGTCTGCTTCGCCGCGTGTTTCACGGCGTTCCGTCTTTTCTCGCGCCTGCGCGGGGCCCGCGGCCTGGTCCGCGGCGCCTGGCTGCTGCTCACCGGCCTCGTCGCCGGCTCGGGCGTCTGGGCCACCCACTTCATCGGCATGGTCGCCTACGACCCGGGCCTGAAGACGGGCTACAGCCCGGCCGGCACCCTGCTGTCGCTGATGATCGCCGTGCTGTTCATGGCCGCCGGCTTCGCCGTGGCCTCGGCCGAGCGCACCCGCACCAACGACTGCGCCGGCGGCCTGCTGCTGGGCCTGGGCATCGGGGCGATGCACTACACCGGCATGTCGGCCTTCGTGACCCAGGGCTACGTGGTCTGGGAACAGGCCACCGTCGCCGTTTCGGTGCTGATCGGCGTCGCGTTCTCGGCCGGCGCCCTGGTGCTGGGCGGCCGCGCCCGCACGCTGCCCAAGCAGCTGATCGGCGGCGGCATTTTGACCCTGGGCGTCTGCGGCCTGCACTTCACCGGCATGGGCGCGGTCACCATCATGCCCGACGCCAGCGTCATCGTGCCCGAACAGCTCCTGTCGGGCGCCGTGCTGACCCTGGCCGTCACCTCGATCACCGGCCTGATCATCCTGGGCGGCCTGGGCGCTGTGACCATCGAGTCCTCGACCAGCCGTTCGGCCCTCGACCGCATCCGCCGCCTGGCCAACGCCGCCTATGAAGGCATCGTCGTGGTCCAGGACGGCCGCATCAACGACGCCAACGCCGCCTTCTGCGAACTGGCCGGCGCCTCGCTGGACGAACTGGTCGGCAAGCCGCTCTACAACGCCATGCTGACCTTCGACGGTAAGGAATCCTCCCGCGAGGGCGTGCGCCGCGAAGGCCTGCTTCAGCCGCCCGAAGGCGGCCGCGCCATTCCGGTCGAGGTGTTCTCGCGCCTGATGGACGACGGCGCCCGCACCGAGACCTCGGGCCTCACCGTGCTGGCCATCCGCGACCTGCGCGAGCGCCGCTCGGCCGAGGAGAAGATCCGCTATCTCGCCGAACACGACGGCCTGACCGGCCTGCCCAACCGCAACTCGCTGCAGGTGCGCCTGGCCGCCGCGCTCGAGCGCGTGGAGGCCTCTGGCGAGAGCCTGGGCCTGGTCTGCATCGACCTCGACCACTTCAAGGAAGCCAACGACCTGCACGGCCACCTGGCGGGCGACGCCCTGCTGGTCGAGGCCGCGCGCCGCCTCCAGGAGTCGGTCACCGCCCCGTCCTTCGCCGCACGCCTCGGCGGCGACGAATTCATCATCGTGCAGATCGCCGCCGGCGACCAGCCGACCGCCGCCGCCGAACTGGCCGGCCACGTGCTGGAACAGCTGTCGCTGCCCACCGTCTACGAAGGCCAGGACCTGGCCATGGGCGCGAGCCTCGGCGTGTCGCTGTTCCCCGACGACGGCCGCACCGCCGAGGCCCTGCTGGCCAACGCCGACATGGCCCTCTACCGCGCCAAGGAAAGCGGCCGCGGCGTCTATCGCTTCTTCAAGCGCGAGATGGACGAGACCATCCGCGAGCGCCGCACCCTGGCCCGCGAACTGCGCCAGGCCATCACCGACGAGGAGCTGGTGGTGTTCTACCAGCCGCTCGCCCGCGCCGCCGACGGCGAGGTCTGCGGCTTCGAGGCCCTGGTCCGCTGGAAGCACCCGGTGCGCGGCATGGTCCCGCCGCTCGACTTCATCCCGGTGGCCGAGGAGAACGGCCTGATCACCCAGCTGGGCGAGTGGGTCCTGCGCCGCGCCTGCGCCGACGCCGCCAGCTGGGATCGCCCGCTGCGCATCGCCGTCAACCTGTCGCCGCTGCAGCTGAACCAGCCCAACCTGCCCACCCTGGTGCACGAGGTGCTGATCGCCACCGGCCTGTCGCCCTCGCGACTGGAGCTGGAGATCACCGAAAGCGCCCTCTTCAAGGACTACCAGCGCGCGCTCGACAACCTGCGCCGCCTGAAGGCCCTGGGCGTGCGCATCGCCATGGACGACTTCGGCACCGGCTTCTCGTCGCTGTCGACCCTGCAGTCGTTCCCGTTCGACAAGATCAAGATCGACAAGAGCTTCGTCGAGAACATCCACCGCCACGACCGCGCCACCGTCATCGTGCGCGCCGTGCTGGGCCTGGGCCGCAGCCTGGAGATCCCGGTCGTGGCCGAGGGCGTCGAGACCCAGGAGCAGATCGACTTCCTGCGCGGCGAGGCCTGCGCCGAGCTGCAGGGCTACGCCATCGGCCGTCCGGGTCCGCTCGACAGCCTGTCGGCCTGGACCCTGGCCAGCGCCGCCGCCGTGTTCGAGCCCCTCCCTGAAGCCGCCAAGGCTCCGAAGGTCAAGGTTCGCGGCGCGGCCTGATCCGCCGGAACCTTCACCGCTGAGGGGCGTTAGCCCAAGCGCCCTCCTGGGGGTGTGCGCGTGATCTAGGGCGGCGGCATGGGCCAATTTCTGAGCCGGACGGCGATCCGCTTCGCCTCGTCCGTCGATCGGCCGATCCTTCGGCTGTGCCTCGTGGTCCTGGCCGTGGGGCTGGCGGCCGCGGCGCGCGTCGGCGCCGTCGCCCTGACCAACCATCCGAGCAATTTCCCGCCGTTCTTCGTGGCCGTGATGCTGGCCGCCCTGGTCGGCGGCCTGTGGGGCGGGCTGCTGGCGGTCGGGGCCAGCGCCCTGCTGGTCAAGCTGCTGTGGATGGGACCGCTGGACGCCGTCGAGGCCGCCCAGCTGGCGACCTTCGCGGTGAGCGCCGGCCTGATCGTGCTGTTCGTCGCGGCCCTGCGGCTGGCGGTGCGCAACGGTTTTGCGGCCGAGGAGCGGTTCCGCATCGCCCAGGAGGCCTCGCTCGACGCCTTCGTCATCCTCGAGCCGATCCGCCGCGGCGGCCAGATCATCGACTTCCGCTGGACCTACGCCAACCCCGCCGCCCAGGCCATGCGGCCCAAGGGGATCTCCACCCTGACCGGCCGCCGGGTGCGCGACGTCTTCCGCGACGACACCGGCGAGCAGATGCTGGTCCGCCTGACGCGCCTGCTCGACGAGGGCGGTCCCGACGACCTGGAACTGATGCGGGTGATCGACGGCGAGCCGCGCTGGGTGCGCTCGTCCGGCGTGCGGATCAGCGAGGGCCTGGCCATCACCTTCCGCGACGTGACCCGCGAGCGCCAGGCCGCCGCCGCCTTGCGCACCAGCGAGGAGCAGTTCCGGGGCGTGGCCAACGCCGCCCCGGTGATGATCTGGATCTCCGACGTCGGCGGCGACTGCGTCTGGTTCAACGACGCCTGGCTGAAGTTCACCGGCCGCTCGCTGGAGGAGGAGACGGGCAGGGGCTGGGCGCACGGCGTCCATGCCGACGACCTGGGTCCCGCCGAGGCCGAGGTGCTGGCCGCCACCAAGCTGCGCCAGCCGTTCCGCGTCGCCTTCCGGCTGAAGCGCGCCGACGGCGCCTGGCGCTGGATCAGCAGCGCCGGCGCCCCGCGCCACGACGCCTACGGCCAGTTCCAGGGCTATATCGGCAGTTGCTTCGACAACACCGAGGTCGTCGAGACCACCCTTGAGCTCGAGGCCCGCGTGGTCGAGCGCACCGCCGCCCTGGAGGCCAGCATCGCCGAGCGCGCCAAGGCCGAGGCGGCGCTCGCCCAGGCCCAGAGGCTGGAGACGGTCGGCCGCCTGACCGGCGGGGTGGCCCACGACTTCAACAATCTGCTGACCGTGATGGTCGGCGGGCTCGACATGATCCTCAAGAAGCCCGGCGACGTCGCCCGCGTGCAGCGGCTGGGCGAGGCGGCCCTGGCGGCCGGCCAGCGCGGCGAGCGCCTGACCCGCCAGCTCCTGGCCTTCTCGCGCAGCCAGGAGCTGAAGCTGGAGGTCGTCGACATCGCCGGTCTGATCCTGCAGGTCGAGCCCCTGGTCCGCCGCGCCGCCGGCGACGCCAAGACCCTGGTGGTCGAGGCCGATCCCGAGGCCGGCGCCAGCCGCGTCGACGCCGCCCAGTTCGAAGCGGCCCTGCTCAACCTCGTCGTCAACGCCGTCGACGCCACCCCCGACGCCGGGACCATCACCGTCTCGGTCACCGCCGAGGCGCTGGTTGACGGCCAGGCGGGCGAGGCCCCGGCCGGCGACTATGTGCGGGTCGCCGTCACCGACACCGGCCACGGCATGTCGCCCGAGGTGCTGGGCCGGGTGTTCGAGCCGTTCTTCACCACCAAGGAGGTCGGCAAGGGCACCGGCCTGGGCCTGGCCCAGGTCTACGGCTTCGTGCGCCAGTGCGGCGGGGCGGTGACCATCGACAGCCAGGAGGGCCGGGGCACGACGGTGTCGCTGCACCTGCCGGCCGCCGCGCCCGAGGCGGCGGGGGCGATCGTCGTCGAGGCCGGTCCGGCCGCCGATCTGTCCGGCGTGCGCGTGCTGCTGGTCGAGGACGACGCCAGCGTCCGGGCCATCACCGAGGGCGCGCTGTCGGAAATGGGCTGCATCGTCGTGGTCGCCGAGCACGGCCACGCGGCCCTGGCCTGCCTGGAGGCCGAGCCGCCGTTCGACGTGCTGCTGTCGGATCTCGTCATGCCCGGCGGCGTCAGCGGCGTCGAACTGGCCCGCATCGCCGTCCAGCGCGACCCCGACATGGCCGTGCTGCTCACCACCGGCTACGCCGGCGACCGCCTGGCCGCCGCCCTGGAGGACTCGCCGTGGCCGGTCCTGCGCAAGCCGTTCCGGATAGAGCAGCTGCGGTCGGCGTTGGCGGAGGCCATTCGACGCTGATCCCTCTCCCCTTGCGGGAGAGGGTGGCCCGCGAAGCGGGTCGGGTGAGGGGTCTCTCAAACATGAAACGCCGCGACAGCCGATCAGCCGTCGCGGCGTTTTTCGTGGGTGCGACCCCTCATCCGTCGACTTCGTCGACACCTTCTCCCGCAAGGGGAGAAGGAAAACCACAAGGAACCTCCCCCTGTGGGGGAGGCGATCGCGCAGCGATCGGTGGGGGGAGCGGCGGCGAAATCGGCCAAAGCACGGCAAGCTGAAAACGGCCCCCCACCGGCCTTCGGCCGCCTCCCCCAGAGGGGGAGGTTTCTACCGCCTCCTGCTCAATCCCCCCAGCAGCCCGCGCATGATCTCCCGCCCCGCCTGGCTGGCCACCGTGCGGATCAGCGACTTGGCGAAGGTCTCGGCCATGCCCTGGCGGTTCGAGGCCCGAGGCCGCGAGGCGCGCGCATCCTCGCGTTCCTCCTTCGCCCGTTCGCGCTCGCGCACCTTCTCCTCGGCCGCCCGCTGGCGTTCGGCCTCGGCCGCGTCCTCCGCGGCGGCGGCGTCCTTCTGGGCCTGGGCGGCGCGGCCTTGCAGGGTCTCGTAGGCCGAGGCGCGGTCCTGCACCTGGTCGTAGAGGCCGGCGACCGGGCTCTTGGCGACGGCGGCGGCGCGCTCCTCTGGCGTCAGCGGACCCAGGCGCGAGGCCGGCGGGCGGATCAGGGTCTTCTGCACCACGGTCGGCGCGCCCTTGGCGTCGAGCACCGAGATCAGGGCCTCGCCTACGCCCAGGGCCTGGATGGTCTCGGCGGTGTCGAAGGCCGGATTGACCCGGAACGACTGGGCCGCCGCCTTCAGCCCCTTCTGGTCGGCGGGGGTGTAGGCGCGCAGGGCGTGCTGCACCCGGGCCCCCAGCTGGCCCAGCACCGCGTCGGGAATGTCGGCCGGGTTCTGGGTGACGAAATAGATGCCCACGCCCTTGGAGCGGATCAGCCGCACCACCTGCTCGATCTTCTCGATCAGCGGCTTGGGCGCGTCGTTGAACAGCAGGTGCGCCTCGTCGAAGAAGAACACCAGCTTGGGCTTCTCCGGATCGCCCACCTCGGGCAGCTCCTCGAACAGCTCCGACAGCAGCCACAGCAGGAAGGTCGAATAGAGCTTGGGCGACTGGATCAGCTTGTCGGCCGCCAGGATGTTGACGTAGCCGCGCCCCGTCACGTCGATGCGCATGATGTCGGAGAGCTTCAGGGCCGGCTCGCCGAAGAAGTGCTCGGCGCCCTGCGTCTGCAGGGTCAGCAGCTTGCGCTGGATCGCGCCCACCGTGGCCGGCGAGACGTTGCCGTACTGGGTGCCGATGTCGGCGGCGTGGTCGGCCACGTATTTCAGCGCCGCCTGAAGATCCTTCAGGTCCAGCAGCAGCAGGCCGTCCTTGTCGGCGACGTGGAAGGTGATGGTCAGCACCCCTTCCTGCACGTCGTTGAGTTCCAGCAGCCGCGACAGCAGCACCGGCCCCATCTCCGAGATGGTGGTGCGGATCGGGTGACCCTTCTCGCCGAACAGGTCCCAGAAGATGGTCGGCGGCGCGCCGGGGCTGAGCGCGATATCCATCGAGGCGGCGCGGGCCAGCATCTTCTCGTTGGGCGTGCCCGGGGCGGCGACGCCCGAGAGGTCGCCTTTCACGTCGGCGGCGAACACCGGCACCCCGGCGTCGGCGAAGGCCTGGGCCATGATCTGCAAGGTCACCGTCTTGCCGGTGCCCGTCGCGCCGGCCACCACGCCGTGGCGGTTGGAGCGGTCCAGCCGCTGCGTCACGGGCCCTTCGCCGAGTCCGATAAGGATCTCGCCGTCGCCGATCTCCAGGGTCATGCGCAACTTCCCTACATGATTGAGGCTTAAGCCTAGCTCTAAGCCTTGTCCTTCGCCATTCCGGCTGAACAATGGTCCCCAAGACTTACGTCAAAAGAGATTCCCGTCGATGACGACCGCTCCGCCCTCGATCACCAGCCGCAACGCCGTCGTCTTCCTGGCGGTGGTGGCCGCCGGCGCGGCCATGTACTTCGCGCGCGACATCCTCACCCCGCTGGCCCTGGCCGCCTTCCTGGCGGTGATGATCGACAGTTTCGCCCGGGTGCTGAGCAACCGGGTGCCGAAGTTCCCGCAGCGCCTGGCCCTGCCGATGGCGATCCTGCTGTCGCTGCTGCTGTTCGGCGGCTCGGTGTGGATCGTGGTCGACAACGGGGCCGAGTTCGTCGGCCAGGCCAAGGCCTACGCCCCGCGCCTCAACGAGGTGATCGCCAAGGTCACCGGCCTGGTGGGCGTCCAGGTGCCGCCGACCATCGACGACCTGATCGCCCAGCTCAATCCGCAGCAATATGTCGGCGCCGTCGCCGGCAGCCTGCAGAACTTCGCCTCCAACGCCGTGCTGGTGCTGATCTATCTGGGCTTCATCGTCGCCTCGCGCCGGGGCTTCTCGCGCAAGATCGTCGCCCTGTTCCCGCACCACGCCGAGCGCGACCGCTCGATGGCCCTGTTCCAGCGCATCCGCAACGGGGTGGAGCAGTACCTGTGGATCCAGACCGTCACCGGCCTGATCATCGCCATCGCCGCCTGGGCGGTCATGGCCCTGGTCGGGCTCGACAACGCCTTCTTCTGGGCCTTCCTGATCTTCATCGCCAGCTACATCCCGATCCTGGGCGGGGCCGTCGGCTGCATCCTGCCGCCGCTGTTCGCTCTCGTGCAGTTCAATCACACCCTGCTGCCGGCCATCATCCTGGCCGCCGCCCTGCAGGTGATCTACTTCGTGGTCGGCAACGTCGTGCTGCCGCGCATGCAGGGCGACAGCCTGAACATGGACCCGACGGTGGTGCTGCTGTCGCTGGCCGTCTGGGGCGCGCTGTGGGGCGTCACCGGCATGTTCCTGTCCACGCCCCTGACCGTGGCCGTGATGCTGATCCTGGCCCAGTTCGACGGCACCCGCTGGATCGCCATCCTGCTGTCGGAAGACGGCGATCCCAGCGGCGAGAAAGCCGTCGAGCACGGCCCGGCGGGCGTTGCCAAACAGGGTTCGGCGAGAAAAAAGCCAAGTTTGAAAAAAGGGGCTTAAATTCCGAAAAGGCGCGCCTATCTAAGTCTCGTACCGGGAGCCCCCACCCCGGTCCCGCGCGACGCCAGCCTGCTTTACCTGGCGCGTCGTAAGCGGAAACAGCCCGCCGCTCCCCCCAAGGCGGGCCTGCGCCGCCGGTCTCCCCCCACCGGCGGCGCTTCCGTTTCCGGACCGCATTTCCGAACAATCAACGGTCATCCGGCTCGGCTAGAAATGTGGGTGGCGCATCCTTCGGAATTTGGCAGTTTAGGCAAAATATTGTTCGGTTCTCAGGCGCGTGTGTTGAACGCGCGTGGGAAAGGGCTAGGTTGTCGCCAAAAATTCGCGAGGAAATACCCATGGTCGGCGAAAATGACCGCAAGGCGAACCAGCAGGCGTCAAACGCTCTGAGCGCGGCTCTGGCCGCGGCGCTGGGCGGATCGCTTTCCCCGCCCCAGGCTCAGTTCGCGGCCCTGGCGTCGGAAGACTGGTCGGCCGAGGAGCTGCCCGGCGTCGGACCCGCCGAAGTGGCCGCCGGTCTCGCCGAACTCTGGCGCTTCGCCGAATCCGCCGCCGACCAGCCCCTGGCCCTGCGCGTCCGCGCGGCCGAAGGCGGCGACGTGCTCGAGATCGTCCAGCCCGACCGTCCCTTCCTCGTCGACAGCATCATGGGCGCCATCGCCGAGACCGGCTTCTCGGTGCGCGCCATGTTCCACCCGATGGTCGAACTGGCCGGCCAGCGCCGCTCGCTGATCCAGGTCTGGCTCGAGCCCGTCGGCCAGGACCGCGAGCAGGCCCTGCTGACCGCTGTCCGCGACGCCCTGGGCGACGCTCACCTGGCCGTCGACGACTTCGACGCCATGCGCGCCCTGATGCGCCGCACGATCGACGAACTGCGCGGCGCGGGCGTCGACCTCCCCGCCGACGAGCGTAACGAGGGCCTGGCCTTCCTCGACTGGCTGGAAGGCGACCACTTCGTGTTCCTGGGCGCGCGGGTCTACGACTACCCCCGCACCGCCGACGGCGGCTACGCGGCCGAGGAGCCGCTGTACCAGCCGGAAGGCAGCCTGGGCGTCCTGCGCGACCAGACCCGCACCGTCCTGCGCCGCGAAAGCGAGCCGGCGATCCTGTCGCCCCAGGTCCGCGACCACCTGCTGCTGGGCGCGCCGCTGGTCGTGGCCAAGTCTAACCTGCGCTCCAAGGTCCACCGCCGCGGCTACATGGACTATGTCGGCATCCGCCGCTACGGCCCCGACGGCAAGCCCTCGGGCGAGGTCCGGTTCGTGGGCCTGTTCACCGCCGAGGCCTACGAGACCCCCGCCCACGAGGTGCCGCTGATCCGCCGCAAGGTCGAGCACGTGCTCGACCAGGCCGGCAAGGATCCTGACAGCCACAACGGCAAGCGCCTGCGCAACATCCTCGAGACCTGGCCGCGCGACGAGCTGTTCCAGATCGAGGAGGGCGACCTGCTCTCCATGGCGCTCGGCGTGCTGCACCTCTACGACCGTCCGCGCGTGCGCCTGTTCACCCGCCGCGACCCGTTCGACCGCTTCATCTCGGCCCTGCTGTTCGTGCCGCGCGAGCGCTATGACTCCGGCGTGCGCCAGCGGGCCGGCGAGCTGCTCAGCCAGGCCTTCGACGGCCGGGTCTCAGCCTACTATCCCAGCTTCTCCGACGCCCCTCTGGCGCGCGTGCACTACATCCTCGGCGTCAAGCCGGGCCAGCACGGCGACCCGGATCTGGCGGCCCTGGAAGCGGCCATCGCCGAGACCACCCGCACCTGGGACGACCGTTTCGAGGCCATCGTCCGCGAGCGCGGCGCCACCCGTCCGGTGGTCGACACCCTTTCCCGCTGGGCCGGCGCCTTCCCGCCCGGCTATCGCGACCAGTACGACGCCCCCGAGGCCCTGGCCGACATCGCCGTCGTCGACGACCTGAAGTCCGGCGAGGCCGTGCGCGTGCGCGCCTTCCGCCGCGAGGGCGACGACGCCCTGACCTTCCGCTTCAAGCTCTATCGCCCCGGCGCGGCGGCCCCGCTGGCCGACGTGCTGCCGATCCTCGAGCACATGGGCCTGAAAGCCCTGATCGAGGACGGCTTCAAGCTGAAGCCGATCATCGACGGCCTGATCGCGCCGACCTGGGTGCATGAATTCGTCCTGCGCGACGAACAGGGCGAGCACCTGGCCTTCGCCGACGTGAAGGGCGCCTTCGAGGCCGCCTTCGTCGCCATCTGGACGGGCCGCGCCGAGAGCGACGGCTTCAACCGCCTGGTGCTGGAACTGGGCGTCGACTGGCGCGAGGCCGCTCTGGTCCGCGCCCTGGCCCGCTACCGCCAGCAGACGGGCCTGGACCCGTCGCAGGCGGTGCAAGAAGCCGCCCTGGCCGACAATCCCGGCGTCGCCCGCCTGATCCTGGATCTCTTCCGCATCAAGTTCGACCCGGCCATCGCCGCCGACCTGGAGGCCCGCAAGGAGCAGGCCGTCGCGGTCGCCGACAAGATCACCGAGGCCCTGCAGGCGGTCGAAAGCCTCGACGCCGACCGGGCCCTGCGCCGCATCGCCGCCCTGGTGGGCGCGATCCAGCGCACCAACTTCTACCAGACGGGCGAGGACGGCGCGCCCAAGCCGCACATCAGCTTCAAGATCGCCTCGCGCGAACTGGCCGACCTGCCCGCGCCCAAGCCCTATCGCGAGATCTACGTCTCGGCCCCGCATGTCGAGGGCGTGCACCTGCGCTTTGGCCCCGTCGCCCGGGGCGGCCTGCGCTGGTCCGACCGCCGCGACGACTTCCGCACCGAAGTGCTGGGCCTGGTGAAGGCCCAGCAGGTCAAGAACGCCGTCATCGTGCCGGTCGGCTCCAAGGGCGGCTTCTATCCCAAGCAGCTGCCGCGCGGCGGCGATCGCGACGCCATCCAGGCCGAGGCGATCCGCGCCTACAAGACCTTCCTGTTCGGCCTGCTGGACATCACCGACAACATCGACGCCGACAACAAGGTGATCACCCCGGCCTCGGTCGTGGTCCACGACGGCGAGGATCCCTATCTGGTCGTCGCCGCCGACAAGGGCACGGCCACCTTCTCCGACATCGCCAACGGCGTGGCCGAGAGCTACGGGTTCTGGCTGGGCGACGCCTTCGCGTCGGGCGGTTCGGTCGGCTACGACCACAAGGTCATGGGCATCACCGCCCGCGGCGCCTGGGAGGCGGTCAAGCGCCACTTCCGCGAACTGGGCAAGGACATCCAGACCCAGCCCTTCACCGTCGTGGGCGTGGGCGACATGTCGGGCGACGTGTTCGGCAACGGCATGCTGCTGTCCAAGCAGACCAGGCTGCTGGCCGCCTTCGACCACCGTCACATCTTCCTCGACCCCGATCCGGATCCGGCCGTGTCGTGGGAAGAGCGCGACCGCATGTTCAAGCTGCCGCGTTCGTCCTGGGCCGACTATGACGCCAGCAAGCTCTCCAAGGGCGGGGCCATCGTGCCCCGGAACCAGAAGGAGATCCCGCTGTCGCCCGAGGTCCAGGCCATGCTCGACCTCAAGGCCGCCAGCGTCTCGCCGGCCGAGCTGATGACCGCGATCCTCAAGTCGCGCGCCGAGCTGCTCTATCTCGGCGGCATCGGCACCTATGTGAAGGCCAAGGGCGAGACCAACGCCGACGCCGGCGACAAGGCCAACGACGCCATCCGCGTCAACGGCTCGGACCTGCGGGTCAAGGTGGTGGGCGAGGGCGCCAATCTGGGCCTCACCCAGGCCGGCCGCATCGAGTTCGCGCAAGCCTCTGGCCACCTGAACACCGACGCCATCGACAACAGCGCCGGCGTCGACAGCTCCGACCACGAGGTCAACATCAAGATCCTCACGGGCCTGCTGGAGCGCTCGGGCGACCTTACGCGTCCCAGCCGCAACACCCTGCTGGCCTCGATGACCGACGACGTCGCCCATCACGTGCTGGAGCACAACTACGACCAGACCCTGGCGCTGACCCTGCTGGAAAGCGACAGCGTCGAGGAGCTCGACTCCCACGTCCGCTTCATGAGCGAGCTGGAAGGTCGCGGCCGTCTCGACCGCAAGGTCGAGGGCCTGCCCGAGGCCGCCGTCCTGGCCGACCGCGCCCAGGCCAAGAAGGGCCTGACCCGGCCGGAGCTGGCCGTGCTGCTGGCCTACGGCAAGCTTGATCTGTTCGACGACATCATCGCCTCGCGCGCCCCGGACGATCCCTGGTTCCAGGCCACCCTGCACGGCTACTTCCCCAAGGCGCTGGGCGTCTATGCCGACGCCATGCAGAAGCACCGCCTGAAGCGCGAGATCATCGCCACGGTGGTCGGCAACCAGATGGTCAACATGTGCGGTCCGACCTTCCCGAGCCGCCTGAAGGCCGCCGCCGGCTGCGACGTCGAGGCCCTGGTGGTCGGCTTCGCCGCCGCCCGCGAGATCCTCGGCATCGACGCCCTGTGGGACCAGGTCTCGGCCCTGGACAACCAGGCCGGCGCCGACGGCCAGACCGCCCTCTACAAGGCTCTGGCCTACGCCCTGCGCAGCCTGACCTTCTGGCTGGCCCGCCGGGCCTTCCGCGACAAGTCGAGCGTCAAGCAGCTGGTCGAGGCCTACGGTCCGTCGGTCGCCGCCCTCAAGAGCCTGACCCCGACGATCCTGTCGGGCTTCGAGCAGAAGACCACGGCCAAGCGCGCCAAGGCCTATGTCGCCGACGGCGCGCCCCAGGCCCTGGCCGAAGCGGTCGCGGCCCTGCAGCCGACGACCACGGCCGCCGACCTCGTCGACATCGGCAACGCCTCCAGCTGGAGCGTCGAGAACGTCGCCCGCCTCTACCACCAGGTCGGCGCGGCCCTCGGCTTCGACCGCCTGCGCTGGGCGGCCGGCCAGTTCGTCGGCGGCGACAGCTTCGAGCGCCTGGCCGTCCGTCGCCTGATCGAGGACCTGCTGTTCGAACAGGCCGCCATCACCCAGGCGGTCCTGAAGTTCGCCGCCAACGCCCAGGCCGGCGATGACGAGAGCTCGGCCAAGGCCGCCGTGACCTCGTGGGCCGCCCTGCGCGCCGACCGCGTCAAGGCCGCCAAGCGCACGGTGGAAGACATCGAGCAGGCCGGCGGCGGCTGGACCTTCGCCAAGCTCACCATCGCAAACGCGGCGCTGCGCGAGCTGTCGGTGCAGGGCTGATCGGCAGACGCCTCGGGAGCGCGGGCTCCCGAGGCGTCGCGGATTGTCAGATGGTGGTGAAGCCGCGCATCTGGCCCAGGTTGGTGATGAACGGGAAGGACGCCCCGGTTCCGACCGTCGGGTTGGGCGTGGCGTTCTCCTTGTCCAGGAAGTGGCAGATGCCGTTCGAGGCGGTCAGCACCCCGCCGGTGTTGGTCCCCTCCACCAGCAGCGGCGCGTTCGACGAGATGTGGCGGAACAGGTTGGCGCGGGCATAGCCGCTCGAGGCGCCGTACTTGCCCCGCGACACCAGGCCGTTGCCGACGCCGCCCGTCGCCCGATAGACGTGCAGGTCGATGTGGTTGTTGTCCGCGTCCTGGATCTCCAGCGCCGACATGCCGCCGCCGATCAGGAAACGCAGGACCATGTCGCACGCGGTGACGTTGGCGTTGCTCGACCCTGTCATCAGCAGCGCCGCCGAGCCGGCCGAGCCGGTGAGCTGGCGGAAGGCCAGCCGCATCTGCGCCATGTAGATGTTGGTGTTTTCCGCCAGGCTGACGCCCGACACGCCGCAGGCCAGGACCGCGCTGTAGGGACCCACGCACTCTTCGAGGAAGAGGTCGTATTCGCCCTCGCGGATGCTGTCGATCTCCAGCAGCCGGGTGGCGACGCCGTTGCCGACGACGCGCAGGCCGGTGAAGCCGCCGCCGACGTTCTGGGCCAGGGTCGAGCCGTAGGGAGAGCGGTGCTTCAGCACCGTGCCGGCGAAGGTCGGCACGATCGTCGTCCCGGCCACCGGCGCGCCGCCGGTATGCTCGGACGAGCGGCCCGAGCCCCTCAGGAAGACCCGGCTGTACTGGTTGTCGAGGGTGGAGCCGACGATCAGGGTCGGCATCGGCAGGTCGACGATCCCGCCGCCGCGCGTGGCCAGCTGGGCCATGACGGCGTTGAGGGCGGGAGCCGCGTCGGTGGTTCCATCCGACGGCACGCCGAAATCGACGCCCGCGATGGCGATGTTCTTGTAATCCATAAAATATCCAATGTTTTCGCACGCCCGGAAATTCGAGCGGGGTGGCGGGGCCACGGTCCTCAATGTCGCGCGCCACACCGTCGGAATCGGTCGCAACGCAGGCGATCGCGATCTTCTTTTCCACCCAGGGCTGACGTCGTCCGCGAAGCCCGTCACCATCGCCCGGCAACAACCGGGGCAAGCGCCGCATGGCCGCCGACAAAGACCGCATCCTCCTGCTCGACGCGCTGCGCGGCCTCGGCGTGCTGGGCATCTTGCTGTGCAACGCGCCGGCGTTCGCCTTTCCGCTCGATCTCAGCGACAGCGTGACGGCCTGGCCGTTCGGGACCGGGCCGCAGACGATGTCGGTGTGGCTGGTCACCCAGTGGCTGTTCCAGCGCAAGTTCGTGACCCTGTTCTCGATGCTGTTCGGGATCTCGATGTTCCTGGTCGGCGGCGAGCGGGGGCGGGAAGGGGATCGCCTGCTGCATCGGCGCCTCTTCTGGCTGCTGGCCTTCGGGATCGCCCACGGCTTCGCGATCTGGTGGGGCGACGTGCTGCTGAGCTACGCCCTGGCCGGCTTCGTGGTGGCCCAGGCGCGATCGTGGCCGGCGCGGCGGCTGCTGGGCTGGGGCGTGGGGGTGTGGCTGGTGTTCGCCGTCCTGACCGCCCTGGGTCTGGCGCTGCTGTCGGGCGAGCCGCCGTCCGAGACCGCGGCCGAAGCCGCCCGTGAGGCGGCCAAGGGCGCGGCGGCGATCGCGGCCTATCGCGGCGACTTCATCCAGTCGATGATCATCAACGCCCGCGAGCGGCTGGAGAGCCTGCCCTACGAGCCGATCATCTTCCTGCTGACGACCAGCCTGATGATGATCGGCCTGGGCGCCTTCAAGACCGGCGTCTTCACCGGCGAGGCCTCGAAGCGCACCTACGGCGTGCTGATCGCCGTCGGCCTGCTGGCCCTGGCCGCGACCGGCTGGGCCTATTTCACCTTCGTGCTGGGCGGCATGGCCCAGCCGGTGCTGCATCTGGCCGAGGGCCTGCAGACCATCACCGCCCCCCTGACCACCCTGACCTATGTCGGTCTGATGGCCCTGGCGGCCCGGTCTTCCGGCGTCTGGCGCAGGATCCCCGCCGTGCTGGCCCCGGTCGGCCAGATGGCCTTCACCAACTACCTTTCCCAGTCGCTGATCATGACCGCCATCTTCTACGGCGGACGCGGCCTTGGCCTCTATGCGCGCCTGGACCGCCCGGCCCTGGCCCTGATCGTCGTGGCGATCTGGATCGTCCAGATCCTGTGGTCGCGGTGGTGGCTGGAGCGCTTCACCATGGGTCCGCTGGAATGGATCTGGCGCCGGCTCTATCGCGGCCCCGCGCCGCTTCGGCGGGCGTGATCCCTTAATTTCTCCCGTCATTCCCGCCCTTGTGGCGGGAATCCCTCTTTCAGCCGCAAGGGCGGAAGAGGCGGATCGCCGGCGATCCGCCGCAACTTCACGTGCGTACGGAGCCAGGGGTTCCCGCCACAAGGGCGGGAATGACGGGTTGATAAATGGCGCTGTTGAGCCATCGTCCGCGTCGGTCACAAGAAACCGCCGAGCGAACGGCGTGCGTCACATGTCTGTCGCCGCTCGTCGCTAACGCCGCTTGCAGACGCCGTGGGCGTCCCGTCGGGGAGTGCGTACAATGAAGATCGATCGTCGCGGGCTTCTGGCCCTGCTCGGCACGGGCGCGGCCACGCCGGTCGCCGCCGCCGCTCCCAAGCCCTTCGAGGGCGAGGTGAAGTTCCTGCACGGCCTGGCCTCGGGCGACCCGCTGGCCGACCGCGTCATCCTCTGGACCCGCGTCACGCCCCAAGGCGCGACGGCAGGCGGCGCCGCCGCCCCGGTCGCCGTCCGCTGGGAAGTGGCGACCGATCCGGACTTCAAGACCCTCGTCGCCCAGGGCCGGACGCTGACCGACGCCGGCCGCGACTGGACCGTGAAGATCGACGCCACGGGCCTCAAGCCGGGCACGGACTATCACTACCGCTTCCGCGTCCTGAAGGCCGGCAAGCCGGTCGGCGAGGGGATCACGGGCGCGACCCGCACCCTGCCGCAGAGCGGCGTCAAGGACGTGGTCCTGGCCGTCACCTCCTGCTCGCTCTATCCGAACGGCTACTTCAACGCCTACGACGCCATCGCCAAGCTGCCGCGCGTCGACGCCGTGCTGCACCTGGGCGACTACATCTACGAATACGGCGGCGGGCCCAAGGACTACGGCATGAGCTCGCCGGTCGCCGCCCAGCGCCAGCCGGATCCGCCGCACGAGATCGTCAGCCTGTCGGACTATCGCCGCCGCCACGCCCTCTACAAGACCGACCCGATGCTGCAGGCCGCCCACGCCCGCGCGCCTTGGATCGTGGTCTGGGACGACCACGAGACCGCCAACGACAGCTGGGTCGGCGGGGCGGAAAATCATGATCCGGACAAGGGCGAAGGCGACTGGGCCGCCCGCAAGGCCGCCGCGCTGAAGGCCTATTACGAGTGGATGCCGATCCGCGAGCCGTCCAGCGGAACCCTGCCCGAGGCCGCCTGGCGCCGCTTCCAGTTCGGCGACGTCGCGACCCTGCTGATGGTCGAGACCCGCCTGACCGCCCGCACCGAGCAGCTGACCTACGAGCGCGACCTGCCCAAGACCGCCGACGGCAAGCCCGACATCGCCGCCTTCGTCGCCAAGTGGAAGGATCCCTCGCGCCGGATGATGGGCGAGGGCCAGGAGCAGTGGCTGGCCCGCGAGGTCGACGCCTCGGTCAAGGCCGGCACGGCCTGGCAGGTGCTGGGCAACCAGGTGGTCATGGCCCGCGTCGCCCCGCCCAACCTCAAGGCCACCATGGGCGACGAAAAGTTCGACGCCATGCTGGCGGCCCTGCCCGAATACGCCCGCGGCCGGGTGGCGGGGGGCGTGGCCATGTCGGCCTTCGACATCCCCTCCAACCTCGACGCCTGGGACGGCTATCCGGTCGATCGCCAGCGGGTCTACGACATCTTCAAGGCCAGCCAGGCGACGCCGATCGTCCTGGCCGGCGACAGCCACATGTTCTGGGCCAACGAGCTGTGGGACGACGCCGGCTCGACCCGCGTCGCCGCCGAGTTCGGGGCCACCTCGGTCACCTCGCCCGGCTACGGCGACATCATGCCCGGCGCCCCGATCGGCGAGGCCTTCGTCCAGCGCAACAAGGAAGTGAAATACGCCCACCCCAGCGCCAAGGGCTTCGTCCTGCTGACGCTGGAAAAGGGCAAGGCCGTGGGCGAACTGATCGCCGTCTCGACCATCCTGTCGACCGACTACACGACCAGCGTGCTGAAGACGTTCGTGGTGACGCCGGCGGATGGCGGCGGGGTCAAGGCGCTAGCGGAGGCGTGAGGTAAGACCGCCCTATCGACCCCTCTCTCTTTGAGAGAGGGAGGGGCCCGCGCCGAAGGCGTGGGAGGGTGAGAGGTTACAGCCTGCCAGAACGAAGCGCTGCGAGGATCTCATCCGCCGTCCCGCCCGGGTCGGCGAGAACCTGCTCGTTGCGGATTCTCAGAACCAAATAGCCGAACAGCTCCAGAGTTTGCGTACGGCGCTCGTCGTGGTCTTCGCGCCCCTCGTGGGAAGCGCCGTCCAGCTCGACGATCAGCTTGCCCGCTTCGCAGACGAAGTCGACGAAGTAGCGATCTATCGGCTCCTGTCGCAGGAACCTGAACCCGCCCAGGCGGCGATTGCGGACGAGCGCCCACAGCGTCTTCTCGGCGAGGGTCTGGCCCCGACGCAGGCGGCGGGCGTTGGCGGTCGCATTCATGGCGACAGCGTGAGTGCGCGCCTTTGGCCGAAGCAACGGAAGGAATCGAGGTTTTCCGGCCGAGGGTGAAACCTCTCACCCTCCCACCGCTTCGCGGCGGGCCCCTCCCTCTCTCCAAGAGAGAGGGATCAATACTACCGCCGCTCCAGCGCCAGCCGCAGCCCGAAGGCGATGAACACCCCGCCGCTGATCCGATCCAGCCACCGCACCACGGCGGCTTCCCGCAGCAGGCCGGCCAGCGGCGCTGTGGCGGCGATCAGCAGGCCGGCCCAGGCCAGGCCCAGCAGCACGTGGATCCCGGCCAGCAGCGTGCCGAACACGCCGGGGTTGGCGCCCGCCGGGATGAACTGCGGCAGGAACGAGATGTAGAACACCCCGACCTTGGGATTGAGCAGGTTGGTGAACAGGCCGCGCCGGAACGAGTCCGCGATCCCGCCGCCGGTCGGCGACACCGCCCCCGGCTCGAAGCGGTCGCGGGGCTTGATCAGCATCTTCACGCCCATCCACACCAGATAGGCCGCGCCCGCCCACTTCAGCGCCGTGTAGGCCAGCTCCGAGGCGGTCAGCAGCGCCCCGGCCCCGAAGGCCGCGGCCATGCCCCAGATCAGGCAGCCCACGCCGATGCCCATGGCCGCCGCGGCCGCGCGGCGCGGGCCTTCGGTGGCGGCGCTGCGCAGCACCAGGGCGGTGTCGAGCCCGGGCGTGATGGTCAGCAGACTAGCGGCCAGGGTGAAGGCGACGAGGGCCTCAGGCGTGGTCATGGATGTGGTCCTCCTCCCGCTCGACCAGCTGGCCGTTCTCCCAGACGCGATAGAAGCACGAGCGGAAGCCGACGTGGCAGGCGCCGCCGTCGCCCTGCGGGCGCACCTTGATCACCACGGCGTCCTGGTCGCAGTCGACGCGGACCTCGCTGACGATCTGCAGCTGGCCGCTGGTCTCGCCCTTTTTCCAGAGGCCGTTTCGCGAACGGCTGAAATAGTGGGCGACGCCCGTCTCCAGGGTGAGCTTCAGGGCCTCGTCGTTCATCCAGGCCAGCATCAGGATCTCGCCGGTGTCGGCGTGCTGGGCCACCGCCGCCACCAGGCCGGCGGCGTCGAAGCGCGGGGCCAGGGCCGGCCCCCGTTCCAGGGCTTGCTTGTCGGGGGCGGAGGGGAAGAAGGCGCTGGTCATCAAAGACATATGGCGCAACACCCCCGGTTTGGGCTAGCCTCCCGCATCCGGCGGGGGACGGGAAAAGACGGGACGATGGACCTCAAGTCCAGGATCAAGGGCGGCGTGGCGGTTTTGGACCGCTGGGCGCGGCCCTGGGCGGAGCGCTCGAAGGCCAACGCCAGGGCCTACGAATTCCTGTTGTTCGGCCTGAAACAGGCTTGGGCGTGCTTGTTCGGCGGCCTGATGCTGGCCCTGCTGGTCGGCACCTTCCTGTTCTGGCCCAAGGACGCGGCGCTGGCGCGCTACGACTTCCTCGTCATCGCCTCGGTCGCCATCCAGGCGGCCCTGCTGCTGCTCAAGCTCGAGCGCTGGGACGAGGCGGCGGTGATCCTGATCTTCCACCTGGTCGGCACGGCCATGGAGATCTTCAAGACCGCCCACGGCTCCTGGGTCTATCCGGAAGACAGCGTGCTGCGGATCGGCGACGTGCCGCTGTTCACCGGCTTCATGTACGCCTGCGTCGGCAGCTACATCGCCCGCGCCTGGCGGCTGTTCGACTTCACCTTCGTGAAGTACCCGCCGTTCTGGAGCGCCCACATCCTGGCGGTGCTGGTCTACGTCAACTTCTTCACCCACCATTATGTGACCGACATTCGCCTGGGCCTCTTCGTGCTGTCGGCGGTGCTGTTCGGCCGCACCTGGATCGTCTACACGCCCGACCGCCAGGCGCGGCGCATGCCGCTGCTGCTGGGGCTGATGCTGGTGGCGCTGTTCATCTGGTTCGCCGAGAACCTGGGCACCTTCGCCGGGGCCTGGATCTATCCCAGCCAGGCCGGCGGCTGGCATATGGTCGCCATCGAGAAGCTGGGGGCCTGGTACTTGCTGATGCTGATCAGCTTCGTCCTGGTCAGCCTCGTCCACCGCCCCCTCGACGCCTGCGTCGAGCGCCTGCGCGAAGGCATCCGCGCGGCGGCCTGAGGGCCGCTCCGACAGCCGCGTCGAGCCGGAGAAATCCCGCCGGGATCGCCCGCTTCGTGCTATGATGATCCATGCGCCGAAGAGCGCGCCAAGGGGTTCCGTTCGCGGCGACCTCGACCTGGTTCGGCGGCCCGCCGGTTTCATGCCGGCGTCGTTCGCGGGCCTTTTCGTTCAAGGCCGTTTTCGTTCATCGCCGCCGACGTCCGGCGCGCCGTCCTATCGCCAGGACGTGCGTCGGCGCGCGCCTGGAGATCCTCGATGTCCCGCTTCCCGCCGACTGACCCGCCGATCACTTCGCAGGCCGAAGGGCGTTCGCCGCGCCTGTCGCGGGATCTTCGCCTGCTGGCCCTGTCGGATGTCCTGCGGCGCTATGCGGCCCGCTTCCAGCCCGACCTCAACGCCGCCGGCCTGCTGGCGCATCGCGCCATCGCCGCCGCGTTCGCCAAGCCGGTCGCCGCCGCCGACGCCAAGGGCGCGATGGAAGCCGGGCTGCGCGCCCATGTCGACGACAGCCTGGCCGACCAGGCCGCGAAGACCCCTCCTCCTGGCCGGCGCTCATGAGCGCCCGCAGCGTCAGTGGAAGCGCGCCGTTCGGGCGCCACGACTACGAGATCACCTACGGCTGGCGGGACGAGGCGCTCAGCGTCACGATCGGCGGCCAGCTGGCCACCCCGCCGGTCATCGGCGACATCTACACTCTGGGCTCGCCCGACGGCGGCATCCAGGACTTCACGGTCATGCAGATGACGCGTGAGCGCGGACAGGGCTGGGTGGCGCGTTGCAGCGCCGCGGCTCGCCCGCCCCGCCTGGAGGGCTCCGATGACTGAGGAAACCGACCGCATCCAGCGGGAGAACGAGTATCTCAAGCGCCGCAACGCCCAGCTCCAGGCCGAGGTCGGCGACCTCACGGCCGAGGTGGTGCGGCTGCAGCAGCGCCTGGGGGCGTTCGCCGTCCGCGCCGCCGTCGCGCCCAACCCGCTGTCGGGCGGCCAATAGGATGGCGCTCTCGCCCGAGCAGGTGACGGCCCTGCGCAATCTCGCCCGCAAGAAGCAGGGCCACGACGTCGACTGGATCAACATCGCCGACGCCCGCGGCCTGACCGAACTGGGCCTGGCCGAGCGCGGCCGCACCGGCTGGATCATCACCAGCGCCGGCGAGGCGGAGCTCCTGGCCTACGAGCGAAGCTAGGATCCGGGGAGAGGCCCGCAGGCCCAGATCCTCCCCCTTTGGGGGAGGTGGCCCAGAGGGCCGGAGGGGGTAGCGCGGCGTCGGCCGCCCAAACCCCCTCAGTCGCTTCGCGACAGCTCCCCCAGAGAGGGAGCATCTATCGGCCTACTTCCGGGTCACCAGATCCATGAACCGCTGCTGCAAGACCTTGTCGGTCTTGAACACGCCGCGGAACTGGGTGGTGATGGTCGAGACGTCGTGGTGGTGCACGCCGCGGGTGCTCATGCACTGATGCTCGGCGTCGATCAGCACGGCCACGCCGGCCGCCGAGAGGTGGTCCTCGATGGCGTCGGCGACCTGCATGGTCATGGTCTCTTGCGTCTGCAGGCGCTTGGCGAAGATCTCGACCAGGCGCGCCAGCTTCGACAGGCCCACGACCTTGCCGGTGGGCATGTAGGCCACCCAGGCCTTGCCCAGGAACGGCGCCATGTGGTGCTCGCAGTGGCTCTGCACGTCGATGCCGCGCAGCATGACCATGTCGTCATAGCCCTGCACGTCCTCGAAGGTGCGCGACAGCTCCTTGGCCGGATCGCCGGTATAGCCGGCGAACCACTCGCCATAGGCGTCGACCACGCGCTGGGGCGTGTCGAGCAGGCCTTCGCGGTCGGGGTTGTCGCCGGCCCAGGCCAGCAGGGTCCGCACCGCGGCCATGGCCTCGTCTCGGCTGGGGCGCTGGGCGGGTTCAAGATCAAGACCGGCGTTATCGTCAGAGCCGATCAGGGTTCGCTCGCGGGTCAGTGCGTCCATGTTTTCGAAGGGGGCTTTCCACGGGCTGAGTTGCGCCGGAGCGCCGTTCGCCCCGGAATTACGCGTGCCACCCGTTAAAGGGCGCGCCTCTCACGTCGCAAAGACGTGGTTCGAAGGCTCGCTCCCCGCTATATGGGTCCGGTTTTTCGTTCCGACAACACCCTTCCGCTGCGTCAAGGCGACCGAGTTTTCATGACCATCAGGCTCTACGACACCATGGCGCGCGAGAAGCGCGACTTCGTTCCCGCCGATCGCGACCGGGTGACGATGTATGTCTGCGGACCGACGGTCTACGGCTAC
Source organism: Caulobacter sp. GW821-FHT12A07 (assembly GCF_058807655.1). Taxonomy (NCBI): domain Bacteria; kingdom Pseudomonadati; phylum Pseudomonadota; class Alphaproteobacteria; order Caulobacterales; family Caulobacteraceae; genus Caulobacter; species Caulobacter sp. GW821-FHT12A07. The sequence continues at coordinate 131,813 of NZ_JBXAQX010000009.1, forward strand.
GCCCACATCGGCAACTTCCGTCCGGTGGTGGCCTTCGACGTGCTGTTCCGCCTGCTGCGCCACGAATTCGGCGACGAGGCGGTGGTCTATGCCCGCAACGTCACCGACGTGGACGACAAGATCAACAAGAAGGCCGCCGACGAGGGCGTCGAGATCAAGGTCATCACCGACCGCTATCTCGCCGCCTACCACGAGGACGCCGACGCCCTCGGAGCCCTGCGCCCGACCCTGGAGCCCAAGGCCACCGACCACATCGACGCCATCGTCGAGATGATCGGCAAGCTGGTCGACAATGGCTCGGCGTACGCCGCCGAGGGCCACGTGCTGTTCGACACCCAGAGCTTCGCCGACTACGGCCAGCTCTCGGGCCGTCCCCTGGACGACATGATCGCCGGCGCCCGCGTCGAGGTCGCGCCCTACAAGCGCCACCCGGCCGACTTCGTGCTGTGGAAGCCCTCCAAGGAAAACGAGCCCGAGTGGCAAAGCCCCTGGGGCGCGGGCCGTCCGGGCTGGCACATCGAGTGCTCGGCGATGATCGACAAGCAGCTGGGCCTGCCGATCGACATCCACGCCGGCGGCATCGACCTGCAGTTCCCCCACCATGAGAACGAGGTGGCGCAAGGGCGCTGCGCCCACGGCCTGCCGACCTACGCCCGCTACTGGATGCACAACGGCTTCCTCGACATGGACGGCGAGAAGATGTCCAAGAGCCTGGGCAACGTCATCATCCCGCACGAGCTGGTGAAGACCACGCCGGGCGAGGTGGTGCGCTGGGCCCTGCTGTCGGCCCACTACCGCCAGCCGCTGGACTGGACGCCCGAGCTGCTCGAGCAGAGCAAGAAGTCGCTGGACCGCCTCTACGGCGCCCTGCGCCGCGCCAAGGACGTCGTCGCCGACCAGGCCGTCGAGGCCCCCCAGGAGGTGATGGACGCCCTCTGCGACGACCTCAACACCCCCGCCGCCGTCGCCAAGCTGTTTGAGGTGTCGAGCGCCATCGAGAAGGCCGTCACCGCCGGCGACCTGACCGAGGTGGCCATCCACAAGTCGCGCCTGCTCGAGGCCGGCGCCCTGCTGGGCTTCCTGCAGGCCGATCCCGACGCCTGGTTCGAGGGCGACGCGTCCGACGACCTCAAGGCCCAGGTCGAGGACCTGCTGGCCCGCCGCGTCGCCGCCCGCGCCGCCAAGGACTGGACCGCCGCCGACGCCATCCGCGGCGACCTCGACGCCCTCGGCGTCGTGGTCATGGACAGCCCGACCGGCGCGACCTGGCGCATGAAGGACTGATCCCTTCCCTTCTCCCCTTGCGGGAGAAGGTGTCAGCGCAGCTGACGGATGAGGGGTCTCTCAAACGCAAAACGCCGCGACAGCTGCTCGGCCGTCGCGGCGTTTCTGTTTCTCCTCCCCCGCTTGCGGGGGAGGGGGACCGCGAAGCGGTGGAGGGGGCGGCGGTGCGCACGGTGCTCCGTCCCTCGCCCCCTCCGTCACGGCGCTGATAGCGCCGCGCCACCTCCCCCGTTTCTCGGAGGAGGAGCTTATCTGGCCGTAGAACCACCCTTCTCCGGATCCGGCGGCAGCCCCGTCTTCGGGTCGCGGGCCACGGGCGCGAAGCCTTCGGCGATGAACAGGTCCGTCCGCCGCACGCGCTTGCGGTCGAGCCGCACACGGACGATCTCGTCGCCCGAGGTGGCCTTGAAGTCCTGCTCGATCTTGGCCTTGTAGACCCCCTCCAGGCTGGCGATCAGCGTGCGCTGGCCGTAGGCGGCGGTCATCGGGGCCTCGGTCTCGGCCTGGTTCTGCGGATGGGCCTCGTGCACCCAGATGCGCAGCGGCGGGGCGCCGACCGTGCCCCAGTAGTCGCGCCCGTAATAGGCGGCCACGTTGAACAGGAAGCGGTCGTCGACGGCCACCGAGGTCAGGCGCTGCCCGGCCTGCTCCTCGCGGGCGCGGTTGATGATCGCCTGCACCGTCTGGTCCCAGCCGCGCACCCGCTTGAAGCTGTTGGCGAGACCAATGCCGTCGGCCAGGCGCGGGCTCATCAGGCAGGCCAGGAACAGGGCGGCGAAAGCCGCCTGCAGGGCCAGGCCCCCGGCCAGCCAGCGCTTGGCGCTCCAGCGCACCATCCAGCCGGCGACCAGCACCGAGCCGGCGACATAGGCGGCGGCCGCCCAGTTGGCGTTGGCGCGGCTGACGAAGGCCTGGCCGGCCACGGTCAGCAGCGGCGGCAGAACAAAGCACAGCAGCAGCACGTCGGCGGCCTGCAGGCGCTTCTTCACCGCCAGCACGATGCCGCCGCCCAGCAGCACGCCGAAGGGCAGGGGGCCGAACACCCCGAACTGCGAGCCGACGAACTCGACCAGCTCGCGCGGATTGAACAGCGACTTGGCGCCCCAGTTGGCGTTGGCGGCGGTGTGCTCGACCGTGGCGAACTTGTGGGCGGCGTTCCAGATCAGGTTGGGCGCGAAGACGGCGATCAGCACGCCGAAGAAGGCCAGGCCCATCGGCCAGGTCCAGGCCTTGCGGGCTTCGCGCGACAGCGCCAGGTGCGCGCCGATGCTGAAGAGGACGTAGATCGCCGCGTACTTCGACAGGAAGGCCAGGCCCAGGGCCGCGCCCAGGCCGGCGGCGGTCAGCAGGCGCTCGCGCGGGGTCTTGGCCGCCGGCAGCGAGACATAGGCCCAGATGGTCAGGGCCAGGAAGAACAGCAGCGGCGCGTCGGTGCCGATCACGCCCGACGACAGCTGCACGCCCGGCATCAGGGCGTAGACGCCGGCGGCGGCCAGGCCGGTCCAGCCGCCGTACAGGCGGCGGGCGATGCGGTGGACGATCAGCGCGGTGGCGCCGTGCAGCAGCGGCGCGCCCAGCCGCAGCCAGCCTTCGGTGTCGCCGCCGATCGTCGTGGTCAGCCAGATCACCCAGGCGATCATCGGCGGCTTGGAATAGTAGCCGAAATCCAGGGTCCGCGACCAAAGCCAGTACTGGGCCTCGTCGGGGTACAGCTCCAGCGGCGTCGAAAAAATCGCCAGTACCCGGACGATCGTCAGCAGGGCGACGCCGATCAGGGTCAGGCGCCAAGCGCGGGCTGCGGAATCTTCGGCGGCGTAGGGGGACGCGGTCATGACGCGCTTCTTAGCGAAGTAAGGGAAATCTGACCAATTGTTCCGCAAGCGACTGATCGATGTGGCAGATTCTGGGCCATCGTGGCCTTTCCGTCACCAAACCTTCTAAATGTTTCGCTACACCGCCCAAACGATGCGGTTCGATGCTCGTTTTTCCGAACTAGCGTCAAAGAATGAGGGGATCATTGGAATGAACACGAAAAAAATCGCCTGTCTGGCGTCGACCGCGCTGGTCGGCAGCCTGCTGGCGGCGACCGCCGCCATGGCTCAGTCGACCGCCTCGACCGAACTGGACTCGATCGTCGTCACCGCCAGCACCCGTCCGAAGACGGTCGATGGCATGATCACCGCCGAGACGGTCGCCAAGAGCCGCACCACGGTGTCGCAGGAATTCCTGCAGACCCAGGTTCCCGGCCAGACCGTCATCCAGTCGCTGAACATCCTGGTGCCGGGTCTGAACTTCACCAACAACGACCCGTACGGCTCGTCGGGCGGCAACATCCGTCTGCACGGCTTCGACGGCAACCGCGTCGCCCTGACCTTCGACGGCATGCCGCTGAACGACACCGGCAACTACGCGACCTACACCAACCAGCTGCCTGACTCTGAAATCATCGGCAGCGCCTCGGTCAACACCGGCTCGACCGACGTCGACAGCCCGACCGCGGCCAGCACCGGCGGCACCATCGGCATCTCGACCCTGACGCCCTCCAAGGAGCGCGGCGCCTGGGTCCAGGCCAGCGTCGGCAGCTTCGACTACCAGCGCTACGCGGCCATGGTCCAAAGCGGCGAAGTCGGCCCCTGGGGCACCCGCATGTGGGTGGAAGGCTCGTACCAGAAGTACGACAAGTTCAAGGGCGAAGGCGAAATCTACAAGCGCCAGATCAACGCCAAGATCTATCAGCCGATCGGCGACGGCACCGACTTCATCAGCCTGGCCGCGCACTACAACGTCAACCGCAACAACGCATACTACGGCCCGAGCCTGCGGACCGCGACGGCGTCGCTGCCTAACGAAGTCGACACGGCCGGCTGGAGCGTCGATTTCGCGACGGCTTACGTTGCGCCGACCTCTCGCGCCGGCGGCACCGGCGTCACCGGCGACATCGATCTCGACTCGGCCTCGACCAACTCGAGCTTCTACAACCTGCGCGTCAATCCGTCGAACACCGGCAACATCCGCGGTCAGTCGAAGTTCACGCTCGGCAACGGCTTCACCCTGACCGTCGACCCGTCGTTCCAGTACACCCTGGCCAACGGCGGCACCCAGAACACCACCCTGTCGGAAAGCTGCCGCGCCGCTTACTTCGCGGCCAACCCGACCGTGACGGCCGCCCCGACCAGCGCGCAAGCCACCAGCGCCTGCTCGACCTCGACCCGTCAGCTTCTCGGCGCCCAGACCACCGCTTCGCTGCTCACCGCCGGCGTTGACCTGAACGGCGACGGCGACACCAACGACACGGTGCGGGTCATGAACCCGAGCAACACCAACACCCGTCGTTACGGCCTGCTCACCTCGCTGATCTGGAAGCTGAACGACAACAACGCCATCCGCGTCGGCTATACCCTCGACTACGGCCGTCACCGCCAGACCGGCGAGTACAGCTTCATCGACCAGGGCGACACCCCGACCTACCAGAGCTGGTTCGGCGGCAAGGACGGCCACGGCGACAAGATTGTGACCGCCGACGGCAAGAGCTTCATGCGCGCCCGCGACCGCTTCTCGATCGCCACCCTGAACCAGGTCAGCGTCGAGTACCGGGGCAAGTTCCTGGAAGACAACCTGAACGTCAGCGTCGGCCTGCGCGCTCCGTTCTTCAAGCGTGAACTGAACCAGTTCTGCTACTCGCAGAACGCTTCGAGCACCGTGCGCTGCACCACCGAAACGCCCAGCACCCCGCTGGCCAACGGCAACGTGACGTTCGATGGCGGCACCACCCAGTACATCGCTCCGTACTCCAAGACCCTGAAGTACGACGACGTGCTGCCGAACATCGGCGCGACCTACCGCTTCGGTGAAGCCAGCTCGATCTACGGCAGCTACGCGGAATCCACCTCGCTGCCGCGTACCGACAACCTGTACACCGTGCTGCGCCTGGCCAACGGCTCGATCGGCAACGCGACCGTCCAGCCGGAAACCAGCACCACCTTCGAAGGCGGCTATCGCTACCAGAGCGGCGCGATCATCGCTTCGGCCAGCGCCTGGGCGACCCAGTTCGAAAACCGGATCGTCAGCTCGTACGATCAGGACCTGGGCCTGAACATCGACCGCAACGTCGGCAAGGTGAAGCAGTACGGCTTCGACGCCTCGGTCGGCTTCAAGCCGGTGGAGTACCTGGCGGCCTACTTCTCGTTCTCGTACAACGACAGCGAAGTGCAGGATAACATCGCCATCACCTCGACGACCTTCGCCGCCACCAAGGGCAAGGAAATCGTCGAGACCCCGCACGTCACCTTCTCGAACCGCATGGAATGGGAAGTCCTCGAGGGCCTGACCCTGGGCGCCCAGACCAAGTACGTCGGCGAGCGTTGGGTCACCGACGTCAACGACCTGAAGGTTCCGTCCTACATCACGACGGACCTGGACGTGCGCTTCGAGCTGGAGCGCTTCGGTTACAAGAACTCGAACGTCCAGCTGAACGTGATCAACGTGTTCGACAAGAACTACTACGGCAACATCGGCACCCAGACGAGCGCGACCCCGGGCGCGCCCGGCTACAGCCGTCCGTTCGCCAACATCGGCGCCCCGCGCACGGTGACCCTGACGCTCCGCGCTGGCTTCTAAGCCTCCGCAAGCTTCGCAAGACGGGGAAGGGCGGCTCTTCGGAGCCGCCCTTTTTCTTTTGTCGCACCAATTTGCTAGAAGGCGCGCTTGACCCTTCGACCCCCAGGGGCCATCTGCGCCCCCTCTTGTTGACCAGGCTTTCGAAAATGACCCTCACCGTTCCCGCCGAGTGGGCTCCGCACCGCGCCATGTGGCTGGGTTTCCCCAGCCATGGCGAGCTCTGGCAGGAAGACCTCGAGCAGGCCCAACAGGAGGTCGCCGACCTCGCCCGCGCCCTGGCCGGCCCGGGCGGCGAGCGCGTGCGCCTGATGGTCGTCGGCGACGAGGCCGAGGAAGCGGCGAAAGCCCTGCTCTCCGACACCACCGTCGAGATCGTCCGCGGCCAGTTCGGCGACATCTGGCTGCGCGACACCGGCCCGATCTTCACCGCCGGCGGTGACGGCGCTTCGGCCGCCGGCTTCCGCTTCAACGGCTGGGGCGGCAAGTACGACCTCGAAGGCGACGACATCGTCGCCGAGCAGATCGCCGCCGCCTCGGGCGCGCCGCTGGTCCGCAACGACTTCATCCTCGAAGGCGGCGCCGTCGACCACGACGGCCTCGGCACCGTGCTGACCACCCGCCAGTGCGTGCTGAACGAAAACCGCAACGAAGGCTGGGACGAAGCCTCCGCGACCTCGGCCCTCGCCGCCGCGCTCGGCGCCAGGAAGGTGCTGTGGCTGGGCGACGGCCTGCTCAACGACCACACCGACGGCCACGTCGACAACCTGGCCCGCTTCGTCGCCCCGGGCGTCGTCGCCTGCCCGATGGCCTTCGGCGCCGACGATCCAAACGCCGAGGTCTATGCCGAGACCGCCCGCCTGCTGGGCGCCATGACCGACAGCCGCGGCTCGCCGCTGCAGGTCGTGCGCATCCCCTCGCCGGGCCGGATCCTCGACGAGGACGGCGAGCCGATCCCGGCCTCGCACATGAACTTCCTGATCGCCAACGAGGCGGTGATCGTGCCGATCTACGCCGAGGAATCCGGCGCCTTCGCCGTCGAGGTGATCAAGGGCCTGTTCCCCGAGCGCCAGGTCATCGGCCTGCCTTCCACCGCGATCCTGACGGGCGGCGGCTCGTTCCACTGCATCAGCCAGCAAGAACCCGAGGAGTAAGTCCGCATGCCCCGCACGCTCAGCGTCGCCGCCATCCAGACCTCCTACGGCATGGACCTGGACGCCAACATCAAGAAGACCGAGGGCTTCATCCGCGAGGCCGCGTCCAAGGGCGCGCAGGTCATCCTGCCGTCGGAGCTGTTCCAGGGGCCGTACTTCTGCGTCGCGCAGGAAGAGCGCTGGTTCGCCGAGGCGCACCCGTGGCGCGAGCACCCGGTGGTCAAGGCCATCGCCCCCCTGGCCGGCGAACTGGGCGTGGTCATCCCGATCTCGATCTTCGAGCGCGAGGGCCCGCACTACTTCAACAGCCTGGTGATGGCCGACGCCGACGGCTCTCTGCTGGGCGTCTATCGCAAGAGCCACATCCCCGACGGCCCCGGCTATATGGAGAAGTACTACTTCCGGCCGGGCGACACGGGCTTCAAGGTCTGGGACACGCGCTTTGGCCGCCTGGGCGTCGGCATCTGCTGGGACCAGTGGTACCCCGAGGCCGCCCGCGCCATGGCCCTGATGGGCGCCGAGGCCCTGTTCTACCCCACCGCCATCGGCAGCGAGCCGCATGACGCCTCCCTCGACACGGCCCTGCCCTGGCGGCGGGCCATGCAGGGCCACGCGGTCAGCAACGTGATCCCGGTGATCGGCGCCAACCGCATCGGCTTCGAGCCCTGGGACGGCTATCCCAACGGCGGCCAGACCTTCTACGGCTCGTCGTTCATCGCCGACCATCGCGGCGACCTGGTCAGCGAACTCGGCCGCGCCGACGAGGGCCTGGTCCAGGCCAGCTTCGACCTCGACTTCCTCACCACCCACCGCGCCGCCTGGGGCTTCTTCCGCGACCGCCGGCCGGAGTTCTACACCAGCCTGGCCGGGCCGCGGCCGAGCGCCTGATCCGGCAAGACAAATCCTCCCCCTTTGGGGGAGGTGGCCCAGAGGGCCGGAGGGGGTAGCGCCGGCCTATGCCGCGCAAGCCCCCTCAGTCGCTTCGCGACAGCTCCCCCAAAGGGGGAGCATCTAGAGCGCCCCCTCCGTCCGCCGGAGGGGGCGTTCTTCATGCCTGCTTGACTCATCCATAACTCCGTAGTTATCAATAACCCATAGCCAACCGGTTATCGATTGCTCCCAGGCCCAGGCATGACCCCCGCCCCCGACGACCTCTTCCGCACCCTCGCCGACCCCACCCGCCGGGCGCTGTTCGAGCGGCTGTGCCGCGAGGGCGAGCAGACGGTGGGGGCGCTGACGGCCCAGGCCGGCGTCTCGCAGCCGGCGGTGTCCAAGCACCTGGCCGTGCTCAAGCAGGCGGGCCTGGTCACCGACCGCCACGCCGGCCGCCAGACCCACTACAGCGCCCGCCTCGAGGCCCTGTCGCCCCTGGTCGACTGGACCCGTCGCATGGCCGGTTTCTGGGAGAGCCGCTTCGACCGGCTGGAGGACCTTTTGAACAGGATGGACCAATGATCGACCAGACCGCCGACCTGCGCTCCGTCGTCGTCGAGCGCGACCTGCCGTTCCCGGCCGACAAGCTGTGGCGCGCCCTGACCCAGCCGCACCTGATCGAGGAGTGGCTGATGAAGTCCGACTTCGCCCCCGTGGTCGGCCACCGCTTCACCCTGCGCGGCGAGTGGGGCGGGGTGCTGGACTGCGAGGTGCTGGAGGTCGATCCGCCGAGCAGCCTCTCCTACACCTGGAACCACGCCCACCCCGACCCCGCCTACGCCCTGACCAGCGTGGTCACCTTCACCCTCACCCCCACGGCGGCGGGCACGCACCTGCGCATGGAGCAGTCCGGCTTCCGCCCCGACCAGAAGCAGGCCTATGGCGGCGCCCACGCCGGCTGGAAAGGCTTCCTCGAGAAGCTGGAAGCGGTGCTGGGGAAGGATTGAGGGAAGGGTGCGGTTCGTGCGTTCCTAGCCCGTCATCCCGGCTCTCCGCTACGCTGGGGCCGGGACGACGATGAGTTTTGGAGATTGGATCATGGCCCCCAAGCTGCTCTCGGGCGGCAACCCCCAGATCGCCAAGGGCGACGGCGAGGCCCCGATCCAGGCCTATGTCGCCGCCATGCCCGGCTGGAAGAGCGCCGTCGGCGCCCGCCTGGACGCCCTGATCACCGCCGCCGTCCCCGGCGTGCGCAAGGCCGTGAAGTGGAACTCGCCGTTCTACGGCGCGCCGGATGAGGAGAAGAGCTGGTTCCTCAGCTTCCACGTCTACGCCCGCTACGTGAAGGTCGCCTTCTTCCGCGGCCAGGCCCTCGACCCCGTCCCGCCCGAACCGTCCAAGAGCGGCGATACCCGCTATTTCCACATCCACGAGGACGAGCCCCTCGACGAGGCCCGCCTGACCGCCTGGATCAAACAGGCCGCCGCCCTGCCCGGCGAGCGGCTCTAAGAAACGAACGAGGAAACGCCATGACCGACACCGTCGAGGACGCCGCCAAATACATCGACGACCGCATCGCCGGCCTCGCCGATTGGCGCGGCGAGGCCCTGGCCCGCATGCGCGCCCTGATCCACGAGGCCGATCCGCAAGTGCTCGAAGAGGTGAAGTGGCGCGGCACGCCCGTCTGGTCGCACGCCGGCATCCTGTGCACCGGCGAGACTTACAAGGCCTACATCAAGCTGACCTTCGCCAAGGGAGCCTCGCTGCCCGATCCCGCCGGCCTGTTCAATTCCAGCCTCGATGGAAACACCCGCCGAGCCATCGACATCCGCCAGGGCGAGGCGGTGGACGCGGCGGCGTTCAAGGCCCTGATCCGCGCGGCGGTCGAGCTCAACACGGCGAAGAAGAAAAAGTAGCTCTCTTAAAACGCCCGTCATTCCCGCCACAAGGGCGGGAATGACGGGAAAAGAGGTGCGAGGAGTCAGCCCTTCACCACCCGCCGCAGCCCCACATACGCCGCGCCCGCCGCCACCACGGCCGGCAGGGTCGCCCCGACCTCCGGCGCCAGGCGGCTCACCGCCTGATAGGCCGCGATGCCGATCGCCCAGGCCGCAAGGCCCGAAACACTCACCGCCCCGCTCGCCGCCCCTTCGGTCTTGCGGCGACGCACGATGAAGTGGTCGGCCAGCAGCACCCCGAACAGCGGCGCGAACACCGAGCCGATCAGCAGCAGGAAGCCCTCGTACTGGCCCATCGGCGCCAGCAGGGCCGCCAGGGTGCAGACCGCGCCGAACGCCAGCGCCAGCCGCGCCGGCCGCACCGGAACCAGGGTGGCGGTCGAGACCGCGGCCGAGTGCAGGTCGGCGAAGGCGTTGTCGGTCTCGTCGATGATGATCAGCAGCAGGGCGATCCCGCCGCCGGCCGCCGCCAGGGCGCTCAGCAGCAGCCCCTCGCTGCCCGCCGCCAGGGCGTAGGCCGCGCCCAGCCCCATGAACCAGATGTTGGCCAGTACATAGCCGGCGACGCTGCCCCGGAACATGCCGCCCGGGGTGCGGCCAAAGCGGGTGTAGTCGGCGATCAGCGGCAGCCACGACAGCGGCATGGCCGCCACCAGGTCGACCCCGGCGCCGAAGCTGGTCTCGCCCGTCCCGGCCCTCGCCATCAGGGCGGCCAGGTCGTGCTGGGCCAGCAGCCGCCAGGTCAGCCAGCCGGCCCCGCCCAGCAGCAGCCACAGGCCCCAGGCCCGCAGGAACCGACGCACGAACGACACCGGCCCCAGCACCGCCAGGGCCGTGGCCAGCACGCCGAACAGCAGGGTCCAGGCGAGCGGATTGGAGACGCCGAAGTTCTGCTTGGCCAGGGCGTCGGCGGCGTCGCGCATGGCGATGATCTCGAACGCGCCCCAGCCGGCCAGCTGCACCGCGTTCAGCACCGCCGGAACCGCCGCGCCGCGCCGGCCCAGGGTCAGCCGCAGCGCGCCCATCGACGACAGCCCGGTGTCGGCCCCGACCACGCCGGCCGCCGCCAGCAGCAGCGCCCCCAGCACCGAGCCGACCACGATCGCCGCCAGCGCCATCGGCAGGCTGAGCCCAGGCACCAGGAACGCGCCGGCCTGCAGCACCAGCAGGCCGATCCCCAGGCTGAACCACAGCGAAAAGGCGTCCCGCGTCCCGAACACCCGGCGCTCGGCCGGCACGGGGGTCAACGGATCATATGCATCGTCGAGCTTGGCCATGCCGCCAGCCTTAGCAGGTCGCGGCGCTGCGGCGGAAGCGGCAGAGGAGTTCGGACGCTGGTAGAAGCCCGGCGTTGCGTCGTCTTCGCCCTTCTGCCACCGTCCCGGTCGATGACTGTGCAAGCAGGAGAATACGAGCGGCGGCGAGCATGGCTGGGGCGCATGGCGAGGGCTGTCTTTCCGCCAGCGCTCTTGTCGCCGGCGACCGATCCGGTCGCGGTTCTCGACGCCTTGGCCGCCTCCTCGCCCGCCAAGGCGCGGGCGGGATTGTCGATGGCCGTCGGCGACCTTGTTGAGATGACCTGGTCTTGGCCGGCGCCGCAGGTCGAGGAAATCGACAGGGCGTTGCTGAAGGATGGGTTGCCGAGCCTCACCGAGATGCGCGTCCGTTTTTCCAAGGTCGCGCGGCGCGCTCTCCGTAGAGGGCGCATAAAGGACGAAGTCGAATACCAGGCTGTTCGCAACGCCGCCGAGCTTGGCGGCGACGAGGCCGAGAAGCTCTGGAGCGTTCTGGCCGCCTACGAAGGTCGCGCCTAGAACTCCACCCCCACCCGCAGGATCGCCACCACGGCGTTCTTCATCGCCCGGTCGCCGCCGGGACGGATCACGTATTGCAGGTCCGGCTGCAGGGTCAGCGGGCCGACGGTGTCGGCATAGGTGACCTCGATCGCCGACTCCGTATCGCCCAGGTCCTGGCCGGCGTCGGCGGCGTTGGCCCGGTGCTTCTGGGTCAGGTAGGCCTGGTTGACGCCGATCGAGAAGGCGCTGTCCGGCCGGCTGGCAAACACCCGGTCGACCTTGATCCCGGCCTGCCAGCCGCCCTGGAACGGCGTGGTGTCGCCGTCCGAGACGCCCAGGCGGGCGAAGGCCGTCGTGCGGCGCACGGCGTCCTCGCCGTAGGCCCCCGTCAGCGCCCGCTCCAGCAGCACATAGGCCCCCTGGGCCTTGCGCTTGGCCGGATCGCCCGTCGGCCCCAGCTCGCGGATGTCGTCCTGCTTGCGGGTGTAGCGCCAGGCGCCGAAGGCAACCTTGCCGGCTCCGGTCCAGCCGCCCTCGGCGATCAGCAGGGCGCCGTCGTCCATGTGGAAGTCGATCCCGCCCGGATCGCCCAGCACCCCGGCATGGGCGTTGAGCACCGCCGCCTGGGCGTAGACATGCTCCGACGGCGTCCAGGCCAGGCGCACCGCCAGACTCGTGGAGGGAAAGATCGACGGCCCGTTCGGCCCCGTCGCCGCCAGCTCCGAGCCGATGCCGAAGGCCGGCGCGATCAGCAGGCCGGCGCTGTCGTTGGCGTAGAATTCGCTGTTCAGGTCATAGAGGCCGGCCCGCACCGAGCCCTTGCCGCCGGCCAGGTCCTGCTCGATCCAGGCCTCGTACAGCCGCAGCCGATGGCGCGAGACCTCGATGTTGTCGACGCCCTGGATCGAGCCGGAGTCGTCGCCCGGCGCGCCGCCGGTGTTGTTCAGCACCAGGGCGTGGGCCCGCGCGCCCGTCCAGCCGACCGCCTTTTCCAGGTCCAGGTCCGCCCCGATCGTCAGGTTGTCGAGCACCCGCCCGCGCCGGGCCGCGCCGCCGTCGACCGTCGCCGCCAGGTCGGCCTTGTAGCCGAAGGAGAGATCCAGCGCCCCGGAGGCTTCCGCCTCCCGCGCCTGCGCCTGGCCAAAACCGGCCAGGCCGGCCGCCAGGGCCGTTCCGATGATCAGGGTCCGCATTCTGCCGCCGCTTGATGAAGTGGCGGCCAGCATCGCGGCCCAAGGCTCAGAAACCCTTTATTTCCAGCCGTTTACGCCGCGACGCAACGTCGCGGCGCCCAAGGTGGAGCACTCGCGCGAGCACAGCCGCGAGGCGCGAGGAGGGCGCTGGCGCGAGTAGCATGACGATGTCCGGAAAGGTCCTTGGTGGAGCCGAGGGGAATCGAACCCCTGACCTCCTCATTGCGAACGAGGCGCTCTACCATCTGAGCTACGGCCCCAAGGAAGCGCGGAGATACGGTGGCCGGCGGCGTCCGTCAAGCGGCAGTTGCGCGGGTCCGCGCGGAAGCTCTGGTGGAAGCCGGAAACAGCGCGGCCTTGCCAGCGGGGACAGGGGCGGGCAAGAAGCGGGCGACCTTTCGCGGAACGCCCATGGCCAACCTGATCCTGTTCGTCTTCTTCATCCTCGGCTCGCTGCTGAACCTGCTCAAGTGGGCGGTGATCATCAGCGCGATCATCAGCTGGCTGGTGGCTTTCGACGTCATCAACCTGCGCAACCGCGCGGTCTATTCGATCAGCCGCTTCCTCGACGCGGTGACCGCGCCGCTGCTGGCGCCGCTGCGCCGGGTGATCCCGCCGCTGGGCGGCGTCGACATCACCCCGATCATCCTGTTCCTGATCATCGTCGGCGTGCAGTCGTTCCTGCTCTACCCGCTGCGCAACATGCTGCTGAGCCTGCTCGGCTGAGTCAGAAGGCCCCCGTGGCCGTTCCCGTCGCCGTCCTCGCCGTGCGCCTGACGCCGCGCGGCGGGCGCGACGCGATCGACGGCTGGGCGGCCGACGCCGACGGCCGTCCCTATCTGAAGGTCCGGGTCAGCGCCCCGCCGGTCGAGGGCGAGGCCAACGCCGCCCTCGTGGCCCTGCTGGCCAAGCGCCTGTCCGCGCCGCGCTCGGCCGTGCGGGTGGTCTCGGGCGCGACCGCCCGCCTCAAGCGCATCGAGGTGGAGGGCCTGGCGCAAGAGGTGCTGGACCGCCTGTTGGCCCGCCCCGCCTGATCCCTTTTTCAACGCCAGGTGCGACAAATCGGCCGCCGGTCCCGCCGCGCCCTCGCAAGCGCGCTTTGGCTGTGCCATTGAAAGAATAGTGTTCTTTCACGACCTCTTAGAGGTCTTCGCCCAGGGTTTGGGCGCCCAGGGTTTGGGCGAAAATGGCGATCACCAGGGCCAGCGGGGGCCGCGCGATGAGCTCCACGGCCGTAAGCGACAAGGCCCTAAGCGTCAAAGACAGGCAGGCGGCGATCGTCCGCGCCGCCGCGGCCCGGCGGGGCAACATCTATCTGCGCCTGACCGCCACCATCTCGATGGCCGCCATCCTGCACATCTATATCGGCATGCGCTGGGTGTGGCTGTGGGCGGCCGCCTACGCGATCGCCCAGCTGTTCGAGCTGTGGCTGTTCCAGTCGCTGAAGGCAGCGCCCGAGCGCGCCCTGGCCGGCTGGCGGCGCTGGGCCCTGGCGATCATGCCGGCGATCACCTCGATCATCTTCGGGGCCCTGGCCTTGCCGCTGTTCGCCTCGAACCAGCGCTTCGCCCCCACCCTGGGCGGCATGCTGCTGGCCGGCGCCCTGCTCAACGTCATCGTCGTCAATGTCAGCCTGAGATCCGCCACGCTCGCGGCGGCCGCGCCGCACATCGTCTACCTGCTGATCGTGCCGTTCATCGGCCGGGCGGCCAATCCCGACGCGCCCCTGGCCAACGCCCTGTGGTTCGGGGTGCTGCTGCTGATCTTCTCGGTCGCCGTGGCCGCCCGCACGCTGGAGGCCGCCCTCAAGGCCGAGGAGGCCGCCAAGGCCGAGGCCGAGCGCCGCCGCCATGAGGCCGAAGAAGCCGTCGCCGCCAAGAGCGCCTTCGTGGCCATGATCAGCCACGAGCTGCGCACCCCGATCAGCGCCATACTGGCCGGCGCCGCGCGCCTGCACAGCGAGGTGCCGGAAGCCTCGTCCAAGGTCCACGCCCAGCTGATTTCCGACGCCGGCGCGATGATGCGCACCCTGCTCAACGACCTGCTGGACTTCTCGCGCCTGGAGGCCGGCCGCATGGCGGTGGAGCGCGCGCCCTACAACCTGCGCCAGGCCCTGGCCGACACCCTGCGGCTGTGGCGTCCCGAAGCCCAGAAGAAGGGGCTGAAGCTGCGGGTCGAGGGGGCCGTGGGCCTGCCGCGTTGGGTGTCGGGCGACGCCCTGCGCCTGCGCCAGGTGCTCAACAACCTGCTGTCCAACGCCATCAAGTTCACCGAGCAGGGCGGCGTCACCGTGGCCCTGGCCGCCCATCGCCAGGGCGAGGGCTGGACCCTGGAGATCGCCGTCACCGACACCGGCCGGGGCATCGAGCCCGAGGTCATGCCCCGTATGTTCACCCCGTTCGACCAGCTGAACGCCGAGGTCATGCGGCTGCACGGCGGCTCGGGCCTGGGGCTGGTGATCAGCCGCGAGCTGGCCCGGCTGATGGGCGGCGACCTGTCGGCCGCCAGCGAAGGGCTGGGTCATGGGGCGAGCATGCGCTTCACCCTGCGGGTCGACGAGGCCCAGGCCCCGGCCGCCGCCGACGATGTCGCCTCGATCGCCGGGGCGCGGGTGCTGGTGGTCGACGATCACGTGGTCAACCGCCGCGCGGTCGAGCTGGTGCTGCAGACCTTCGGCGTCACGCCCGTCCTGGCCGAGTCCGGCGAGCAAGCGCTGGAGATCCTGGCCTCCACCGTGTTCGACGCGGTGCTGATGGATGTCTACATGCCGGGCCTGGGCGGCCGCGAGACCACCCGCGTGCTGCGCGCCGAGCCGGGCCTAAATCGCGGCGTGCCGGTGATCGCGGTCACCGCCTCGTCCACCCCCAAGGACTGGGAGGCCTGCCGCGCCGCCGGCATGAACGCCCACGTCGCCAAGCCCATCGACCCGGCCCAGCTGCACGCCGCCCTGGTCGAGGTGCTGCCGGTCATCCCCGCGCGGACGGCGGCGGCGTAAGGCCGCCCTCTCCCACCCGGAAACACCTCTCCCATAGGGAGAGGGAAGGGCCCAGGCGAAGCCTGGGAGGGTGAGGGGTTAGGGACCTTTCCGGACAAGGCAGGGACGACGGGGCAGGGCGGCAAACGGCGTACCCCCTCACCCTCCCACGCCTACGGCGCGGGCCCTTCCCTCTCCCCATGGGAGAGGTTTGCACGCAGCCGCTCCACCAGCGCGGCCTCGTCCTTCATCTGGCATTCCCAGATCGTCTCGACCCGCCAGCCGGTATCGACCAGCGCCGCCTCGTTCCTGGCGTCGCGGGCCTTGTTGCGGGCCACCTTGGCCAGCCAGTAGTCGCGATTGGCCTTGGGTACGCGCGAGCCCCGCGCGCAGTCGTGGCCGTGCCAGAAGCAGCCATGCACGAAGAAGACGAGCTTCCGCCCCGGCATGACGACGTCGGGCGAGCCGGGCAGGTCCTTGCGGTGCAGGCGGTAGCGGGCGCCTAGAGCGGTGAGCAGCCGGCGCAGGGCGAGTTCGGGCGTGGTGCCCTTGCTCTTCACCCGGGCCATGACGGCCGAGCGCTTGGCCGGATCGAAGACGTCGGTCACCCGTCGCTCCCCGATCCGGCCGGCAGCCTTACAGCCCCTCGAACAGGGCCGTCGACAGGTAGCGTTCGGCGAAGCTGGGGATGATCGCCACGATCAGCTTGCCGGCGTATTCGTCGCGCAAAGCCAGGTCGAAGGCGGCGGTCAGGGCCGCGCCCGAGCTGATGCCGACGGTCAGGCCTTCGGTCGAGGCGGCCTTGCGGGCCATGGCGAAGGCGTCGTCGTTGCTGACCTGGACGATGTCGTCGATCACGCCGCGATCGAGGATGCCCGGCACGAAGCCGGCGCCGATGCCCTGGATCTTGTGCGGGCCGGGCTGGCCGCCCGACAGCACGGCCGAGGCTTCCGGCTCGACGGCCACCATCTTCAGGCCCGGCTTGCGGGCCTTCAGCACCTGGCCGACGCCGCTGATCGTGCCGCCGGTGCCGACGCCCGAGACCACGGCGTCCACGGCGCCGGCCGTGTCGTTCCAGATCTCTTCGGCGGTCGAGACCCGGTGGATCAGCGGGTTGGCGGTGTTTTCGAACTGCTGCGGCATCACCGCGCCGGGGGTGGCCTCGACGATCTCCTGGGCGCGGGCGACGGCGCCGCGCATGCCCTTCTCGGCCGGGGTCAGCTCCAGCTTGGCGCCGAGCAGCAGCAGCATCTTGCGGCGCTCGATCGACATGCTCTCGGGCATCACCAGGGTCAGCTTGTAGCCCTTGGCCGCGGCCACGAAGGCGAGCGCGATGCCGGTGTTGCCGCTGGTCGGCTCGACGATCGAGCCGCCCGGCTTCAGCACGCCCTTGGCTTCCAGGTACTCGACCATGGCCACGCCGATGCGGTCCTTGACCGAGGCCAGCGGGTTGAAGAACTCGAGCTTGGCCACGACCTCGCCCTTGGGCTTCAGCTCGGCCATCAGGCGCGGCAGGCGGATGATCGGGGTGTCGCCGACGGTGTCGAGGATGGAGTCGTAGATCTTGCCCCGGCCGGCGCGCTTGAAGCGCGCGGCGTCGTACAGGCTGGAAGCGTCGTCCATGATGGTCTCTCGGAGCGTTGAATTGCGGCCCTAGGGTCGATCTCCACCTTAGGCCGTAGGCTTTTGCGTGTCAGCGACCTATTCGGCCGCCAGGGCCGCAGATTTCCTGGTCGCGAGCGGAGTCAGCAGGTGTTCGGCCAGCCAGCGCACGGCCGGGGCCGCCACGCCGTCGCCGATCACGTGCAGGCCGGCGGTGGCGCTTTTCGGCAGAGCGTAGCTGTCGGGCAGGCCCATCAGCCTGGCCCCCTCGCGCGGCGTGACCAGGCGCGAGCGCACCACGCCCTTGTCGATCACCAGCAGGGTCTGCCGCGAGGAGCCGCCGCGCGGGGTGCGCAGGCAGCCTGCCAGGCCGTCGAACCGCACTTCCGCCCGCTGTTCGCCGCCGCGCATCCGCCGGAACACGCCGCCGACGGCCCGTTCTCCCGAGGCGACGCGCGCGTCGACCGAGGCGCGGTGGGCCGGGGCCATCAGGTCCAGCAGGGCGGCGGTGGCTTCCTCGCCGCGCCATTCGACGGCGTCGTCGGGCTCCAGCACGGTGGAAAGGTCGGTGTTGCGGGCCGGCGGGGCGGGCAGGGCCCACCACAGCCAGCGGTCCTTCAGGGCCTGGGGCAAGCGGGCGGCGGCCTCGCGCACGGCGCGGCTGTGGAACGGCCCCTGGCCGGTCAGGCCCTCGGTCGGCGCCCGGGTAGCCACGACGAACACGCGGGGCCGCGACTGCGGGGTGAAGCTGGCCGCGTCGATCTCCAGCGCCCCGAAGTGGTAGCCCTGGTCGGCCAGGGCCTGGCACAGGGCGGTGAAGTCCTCGCCGCGGTGCGAGGTCAACAGGCCGACCACGTTCTCGATGACGATGGTGGTCGGGGCGCGACCCTCGTCTTCCAGCGCCTCGATCAGCCGCCAGAAGCCGAAGAAGGCCGACGAGCGCCCGCCGTGCAGGCCCGCCCGCGCGCCGGCCAGGCTGAAGTCCTGGCAGGGGCTCGAGGCCCAGGCCAGGTCCGCCTGGCCCGGCAGGTCGGCCGCCTCCAGCTTGAAGACGTCGCCGGTGTGGAAGTGCTCTTCGGCGTCGGCGAAGTTGGCGCGGTAGGTCTGGGCCTTCACCGGGTCGAAATCGTTGGCGAAGGCGCAGGTCCAGCCTTCGCCGAGGCCGATGCGGGCCATGCCGCCGCCAGCGAAGAATTCGTAGAAGACGGGGGCGGCGTTGTGATTCATCGTGCTGGGAGACTAGCCGCAGAGCGTGGCAGCCGAAAGTGTAAGCGGTTTCGGCGCCCGCCACGCTCGAACCAGGAATTGGAGCCCGTCAGGGCTCCGGCCGCCGCTTCGAGGATAGCGCCCGCATGATGCGTTTCACCGTCATCGCCGTCGTGGGAGCCGCCTGTGCGCTGTTGGCCGGGTGCGGCGACGGACCGATGGGCCAGTCCGAGGGCGCCAGCGCCGCGCCGGCCGACGCCCCGACAAGCGTGGGTCCCGACTATGGCGGCGATTTCGATCTCGTCGGCACCGAGCCGTTCTGGAGCGGCCGCATCCGCGAGGGCGGGCTTCTGCTGGATCGCATGGAGGGCGGCGCCGTCACCCTGCCCAATCCCGGCGTGCGCATCGACGGCGAGCAGGGCGTCTGGGACGCCGAGCAGCCGGCCGCCGAGCCCGGCGCCGCCAGCCACCGCCTGGTCTTCCGCCTGACGCCCCAGCCCTGCTCCGACGGCATGTCCGACCGCGCCTTCAGCCACGCCGCCGAGGTCTGGATCGACGGCGCGACCCTGAAGGGCTGCGCGGGACGGGTGGAGGAACTGGAGAAGCAGGGGCGGCCTTAGGCTTCGGCGCTCCTTCCACCCCACGCCGTAAGATCCCCGCGCAGGCGGGGATCCAAGCCGACGTTCAGGATGTGGCGCGGCTGTGGGCTATCTGCAGGCTTCGCTTGGATCCCCGCCTTCGCGGGGATGCGCGGCGAAAAATTGGCTAAAGCTGGCAAACGCCGATCAGCCCGCCCGGCAGCCTCAGCTGCCCTTGATATCAATCGTCTCGATCTGCGACTGGCTGGCCTGCGCCTTGTGCTGGCGGCCCGGGGTGGGCAGCAGCAGGCCGACGGCGATGGCCGCGACGATGGCGAGAGCGATGAGGGCCTTGGCGGCCATGGTGTTTCGGGTCCGTTGCGGGTCTGAAAATCCAGCGCCCGTGACCGTCATATGGTTCCGCCGGCGCCGCTTGCAAGGGCGGCGGAGAACGCCGGTATCCTTCTCCCCTTGCGGGAGAAGGTGGCGGCCGAAGGCCGTCGGATGAGGGGTCTCTCAGACTTCAACGCCGCCCGCGCGCCCCGCCCTTCAGCGCATCGATCTTCCGCTCGGGCCTCGGCGGGGCGACCTCCGGCTCCAGCGCCGACAGCCATCCGCCCGCCGGCCGCGCCGCGCGCTCGGGCGGCAGGGCCACGACGATCTTCCTCACCGTCGCGGCCATCTGGCCCAGCAGCCGCACCTTTTCCGACGCCTTGCGCATGGCCTCGCGATCGAAACCGTCCTCCATCGCCGCCCACAGGTCATCCATCGCCGCCATCAGCCGCTGCTGGATCTTCGCGCACCAGGCGCGGGAGGTCTGTTCGCTCATGACCAGCAGCATGAGGCCGGTCCGGAGGCCGGGGACACGAAACGTGCGTTTTCTTGTAGGGCTTTGAATTCGTTGAGGCAGAGGCGCCGGCCAACGGGGATAAACCTCTCCCGCCCCCCAATTCTCCCGTCATTCCCGCCCTTGTGGCGGGAACCCCTCTATCAGTCGCAAGGGCAGTCGTGGCGGCGTGCTCAGCACGCCGCTCGCATCTCACGTGTCAGCGGAACCAGGGTTTCCCGCCACAAGGGCGGGAATGACGGGAGGAAAAAAGAGGCGATCCCTGTGGATAACTTCACCCCCGCCGGCGGCCCTACTTCGTCGCCTCGTGCACTTCCTTCTTGGCCGCCGTCCCCGCTTCCTTGCTCTCGCGGGTGATGTCCTTGCCGGCTTCCTGGGCCTTGTCGCCGGCCTTGGCGCCGGCTTCCTTGGCGGCGTCCACCGCGTCGCCGGCGGCGACCTTGAGGTCGGCGGCGGTTTCCTTGGTGCTTTCCTTCAGGGCCGTGCCGGCTTCCTTGACGTCCGGGTCGTTCTTGATCTCGTTGGCGGCGTCCTTGATGTCCTGGCCGGCGGCGGCGGCGCCTTCCTTGATCTGCTGGGCGTGCTGGTCCGAGCAGGCGGCGGCCGACAGGGCCAGGGCGGAGACGGCGATCAGGGCGAGGGTGCGCATGGGTCTTCCTCCAACGGTCGTGGTTGCAAAGAGTCCGGCAAACAACGATGCGCGAACGGTCGAGGTTCCGACTCTCAAAGCCCCGGGCGCGCCCCCCGGCGCCGCACGCTTTCCCCGAAGCCCTTGCGGGGCTAAACCCCCGCCATGCGCATCGCCTTCCTCGGAACCCCCGATTTCGCCGTCGCCTGTCTGGCCGAACTGGTCGCCAGCGGCCATGAGATCGTCTGTGTCTACAGCCAGCCGCCCGCCCCGCGCGGCCGCGGCCAGGAGCTGAAGCCCTCGCCGGTCCACGCCTTCGCCGAGGGCCTGGGCCTGCCCGTGCGCACCCCGGTCTCGATGAAGACCCCCGAAGAGATCGAGGCCTTCCAGGCGCTGGATCTCGACGCCGCCGTCGTCGTCGCCTTCGGCCAGATCCTCGTGAAGGCCGTGCTCGACGCCCCGAAGCTGGGCTGTTTCAACCTGCATGCCAGCCTGCTGCCCCGCTGGCGCGGCGCGGCTCCGATCCAGCGGGCGATCATGGCCGGCGATCCCGTCACCGGCGTCCAGGTGATGCGGATGAGCGAGGGCCTCGACGAGGGCCCCGTCCTGCTGTCGGAGAGCGTGCGCATCGACGCGCTCGACACCGTGGCCAGCCTGCACGACCGTCTGGCCGCCGTCGGCGCCCGCATCCTGCCCGTCGCCCTGGGCGCCATCGAGCGCGGCCAGGCCATCGAGACGCCGCAGAGCGAAGAAGGCGTCACCTACGCCAGGAAGATCAAGCCGGCCGAGGCCCGCATCGACTGGACCCGCCCGGCCGCCGAGGTCGACCGCCACATCCGCGGCCTCTCGCCCTTCCCCGGCGCCTGGTTCGAGGCCCCGTCCGACAAGGGCCCGGTGCGCGTGAAGGCCCTGCTGTCGACGGTGGAAGACGCGGATGGCGCGCCCGGCGCCGTGCTCGACGACGAACTGCTGATCGCCTGCGGTGAGGGCGCTGTCCGCCTGCTCAAGGCCCAGCGCGAGGGCAAGGGCGCCCAGGACGCCGAGGTCTTCCTGCGCGGCTTCCCGCTGGCCGCCGGGACGGTCCTGGCCTGATGCCCCGCTACCGCCTCCTCGTCGAGTACGACGGCCGTCCCTATGCCGGTTTCCAGGCCCAGGCGACCCTGCCCAGCGTGCAGGGGGCGATCGAGGCGGCGGTGAAGGCCTTCAGCGGCCAGGAACTGCGCATCGCCGCCGCCGGCCGCACCGACACCGGCGTCCACGCCACCGGCCAGGTCGTCCATGTCGACCTCGAGCGCGACTGGCCGGCCCAGACGGTGATGAACGCCCTCAACGCCCATCTGATGCGCGAGGCCGTCTCGATCCTCGACGCCGAGGTGGCCCCGGAAGACTGGCACGCGCGGTTTTCGGCCAATGAGCGCCGCTACCTCTACCGCATCCTCAACCGCCGCGCCCCGCCGGCCCTCGACAAGGGCAAGGTCTGGCACATGAAGAAGCCGCTGGACGCCGACGCCATGCACGCGGCCGCGCAAGCCCTGGTCGGCCTGCACGACTTCACCACCTTCCGCGACATGCACTGCCAGGCCAAGTCGCCGCTGAAGACGCTGGACGTCGCCCGCGTGCGCCAGGTCGGCGAGGAGATCCACCTCGACTTCGAGGCGCGCTCGTTCCTGCACCGCCAGGTGCGGTCGATGACAGGGACGCTGGTCGAGGTCGGCGCCGGCCGCTGGGAGCCCGGCGACGTCAAGGCCGCCCTGGAGGCCAGGGACCGCACGCAATGCGGCCCCGTGGCCCCGGCCGACGGGCTCTATCTGGTGGGCGTCGGCTACGGCGACTGAGGGCTTGGAAGAAACCCGCGGCCTCCGCCGGCTCGACAGTCGACGGAGGCTGCGGGAGAGGCCGGTGTGAGGGCGGCCTCGAGGGCGGAAACCCCGGGGAAGTCAGGGAAGGGGCTTCCGGTGGGGAGGTCAGTCCGGCTTGCGGTCCGACATGCGCTCGGCGATCCAGACCGTACCGAGCGCCAGGATGAACACGCCGAAGCCGGCGAGCACGAAACCGAGATAGGCGATCTGACCGAGCGACATGGCGGGCTCCGTTGAAGTTCGCCCTGACGTTGCATGCCCCGCGCGAGCGTCGCCTTGATCTGGGTCAAACGCGCAACATGACCCCTCTCTCATAGAGAGAGGGAGGGGCCCGCGCCGAAGGCGTGGGAGGGTGAGAGGTTTCACCGCCAACCGGCAAACCCCAGGCCTTCCTACAAACTTCAAGTCCGCCACGAAGAGGCGCAGCTGCCCTTGATGCGCTGACGGCTGAACAGCCGAGCTTCTTCCGGCGAGTTTGTTACCTCTCACCCTCCCAGGCTTCGCCTGGGCCCCTCCCTCTCTCAAAGAGAGAGGGATCAGGTCAGAGCACCGAGCAATTCGTCAGCTGCGCGAAGGCCTCCAGCGCCGACGCCCCCACCACCGACGTCCCGAACCGGTCCAGCTCCGGCGACCACACGGCCACCGTCGCCTTGCCGGGCACGACCGCCACGATTCCGCCGCCGACGCCGCTCTTGGCCGGCAGGCCGACGCGGTAGGCGAAGCTGCCGACGCTGTCGTAGATGCCGCAGGTCAGCAGCAGGGAATTGAGCCGCCGGGTCAGGCGCTCGGGAAAGATCGTCTCCTCGACCACCGGCGAGAACCCGCCCGCCGCCAGCGGCAGGAAGGCCCGGGCCAGCTGCCGGCAGCTCATGGTCAGGGCGCACTGGCGGCAATAGGCGGCGACCACGGCTTCGGGGTCGTGGGTGATCGTCTCCTTGCCGCGCATCAGGTTGGCGATGGCCCGGTTCTGCCAGGCGTTGGCCAGCTCGGACTCGGCCACCGCCTCGTCGATCTCGACCGGCCCGTCGGCCAGGAAACCGGCAAAGCCGCGCACCAGGGCGGCCGGGTCTTTCACCTTGTCGAGCAGGATGTCGGTCACCGCCAGGGCGCCGGCGTTGATGAACGGATTGCGCGGGAAGCCGCCCTCGGACTCCAGCTGCGACAGGTGGTTGAACGGCGTGCCCGACGGCTCCTTGCCGACCCGCGTCCACACCTCGTCGCCGATGCGGTTCAAAGCGAGCCCCAGGCTCAGCACCTTGGTGATGCTCTGGACGGAGAAGCCCTCGTCGGCGTGGCCGATCACGTGCTCGCCGCCGTCCACCGTGCGCACGGCCATGCCGAACTTCGTCCCCGGCACGGTGGCCAGTTGCGGGATGTAGTCGGGCACCCGCCCCTTGCCGAAGTGCGGCTTCACCAGCACGGCGACCTCGGCGAGGACTTCGTCGATGGAGAGCTCGTTCATGCGCTGTGCATCCCCTCCGCCTACCCCCTAGTTCGTCATCCCGGAAAGCCCGCAGGGCTTATCCGGGACCCAGGGGACGGCGCAGTGCGGCTGCCCCTGGGTCCCGGCTCTCCGCTACGCTGCGGCCGGGATGACGAGCATTTTTGCCTTCGAAATCGTCAGCCCGAAAACGCCTCGAAATACCGCCGGATCAGCGCGGTGTAGGCCACCGCCAGCTGGCGGACTTCCTCGACCGGCACCCGCTCGTCCACCTGGTGCATGGTCGAGCCCACGAGGCCGAACTCCACCACCGGGCAGATGGCGCGGATGAAGCGGGCGTCGCTGGTGCCGCCGGTGGTCGACAGCTCGGGCACGCGGCCGGTGGCGTCGCCCACGGCGCCGACGATCACGTCGGTGAAGGCGCCGGGCTCAGTGAGGAAGGCCTCGCCGCTGATCTTGCACAGGGCCTCGACCCTCCCCGAGAAGCCCTCGGCCGCCTCGCGGCACTCGTGCTCGATCCAGGCGGCCAGGTCCTTGCCCTTGTGGGCCGGGTTGAAGCGGATGTTGATCCGGGCCTTCGCGCTCGCCGGGATCACGTTCGTCGCCGGGTTGCCGACGTCGACCGTGGTGATCTCCAGGTTCGACGGCTGAAAGCCGGTATAGCCCTCGTCCAGCATCCGGCTCTGCAGGCGGGAAAGGATGTCGACCAGCACCGGGATCGGATTGGCCGCCCGGTGCGGATAGGCCACGTGGCCCTGGCGGCCGTCCACCGCGATCCAGGCGTTGATGCTGCCGCGCCGGCCGATCTTGACCATGTCGCCCAGCAGGCTGGCGCTGGTCGGCTCGCCGACGATGCAGTGGTCGATGATCTCGCCCTCGGCGGCCAAGGCCTCGACCACCTTCACGGTGCCGTCCTCGGCCACGCCCTCCTCGTCGCCGGTGATCAGGAAGCTGATCGAGCCGGGGACCTCGTCCGTATTGGCCACGGCCGCGACGAAGGCGGCGATCGCCGACTTCATGTCGACCGCGCCGCGGCCGTAGAGCACGCCGTCCTTGATCTCGGCCTCGAACGGGCCCGCCGTCCAGGCCGCGTCGTCGCCCACCGGCACCACGTCGGTGTGGCCGGCGAAGCAGAGGTTGGGCCGCGCGGTCCCGCGCTTGGCGTAGAGGTTCTCGATCTCGCCGAACTTCATGCGCCGGCAATTGAAGCCCAGCCCTTCCAGCTGGCGCTGCAGCACGTCCATCGCGCCCTCGTCGGCGGGGGTGACTGACGGGCGGCGGATCAGGGCTTGGGCCAGCTCGACGGCGTCGATGCTGACGGAAACGGGCGCGGGACTGGTCATGGTGCAGGCTTTAAGCTTCCCTTCGGCGGGACGCAAACCGCGCACGAACTTGCCAAGGCCGACCATGCCCAAGATCGACATCGACAAGGCTCCCACCCGCCACGGCACGGCCTATCCGCCGCCGTTCGACGCGCCCTGCAAGGCCCGCCAGCGCTGGAAGCTGGGCGACGCCGTCGGCCTCACCCAGTTCGGCGTCAATCTCATGAGGCTCGAGCCGGGCGTCTGGTCCAGCCAGCGCCACTGGCATACGGCCGAGGACGAGTTCGTCTGGGTGGTCGAGGGCGAGGTCGTGCTGGTCGAAGAGGGGGGCGAGACGATCCTGCGGGCCGGCGACTGCGCGGGCTTCAAGGCCGGCGTGGCCGACGGCCACCAGATCCAGAACCGCTCCGACCGCGTCGCCGTGCTGCTGGAAATGGGCTCGCGCCGCCCCGCCGAGGACGGCTGCGACTATCCCGACCTCGACCTGATCATCCGCCCCGGCGAGGAGACCTACCGCCATCGCGACGGAACGCCGTACGAGGTGGAGCGCGGGCGCAAGCGGTGAAAAGAACCCCTCTCTCTTAGAGAGAGGGAGGGGCCCATGCGGAGCATGGGAGGGTGAGTGGTTACACCTTCAGCCGGCGTGCCGGCACATCGCCTGCAACAGCGCCAAGATCGTCGGGGGGCTTCGCCTACCCACTCACCCTCCCACGCCTTGCGGCGCGGGCCCCTCCCTCTCTCCATGAGAGAGGGGGTCGAAGCGCGCTCACCGCCCTTTGCGAACCCTCATGGCGCCCGCTCACAGCGTCGGTAGCGGTGGAGGTTCCCGCCATAAGGGCGGGATTGACGGGGAGAAATAGGAAGGGCTCAGGCCCGCCGCTCCGCCCCATACCGGTTCTCGCCCTTGGTGCCGCGCAGGAAGCCCAGCTCCACCCAGGCCCAGATCGACAGGGCGAAGGCGCCAAGGCCGAGCAGGGGGGCGGCCAGTTCGGCGCCGTTGGGGCCGCCGCCTTCGTAGAGGCCGGCGGCCAGGGCGGTCAGGGCGTAGGGGCCGACGGCGAAGATCAGGATCCACCAGGCCGCCTTGCCGCGGTCGTGCAGGCGGCGCACGGCCACGCAGACCCCGGCGGCCAGGATGGGCAGGAACAGCAGGCAGGGAACCGCCCCCAGCCAGCCGCCGATGCGGGTGGCCAGCACCACCAGGCTCATGACCACGGCGGCCAGGGCGATCTGGACGACCTGCACCCGCCAGTATTCCAGCCGGGCGGCCCGGCCCTTGAGCGAGAAGAACGGCTTCAGCTTTGCGACGAGGCTCGACATGGCCGCTACTAGAGCTTGATCCGCCGCTTTTCGAAAGGGTTCAGGACAGGGCGGCGAGCGCCTCGTCCATTGACGGCCGCGCGCCGCCGTCCGGCTGCACGCAGGCGGCCTCCAGGGCGCGCAGGGCGGCTGGGACCTCGCCCTCGACCCCGTCCAGCACCTCGCCCAGCAGCAGGCCGAAGGCGCGCACGTCCAGCGCCGACCAGCGCCGTTCCTCGCCCGGCGGCAGGAAGGCGGCCGCGCCGAAGTCGCTGAGCACGGCCGCGCCGGTTTCCCCGTCCCACAGCACGTTGTGGGCGTAGAGGTCGCCGTGGCTCAGGCCCCGCTCGTGCAGCCGCGCGGTCCCGGCGGCGACGTCGCGGACCAGGCGCCGGGCGACGTCGAGCGGCAGGCGGAAATCGGCGGCGTAGACGTCGCGGCTGCAGGTCTGGCGGCTGGGCGGGCCGGCCAGCACGCGCCAGCCGTCCGGCAGCAGCGGCATCAGCAGGCCCTCGGCGCCGTCCGGATGCCCGACCACGCGGCCCAGGGCGCCGGTCAGGTTCGGGTGTTCGCCCACGGCCAGGCAGGCGGCCATCTCGCGCTCGGGCAAACCATCGCTGGTCATGGTCCCGCGGAACAGCTTCAGGGCGGCAGGCCTGGTGGTCCCCTGGCCGTTCCAGGCGACCTCGAACACGTCGCCCGAGGCGCCGCGTCCCAGGGCCTTGCCCACCGCCAGCTCGCGCCAGGCGACCGGGCCCGAGGTCGTGTCGTCGCCGGTGTCGAAGGGGTTTCCGGCCCAGGCCAGCCAGGCCAGCGCCGGCAGTTCGGCCAGCCAGCCGGGCATGGCCTCGAAGCGGTTGGCCGACAGGCGCAGCAGCTCCAGGTTCGGCGCCCGCGCCAGGCCCTGGGGCAGGGCGTCCAGCCGGTTGCCGGCCAGCATCAGCTTCTGCAGGGCCGGGCGCTCGCCCAGGGCCGCGGGCAGGGACGTCAGCCGGTTGTTGGTCAGGGTCAGCCAGCGCAGCCGGGGCGGCAGGGCCTCGGCGGGCAGTTCTTCCAGGCCGCAGTCGCGAAAGCCGACCTGGCTCAGGGCCTCGCAGTCGCCCAGGCTCCCGGGCAGGCGGCGGAACGGCGAATAGGAGCAGAACAGGAAGCGCAGCCGCTTCAGCCGCCCCAGGTCGGGCGGCAGGGTCGACAGCCGCGAACCGGACAGGTCCAGGGCCTCCAGCGTGTCGGCCAGGCCGAAGATCTCCGGCGGGAACTCGGTGAGTTCCGCGCCGGAGAGGTCCAGCTCGCGCGCCCCGGCCAGTTCGCCGGCGCGCAGGGCGGCGAGGGTCTTGTTCGCCGCCCCCGTCACGCGGATCAGTCGCGCAGCAGGTCGTTGATCGAGGTCTTCGAGCGGGTCTGGGCGTCGACCGTCTTGACGATCACGGCGCAGTACAGGCTCGGGCCGCCGTTCTTGTCGGGCAGGCTGCCCGGCACCACGACGCTGTAGGGCGGCACCTTGCCGATGTGGATTTCGCCGGTCTTGCGGTCGACGATCTTGGTCGAGGCCGACAGGTAGACGCCCATCGAAAGCACGCTCCCCTCGCCGACGACCACGCCTTCGACCACTTCCGAGCGGGCGCCGATGAAGCAGTTGTCCTCGATGATGGTCGGGTTGGCCTGCAGCGGCTCCAGCACGCCGCCGATGCCGACGCCGCCCGACAGGTGGACGTGCTTGCCGATCTGGGCGCACGAGCCGACCGTCACCCAGGTGTCGACCATGGTGCCCTCGTCGACGAAGGCGCCGATGTTCACGAACGACGGCATCAGGATGACGTTCTTGGAGATGTGCGAGCCGCGACGCACGATGGCGCCCGGCACGGCGCGGAAGCCGCCGGCCTCGAACTGCGGGGCGTCCCAACCGTCGAACTTGTTGGCCACCTTGTCCCACCACGGACCGACGCCGCCGCCCAGCGAGCCGGCGCGCATCACGGTGTTGGGGTTGAGGCGGAACGACAGCAGCACGGCCTTCTTCAGCCACTGGTGGGTGGTCCACTCGCCGTCGATCTTCTCCGAGACGCGGGCCTTGCCGCTGTCGAGCAGCAGCAGGGCCTCTTCCACGGCGGTGCGGACCGGGCCGGCGGTGGCGGTCGAGACGCCGTCGCGGGCCTCCCAGGCGGCTTCGATCTCGGTCTGCAGATCGGCGAAGGTCAGGGCGGTCATGTCAGGCTTCCTTCAGGCGCGCCGAGCTCAGGAACCCGGCGAGGTCGTTGGTGCGATGGTGGACGTGTTCGGAGGTCGAGGCGGCCGCGTGGGCGCCGACCAGCACGGTGGTCATGCCGATGCGCGCGGCCGGGACGAGGTTCTTCTCGCTGTCCTCGAAGAAGGCCGTGGTCGGCGGATCGATGGCGTGCAGCTTGGTGATCTTGTCGAAGGTCGCCAGCGACGGCTTGGGGATGTAGTCGGCCGTCTCGATGGCGAAGATCTCGCTGAACAGGTCGCGCAGGCCCAGATGCCCCAGCACCCGCTCGGCGTGGCCCAGCGAGCCGTTGGTGAACACCAGCCGCCGGCCGGGAAGGGCGTCGATCGCCGCGTGCAGGGCCGGGTCGGGGACCAGGTTGTCCAGCGACACGTCGTGCACCTCCTCCAGGAACTGGGAGGGGTCCATGCCGTGATAGGTCATCAGCCCGGCCAGGGTGGTGCCGTGCTCCATATAGTACTTCTTCTGCAGCGCCCGGGCTTCCTCGCGGGGAAGTCCGGTGTAGCGCTCGACGAAGTCGGTCATGCGACCCTCGATCAGCCCCATGAACTCGGTCTCGGCCGGGTAGAGGGTGTTGTCGAGGTCGAACAGCCAGGTGTCGACGTGGGTGAGGTCGGCGCTCATGACTGGAACCTCCCCCCGTGGGGGAGGCGATCGCGGAGCGATCGGAGGGGGGAGAACCCTAGGCGCGGCGGCGGCTGAAAACGGCCCCCCTCCGGCCCTGCGGGCCTCCTCCCCCACAGGGGGAGGTTCTCTGAAATCATTTCGAGATCAGCGTGCCCGCGCCGTGCTCGCTGAACAGTTCGACCAGCATGGCGTGCGGGCGGCGGCCGTCGAGGATGACCACGGCTTCGACGCCGCTCTCCACGGCGTGGATGGCGTTCTCGAGCTTGGGGATCATGCCGCCGGTGGCGACGCCGTCGGCGATCAGCTGGCGGGCCTGGTCCAGGGTCATCTCGCGGATCAGCTCGCCATTGGCGTCGAGCACGCCCTTGATGTCGGTCAGCATCAGCATCCGCTTGGCCTTCAGGGCGCCCGCCAGCGCTCCGGCCACCGTGTCGGCGTTGATGTTGAAGGTCTCGCCCTGCTCGGACACGCCGATCGGGGCGATCACCGGGATGTAGTCGGTTTCCGAGCTCAGCAGGGCCTGGATCAGGTGGGGGTCGACCTTGGTCGGCTCGCCCACGAAGCCCAGGTCGACGGCCTGCTCGATGTTGCTGTCGGGATCCTTGCGGGTCCGGGTCACCTTCTCGGCGGTGATCAGCCGGGCGTCCTTGCCCGACAGGCCCACGCCGCGCACGTCGGCTTCGGCGCCGGCGAGCGTGATCCAGTTGGCGATTTCCTTGTTGATGGCGCCCGACAGCACCATCTCGGCCACTTCCATCGTCGCCTCGTCGGTGACGCGCAGGCCGTCGACGAAGGTCGACTTCACGCCGGCCTTGTCGAGCATGCGGCTGATCTGCGGGCCGCCGCCGTGAACCACGACCGGGTGCACGCCCAAGAGCTTCAGCAGCACGGCGTCGGCGGCGAACAGCTTGGCCACCTCTTCCTGGCCCATGGCGTGGCCGCCGTATTTGATCACCACCGTCTCGCGGTCGTAGATCTGGATGTAGGGCAGGGCTTCGGCCAGAGTCTTGGCGGTGGCCCAGCCAGCTTCCTCGGCGACTTCGGTCAAGGCGGTGGTCCTGGTGCGCGAAATTAGGCGGGCCTCGATAGCGGACCCCGCCCCCCCTGTCACCCTTTGACGTCTTCGTGGTCCCCTTGGCGGCCATAGCGCCATTTCAAGGCGAGCACGGCGGCCGACATCGCAAGGCAGGCCAGGTTGGCCGCCGCCACCGGCCAGGCCTTGATCATCAGCCCATAGGCCAGCCAGCACGAGAAGCCCGCGACCGTGACCACATAGGTCCGCAGCGACACCGAAGAGGCGTCCTTCTCGCGCACGATCTTGACGATCTGCGGGGCGAAGCTGGTGATCGACAGCAGAGCCGCGGCGGTCCCGACGATCACGGCGACAGATGGGACGGCGAGCGGCGAGGCGGCCATCAGGCCGAGCGCGGCATTTCGGTCAGGCCCCAGCGCGCGGCGAAGGCCGGGGCCAGTTCCAGCCCCACCGGCGGCAGGCCCGGCGCGCGGTCCTCTTCCAGGCAGACGGCCAGATAGGCCAGGGCGGTCTTCACCCCGTGCTCGGAATAGGGCTTGCCGATCACCCCGCAGGCGCCGGCGAAGTCGTCCGGCAGGCGCTTGACGTTGGCGGTCATGAACAGGGCCACGCAGCCGCAGTCGTCATGGATCCTGCGCACCACCTCGACGCCCGTCGGGCCGTCCTGCAGGTGCACGTCCACGAGGGCGAGGTCGGGATGCAGCGACCTGGCCAGGTCCACGGCCTCGTCCGAGCTCATGGCCAGGCCCACGGAGTGGTAGCCCACTTCCTGGGCGAGGAACTCCAGCTCGGTGGCCAGCAGGACCTCGTCCTCGACGATCAGCACATCCAACGCACGCCCGGCCATGGGTAAGCTACTTCCTCAGTGGTGCGCGCCGTTGACGGGCAGGTGTACGACGACGCGCGTTCCGGGTCCGGCGTCCGTGGTCTCGGACCGCGCCTTCAACTGCTGGCACAGCAGCTGGACGATGGTCAGTCCGAAACCCGAAGTCCGGGCCCCTTCAGACACACCAACGCCGTCATCGGCGATTTCGATCCGGAAGTCGCCGTTTTGGCGAGTGATCGATACCGAAATCTCGCCGGCGCGACCGTCGGGGAAGGCGTGACGCAGGGCGTTGGAGAACAGTTCGCTGATCACCAGGGCCAGGGGCGCGGCCTTCGAGGCGGCCACGTCCACCCGCTCCAGGTCCAGCCGCACGCGGATCTCCTCGCGGTTGGCCGAGCCGGTCATGTCCGACACCAGGTCGCGCACGAAGGCCGAGACGTCGAAGCGCTCGACGTCCTCGCTCTGGAACAGCCGGCGGTGGACGGTGGCGATGGCGTTCACCCGCTCCAGCATGCCGCGAAGGCTGTGCTTGAGGGCCGGATCCTTCTCGCGGCGGTTCTGCAGCAGCAGCAGGGACGAGATGAGCTGCAGGTTGTTCTTCACCCGGTGGTCGACCTCGTGCAGCAGGGCGGTCTTCTGCTCCAGGGCCAGGGTCAGTTCGCGGGTGCGGGCCTCGACGGCCAGCTCCAGGTCGCTGCGGGTCTCGCGCAGGTGCTGCTCGGTTTGCTTCTTGTCGCTGACGTCCAGCTGCGAGCCGAAGAAGTAGATGATCTGGCCCTGCTTGTTGCGCACGGGGCTCAGGTACAGCGCGTTCCAGAAGCTGCTGCCGTCCTTGCGGTAGTTGAGGATGTCCATGGCGATGTCGTCGCCGTCGGCGATGGCCCCGCGCAGCTCGGCGATCGAAACCGGACTGGTGTCTGGGCCCTGCAGGAAGCGACAGTTGCGGCCGATCACCTCGGAACGCGCATAGCCGGTCAGCCGCAGGAAGGCGTCGTTGGCGAAGATGATCGGATTGTCGGCCTGGGTGGCGTCGGTGACGATCATCGCCATGCGGGTGGCCCGGATCGCCGCGGCGAAGGGGTCGTCGATGCCGTGCTCGGCCGCGAGCTGATCGCTCGCCCGCTGCGACTTCAGATAATCCGTCATCCTGAGCCCGACCCCGGCTTTTGTTATTGGTACGCCCCGTGAGGCCTGAACGCCCGGTCGATAGTCGGGTTCCCGACCGAGCTTGGGCGTTGAAACGCAAAACGCGGCGGCCCATGGGGGACCGCCGCGCCTTGAAAGGTCAAGCTTTCTGACCCGATTGGGTTCAGCGCCTTACTTCGGCTGGTAGATCTTGTCGAACACGCCGCCGTCGGCGAAGTGCGTGGCCTGGGCCTTGCGCCAGCCGCCGAAGGTGTTGTCGATCGTCACCAGCGGGATCTTCTTGTACTTGGCGGCGTACTTGGCCGCGACCTTGGCGTCGCGCGGCCGGTAGTGGTTCTGGGCGATGATGTCCTGGGCCAGCGGGCTGTACAGGAAGCGCAGATAGCCCTCGGCGGCCAGGCGGGTCTTGTGGCGGTCGACGTTCTTGTCGACCACGGCCACCGGCGGTTCGGCCAGGATCGAGATCGACGGCACGACGATCTCGAATTGGCCCGGAATTTCCTCCAGCGCCAGGAAGGCCTCGTTCTCCCAGGCCAGCAGCACGTCGCCGATGCCGCGCTGGGTGAAGGTGGTGGTGGCGCCGCGGGCGCCGGTGTCGAGCACCGGCACATGCTTGAAGAGGTCGGTGATGTAGGCTTGGGCCTTGGCGGGGTTGCCGCCCTTCTGCTTCAGCGCCCAGGCCCAGGCGGCCAGGTAGTTCCAGCGCGCCCCGCCCGAGGTCTTCGGGTTCGGCGTGATGACGTCGACGCCCGGCTTCACCAGGTCGCCCCAGTCCTTGATCTTCTTGGGGTTGCCCTTGCGGACCAGGAACACGATGGTCGAGGTGTAGGGCGTGGAGTTCTGCGGCAGGCGCGACTGCCAGTTGGCCGGCAGCAGCTTGGCGCGGTCGGAAATCTCGTCGATGTCGTAGGCCAGGGCCAGGGTGACGACGTCGGCTTCCAGGCCGTCGATCACCGAGCGGGCCTGCTTGCCCGAGCCGCCGTGGCTCTGGTTGATGGTCAGGGTCTGGCCGACCTTCTTCTTCCAGTAGCCGGCATAGGCGACGTTGATCTGCTTGTAGAGCTCGCGGGTCGGGTCGTAGCTGACGTTCAGCAGGGTCAGCGGCTTGGGCTGGGCCAGGGCCTGGCCGGCCGTGAGGGTCGAACCCCCGAAGGCGGCGGCGCCGGCCGCGCCCAGCAGGCCGCGGCGGGTGGGAGACTTCAAGGCGGTGGTCATGGCGATGTCGCTCTGTCTCGGGTGATGTCCGTGGCGGTGCATGCGGATAACGCACGAACCTGACGTCAGGCGCTATATCCTATTGTCCAGGTAGACTTCACGCCCAAGAAGACTCTCAAGGCCGGTAGATTTGGTCGAAGACGCCGCCGTCGGCGAAGTGCCGGGCCTGGGCCTTGGCCCAGCCGTCGAAGTCGCGGTCGATGGTCGCCAGCGGAATGTCGGGGAACTTGGCGGCGTACTTGGCCGCCGCCTTCGGGTCGCGCGGGCGGTAGTGATGCTTGCCGATGATGTCCTGGGCCAGGGGGCTGTAGAGGAAGTTCAGATAGCCCTCGGCGACCAGCCGCGTGCCGCGCCGCTGCACCACCTTGTCGACCACGGCCACCGACGGCTCGGCCAGGATCGAGCGCGAGGGATAGACGATCTCGAACTTGTCGGCCCCGAACTCGTCGCGGGCCAGGTGGGCCTCGTTCTCCCAGGTCAGCAGCACGTCGCCGACGCCCCGCTGGGCGAAGGTGGTCATCGAGCCGCGCGCGCCGCTGTCGAGCACCGGCACCTGGCGATAGAGCTGCTGGACGAAGGCGCGGGCCTTGGCGTCGTTGCCGCCCTTCTGCTTCAGCGCCCAGGCCCAGGCCGCCAGATAGGCCCAGCGCGGCGCGCCGCCGGTCTTGGGGTTGGGGGTGATGATCTCGACGCCGGGTTTGACGATGTCGCCCCAGTCCCGGATCCCCTTCGGGTTGCCCTTGCGGACCAGGAAGATGATCGTCGAGGTGTAGGGGGCCGAGTTCTTGGGCAGGCGCGACTGCCAGTTCCTGGCGATCAGGCCGCGGGCGGCGATCTGGTCGATGTCGTCCGCCAGGGCCAGGGTGACGACGTCGGCCTGCAGCCCGTCGATCACCGAGCGGGCCTGCTTGCCCGAGCCGCCGTGGCTCTGCTTGATGTCCAGCGTCTGGCCGACCCGGCGCTTCCAGTAGGCGGCGAAGGCCGGATTGATCTCCTGATAGAGCTCGCGGGTCGGGTCGTAGCTGACGTTCAGCAGCGTCACGACCTTGGGGCCTTGCGCCAGGGCGCCCAGCGGCGCGGCCGCCGCTACGGCGCCGACGCCGATCGACAGGTCTCGGCGGGAAAGCGGGCGGGGCAGGGTCATCGGGCGTCCTCTGGGATAACGCCGAAACCTTGGCCGATCTCGCTCCCGTTGTACGCGCGAATGTTTCTGAAGGCGGGATCAGAAAGGGGCGGGGGAGCAGTCTCTCCTATCCGCCCGTCATTCCCGCCCTTGTGGCGGGAACCCCTCTGTCAGCCGCAGGTGCGGATGGGGCGGCGTGCTTAGCACGCCGCTTGCTCTGCCCCTACGAGCGGACCCAGGGTTTCCCGCCACAAGGGCGGGAATGACGGGAGTTTAGAGAGAAACCTAGAACGCGAACTGGCTGCGCAGGTTGACGGCCTGGTAGCCCTGGCTCAGCGCCACGGTCCCGCCGGCCGGATCCAGGCGATCCACGTCGACGTCCAGATAGTCGAGCGAGAACTTGGTCACCGAGTTGGGGAACCAGTTGACGCCGGCGGTCCAGATCGTCTGCTCGCCGCCGCGCACCCGGTCGGCCGCCAGGGTCGCGGTCTCGTGGTGGTTCAGGTCGAGCACCGAATAGCGCGCCGCCAGTTCCCAGGCGCCCCACTTGCCGGCCTTCGGGTCGAAGGGGTTGGCGATCGACGGGGCGTCGAAGGCGAAGGTCGAGCCGTTGTAGCGGCGGCTCTCGCCGGTCAGCACCCAGCCGCCCTCGATGTACCAGCCGCCGAACTTCGGATCGCTGACGCCGGCCGCCGGGTTGCGGCGATCGAGCGCGATGTCGAAGTACTCGCTCTGGATCAGCAGGTTCTTGTGCTGCACGGCCAATTCCACGCCCACGTGGCGCAGGTTGTCGGCGTCGATGGCGCCGGTGGTGACCAGGGTGGTCCCGTCGACGCGCAGTTCCGGACGCTCGGTCAGGGTCAGCGGATAGGCGCCGCCGACGGCCGTCTGGGCCGGGGTGACGATGTAGCCGGCGCCCAGGCCGGTGTGCACGATCCAGTCCTTGGTCTTGACCGGCAGGAAGGCGGCGCGGGCCACGAAGCCCTGCTGCTCGTCGAAGGTCTGGGCGTCGCCGGTCTTGCCGCCGGTGGCGGCGGCCGACAGCAGCCAGCGCTCGCCGCCGGTCTGCACCTGCAGGGCGTAGCGGCGGTCGGCGGCGGCCAGGCCGCGGGTCAGTTCCGAGATCGCCGGGCGCTCGGCGAACAGCGAGCCGTTGGTCGAGCCGGCGTCCTCCAGGCCCACGTTCGGGGCGAAGGCGCCGACGCGCACCTTGAAGGGCGCGTAGTTGTACTGGAGGAACAGCTCCTGCAGCACGCCCGAGCCGTCGGTGCCGGCGCCGCCGAAGTCGAGCAGCACGCTGTAGTCGAAGTTCTTGAAGACCTTGCCGTCCATGCCCAGGCGCGCGCGGCGGAAGTTGCTGCCGCTGTTGAGGTCGCGGCCGTTGCCGATCACCGCCGGCAGGCCCTTGTCCTGGAAGTAGTGGGCGGTGTCGAACTGCATCACCCCGTGCAGGGTGGCGCTGAAGGCGCCGTCGGTCGAGGCGATGGTCGGACGGCCGCCGGCGATGCTGACGGTCGCGGTCGGAGCGGGGGTGGCGGCGGCGGGGGCCGCCTTCGGGGCCGCGGCGGTCGCGGTCTTGATCTCGGCGATCTGCTTCTGAAGAGCCGCCAGCTGGGCCTCCAGGGCCTCGATGCGGGCCTGCTGGTCGGGAGCAGCCCCATTTGACGGAACTTGGGCGTGAGCGCCGCCGGCGACGACGAGCGTCGCGGCGCCGGCCAGGGCGGCGGCGCCCCGGGCGAAGCGATGGATGGTCAAGGTCTTCCCCTCACGGCGATCAGGGCCGCCGTCTGTTATCGATGGGAACAGCCTTAATATTAGTCCTTAAACGGACCTTTAGCGTGGCGAGCCGGCAAGGCCGCGACAGCTGCGGCGGATTGTCGCCAAGTTGGCCGCAAAGCCCTTATGAAAAAGGCCCCGCACGTTGTGCGAGGCCCTCTTCTCCACCTAGGCGGACGGCGCCTAGAACATCGTCCGGCCGGTGAGCTTCACGTTGTAGCGCTTCTGGCGCTTGGTGCTTTCGGCCGTGCCTTCCAGCGCCACATAGGACATCGCCGTGCCGGCTCGCAGGGCGAAGCCCAGGGTCAGGGCGCCGTCCTTGTCGTCGAACGGCTCCAGCACGTAGGTCTGGCCGTTCAGGGTGGCGACGGTGTCGGCCAGCTTGCCGGCCAGGGTCTTGCGGTAGCCGACGCGGACTTCCGGGCGCACCCAGACGTCGCGGCCGAACTCGGCGCCCAGCACGACGCCCACGTCGCCGCTGAGGTTGCTCCACTTGCGCCGGCCGATCTCGTTGTCCATCACCTTGCCGCCGCCGGTCTCGTCGTGGC
This sequence comes from Caulobacter sp. GW821-FHT12A07, assembly GCF_058807655.1. Taxonomy (NCBI): domain Bacteria; kingdom Pseudomonadati; phylum Pseudomonadota; class Alphaproteobacteria; order Caulobacterales; family Caulobacteraceae; genus Caulobacter; species Caulobacter sp. GW821-FHT12A07. Next base: position 168,977 of record NZ_JBXAQX010000009.1, read on the forward strand.
TCGACTCGTTGAGGTAGGTGTAGTCGACGCGCGCTTCCGGACGCGAGAAGAAGCGGCCGAACTTCACTTCGTAGGCCGTGCCGGCGAAGGCGTTGGCGGTCAGGGCGCCCCAGTCGCTGCTGGCCTTGCGCTTTTCCTCGTAGACGCCGTCGCCGTTGGCGTCGACCAGGAACACCCGGTCGCTGTCGAACCAGCCATAGCCGACGCCGCCGCCGAGGTTGAACCGCCAGGGACCCACCGACCGGCGCCAGTAGACGCCCGTCTGGACCAGCGACGAGGTGGTCTGCTCGCCCACCTGGGCGACGGTGTCGTGCTCTTCCAGGGCGGTGTAGGCCAGGGTCACGCCCAGGGCGCCGCCCGCGTCGCCCATCGCCTCGTAGCCGGCCACGAAGCCGAAGGCCTGGGTGTCGGTGCCCAGGGTCGGGCCGTCTTCGCGACGGACCAGGGCGTTGATTTCCTGGACCCAGATGCTGTCGGGCCCGTAGCGGTCGCCCGGATCGGGCCGGATCGAGGTGGCCTGCGAGATCTGCTGGGTGACGGTCTGCAGGGTGGCGAACATGCCCTCGCCCTGGTCCGGCAGCAGTTGGTTGTACCGGTTCAGGAACGAGCCGCGGTCGCTGATGCCCAGGAAGGCGCCGGCCACGTCGGAGTCGCCGCTGAGGGCGTTGAAGATCGCGTCGTAGGCGGCCGCGCCCGAGCGGGCCATGCCGATCTCGGCGGCCGTGCGGCGGCGCACGTCGATATAGACGTTGTTGGCGTCGGCGCGGCTGCTGGCGACGTACATGTAGGGCGCGTCGTCGAGCAGGCTCTGGCCCAGGGCGCCGCTGGTCAGCGAACCGGCCGTGATCACCGTGTACGAGGTCGGGGCGCTCAGCAGGCTGGTCAGGCGCAGGCCAAGCTGCGCGCCGCTGGCGACGTTGGCCGCGCCCGACACCACCAGGCGGGTGTTGGTCGAGGTCGACGGATCGGCGGTGAACACCAGCTTGCTCTCGGCGCCGAGGCTCAGGCTGGTGATGTTGATCGTTTCGGCCTTGGTCAGGCCCAGCGAGCCCTTGCCGATGGTAACGTCCAGCCGGCCGTCGCTGTCGCTGATCGAACCGATCACGGCCGCGCCGCCGTCGATGCGGAACACGTCGGCGCCGTCGCCGAACGAGATGTCGCCCACCACGGTGCCGTTCAGCACGTTGAAGGTGTCGGCGCCCGAGCCGAAGCGGATGGCGCCGATGATGGCCGGCTCGTCGGCGTCGTCGACGCCGTCGCCGTCCGTGTCGGTGTCGGCCACGCCGTCGGCCCCGTCGTCGCCGTCGTTGACGCCGTTCTGGGTCAGGGTGACGCCGGTGGTGTTGCGGCTGACGTCGATGGCCACCGCCTTGCCGGTGATGGTCTCGTTGCTGGCGTCGGTGTCGCTGTCGTCGGTGTCGAGATCGTCGTCCGTGGGCGAGATCGAGGCGATGATCGAGCCGGTGTTCTCGATCGTGGTCAGGCCGCCCGAATAGTCGATGACGCCGTAGGCCGTGCCCTTTTCGCCGACGATGGTCGCGTTGATCACGCCGGCGTTGCGCAGGGTGTTGGTCCCGCCGCCGGCTTCGATGGCCACGCCGCGGGCGTCGAACACGCCTTCGGAGACGCTGTAGGCGACGATCGTGCCCTTGTTCCAGATGGTCGGGGCGTTGCCGCCCGCGGTGACCCGGATGGCGGTGCTGTTGGCCTCGTAGGCCTGGGCGGTGATCGAGGCGTCCGAACGGAAGCCGCCGGCGATGTTGGTCGCCTGGCCGGCGTTGCCGCCCAGCTGCACGCCGGTGGCCGTCACGCCGTCATAGAGGCCGTTGGCCGTGATCGAGCCCTTGGCGATCACGCCATAGGCGTTGTCGCCCGTGCCGACCGCGCCGACGGTGATCGCGCGGGTGTCGGAGCCGACCAGCAGGGCCGGGGCGGCGCCGTAGACGGTCAGCGCGCTGCTGCCTTCCGAGGCGTCCTCGACGCCGTCGCCGTCTTCGTCGGTCTTGGTGGTGTCGTTGTCGGCCGGACGGATGTCGAGCAGCACGCCGCCGGTGACGTTGCCGGCCACGCGGACGGCCGAACCGCCCTGCAGCAGGTCGTCGGCGTCGAGCTTGTCGCGCACGGTCTTGTCGGAGGGGCGGCTGGTGTAGCGGTAGCCGGTGGCGCTGACGCCGCCCTGCACCACGAAGGCGCCGGTGATGTCGCCGTCGATGGCCACGCCGACCGAGTTCTGGCCGACGGTGCTGACGCCGCCGTTTATGGTGACCTTGCCGGTCACCGGGGCCGCGACGTGCACGCCGTAGCTGTTGTTGCCGGTGACGGCGATCGAGCCGCCGTTGGTCAGGTTGCCGACCAGGGCGCTCTCCAGCGAGATGCCGGCCGAGTTGTTGCCCTCGATGGTGATGGAGCCGCCGGTGGCCAGGATGTCGCCGGTGAAGGCGCCGGGGCCGGTCAGGCGGATGCCGTAGCGGTTCTGGCCCAGCGCGAAGGCGCCGTCGATGTCGCCGTCCGAGTCGGTGTCGGTGGCGGTGTAGTCCTCGTCGAGCGTGATCGTGGCGGTCTGGGTGACCGTGCCGGTCGTGCCGCCCCTGATCAGTATGCCCGTGGAATCATTGACGCCCTGGGTCGTCAGCGAGCCCGTGTTGGTGACCTTATTGTTGCTGTTCAGCGTCACCAGCGCGCCGGAGGCCGTCAGCTTGATCGTGCCGCCCGTGTCGATCTTGACATCGTCGGCCGCGCCGCCGGTCCCCGCGGAACCGGTGGCGATCGGGGTCGTCCGTTCGGAATTGATGACGGTCTCGGCCTGCGCGGCCAAGGCCATGGCCATCAGAGGAGCGGCCGCGACCGTCGCGACCAGGACCTTGCGCTGCATACGAACCGACCACCCTAAGGAGAATACCCTCTGCCCCCGAGATTGCGTCAGGTTGCGGCGAAATTGCGGTGAACACCGCGACCGACACGCATCTAGGGGTTCCCCGTCTATCCCATGAGATCGGGCGGCGCCATATCTGCTTCGACGAATCATCGCTTCGTCACAAAACTGGCCTACGAGCCTTGGTCCCCCCGTCGGGCCGTTCGAGGCCCGCCCCGCCAGATGGAGCCCGGACCCCCGCCATGCCCACCGTCTCCCCCCCTTCGCCGGTCGCGCCGGACCGCTGGGGCGGCCCCTTGGCGGGCGCGTGGGCCGGGGCCTGGACGGCGATCGCCGGCGGGCCGGTCGCTCTTGTGGCCATGACCGCCCTGGGCGCGGCCCAGCCGGGCGTGGCCCTGCCGGCCGCGGTGCTGCTGGGCGGCGGCGGGATCTTCCTGCTGCGCCGCCTGCGCCGCCTGATCGAGGACGCCTCGCTGGTCGCCGTCCCGGCCGCCGCGATCGCCGACCGGGCCCCGCCCTTCGCGGTGATCCTGGAGAATCTGCCCGAGCCGCTGATGGTCATCGCCGCCGAAGAGGCCGACGACCTGACCGGCCGCCGCTTCGTCTTCGCCAACGCCGCCGCCCGCGAGCGCTTCCGCATCCGGGAAAGCGCCCTGCTGGTCACCGCCGTGCGCAGCCCCCAGGTGCTGGAGGCGGTGGACGAAAGCCTGTTCGGCGGCGTCGAGCGCACCGTGGAATGGACCGGCGTCGGCTCGCAGGGCCGCGACTGGACCGCCCACGCCCGGCCGCTGGGCCGCGACGATCGCGGTTCGCAGCTGGCCCTGCTGGTGCTGCGCGACGAGACCGACGTGCGCCGCAGCGAGCGCACCCGCGCCGACTTCCTGGCCAACGCCAGCCACGAGCTGCGCACGCCGCTCGCCTCGCTGTCGGGCTTCATCGAGACCCTGCGCGGTCACGCCAAGGAGGATCCGGGCGCCCGCGACAAGTTCCTCGGCATCATGCAGGCCCAGGCCGAGCGGATGTCGCGGCTGATCGACGACCTGATGAGCCTGTCGCGCATCGAGCTGAACGAGCACATCGCCCCGGCCGGCCGCGTCGACCTGGCCATGGCCGCCCAGGACGTCATCGACGCCCTGGCCCCGCAGGCGCGCGACAAGCAGGTCAGCTTCGACGCCATCCTGCCGCCGCGCGGCTCGGCGGTGGTCGAGGGCGACCGCGACCAGATCGTCCAGGTGGTCCAGAACCTCGTCGACAACGCCATCAAGTACACGCCCAAGGACGGCGTCGTGCGGGTCGAGATCTTCCCCGGCCTGACCCCGGCCACGGCCGTCGCCCCGCGCGACCCGTCCGCCGCGCGGCTGTCGCTGCTGACCCCCGACCATTCGGAGTCGGAGTCGCTGTTCGCGGGCCTGCGGGTCGGCGACAAGGGGCCGGGCATCGCCCGCGAGCACCTGCCGCGCCTGACCGAGCGCTTCTACCGCGTCGAGGGCCAGAAGAGCGGCGACCGCTCGGGCACGGGCCTGGGCCTGGCCATCGTCAAGCACATCGTCAATCGCCACCGCGGCGGCCTGCACGTGGAGTCGACCCAGGGCGAGGGGGCGACCTTCGGGGTCTATCTGCCGATGGCCAAAACCTTGCCCGACAAGGACTTGGCCACAGTTGACGGGGTCGGGCCGGGCGGTGTCGTAAAACTGTCGTAGAAACGTCGCATAAGGTCGGCGCCCGCCCGGCATAGATCGGTCACGGGCGGGGCGGCGCAACGGGCGCCGTGCTCGCATCCTACGCGCAAGACCGCTTCACGCATGCTGACCTGGCTCTCGCTCCTCTTCCTGGCGCTGTTCGCGCTGGCGGCGTTCCTGCTCGGTCGGGGCCGAGCGCTCAAGGCGGCCGGCGGCGCTTCGGTGCGCCTCCACTCGCTGCCCAACTATTACGGCGCCTACGCCGCCCTCTGGGCCGGCGCTCCGGCCGCCCTCCTGCTGCTGCTCGGCGCCGTGTTCGGCGGCCGTCTCGAGGAGGCGGTCCTGCAGGCCGAACGTCCGGCGGCCGTCTCGGCCCTGACGCCCGACCGCCAGGACGTCTTCTTCAGCGACGCCCGGGCCATCTCGGCCAAGGAAGCGCCGTCGGAGGTCGTCTACGAGGGCGAGCTGAAGACCGCGCTCGACGCCAAGGTCGCCGAGTCCCGCAAGATCAACGCCATCGTGCGCTACAGCACGATCGGCCTGGCCTCGCTGGTGGCCCTGATCGGCGTGCTGCTGGCGCTGCCGCGTGTGGGTCTCGAATTCCGCGCCCGCAACCGGGTGGAAGGCTGGATCAACGGCCTGCTGATCGCCTGTTCGGTCGCCGCCGTCCTGACCACCCTGGGCATCGTGCTGTCGCTGGTCTGGGAAAGCTGGCGCTTCTTCCAGAGCGTCAACCCGCTGTCGTTCCTGTTCGGCACCGAGTGGAGCCCGCAGATCGCCATGCGCGCCGACCAGGTGGCCTCGTCGGGCGCCTTCGGGGCCGTGCCGCTCTTCGCCGGCACCTTCCTGATCATGCTGATCGCCATGCTGGTGGCCGCGCCCGTCGGCCTCTACTCGGCGATCTACCTTTCGGAATACGCCAGCCGCGGCCTGCGCTCGACGATCAAGCCGCTGCTCGAGATCCTCGCCGGGGTGCCGACCGTGGTCTACGGCTTCTTCGCCGCCCTGACCGTGGGTCCGCTGTTCCGCGCCGGCTTCAACGCCATCGGCGCGGTCCTGATCGGCGGCCCGCTGGACGGCGTCGGCCAGTACCTGATGGAAGTCCAGAACCAGATGGCCCTGGTGGCCGGGGTGGTGATGGGGATCATGCTGATCCCGTTCGTCTCCTCGCTGTCGGACGACATCATCAACGCCGTGCCGCAATCCCTGCGCGACGGCAGCTACGCCATGGGCGCCACCAAGTCCGAGACGGTCAAGCGGGTCATCCTGCCGGCCGCCCTGCCGGGCATCATGGCCGCCATGCTGCTGGCCGTGTCCCGCGCCGTCGGCGAGACCATGATCGTGACCATGGCCGCGGGCCTGCAGGCCAAGCTGACCGTCAACCCGCTCGACACCGTCACCACCGTGACCGTGCAGATCGTCACCCTGCTCACCGGCGACCAGGAGTTCGACAGCCCCAAGACCCTCTCGGCCTTCGGCCTGGGCCTGACGCTGTTCGTCGTGACCCTGGCGCTCAACATCATCGCCCTGCGCATCGTCCAGAAGTATCGGGAACAATATGACTGACGCCGCCATCACCGCCGGCGCCGCTCCGCACGGGCAGGGCCCCCGCGCGACGCTCTCGGCCGCCGAAGCCCGCCTGAAGAAGCGCTACCGCTCGGAAATGTGGTTCAAGGCCCAGGGCATCGCCGCCATCGTCGTGGCCATGATCTTCCTGGTCGTGCTGGTGGGCCGCATCGTCGCCCAGGGCTACACCACCTTCGAGACCCACTCGATCAGCGTGCCGGTCTACCTGAACCCGGACCGCATCGACCGCACCGCGCTCGAAGGCGTCAACTACGACTACATCGTCGCCGAAGCGGTGATGAAGAAGCTGAACATCCAGGACGACGACCTGGGCACCACGTCGGGCAAGGTCATGGACCTGGTCTCGCGCGATCTCGGCTTCCAGCTGCTCGACAAGATCAAGGCCGACCCGTCGGTGATCGGCAAGACCATCGAGGTCACCGGTCCGGTCAAGGCCGACGCCGACCTCTACTACAAGGGCGAGATCAAGCGCGCGACCGCCGAGGAAGACCGCAAGCTCGACAACCAGCAGCTCGGCTGGCTGGACCAGCTGGAGAAGAGCGGCGCCGTCAAGGGCGGCTTCAACTTCGGCTTCTTCACCAAGTCCGACTCGACCGAGCCCGAACAGGCCGGCGTGCTGGGCGCGGTGGTCGGCTCGGCCCTGATGCTGATCATCACCGCCCTGATCGCGGTGCCGGTCGGGGTGATGGCCGCCGTCTACCTGGAAGAGTTCGCGCCGAAGAACCGCTGGACCGACGTCATCGAGGTCAACATCAACAACCTCGCGGCCGTCCCCTCGATCGTCTACGGCCTGCTGGGCCTCGCTTTGTTCATCAACTGGCTGCACGTGCCGCGCAGCTCGCCGCTGGTCGGCGGCCTGGTGCTGGCCCTGATGGCCCTGCCGACCGTGATCATCGCCACCCGTTCGGCGCTGAAGGCGGTGCCGCCCTCGATCCGCGAAGCCGCCCTCGGCGTCGGCGCCTCCCGCGCCCAGACCGTGTTCCACCACGTGCTGCCGCTGGCCATGCCCGGCGTGATGACCGGCGCCATCCTGTCGCTGGCCCACGCCCTGGGCGAAACGGCCCCGCTGCTGATGATCGGCATGGTCTCGTTCGTGCCCGGCGTGCCGGAAGGCTTCACCGGCGCCTCGACCGTGCTGCCGGTGCAGGTGTTCATCTGGGAGAACGCGTCTGAGCGGGCTTTCCACGAGCGCACCGCCGCCGCCATCCTCGTCCTTCTGATCTTCATGATCGTCATGAACGCCGCGGCCGTCATCCTGCGCCGCCGCTTCGAACGCCGGTGGTAGGATCCATATGACCGTCACCAACCCCAACGCTCTCGCCCTCGTCCAGGGACACGCCATGCCCACCCAGAACCGCGACGGCGGCGTCGCCGCGCCCGTCATCCACACCGCCGTGCCGCAAGGCCACGGCGTGGTCGAGACCCGCGACTTCAAGATCCGCGCCCGCGACGTCAACGTCTTCTACGGCGACAAGCAGGCCCTGTTCGACGTGGCGCTGGACATCCCGGCCAAGTCGGTCACCGCCTTCATCGGCCCGTCGGGCTGCGGCAAGTCGACCTTCCTGCGCTGCATCAACCGGATGAACGACACCATCCCGTCGGCCCGGGTGCAGGGCGCGATCGAGATCGACGGCGCCGACGTCAACGCCAAGAGCGTCGACCCGGTGGTGCTGCGCTCGCGCGTAGGCATGGTGTTCCAGAAGCCGAACCCCTTCCCGAAGACGATCTTCGAGAACGTCGCCTACGGTCCCAAGATCCACGGCATCGCCACCCGCAAGGACGAGCTCGAGGCCATCGTCGAGAGCAGCCTCAAGAAGGCCGGCCTGTGGAACGAGGTCGCCGACCGCCTGCATCAGCCGGGCACCGGCCTGTCGGGCGGCCAGCAGCAGCGTCTCGTCATCGCCCGCGCGATCGCCGTCTCGCCCGAAGTGATCCTGATGGACGAGCCCTGCTCGGCGCTGGACCCGATCGCCACGGCCAAGATCGAGGAGCTGATCGACGAGCTGCGCAGCCAGTTCTGCATCGTCATCGTGACCCACTCGATGGCCCAGGCCGCCCGCGTCTCGCAGAAGACGGCCTTCTTCCACCTCGGCAAGCTGGTCGAGAGCGGTCCGACCGAGGAGATGTTCACCAATCCTCGCGACAGCCGCACCCAGGACTACATCACCGGCCGCTTCGGTTAAGCGCAGGCGGAAGGAAACAGGACATGACCGAGCATACCGTCAAATCCTACGGCGAAGAGCTGAACCACCTGACGGCCGAGGTCACCCGCATGGGCGGCCTGGCCGAAGCCCAGGTGGCCGACGCCATCGAGTGCATCGCCCGTCGCGACGCGGGCCTCGCCCAGAGCGTGGTCGGCCGTGACGAGCGCCTCGACACCCTGCAGGTCGAGATCGAGCGCAAGGCGTTCCGCCTGATCGCCCTGCGCCAGCCGATGGCCGTGGACCTGCGCCACGCCGTCGCCGCCCTGAAGATCTCGATGAACCTCGAGCGCTGCGGCGATCTGGCCAAGAACATCGGCAAGCGCGCCCTGATCCTCAACGACGCCGAGCCGATGAGCGCCCTGACCCGCTCGATCGAGCGCATGGGCCGCCTGGTGCAAGGCCGTCTGAAGGACGTGCTCGACGCCTACACGGCCTCGGACGTGCAGCGCGCCATCAGCGTCTGGAGCAGCGACGAGGAAGTCGACGAGCACTACAACTCGATCTTCCGCGAACTGCTGACCTACATGATGGGCGACCCGCGCACGATCAACGCCTGCACCCACCTGCTGTTCGTGGCCAAGAACCTCGAGCGCATCGGCGACCACGCGACGAATATCGCCGAGAACATCCATTTCGAGCTGACGGGCGAGGAGATCATCTCCCAGCGTCCCAAGCTCGACGTGATCGCTCAGTAAGCCTCTGGAGGGCCGGTCGACGTGACTCCGTACGTTCTGGTGGTCGAGGACGAGGACGCCCTGGCCACCCTCCTGCACTACAATCTCGACAAGGAAGGCTACCAGGTCTCGGTGGCCGCCGATGGCGAGGAAGCCCTGACCCTGGCCAGCGAGCGCGCGCCGGACCTCGTCATCCTCGACTGGATGCTGCCCAAGGTCTCGGGCATCGAGGTCTGCCGCCGCCTGCGCGGCCGCACCGACACCCGCAACGTGCCGATCATCATGCTGACGGCCCGGGGTGAGGAGAGCGACCGCATCCGCGGCCTGGACACCGGCGCCGACGACTACGTGGTCAAGCCGTTCTCGATGGTCGAACTGACCGCCCGCGTCCGCGCCGTCATGCGCCGCATCCGTCCGGCCCTGGCCGACGACCGCATCACGGTCGGCGACATCATCATCGACCGGGTGGCCCACCGCGTGAAGCGGCAGGGCAAGGAAGTGCATCTCGGCCCCACCGAGTTCCGCCTGCTCGACTACCTGATGCAGCACCCGGGCCGGGTGTTCAGCCGCGAACAGCTGCTGGACGCCGTCTGGGGCTCGGACGTCTATGTCGAGGCCCGCACCGTCGACGTCCACATCGGCCGCCTGCGCAAGGCCCTGAACGGCGCCGCCGAAGCCGACCCGATCCGCACCGTCCGCTCGGCCGGCTACTCGCTGGACGTCGAGGCGGCCTGACGGAAAGAGGGGACGGCGCGTCGCGCGCCGTCCCCCTTCCCATCGTGCGCCTGATGCTGGATCAGGACCCGCTGGTGTCGGCGATCATGACCGCGCTCCGCACCGTCAGGCCGTCGTTGCTGAGCCGGCGCGCGTAGAACTTCTGGCCGTCGAACACGATGTCGCCCAGCTTGGCGTTGTCGGCGCCGTCGTCCTTCCAGAAGGCGTAGTGGGGCGAACCGGCCGCTACCGAGGCCTGGATCACGCCGAACATCGTCGCGGTCAGGGCGGCCGTCCCGACATTGAGCTTGCCGGCGTTGCGTTCCGACTGGGCGCTGACCGCCGCCTTGCCCGTGTAGTTGTACGGGTCGTGGATCACCACCCGGCCCGCGGTGATCAGGGCGTCGGGGATGTCGAACACCGGCGTTCCCAGACACGGCAGGCCAAGGTCGATCTTGCAGCGGCCGGTGAAGCCCGCGTCGATCCTGATCGCCACGCCCGCGTCGTCGAACACCGGATTGACGATCGTGACGTTGTCGGCGATCGCGCCCACTCGGATCTTGACCGCCGCCGCACGGAAGACCACGCCGTCGATCAGCGTGTCGCCGTTCTGGATGTCGACGCAGATGTCCGTCGCGACGATGCGGCCGCCCCGAATGTCGGCCACGACCTCGCGGGCGGCGCCTTGGGCGCCGGCCGGGCCGACGCTGTTGATCCGCACGCCCACCTGCTGAGCCTCGGTGTGCAGGTTGACCAGGTGGATGGCGTAGGCGCCGTTGAGGATATCGACCGCGACATTGCCGACGGCGTCGGGATGGTCGATCTGGCAGTCGGTGGCGAAGACGTCGTTGGCGCCGTCGAACACCATGCCGCGCGCGGCCCCGAAGGCGAAGAAGCGCTCGATGCAGGTGAACTCGTTGGTCCCCTCCAGATAGAGGCCGACGCCGGGGCGCTTGAGATTGGCCTTGGTGGCGTCGTTCACATGCGCGGTGACGAACGGCCAGAAGTGGACGTCGACGATGCGCGAGACGTCCCTGGCGCCCTTGAGACGGACGCCGTTCTTGCCGTCCAGCCGCAGGTTGCTGAGATTGATCCGGCCGCCGTCGATGCCCGTGCCGCCGGCCGGGGCGGCCATGTCGGCCAGGACGCAGGTGTCGAAGCCCGCGACGAAGGCGTTGCGCACGGCCCCGCCGGTGCGGTTGGCGGTGACGCCGACGCCGCTGTAGTCGGCCAGCAGGGCGGTGATCGCCGTGTCGTTCAGCGGCGGCTCGCTGGTGTCGGGCAGGTCCTGCACGATCGACAGGTTCTCGATCGCCGCGCCCCGGCCGAGGGTGACGGTGGCGCTGGGCACGAGACGGATCAGCGAGGGGCGGTCGAAGATCGACTGGCCGACGCGAGGCTGCTCGGGGCTGACGTCGTCGCCGCTCAGCACCGCGCCCTGGGGCAGGGCGACCGAGGTGGCGACGCGATAGCGGCCGGCGGCCTTGACCTTGCCGCCGGTGAGGGCGCCGGCCGTGTAGCTGGCGAGGGCCGATTGCAGGGCGGGGCCGTCGTCGCCGGCGCCGGTCCCGGCCGCGCCGTAGTCCTCGGCCGAGCGGATCTCGGCGATCTTGGCGTCGACGGAGCGCGTCGCCGCGCCGGCGCCCGGTTGGGTGTAGGTGACCATGGGAAAATATCCTGAACTTTGAAAAGGCTTGAAAAATGCCGCCGGCCAGGCCGTCGGTTCAGGTATTGTTCCGCATCGCTGCGTCTATATCGGTCGCCGAGCCGACCGGCCTAGCGCCCTCGCAGCCGCTCCAGGATTCCGCAGTCGGCCACCGTGTCGCTGTGGCAGTGGTCGAGCATGTCGCGCAGTTCCTCGCGCATGGCCTGCAGGTCGGCGATCTTGCGTTCGACCTCGGCCAGCTGGTCGCGGGCCAGGGCGTCGACCTCGCCGCAGGGGCGGTCGGTCGCGTCGGCCAGGTCGAGTAGGGCGCGGATGCGGTCCAGGCCGAAGCCCAGATCCCGCGAGCGCTTGACGAAGGCCAGCCGCCGTTCGTGCGCGGCCTCGTAGGCGCGATAGTTGCCGTCGGTACGGGGCGGCTCGGGCAGCAGGCCCATGCGCTCGTAATAGCGGATGGTCTCGACCGGCACGCCGGTGCGGCGGGAAAGATCGCCGATGGAAGACATGAGAACCTCCGAGCGGAGCGCTTGACCCTGTAGCGACTACAGGGTGCAGACATAGGGCCTCTTTGAAGGAGGCTCCAGATGGCTGACTGCTGCGGCGATGATCTGTGCAAGGCCGACGCCCCCGCGCCGTCGGGGCGCTGGCGGCTGGCGCTGTGGATCGCCCTCGTGATCAACGGCGGCATGTTCCTGGCCGAGGGCGCGGCGGGCCTGCTGTCAGGCTCGGCGGCGCTGCAGGCCGACTCCCTGGATTTTTTGGGCGACGCGGCCAACTACGCCATCAGCCTGGGCGTGGCGGGCTTGGCCCTGACCTGGCGGGCGCGGGCGGCGCTGCTGAAGGGCGCGACCATGCTGCTGTTCGGCGGCTGGGTGTCGGCCATGACCGTCTGGGGCGTGATCGCCGGCCGCACGCCCGAGGCGCCGGTGATGGGGACCCTGGGGCTGATCGCCCTGGTCGCCAATGTCGGGGTGGCGGCGCTGCTGTTCGGCTTCCGCACCGGCGACGCCAACATGCGCTCGGTGTGGATCTGCTCGCGCAACGACGCCATCGGCAACGTGGCGGTGATGCTGGCGGCCGCCGGCGTGCTGGGCACGGGCTCGCGCTGGCCCGACCTGGCGGTGGCCGCGGTGATGGCGGGCCTGGCCTTGCAGGGCGGCTGGCAGATCGTCCGCCAGGCCCGCGCCGAACTGCGTCAGGTCAAAGCCCCGCCGGCGCCCCGCTTCAGCGTCGCGACACGCAGCCGCTAGGCGCCGAGCGAGGCCGTAACCTCCTCAACCGTCACGATGGCGTGGGCGTAGGTCGGGGCGTTGATGGCGTGGGCCGCGTGCAGGGCCTCGTCCGAGAACGCCGCCGTGGCGTCGGTGACCAGGGTGACGTGATAGCCCAGCTCGGCGGCGAAGCGGCCGGTGCCTTCGATGCAGGTGTTGGCCACCAGGCCGATCAGGATCACGTGGGTGATCTCGCGCTGCTTGAGGCGGTAGTCGAGGTCGGTGTTGGCGAAGCCGCTTGATCCCCAGTGCTCGGTCACGATCACGTCGCCGGGCAGGGGCGCGAAGTCGGGATGCCACTCCCCGCCCCAGGCGTCCTTCTCGAACACCAGGGCCTGGGCGCTGCCCTGCAGATAGGGCGAGGGATGCTTCCAGCCGTCCAGATCGCCCAGGGCGAAGCGGTGGTGGGGCACGACGAACAGGGGCAGGCCCGCGCTCCGCGCCGCGGCGACCACGGCCTTCAGCCGCCCGTGCAGGCCTTCGGCGCCCTCCGTCGCCGCCACCCTGGGCCACAGCTTGCCGCCGTCGGCCAGGAAGTCGTTGTAGGGATCGACGAACAGCAGGGCGGTGCGGCCCTGGGGATAGGCGAGGCTCATGGCGGGGCTCCCGGCGGCGAGGCCTTCAGGAGACGCGCGATCGGCGGGCGGGGCTTGGATGATCCGGTCGTGGCGGGTGTGACGAGTTTACCCTCGCCTCCCAAACTCCCGTCATTCTCGCCCTTGTGGCGAGAACCCCTCTGTCAGCCGCAAGGGCGGATGGGGCGGCGTGCTCAGCACGCCGCTTGCGCCTCACGTGGAAGCGGAACCAGGGGTTCCCGCCACAAGGGCGGGAATGACGGGATGGAAGGAGAGTGGCGTAACCCCTGAGCCGCAGCCCCCTAGTCCGCTTCCCCGGCCAGGTCGCAGGCCTGGGCGATGCTGTCGAACAGGGCCGAGACGGTGATCGGCTTGGCCAGGTGCAGGTCGGCGCCGGCGGCCAGGCACGCCTCCACCTGGTGGGGCATGGCGTTGGCGGTCAGCGAGATGATCGGGATGCGCGGCCGGCCGGCGGCGCGCTCGCGCATGCGGATTTCGCTGATGGCGGTCAGGCCGTCCATCACCGGCATCTGGGTGTCCATCAGAACCAGGTCGAAGGCCTGGCGCTCGTAGGCCGCCAGGGCCGCCTCGCCGTCGGCGGTGATGACCAGGTCGGCGGCGCCGTCGAGCATCAGCTCCACGACCCGCTGGTTGGTGGGGTGGTCCTCGGCCAGCAGCACGCGCAGGCGCTCGGGGGCGGGCGCCTTGGCCGGACGACGGACGGGCGCGGGCTCTTCGGGGGCGGCGGTGTCCAGGCGGGCGGTGAAGGTGAAGCAGGCGCCCTCGCCGGGCGTCGAGCGGCAGGCGATGTCGCCGTCCATCAGCCGGGCGAAGCGCCGGGCGATCGACAGGCCCAGGCCCGAACCGCCGAACCGCCGGGTGATCGAGCCGTCGCCCTGCACGAAGCGCTCGAACAGGCTGGCCTGCACCTGCGGGGTGAAGCCCTCGCCGGTGTCCTCGACCGTAACGACCAGGCGGATGGCCTCGCCCTCGACCTGGGTGCGGGCGTGGACGGCCACATGGCCCTCGCTGGTGAACTTCACCGCGTTGCTGATCAGATTGCTGACGATCTGGCCGAACTTCAGGGCGTCGCCGCTAACCCGGTCGTGGAAGCCGTCGTCGAAGAACAGCGAGAAGTTCAGGCCCTTCTGGTGGGCCAGGCCCTCGAAGGTGGCGGCGGTGGCGATCAGCGCGCCGCGCAGGTTGAAGGGGGCGGGCTCCAGCCCGACCTCGCCGGCCTCGACCTTGGCCAGGTCCAGAATGTCGCTGAGCAGGGCGTTCAGCGTGCGGCCAGAGCCCAGGATCACGTCCATCATCTCGCGCTGGCGCGGGGTCAGCTCGGTCTGGGCCAGCACCTGGGCCATGCCCAGCACGCCGTTCAGCGGCGTGCGGATCTCGTGGCTCATATTGGCCAGGAATTCGCTCTTGGCGATGCTGGCGGCGCGGGCGCTCTCCAGCGCGGCCTCCAGGGCCACGGCCGAGGCCTTCCGCTCGGTGATGTCCTCGCTGATGATCAGCAGCAGCTTCTCGTCGCCCTCGCCGGGGATGGCGATCTTCTTGGTCTGCAGCCAGCGGTCGCCGTTGTGCGGGGTCTTCAGGGGCTCTTCGTCGATGACCCACACCTCGTCGCTCTCCAGCACCTTGCGGTCCATCTCGGCGAAGAAGGCGGCCTGGTCGGCGGGGAAGAAGTCGGCGTCGCGGCGGCCGATCAGGGCCTCGCGCGGCACGCCCAGCAGCTCTTCGCCGGCGCGGTTGACCAGCACGAAGCGGCCGTCGCGGCCGTTCTTGACCACCAGCATGGCCGGCACGCTCTCGACCACGGCGTCGAGGAAGGCCCAGGAGTGCAGGGCCTCGGGCGTCGACGAGGTGGCGGGCGCGCCGGCGTCGGCCGGCGCGGCGTCGCGCGCGTGCGGGTTGTTGTCTCTGGCCATGACCTCGCGGTTCGCCCCCTCAGGCGCGTCCAGCCCCGACGCGCGTATTCGCACGCAAAGAAGCCTACGAGCGTCGCCGCGGGCAACGGCGCCAAGCGTCGCAGGCGCGTGCGCGGGACGATAGGACGCAGCCCGACCTTGACCCGGGGCCGCGCCCGCGCGACATCCCCGGCTCATGGAAAAGCTGACCATCCTCCTCGTCGGGTCCGGCGGGCGCGAGCACGCCCTGGCCTGGAAGATCGCGGCCTCGCCGCTGTGCGGCCGACTGGTCGCCGCGCCGGGCAATCCGGGCATCGCGGCCGTGGCCGAGCTGAAACCGGTCAAGGCGACCGACGCCGACGGCCTGGTGGCCCTGGCCAAGGAGATCGGCGCGGACCTGGTGGTGGTCGGCCCGGAATCGGCGCTGGAGGTCGGCCTGGCCGACAAGCTGGCGGAGGTGGGGATCCCCTGCTTCGGCGGATCGCAGCGCGCCGCCCAGCTGGAGACCTCCAAGGCCTTCACCAAGGACTTCTGCAAGCGCCACGACCTGCCGACCGCCGCCTACGGCGTGTTCGAGGACGCAGGCAGCGCGAGCGCTTTCCTCGACACCCTGGAAGCGCCGTTCGTGATCAAGGCCGACGGCCTGGCCGCCGGCAAGGGCGTGGTCATCGCCGAGACGCGCGAGGCGGCCGACGCCGCGGTGGTCGACATGCTGGGCGGCCGCTTCGGCTCGGCCGGCGCCCGCGTCGTCATCGAGGAGTTCATGCACGGCGAGGAGGCCTCGCTGTTCGCCCTCTCCGACGGCAAGACCGCCGTGCTGTTCGGCGCGGCCCAGGACCACAAGCGCGCCTATGACGGCGACGAGGGCCCCAACACCGGCGGCATGGGCACCTATTCGCCGCCGCCCGTGCTGACCGACGCCCTGGTCGAGCAGGCCTGGCGCGAGCTGATCGTGCCGACCGTCGAGGGCATGGCCGCCGAAGGCAATCCGTATGTGGGCGTGCTCTATGCCGGCCTGATGCTGACCCCGACGGGGCCCAAGCTCGTCGAATACAACGCCCGCTTCGGCGATCCGGAATGCCAGGTGCTGATGCTGCGCCTGGAGAGCGACATCGTCCCGATCCTGCTGGCGGCCGCCAAGGGCGAACTGGCGAGCGCCGAGCCGCCCAAGTGGCGCGACGAGGCGGCGATCTGCGTGGTGCTGGCCGCCGAGGGCTATCCCGACGCCCCCAAGACCGGCGGGCTGATCCAGGGCGCCGAGGCCGACTACGGCCACGAGGCCGAGATCTTCCACGCCGGCACGACCCGCGACGCCGAGGGAAACCTCGTGGCCTCGGGCGGCCGGGTGCTCAACGTCTGCGCCCTGGGCGCGACCCTGCACGAGGCCCGCGACGTGGCCTATGCGGCGCTGGGCACGGTGTCGCTGGAAGGCGGGTTCTATCGCAGCGACATCGGCTGGCGGGCTCTCTGACCTGTTCCCTCTCCCCTTGCGGGAGAGGGTGGCCTCCGAAGGAGGTCGGGTGAGGGGTCTCTCAGACCTCTCCGGACAGGGCTTTCGACCCCTCATCCGTCGGCCTTCGGCCGCCACCTTCTCCCGCAAGGGGAGAAGGAAGGCTTGCACGCGCCTCGCGGCCCTCTAAACTCCCATTCAAACAAATGTTGGGAGTGAAGCGCCGTGGCCGAGCCGTCCGCTCAGGAGCTGAATTCGGGCACCAAGCCGGTCGATCCGCGCCACGCGATCGACGAGGCCGCCCTGGCCGCGTGGCTGGAGGCCAACGTCGAGGGTTATGCCGGTCCGCTGGAGGTGCGCCAGTTCAAGGGCGGCCAGAGCAATCCCACCTACCAGCTGGTCACGCCGGCCAAGCGCTACGTCCTGCGCCGCAAACCGCCGGGCAAGCTGCTGCCCAGCGCCCACGCGGTGGATCGCGAGTTCAAGGTGATCTCGGGCCTGCACCAAGCGCGCTTCCCGGTCGCCCGGCCCTACGCCCTGTGCATGGACGAGGGCGTGATCGGCACGATCTTCTACGTGATGGACAACGTCGAGGGCCGCATCCTCTGGGACGGGACCCTGCCGGACTACCAGCCGGCCGAGCGTCGGGCGATCTACGAGGCCCAGATCGACACCCTGGCGGCCCTGCATAACGTGGACTACGCCGCCGTGGGCCTGGCCGACTACGGCAAGCCGGGCAACTACTTCACCCGCCAGATCGACCGCTGGACCAAGCAGTATCGCGCCAGCGAGACGACGAAGATCGAGGAGATGGACCGGCTGATCGACTGGCTGGCCGCCAGCGCGCCGGCCGATGACCAGACCTCGATCGTTCATGGCGACTACCGCCTCGACAACATGATCCTGCACCCCACCGAGCCGAAGGTGATCGCGGTGCTGGACTGGGAGCTGTCGACCCTGGGCAATCCGCTGGCCGACTTCACCTACTTCCTGATGAACTGGGTGATGCCGTCCGACCAGCGCGGCGGCCTGGCCGAGATCACCGACCTGACGGCCTATGGCATCCCGACCATCGACGAGGCCGTGGCCCGCTACTGCGCCGCCACGGGGCGGCAGGGCCTGCCGCAGCTGGACTGGTACTTCAGCTACAACCTCTTCCGCCTGGCCGGCATCTGCCAGGGCATCGTCGGCCGGGTGCGCGACGGCACGGCCGCCAGCGCCCATGCGCAGCTGATGGAGGCCCGGGTGCCGGTGCTGGCCAAGGGCGCATGGAGCTTCGCCAAGAGGGCGGGGGCGGCTTAACGGAACCTCCCCCTATGGGGGAGGCGATCGCGTAGCGATCGGTGGGGGGGAACCCGGCCGCCGCTCCGGAAGCTGAAAACGTCCCCCCTCCGGCCCTCCGGGCCACCTCCCCCAGAGGGGGAGGATCTCTTGAAAGAAAATGGCGTGACAGCCCCGCGCCGCCGCGCTCATCCTGCCGCCAAACGCCCCTGGGGAGGGGTGAAACGTTCCAGAGGGGCCTAACTCGATGCGTATCCGTACCCTGGCCGCCGCCGCGCTCGGCGTCGCGGCCGCCGCCCTGTCGTTCGCCGCCGCTCAGGCAGCCAATGGGGCAGCAGGCCCCCTGACCTTCGTCCAGGCCGGCAAGCTCCTGGCCGACCCGGCCACCGGCAAGGTCGAGACCGCCAAGACCGTGGTCGTGCAGGACGGCAAGGTGGTGCGCATCGCCGACGGCTATGTGTCCGAGCCCGGCGGGGTGGTGGTCGATCTGAAGGACCGCTTCGTGCTGCCCGGCCTGATCGACAGCCACGTGCACCTGACGGGCCAGCAGGGCCCCAATTCGCGCCTCGACGAGGTGACCCAGTCTTCCGCCGACCAGGCCATGATCGGGGCCGGCTACGCCCGCAAGACCTTGATGGCGGGCTTCACCACCGTCGCCGACCTGGGCGCCGACAACGACGCCATCTTCGCCCTGCGCGCCGGGATCAAGCGCGGCGACGTGGTCGGCCCGCGGATCATCGCCGCCGGCTCGGCCGTGTCGATCCACGGCGGCCATGGCGACATCAACGGCTTCCGCGAGGACGTCATGCACGTGCTGCGGCCGGAGTCGGTGTGTTCGGGTCCCGACGACTGCCGCCGCGCGGTGCGCGAGCAGGTCTGGCGCGGCGCCGACGTGATCAAGATCACCGCCACCGGGGGCGTGCTCTCCAACACCGCCGCGGGCCTGTCGCAGCAGTTCAGCGACAGCGAGCTGGCCGCCATCGTCGAGAGCGCCCACCGCATGGGCCGCCGCGTCACCGCCCACGCCCACGGGGTGGACGGCATCAACGCTTTCCTGAAAGCCGGCGGCGACTCCATCGAGCACGGCACCTATCTCGACGGCGAGAGCATCGCCCTCTTCAAGAAGAACGGCGCCTATCTGGTGCCGACCCTGATGGCCGGCGACTTCGTGGCCCGCATCGCCGCCAGCCCGGGCAACTTCTTCACGCCCGCCCAGACCGCCAAGGCCCTGGAAGCCGGCCCCAAGATGCTCGACATGGCCCGCCGCGCCCACGACGGCGGCGTCAAGATCGCCTTCGGCACCGACAGCGGCGTCAGCGCCCACGGCGACAACGCCTATGAGTTCGTGCTGCTGACCCGCGCGGGGCTGTCGCCGATCGAGGCCATCCGCACGGCGACGGTCAACGCGGCCGATCACCTGGGCATCACGGCCGAAGCCGGCTCGCTGGCGCCCGGCAAGGCGGCCGACCTGATCGCGGTCGAGGGCGATCCGCTGGTCGACGTGTCTGTGCTCCAGAAGGTGGATCACGTGATCAAGGGCGGGGTGGTGGTGAAGTAGCTAGCGCCGCGAGACCCCCTCCGGCCCTCCGGGCCACCTCCCCCAGAGGGGGAGGATCTACGCCCCAGATGCTCCCCCTCTGGGGGAGCTGTCGCGGAGCGACTGAGGGGGTCGCGCAGCGGCTACGAAATCCCCGCCAGCACCCGCGCCAGCGCTTCCTCGTCCTCGAAACGCGCCCGCACCGGCCAGGCCGCCACGCGGTCGCGCCAGGCGGGGGGCAGGCGGATCCAGTCCTTCTCCGTCGTGACCAGGCTGGCGCCGAGGTCGCGGGCCCGTTCGGCGAGGCCGCGCAGGGTGTCCTCGCTGTAGGTCCCGTGGTCGGGGAAGGGGGCGAAGTCGACGAGGTCGCAGCCGGCGGCCTGCAGGGCGCGCTCGACCTTCCACGGCTTGCCGACGCCGGCGAAGCCCACCTGCGGACCGCCCGGCGGCGGGGCGGCCGGCTCCAGGCGGGCGATCAGCACGGGCTTGGAGGCCAGCAGGGCCAGCAGCTCCGGATCGGCCTGCGGCAGGTCGGCCGGCAGCAGCACGATCACCGCGTCGGCTCTCGCCAGACCCACGGCCAGGGGCTCGCGCATCGGCCCGGCGGGGAACACCCGGCCGTCGCCGAACGGCCATTCGTCGTCGCGGGTCTCGCCGTCGACCACCACCAGCGACAGGGTCTTGGCCAGATCCGGGTTCTGGTGGCCGTCGTCCATGACGATGACCTGGGCGCCGGCCGCGGCGGCGGCCTTGGCCCCGGCGACGCGGTCGCGCGAGATCCAGATCGGGAAGTCCTGGGCCAGCATCAGCGGCTCGTCGCCGACCTCGCCGGCCTTGTGGCGGGCGGGATCCACCCGCAGCGGCCCCTTCAGCGAACCGCCGTAGCCGCGCGACAGGCCATGGGCCGCCACCCCGCCATTGGTCAGCACCAGCAGCAGTTCGCGCACGATCGGCGTCTTGCCGACCCCGCCGGCGGTGAGGTTGCCGACGCAGATCACCGGCGCGCCGGGATCCTCGGGGCTGGCCTTGGCGATGCGGCGGGCCGTGGCGCTGGCCCACAGCCAGGAGAGGGGCGTCAGCAGGGCGCGGGTCAGGGGAGCGGGGCCGCCTTCGCGGCGGTACCACCAGCGGGGGGTGGAAAGCTTCATGCAGCCGCCTCCGGTCCAGGGTTGAGGGGGACCAGTTCCAGGATGCGCGACAGGCCCGCCCGGGCGGCGGCGTCGCGGGCCTCGACGAAGGCCTTGGCGCGGGCGGCCTGGGCCTTCAGCCGTTCGGGCGTCTCGAGCAGGACCGACAGCCGCTCGCCCAGCACCGAGGCGTCGGCATAGGCCACGCCCTCGACGGCGGCGAGGTCGCCGAAGGCGGTCAGCCAGTTCTCGACATGCGGGCCCGAGACCACCGGACAGTCCAGCCGCGCCGGCTCCAGCGGATTGTGGCCGCCGATCCCGGGGACCAGGCTGCCGCAGACCAGGGCCAGGTCGGCCAGGCGGTACCACAGGCCCATCTCGCCCAGGGTGTCGGCGACGATCACCTCGGCCATCGTGTCGGGCGAGCGGCTGCGGCGGACGGCCTCGAGGCCGCGCTCGCGGGCCATCTCCAGGATCGCCTCGCCGCGCACCGGGTGGCGGGGGACGATCACCAGGCGCGGGGCCAGGTGAAAGCCGGCCACGGCGTCGAGCACGATCTCGTCCTCGCCCGAGTGGGTGCTGGCGGCCAGCAGCAGCGGCCGGTCGGTCAGCTGGAAGCGCAGGCGGGCGTATTCGGCCTCGTCGACCGGCAGGGAGGCCGAGCCGAACTTCAGGTCGGCCTCGCCGGCCACGGTTCCGCCCAGGCTGGCGAAGCGGTCGGCGGCGCGGCCGTCCTGGGCCAGGATCAGGTCGAAGCCCGAGAACAGCCAGGCCGCCGCCAGGGGGCGGGTTTGCCAGCTGCCATAGCTCTTGTCCGACAGCTTGGCCGAGACGAGCGCCAGCCTGGTTCCGCGCGCCTTGGCGGCCAGCAGCAGGTTGGGCCACAGCTCGCTCTCGACGAAGACGGCCAGGTCGGGCCGCCAGTGGTCGAGGAAGCGCGCCGCGCCGGCCGGGGTGTCGACCGGCAGGTACTGGTGGATCGCGCCGTCGGGCAGTCGCCGGGCCAGCAGCTCGGCCGAGGTGACGGTGCCCGAGGTGACCAGGATCGCCGCGTGCGGCCGCTCGGCCCGCAGGCGCTCGACCAGGGGCAGGATCGACAGGCTCTCGCCGACGCTGGCCCCGTGCAGCCAGACCAGCACGCCGTCGGGGCGCGGGATGGCGGGCTTGCCCAGGCGTTCGTTCAGGCGGGCGGGGTCTTCCTTGCCCTTGGCCGCCCGGCGGCGCAGCAGGGCCGGGGCGACCGGCGTCAGGGCCGTGGTCGCGGCGCGGTACAGCGCCAGGGAGAAGGGCAGGCTCACACGCTGCCTTCGGCCGCCAGGGCGCAGGGGTGGGCGTGGCCGCCGCGCTCGATCTGGATCGTGGCGTGGCCGATGGCGAAGCGCTTGGAAAGCTCGCCGCAGACGTCGTGCAGGAACTGGTCGTGGTCGGTCTCGTCGGGGCGGACGATGTGGGCGGTCATCGCCGTCTCGGTGGTGCTCATGGCCCAGATGTGCAGGTCGTGCACCTCGGCCACGCCGGGACGGGCGGCCAGCCAGTCGGCCACGGCCTTGGGGTCGATGCCGCGCGGGGCGGCGTCCAGCGCCAGGTCCAGGGAGTCGCGCAGCAGGCCCCAGGTGCCCAGCACGATGACCACGACGATGGCCAGGCTGACCACGGGGTCCAGCCACAGCCAGCCGGTGGCCCACATGGCGAGCGCGGCGACCACCACCCCGGCCGAGACGGCGGCGTCGGCGGCCATGTGCAGGAAGGCCCCGCGCACGTTGAGGTCGTCCTTGCTGCCGCGCATGAACATCAGGGCCGTGGCGGTGTTGATGGCGATGCCGATGGCGGCGACGACCATCACCGGGCCGGTCTCGACGGGCTGCGGATCGGCGAAGCGGCGCACGGCTTCCCAGGCGATGGCGCCGACGGCCACCAGCAGCAGGGCGGCGTTGGTCAGCGAAGCCAGGATCGTGCCCTTGCGCAGGCCGTAGGTGCGGCGGCCCGTCGGCGCGCGCTTGGCCAGCACCGTCGCGCCCCAGGCCAGCAAGAGGCCCAGCACGTCCGAAAGATTGTGGCCGGCGTCGGCCAGCAGGGCCAGCGAGCCGGTGACGAAGCCGGCGAGGGCCTCGGCCGCCACGAAGGCCAGATTCAGCGCCGTGCCGATCGCGAAGGCGCGCCCGAAGTCGGCCGGGGCGTGGCTGTGACCGTGGTGACCGTGGCTGTGGCCATGCCCGTGCCCGTGATGGTGGCCGTGACCGTGGCCGTCCGCATGGTCATGCCCGTGGTCATGACCGTGATCGTGGTCATGGTCATGCCCATGCCCATGGTCGTGCCCATGGGCGTGATGGTCGTGGTCGTGGCCCGGATGGTCGTGCGGCATGGGGTCTACATCCCACCAAGGCGGTGCGGGATCAATCCACTCGTCCCCTCTCCCCTTGCGGGAGAGGGTGGCCTCCCGGAGGGAGGTCGGGTGAGGGGTCTCTCAGAAATCGACGGACAGGCCTTTCGACCCCTCATCCGTCGGCTTCGCCGCCACCTTCTCCCGCAAGGGGAGAAGGATCAAAGCCCCACGATCTCCTCGGCCCGCCGGGTCACCGCCGACAGCCGCGCTTCCCATTCGGCCACCAGCGCCTCGGGATCATCCCCGCGCGCCGCCCCGGTCGGGCCATCCCAGACCATGGCGGCCTTGGCGAAGGGCAGGGGGATCATCGTCTGGTCCCAGGAGCCCAGGCGCAGGCAGGGCTTGGCGGCCAGGCCGACGAACAGCACCGGGGCGCCGGTGAAGCGGGCCAGGGTGGGGGTGCCCTTTTCCATGTGCTCGGCCGGGCCGCGCGGGCCGTCGGGGGTGATGGCCATGCCGCCGCCGTCCTTGACCCACTTGATCATGTCGCGGAAGGCCTGCTCGCCGTGCTTGTTCTTGCCCAGGTCGCTCTTCTTGGCCGAGGAGCCGCGGATGGCCGGAAAGCCCAGCTTGTCCATGGTGCGGGCGATGAACTCGCCGTCGTTGGACAGCGAGATCAGGGCGCGCATGTCCTGGCGGGCCGGGCTCTGCGGCCAGCTGAGCGGCGAGAGCGGGATGCGCGAGTGCCACAGGCACAGGATCGCGCCCGTGCCCTTGGTGCGGCCTTCGGCCCACACGCCCTCGGCCTTGTCCTGGCCCTCGACGGTCAGGCGCAGGGTGGCGAAGACCAGCTTGGTGTAGCCGGCGAAGATCGAGGACAGGATCTTGATGACGATGGGCGAACGCAGGGGCCTCAAGAGGCGGTCTCCTCGGAGCCGAGAGCGGGGGGCGCGTGATCCAGGTCCTGGGCCTTGGCCAGACGGGCGTACAGCCCCTTGGCGCGGACCAGGCCGGCGTGGGTTCCGGTCTCGACGACGCGGCCCTTGTCGATCACGTAGATGCGGTCGGCGTGCTTCACGGTCGACAGGCGGTGGGCGATCAGGATGGTGGCGCGGCCGGCCATCAGCCGCTCCAGCGCCGCCTGCACCAGGGCCTCGCTCTCGGTGTCCAGCGCGCTGGTGGCCTCGTCGAGCAGCAGGATCGGAGCGTTCTTGAGGAAGGCCCGGGCGATGGCGATGCGCTGGCGTTGGCCGCCTGACAGGCGCGCGCCCGCCTCGCCGACCCGGGTCTCGTAGCCTTCGGGCAGGGCGCTGACGAAGTCGTGGGCGGCGGCCTGGGCGGCGGCGGCCTCGATCTGCGCGTCCGTCGCGTCCGGCTTGGCGTAGGCGATGTTGGCGCGGATGGTGTCGTCGAACAGGAACGGCTCCTGCGTCACCAGGGCGATGCGGTCGCGCAAGCTGGCCAGGGTCACCGAGCGCACGTCGTGGCCGTCGATGCTCACCGAGCCGCCGGCGACGTCGTAGAAGCGCGGGATCAGGTTGAGGATCGAGCTCTTGCCGCCGCCGGACGGACCGACCAGAGCGACGGTCTCGCCCCGGCGCACGTGCAGCGACACGTCGGACAGGGCCGGGGCGTTTTCGCCATAGGCGAAGTCGACATGGTTCAGGACCACCACGCCGTCGCCGGGCGGAATGGGGGCGGCGCCGGCCGGCTCGACGATGGCCGGCGCGACGTCGAGGGCGGCGAACAGCCGGCGGGCGGCGGTGAAGCCTTCGCTGAACACCGTCTGCAGGTTGGCCACCTGGCGCAGCGACTGAGCGGCCATCAGCAGGGCGGTGAGGAAGGCGAAGAAGGCGCCGGCGGTCAGGGTGCCGCCCAGAACGCCGGCGCCGGCGGTCGCCCGCCACCCGGCATAGACGAAGACGGCGGCGACGATCAGGGTGGTGAAGGCCTCGGTGGCCGGCGCGGCCATGGCCTTGGCGTTGCTGCCCTTGATCAGGTGGTGCTGGCGGCGCTCGACCACCGTGGCGACCCGGCCCTCTTCATAGGCTTCGCGGTTCTCCATCTTGACGATCTTGATGCCGTCCAGGCTCTCCATGATCGCGGTCGACAGGTTGGAGGTCTCTCCCATCGCGCCCTTGGCGGCCTTGGTGGTCTTCTTCGAGAAGCGCCGCATGATCAGGCTGGCCAGCGGAGCCAGCACGATGATGCCGCCCGCCAGGATCGGGTCGAGGGTGAACATCACATAGAGCGCGGCGATCACGGTCAGGAACTCGCGCACATAGTTGACCACGCCCGTGGTCGCCGCTTCGCGGATCAGGCCGGCGTCGTAGAGCACCGAGGAGACGTAGGATCCCGAGTGGGCGCCGCGCAGGCGGGCGAGGTCGGCCCGGACCAGCTTGCCGAACAGGCGCACCTGCATGTCGCCGACCACGCCGTTGCCGATGCGGCTGATCAGCACCGATTGCAGCACCTGGAACAGGCCGCGTCCGATCGCCAGGGCGGCGATGATCGCGGGGATCCGCAAGATGGCGCCCGGCTGGGGATGGGTGATCAGCTCGTCGATCGCCGGCTGGATGATCTGGGCCAGCTGGCCGCTCAAGGTCGCCACGATCACGGCGGCGGCCAGGGAAACCAGCAGTCCCTTCCAGCGCGGCCGCAGGAAGTCGCGCCAGACCCGCGCGGCCAGGGCGCGGTTGGAGGTCTCGGTCTCGGCGGCGTCTGTCATGGGCGAGGGGTCGGATTTCGAAAGGGGGCTGTCAAGGACGCCGGCGCCGCAGTGCAGCGGCAAACGACACGGGGTTTTGCAATAATCCCCTGTGGGCCCTATCTAGGCGCGTTTTCAGAGGATCGCCACTTGGCCGGTTTCGACCTTTCCACGCGCTGGGGGCGCTTCAAGACCTACCTCCACTACATGTGGAACGATCACGCCTACCTGCGTGTCGGCTTCACCAACGCCCACTGGGTCAGCCCCGAGCTCGTGCGCACCAACCAGCCCTGGCCGTTCCAGCTGGCCTGGTGGAAGAAGCAGGGCATCAAGACGGTGGTGAACCTGCGCGGCGGCTTCGACGGCAGCTTCTACGCGCTGGAGAAGGACGCCTGCGAGCGTCTGGGCATCAAGATGGTCGACTTCACCATCACCTCGCGCGAGGTGCCGATCCGCGCCCGCGTGCACGGGGCCAAGGAACTGTTCGAGACCATCGAGTACCCGGCCCTGATCCACTGCAAGTCGGGAGCCGACCGGGCGGGCATCATGAGCGTGCTCTACGCCCACTATCGCCTGGGCCTGCCGATCGAGGAGGCCAAGAAGCAGCTGTCGGGCCGCTACCTCCACATCAAGGAGGGCAACACCGGCGTGCTCGACTACACCTTCGACCAGTACCTGGAGCGCGGCGCGCCCAAGGGCCTGACCTTCACCCAGTGGGTGGACAGCGACGACTACGATCCGGTGGCGATGAAGAAGACCTTCCGCGCCGGCATGCTCGGCAAGATGCTGACCGACAGGCTGCTGCGGCGGGAGTGAGATCGTCCCTCTCCCCTTGCGGGAGAGGGTGGCCTCCCGGAGGGAGGTCGGGTGAGGGGTCTCTCAAACGCAAGACGCCGCGACAGCCGATCAGCTGTCGCGGCGTTTTTCGTGGGTGCGACCCCTCATCCGTCATCCTGCGGATGACACCTTCTCCCGCAAGGGGAGAAGGATCAGGCTTTACGCCGCGCTCGGGTCCAGCAGCTTGTGGGCGTGGATGATGAAATACCGCGCGTGGGCGTTGTCGACGGTGGCCTGCGCCTTGGCCTTCCAGGCGGCGTGGGCGTCGTTGTAGGTCGGGTAGGCGCCGACGAATTCCACCTTCGAGAGGTCACGGAACTCGGTTCCGGCGACATCCTTCAGTTCGCCGCCGATCACGATATGAAGAAGCTGCTTGTCGGACATGGGGGAGCACGTTCCTGCGGAAATTATGATTATGGCAGGTCGATATGCCCGACGCGTGACAGGATCAACGGGTGAAGCGCCCTATTCGCGCAAACCAGGCTCGGAACCGTCGGATTCGGCTGGTTGTAGGCGAATTTTCTGCCGAGGTGATCGGTAAGCAACGCTCCGGCCTCGGCGCAGATCAGGTCGGCGGCGGCCAGGTCCCACTCGCTCTTGGGGCTGAGCGCGATCGCCGCGTCGAAGGCGCCGGCCGCCACCAGGCACACCCGGTAGGCGATCGAATTGCGGGCCTCGATGCGCATCGGCGGCCAGGGCGTGCGCCAGGCCGGGTGGGCGAACATCTTGGCGTCGCCCAGCATGGCCGAGCCGTCGAGCACGTCGGTCGGGCTGGGGGCGATGGCCGCGCCGTTCAGGGTCGCGCCGCCGCCCAGGGTCGCCGCATAGGTCTCGTCCAGGGCCGGGGCGTGGACGACGCCGGCGATCGGCCGGCCGTTCTCGACCACGGCCACCGAGACGGCGAACCACGGCCGGCCCTTCATGAAGGCCACCGTGCCGTCGATCGGGTCGACCACGAACTGGCGCGTGGTGTCGAGCCGGGTCGGATCGTCGACCGTCTCCTCCGACAACCAGCCATAGTCGGGCCGCGCGGCGCGCAGGCGCTCCTTGAGCAGGGCGTCGACGGCCAGGTCGGCGTCGGTGACCGGCGAGCCGCCTTCCTTCGACCAGATCTTCACGCCGCCTTCCCGGGCCTTCAGGGCCAGGGCGCCGGCCTCGCGAGCCGCGTCGAGGATCAGGTCTAGGTCGCTCATCATTTGCCCGCGATCGCCAGGCCGTCGACCAGGATGGACGGGCTGTTGCTGGCCCCGCGGATCTCCAGGTCGGACCCCACGACCAGCCGGCCGTAGATGTCGATCAGGTTGCCGGCGACGGTGATCTCGGTGACCGGATAGGCGACCTGGCCGTTCTCGAACCAGAAGCCCGAGCAGCCCACCGACCAGTCGCCGGTGTTGCCGTTCAGGGACGGGCCGAACATCGAGGTGATGAAGAGACCGTCCTTGGCCTGGCCCATCAGGCCGGCCAGGTCGAGGTCGCCCGGCTCCAAGGTGAGATTGTGGGTCGAGACCCCGGGCGGGCCGGCCGAGCCGCGCGACGCATGTCCTGTGGTCTCCAGGTTCAGCTGGCGGGCGCTGGCGCTGTTGAGCAGCCAGGTGGTCAGCACGCCGTCGTCGATCAGGGCGCGGCGCACGGTGGCCACCCCCTCGTCGTCGAACGGGGCCGAGCCCAGGCCGCGCACGCGGTGCGGGTCTTCGGTCAGCTGGACGCCGGCGGAGAAGATCCGCTGGCCCAGCTTGTCCTTCAGGAACGAGGTGCCGCGGGCGATCGAGGGGCCGGAGATGGCGCCGATCAGCGGGCCGATCAGCGACATGGCCAGGCGGTTCTCGAAGATCACCGGGGCGGTGGTCGAGCCGATCTTGCGGGCGTTGAGGCGCGAGACGGCCTGGCGGCCGGCCTTGTCGCCGATGGCCTGGGGCGTGGGCAGGTCTTCGGCGTGGCGCACCGAGCGGCCTTCGCCGCCACGCTCCATGCCCGCGCCCTCGCCGGCGATGGCCGAGGCGGAAATCCCGAAGCCCGTGGCCGCGTGCAGGCCCGAAAAGCCGTCGCTGGTGACCAGGCGCCAGGCGGTGGAGCTCCAGCTCGACGAGCCGCCGTCGGAATTGGTCACGCCCTCGACCGCGCGGGCGGCCTCTTCGGCCTCGCGGGCCTGGGTCTCCAGGGTCTCGGCGGTGGGCTCGTAGGTATCGACCAGGTCGAGCTCGGGGAACGGACCCTTGGCCAGGCGATCCTGCGGCGCGAAGCCGGCATAGGGATCCTCGGGAGCCAGGCGGGCCATGGCCACGGCGCGCTCGATCAGCTTGGCGCGGGCCTCGGGGCTGACGTCGGAGCCGGAGACGGTGGCGCTGCGGCGGCCGACGAAGACGCGCAGGCCCAGGTCCTTGGCCTCCTCGCGCTCGACTTCCTCCAGCTCGCCCAGGCGTACGCCCACCGACAGGGATTGGCGCTCGGCGAACACGGCCTCGGCGGCGTCCGCCCCGGCCTTGCGCGCGGCGGCGACGACGTCATGCAACAGGTTTTCGTCCATGGGGCCTTATGACGAGGCGGGGCGGGCGGGGCAAGCGTCGCCGACCCCCGGAAACTCAGGGAATGGCGTAGAACAGCAGGATCACGCCGCCGAAGACGTAGGCCAGCCAGGTGCAGATCATGCCGACGGCGCGCGGGATCGAGACCCCGCCGCTGCGCGACAGGCCCACGGCGTGGATCAGGCGGCCGGCGAACAGCACGAAGCCGACGCCGTGCACGGCGATGATCGGCGCGCCGACCACGGCCAGCACCGCCAGCACGCCCAGGCCCGTGGGGATGTATTCGCTGGCGTTGCCGAAGGCGCGGATGGCCTGGGCCAGCTCCGGAACGCCGCCGTCGCCCAGGGCCACCTTGTGCTTCTGGCGCAGGCGCACAACCAGCAGCGACAGCACCAGCAGCAGGAAGACGTGCAGGCCGGCCCAGAGGGCGGCGGCGTGGCCGGCGGCGGAAACGTCCATGGCGCGGACCCTTCGGAACAGAAAGCGGGGCCGCATATGGGCCCCGCTTCCGCCCGGAAGGCAACCGGTAACGTGGCGTAAGGTTGAGCTTGCGGGCGGCTTCGAGGCGCTGCTCTCGCCGGCGGCGTCGCGGTAATGATGCGGCGGTCACTTACGCTGCGGTTGAGCTTCGCGTAGACGAAAGATCATGACCAAAGCGCAGAACCCGCTGAAGTGGCGAGGCGTGGACGCCCTGATCGAGCGTGGCCTCGATCACTTCAAGTTGCCGGGAAAGCTCGGCCGTTCGCCTGTGTTTTTCCAATCCTGGCAGGAAATCACGCCCTTCTTCATCTTCACGCCCCACCTGAAGTGGGGCGCCGTGAGCGTCTCGGGCTTGATGGGTCTGAGTTTCACCGGCGTGGATGACTTTGTGAACAGCAAGGGCAAGGTCCTGACGTCGCCGCCCTTCATGATCCATACGGCCAATTTCCCCGGCGAAATGGCGCGCTATATCTTTCCGGAAGGGGTCGAAGAGGGCGCTTTCGACGTATGGGCGGCCCAGATCGACGCCTGCCTGCGCAGCTATCCGACCTCGGCCGAAGACATGGCGTCTCAGGTTCGAAGCGGACGGATCGGCGGCTTCGGGGCGGCCCAGCAGTTCGTCGCCAGTCCTCCCGCCGAGCCCCTGAGATCGTGGCTCGCGGAACGGGGGATCGAGATCCCCTCGAACGGATCCTTGCCGATACAGGCCGTGACGGTCCCCTCGCTCGCCCTGCAATGAAAAGCGGCGGCGGGGTCAGCGCAGGCTGTAGCCGCCGTCCGTGAACAGGGTGGTCCCGGTGGTGAAACCGTTGGTCAGCAGGAACAGCACGGCCTGGGCGATCTCGGCCTCGCGGCCGGGGCGGCCGACCAGCGAACCCTTGGCCTGGCCGGCGAAGGCGGCTTCGCGGACCTCGGTGGGACGGCGGGCCCAGAGGTCGCCGTCGATCGTGCCGGGGGCGACCACGTTGACCCGCACGGGCGCCAGATCGACGGCCAGGCCGCGTCCGAAGGCCTCGATCGCGCCGTTGGCGGCGGCGTAGAGCGCCGCGCCCCTGGGCGGTCGGGCGCTGGCGGCGCCGGACATCAGCACCACCGAGCCGTCGGGCGACAGCCTGGGCGCGGCGGCGCGCACGCACCGCACCTGGCCCCAGAACTTGCCGTCGAACGGCGAGGCGATGGCCGCCTCGTCGGGATGGTCGAAGGGGGCGATAGTGTAGGTCGCGGCCGGGGTGAACAGGTGGTCGATGCGGTCGAGGGGCTCGAAGAACCGCGCGACGGAGGCGGTGTCGAAGAGGTCGATAGTCGCGGCCTGGGCGTTGGGGCCGAGCTGGGCGCGGGCCGCCTCAAGCCGGTCGGCCGAGCGTCCGCCGATCACCACGCGGCCGCCGCCTTCGACGAAGGCCTTCGCCGTGGCCAGCCCGATCCCCGAGCCGCCGCCGATCACCACCAGGGTCTTTTCATCGTATCGCATGGCCGTGAGGCTAGGCGGCGGACAAGCGCGACGGAAACGACTTGAATTCCGATCATTCCGGACTTCAGTGCGGGAATGACGTTGATCCCCTCCCTCGACCGCTATGGCGGCGTTCGGGCCTTCGTGGCCGTGGCCGAGCATGGCGGCTTCGCCGCCGCCGCGCCGTCGCTGGGCCTGTCGCCCTCGGCGGTGGGCAAGGCGGTGCAGCGGTTGGAGGCGCGGCTGGGCGTGCGGCTGCTGGCCCGCACCACCCGCACCGTGGCCCTGACCGAGGACGGTCGGGTGTTCCACGCGCGCTGCGTCGCGGCCCTGGCCGGCCTGGCCGAGGCGGAGGCCGAACTGCTGCAGGGACGGGGCGAGCCGTCGGGCCTGCTGCGCGTGGCCCTGCCGCCGCTGCTGGGCCGGGCCTTCGTCATGCCGGTTCTGCTGGAGCTGGTCGCCCGCTGGCCGGGCCTGAGGCTGGAGGTCGTGTTCGGCGCGCGGACGGTGGACCTGACGGCCGAGGGCGTGGATCTGGCGGTGCGCATCGGCGACCTCGACGACCGCGCCGGCCTGGTCGCCCGGCCGCTGGGCGCGCAGCGGCGGGTGGTCTGCGCGACGCCGGCCTATCTCGATGCGCGGGGCCGGCCCGAGCGCGTCGAGGACCTGCTGGATCACGACTGCCTGGTCGAGGCCCGCGACGGCCGCCCGACGCCCTGGCCCTATCTCGACGCGGACGGTGTCGCCCGCAGCCTGCCGGTGGACGGCCGCCTGCGCATCGGCGACGCCCTGGTGCTGGCCGAGGCCGCTCGGGCCGGAACCGGGATCGCCATGGTCCCGCGCTGGGTGGTGGCCGAGGATCTCGCGGCCGGCCGGCTGGAGACGGTGCTCGACGGGGTGTTCGACAGTCCCCTGCCGGTGAACCTGGTGTGGCCCCGCACGCCGTATCCGAGCGCGAAGCTGCGGGCGGCGGTGGACGCGCTGGTCGCGCGGTATGGAGCGGAGCGGCCGTGGGACTCGTCCCCTCTTCCATAGGGAGAGGGAGGGGCCCGCCGCGAAGCGGTGGGAGGGTGAGGGGTTTCACCACCGACAGGCAAATCCGAGATGGCGACCAACCGCCCGAAGTCGAAGCTCTAAGCGCCGCGCCTCATTCGGTGAGTTTGTTACCTCTCACCCTCCCACGCCTTGCGGCGTGGGCCCCTCCCTCTCTCAAAGAGAGAGGGTCTCTATGCCCGATCCCTACCTCTCCCGGGCGATCGGGTAGAGCAGGTGGCGGTCGTCGTAGAAGGGCGTGCGCTTGTAGAACCAGGCCAGGCGCGCGTCGGGATCGGCGGCGAACTTGGGATCGGCGGCCAGCTTGGCCTCGAACTCGGCTTTCAGCGCCGGGTCGGCGGCCATCATCTTCTCGGCCAGCGGGGCGATGGCGTAGGGCTCGATATATTCGACCCGGCTCAGCACCTCGGGGACCATGCCCCAGGCGAAGACGCTTTCGCTCGACTGCGGCTCGAGCAGCAGCACGACGAGGTCGCCCAGCGGCTGGTCGGTGGGCACGCGCACCGAGCCCTTGGGAAAGGTCCAGTCGCGGGCCTGCGTCGTCACCTGCTCGACGCTCATCTGGACGTGGCCCTCGTTGGCGCGCGGGGCGACCTTGGGCTCGACCAGGCGCAGCATTTCGACGGGAACGACCTTGGGCGCGTCCAAGGTTTCGACCTTTACCCCATGCAGCTTCAGCCGCTCGATGATGTCGGCGCGGTAGCTGGGAACCCAGTAGGCCTTGGGTCGGGCCAGCTGCAGCGTCGGGTGCGAGCCGTAGAACGGCAGCTGCCACAGCTCCGGATCGGCCTGCCCCAGCCAGCGGATCTCGGTCTTGCCCGAGGCGGGGCTGTCGTAGGTCTCGTAGCGGATGCCCTTGAAGGCGCGGGTCGTGGTCGGCTTGTCGTCGGCGACGAAATTGGCCGGGATGGTCGCCGGCCGCAGGGCGCTGTCGGCGGCGACGGCGGCGCGCAGGGTGTCGCCCTTCTGCGCCAGCAGCTTCAGCGCCGTCTCGATGAAGACATAGGTGCCCAGCACCCGCTGGGCGTGGGGCTTGAGGCTGTGGTTCTCGATCAGGATGGTCGGCACGTGGGCGGCCGAGCCCCAGCCGTTGGAGAACCGCTCGCCCAACCCGCCGTCCGACAGGCCGGCCTTGGGGTTGCGCTCGTCGACGCCGAACACCAGCTCGCCCGGGATGTGGCCCTCGGCCTCCAGGCTCGCGTTCATCGCCGGCTTGAAGGCCTCGTCCAGCCACTTGGCCGTGGCCGGCGAGCGCGACCAGACGCCGTCCTCGCCGTTGTAGCCGTAGGTGACGTCGTACTGGTAATCCATGCCGTCGGTGACGTGGACGTCGACGTAGAGGTCGGCGTGGTATCTGGCCTGGAGCCGCTTCAGCGCCTGCATCTCGGGCTGGTCGAGCTTCATGAAGTCGCGGTTGAGGTTCTGGTTGGTCGCCGTGTTGCGCCAGCCCTGGATGCGCGGCCCGCGCTGGTTGGGCCGCGAATAGGGACCCGAGCGCTCGTGGCCGTCGACCGACAGGATCGGGATCAGCACCAGATTGACCTTGTCGAGCAAGGGGTCCTTGCCGTGGAAGGCGATGTCGCGCAGCAGCATCATGCCCGCGTCCTTGCCGTCGATCTCGCCCGGGTGGATGCCGCATTGCACCAGCAGCAGCGGCTTCTTCGGATCGAGCTTGTCGCCGTCCTTGCTGGCGATGACGGCGAAGATCGGCCGGCCCTCGGGCGAGACCCCGAAGTCCTCGACGCGCACCAGCTTGGTCGCCTTGTCGAGCTTGTCGAACCAGGCGCGGGTGTCGGCGTAGGTTGGCGAGAAGTCGTGGCCCGGATCGGCCTCGAACGGCGTCACCCACGGATCGGCCGCATCACGGATCAGCGCCTGGCTCGCGCCCTGCCACTGCGGCGCGGGCGGCAGGAAGGCTTCGTCCCAGGGCTTCTTGGGTTGCGACATGGCGGGGGCTCCGGAGGAAAGCAGGATGGCGGCGGTGGCCATGGATAGGAAGCCGTTGCGGAAACCTGCGGTCGATGCAGACGTGAGGCTGTTCATGTAGGCGATCTATTCTTCGAACATCTCGCGTAGGGCGGCGAGCGTGGCGGCGAGGGTCTCGGGATCGATGTCGGGCAGGCGGCGGATGAACCGTGTGCGAGAGACCGTTCGGATCTGCTCGATCAGCACGAAGCCTTCCCGGCCCTGGTAGGTGACAGCGGGGCGGTAGGGTGCAGGCCGTGCTCCGCTGGTCAGCGGCACGACGGTGACCACGCGGTGGTGGGTGAAATCCGGCGGAGAGACCACGATGCAGGGCCGGGTCTTCTGGAGTTCGCTGCCCTCGGTGGGATCAAGACGGACCAGCCAGACCTGACCGCGCATCACCATGTCCAGTCCTCGTCGGTCTCGGCGGTGAGCGGCGCTTCGAGCCACTCGATGTCTTCTTCGCTAAGGCCTTCCGCGCCAATCTGCCTGGAGGCTTCTTCCCAGCCATCGCGCACGTGACGCTTGGCCGCCTTGATAACGATTTCGTCGCCCGAAAGGGTGAGTTCGAGTGCGTCGCCGACCCCGACGCCCAGGCTTTCGAGCGCGGTCTTGGGCAGCAGAACGCCAGCGGAATTGCCGATCTTGCGGACGGACGAGCGCATGACTGTCTCCGTTATTACTAAGTAATAACTTGAAAGTCGCTCGTCCGCCAGCGCGTCCTTACTTCGTCTTCCAGATCGGCTTGCCTTCGCCCGGCAGGCCAAGCCGCGACCACTTTTCGCTGACCGCATCGACCACGGCCTGGTCCATGCGGATCTCCTCGCCCCACTCGCGGTTCGTCTCCGGCTCCCACTTGTCGGTGGCGTCGAGGCCGATCTTGGAGCCCAGGCCGCTGACGGGGCTGGCGAAGTCGAGATAGTCGATCGGGGTGTGCTCGATCACCGTGATGTCCCGGGCGGGGTCCATCTTGGTGCTGATCGCCCACATCACGTCCTTCCAGTCGCGGGCGTTGATGTCGTGGTCCACGACGATCACCCACTTGGTGTACATGAACTGGCGCAGGTAGCTCCAGACGCCCAGCATCACCCGCTTGGCGTGGCCCGGATAGGCCTTCTTCATCGACACCACGGCGATGCGGTAGGAGCAGCCCTCGGGCGGTAGCCAGAAGTCGACGATCTCGGGGAACTGCTGGCGGATCAGCGGGATGAACACCTCGTTCAGCGCCTCGCCGAGCACCGAGGGCTCGTCCGGCGGCCGGCCGGTGAAGGTGGTCAGGTAGATCGGGTCCTTGCGCATGGTGATCGCGGTCACCTGGAAGACCGGGAAGGTCTCGACGCTGTTGTAGTAGCCGGTGTGGTCGCCGTAGGGGCCTTCCTCGGCGTGCTCGTCGAGCAGGACGTGGCCCTCGATGACGATCTCGGCCTGGGCCGGCACCATCAGCGGCACGGTCTTGGCCGGCACGAGGTCGAGCTTGGCGCCGCGCAGCAGGCCGGCGAACTGGTATTCGGACAGGGTGTCGGGCACCGGCGTCACGGCGGCCAGGATCGTGCCGGGATCGGCGCCCAGCACCACGGCGCAGGGCAGAGGCTCCTTCTTGCCGGCCTTCTTGTGGCGGGCGTAGTGCTGGGCCCCGCCGCGGTGGGCCAGCCAGCGCATGATCGCCCGGTCCTTGCCCAGCACCTGCATGCGGTAGATGCCGAGGTTGAAGTCGTCCTCGCGGTCGTCGCTGGGACCCTTGGTGACCACCAGGCCCCAGGTGATCAGCGGGGCCGGTTCGCCCGGCCAGCAGGTCTGCACCGGCAGCTTGGAGAGGTCGATCTGGTCGCCCTTCAGCACCACTTCCTGCACGGGCGCCTTCTTCACCGTGCCCGGGCGCATCGACAGCACCGTCTTGGCCAGCGGCAGCATGTCGATGGCGTCCTTCAGCCCCTTGGGGGGCTGGGGCTGGCGCAGGAAGGCCAGCAGTTCGCCCACTTCGCGCAGCTCGCCGGCGGTGGTGCGAGGCTCGCCGCCCAGCGTCACGCCCATCGCCACCCGCTTGACCGTGCCGAACAGGTTGGCGAGGGCCGGCATCGAAGACCGCGATCCGTCGGGCAGCAGCACGTGCTCGAACAGCACGGCCGGGCCGCCGGTCGCCAGCAGGCGGGTCTGGATCTCGGTCATCTCCAGGACCGAGGAGACCGGCTCCTTGACCCGCACCAACTCGCCCTGGGCCTCCAGCACGTCGATGAATTCGCGAAGCGAGCGATAGGCCATGGGCGGGGAGACTCCTGGAACGGGGCGGAACCTAGAAGCGGGGGCGCGCCAGGGCAAGGCGAGAGGGCCCGATGTTCGAAGGGGGTGTGGAGGGGGCGTCGAGGGAGCGTCGAGAGCGTGTGGAGAAAGGATGGAGGCCAAGCTTCGTCCTAGGCGCCGCACGCGGGGCGTGATCTCTGCTGCTCGAAGGTTGCAGG
This sequence comes from Caulobacter sp. GW821-FHT12A07, assembly GCF_058807655.1. NCBI lineage: Bacteria > Pseudomonadati > Pseudomonadota > Alphaproteobacteria > Caulobacterales > Caulobacteraceae > Caulobacter > Caulobacter sp. GW821-FHT12A07. The sequence goes on from NZ_JBXAQX010000009.1 coordinate 205,314, forward strand.
AGCCCGTCGATGACCGATCAAGCCGTCGAAGCCGATCCGCGCGCCGTCCGCCGGGCGGCGATCCTGCGGCTGGTCACGGGCCTGGCCCAGGGCCTGCTGCTGTACTGGCTGTACCAGGCCGACGAGTTCAAGCGCTGGCCCGACGGCCAGCCCATGGTCTATGCGGCCTTCCTGCTGGCCTTCCTGTTCGCGCCGTTCGTGGTGCTGGCCGGGCTTTCGACCATGCGCTGGCCCGCGCTGGCTTCCTGGAAGGGGCTGGTCGTTCTGCTCGCCGCCGGGGTCGGAGCCTATGGCGTGTGGAGCGGCGATCCGTCGGCCTCGGGCGTCAACGGCCTGGGACCCTTAAGCTTCCTGGGCGTGGCGGCCCTGATCTTCATCGGTCACCACCTGGTCGAGCCGGCCGACATCGAGCGGCGGCCCATCGCCCGCTTCGCCAGCTATTTCGACATTACCTGGAAGCACGGGGTTCAGCTGGCGCTAGCGGTCGGCTTCACCGGCGCCTTCTGGCTGCTGCTGTGGCTGGCGGCGGTGCTGTTCAAGCTGATCGGCGTCGGGATCATCGAGACGATCATCCAGACCAAGCTCTTCGCCATTCCCGCCACCACCACGATCTTCGCCGCCGCCGTCCAGCTGACCGACGTGCGGGCCGGCCTGGTGCGCGGGGTGCGGACCGTGGCCCTGACCCTGCTGGCCTGGCTGCTGCCGCTTATGGTGCTGATCGCCGGGGCCTTCCTGCTGACCCTGCCGTTCACGGGGCTGGAGCCGCTGTGGAAGACCCGCAGCGCCACGGCCAGCCTGCTGACCGCGGCGGCCTTCCTGGTTCTGCTGACCAACGCCGCCTATCAGGACGGCACCGAGACGACCGCCCTGATCCTGAAGTGGGCGGCGCGGCTGGCCGGCCTGTTGCTGGTTCCGATCACCGTGCTGGCGGCCTATGGCCTGTCCTTGCGCATCGGCCAGTACGGCCTCAGCACCGACCGGATCATCGCCGCCGCCTGCGTGCTGGTCGCGGCCGGCTATGCGATCGGCTACGCGGTCGCCGCCGTGCGGCCGGGCCCCTGGTTGAAGATCCTGGAGACGACCAATATCGGCATGGCCTTCGTGGTCATCGTCGTACTGCTGGCCCTGGTGACGCCCCTGGCCGATCCGCGCCGGCTGTCGGTGAACGACCAGGTCGCGCGGCTGCAGGCCGGCAAGGTCAAGGCGGAGGCGTTCGACTTCGACTTCCTGCGGTTCCGCAGCGGCCGGTTCGGCCTGGATGCGCTCAAGCGGCTGGCGGCAGGGCCGGACGCCCTCGTCGCCAAGGCGGCCAAGGCCAGCCTCGCCCGCCTGGCGGCCGGGCCCGCGCCGGGGAAGGCCGAGCCGATGGCCGGCGTGATCGTCTACCCCAAGGGCCGGACCCTGCCGAACGGCTTCGAACGCCTGACCGACCTGAGCGACTCGCCGTGCCGCTTCGCCGCCAAGCCGTGCTCGGCCCTGCTGCTCGACATCGACGCGGACGGGTCCGAGGAGGTGCTGCTGTCGAGCGGCTCGATGCTCGACGTCTTCGGCATGCGCGAAGGTCGCTGGAAGAAGATCGGCTATGCGTCCAGCCCCTGCGGCCGGGTGGCCGACATCGCCGGGGTGCTGGCGCGCTCGGGCGAGGCCGCGACCGTCGAACCCTCGCCCCTGCGCGACGTGGTGATCGGGGATGTCCGGATGGAGCTTCGACCGCAGGGCGACGCCTGCAACGTGACGGCGGAGGAGGCCCTGGCCTCGCGGCCTAAACCGCGCCCTCGCTGACGGCGTTCAGCCGCGCATAGACCCCGCCGGCCGCCTTCAGTTCGGCGTGGCGGCCTTCCTCGACCACACGGCCGTTCTGGAAGACGAGGATCCGGTCGGCGCCGCGCACGGTCGACAGGCGGTGGGCGATGACGATCGTCGTGCGGCCCTGCATCAGGGCCTCGGCGGCCTCCTGCACCAGGGCCTCGGTCTCGACGTCGAGCGACGAGGTGGCCTCGTCCAGAACGAGGATCGGGGCGTTGGTCAGGAAGGCGCGGGCGATGGCCACGCGCTGGCGCTCGCCGCCCGACAGCTTGATGCCGCGCTCGCCGACCAGGGTGTCGTAGCCGTGCGGCAGTTTCAGGATGAAGTCGTGGGCGCGGGCCTTCTTGGCGGCCTCCACCACCTGCTCGAAGGTGGCGTCGGGACGGCCGTAGGCGATGTTGTCGAGAAGGGACCGGTGGAACAGGGCCGGGTCCTGCGGCACCACGGCGATGGCGCGGCGCAGGGAGCCCTGGGTAACCTTGGCCACGTCCTGGCCGTCGATCAGGATCCGACCGCCCTGCAGGTCGTGCAGGCGCTGGATCAGCTTGACGAAGGTCGACTTGCCCGAGCCCGTGGGGCCGACCAGGGCCACCTTCTCGCCCGGCGCGATGTCCAGCGAGAAGCGGTCGTAGAGCGGCGCGCCGGCGTTGCGGTAGGCGAAGGTCACGCCCTGGAAGGCGACGGCGCCGGGGCCGGTCACGACGTCGGGCGCGCCGGGGGCGTCGGCGATCTGCGGCGGCAGCGTTGACCAGGCCGCGACGTCCTCGCTGTCGTCGATGCCCTTCTGCAGCATGCGGATGTTCTCGCCCATGTTGCGCAGATAGCCGCTCATCAGCAGGAACGAGGTCATGGCCGCGACGATGTCGCCGGCGTTGGCCTGGCCGCGCATCCAGGACCAGACCATGGCCCCGGTCAGGCCGGCCTGCAGCACGACCAGCAGCAGGTTCTGGCCGAGCCACACGTCGGTGAAGCGGTTCCAGGTGACCATCACCGCGTCGCGCCAGGCCGCCGTGACCTGGGCCAGGCGTTGGGTCTCGCGGTCCTCGGCGCCGAAGGCCTTCACGGTGGGGTTGGAGGTCACCGCGTCGGCCAGGGCCCCGCCGATGGCGGAGTCCAGGGCGTTGGACTTCAGGTTCGCGGGCCGGACGTAGCGCTCGGTGATCCACAGGTTCACCGACAGGTACAGCAGCACCACGACCAGCGAGATCGCGCCGGCCAGGGGCTGCTTGACCAGCATCACGCCCGACAGGCCCAAGAGCACGATCATGCTGGGCACGAGCCAGATCGTGAAGGCGTCGGTGACGCTGTCATAGCCCCACATGGCGCGGGTCAGCTTGCGCACCGTGGCGCCGGCGAAGCTGTCGGCGTGCCAGTCGGACGAGAAGGCCTGGACGCGGGCGAAGCCCTCGTTGGTCATCTCCTCCATGTTGCGGGCGGCCAGCGGGATCCAGAACCGGTGGGCGATGTTGCGGATCAGCGAGAAGGCCAGGTAGACGCCGACGAAGACGGCCCAGGCCCCCCAGGCGCGCGACTTCTCGCCGGCCACCACGACATTGACCAGATGCTCGGCGGCGGTCGGCAGGGCCACGTCGAAGCCCACCGCGATCAGGGTCAGCACCACCCCGGCGGTGAAGATCAGCTTCCGGCGCAGCCAGAAGCGCGCCAGGAAGCCCAGCACCTGGGTGTTGGACAGCGCCCGGCGCCGGCCCTGGGTCTCGTCCTCGTCGTCGAAGTCGCTCATGGGCGGCTAGATAGGCCTGTTGTGGCCGGCAGGGAACGTCCCGCCGACAGGCTGCTGCCAGGTTCTGTCCTAGCGCCGGGCTTCGGTGGCCATGCGCACGGCCAGGCCCCCCAGCACGCTGGCCATCAGCCAGCGCTGGACCAGGGCGAAGCTGGGGCGGGTCGCCAGGAAGGTGGCGATCGAACCGGCGGCCAGGCAGATCAGGCCGTTGATCGTCAGGCTGACGGCGATCTGGGTCCCGCCCAGCAGCAGCGACTGGCTGAGCACGGCCCCATGCTTCGGGTCGATGAACTGCGGCAGCAGCGACAGATAGAGCATCGCCGCCTTGGGATTGAGCAGGTTGGTCAGGAAACCCATGGCCATCAGCTTGGCCGGCGGGTCCTTGGGCAGCTCGCGCACCTGGAAGGGCGACTGTCCGCCCGGCTTGATCGCCTGCCAGGCCAGCCAGCCCAGATAGAGCGCCCCGCCGAACCGCAGGACGTCGTAGGCGATCGGTGCGGCCATCAGCAGGGCGGTGATGCCCAGCGCCGCGCAGACCAGATAGACGATGAAACCCGCCGCCGTGCCGACCAGCGACACGATCCCGGCCCAGCGCCCCTGGCAGATCGAGCGGCTGACCAGATAGAGCATGTTCGGCCCCGGGGTCAGGGCCATCCCCAGGCAAACCAGGGCGAAGGCGATCCAGGTCTTGGCGTCGGGCATCGGGTTTTCCTGAAAAGCGGACAAGAAAAAGGGGCCGGAAGCTTTCGCCGCCGGCCCCTTGGTCTTTTTGGCTGTCGCCGAAGACGTCCTGCTTAGTGGATGTCTTCGTTGATCAGGCCGACCTTGTACCAGCCAGCGGTCTGCAGCTGGTTCAGCACGCCCATGAAGTCGGCGTACATGACGTCGGCGTCGGCGCGGATCATCACGCGCTGGTCGTCCTTCGGGCCAGCCTGGCCGTTCGAGGTGAACTTGGCGTCCAGGTCGAACTGCAGGTTGTCGAGGCTGGTTTGCTTGTCCGCGATGAACAGAGCGCCCGACTTCTGGATCGAGATGAAGACCGGTTCCTTCGGCTTCACGCCGGGAGGCGGCGGCGAAGCGGGGGGAAGGTCGATCTTGATCGAGGTCACGGCCATCGGCACGGCGACCATGAAGATGATGAGCAGAACGAGCAGAATGTCGACGAAGGGCGTGACGTTGATTTCTGAATTCTGGTTCAGCGAGTAGCGACCGCCGCCGCCGCCAGCAAGTTTAGCCGCCATAGCCTGACTGTCTCCCGGGGACCGCCCCCAGGCGGTCCAGAAATTGTTAGATGCCACGTCTGGCGCAGACGAGCGCGGAAGTAAAGCCCGACGACGCGCCGCAATGGCAACCCCTTTTGTGAGTCTTTTTGGCCTAACGCCGTTCAGGAGAGCGTTTTGGGCGCCGGGCTTCGCGCCCCGCGCGACTAGCGCTGGCCATCAGGCCGCGCTAAGCCCCCGCGCATGATCTTTTCCTTCGACGCCTACGTCACCGCCGCCCTGTTCGATCGCGCTGGACGCGCCGGATTCGCCCTGGGCGACGGCACTGTCCGATTCGAGGCCGAGGGCGGTTTCGTCACCGTGGAAGCCCATGGCGGACCGCTCGGTGGGGCCGTGCTGGCCGCCTGCGTCCACCCCTCGGGCCGGGGCCTGGTGACCGGCGGCGACGACGGCCGCGTGGTCTGGAGCCGGGTCGAGGGCGACGAGGTCGTGGCCACCCTGCTGGCCGAGGTGAAGGGCAAGTGGATCGAGCACGTGACGGCCAGCGCCGCCTCGGGCCTGATCGCCTTCACGGCCGGCAAGGAAGTGCACGTGCTGGACTCGGCCGACGCCGAGTTCCGTCGCACCTACGTCCACGAGAAGACGGTCTCGGGCGTGGCCTTCGACCCGAAGGGCAAGCGCCTGGCCGCGGCCGGCTACGGCGGCGTGTCGCTGTGGTGGAGCCGCATCGCCGACCAGAAGCCGACGGTGATGAAGTGGGCCGGCAGCCACGTGGCCCTGGCCTACAGCCCCGACGGCAAGTTCCTGGTCTCGGCCATGCAGGAGAACCAGCTGCACGGCTGGCGCCTGTCGGACGGCAAGGACATGCGGATGGGCGGCTATCCGGCCAAGATCAAGAGCCTGGACTTCTTCGACAAGGGCAACCTGCTGGCCACCGCCGGCGCCAACGGCGCGGTGATCTGGCCGTTCGCCGGGGCCAGCGGCCCGATGGGCAAGGAAGCCGCCGAGATCGGCTTCTCGCGCGACTCGCTGGTGGTGCAGGTGGCCGGCATCGACGCCCTGCCGGTGATGATCGCCGGCCAGGACAACGGCCGCGTCTGGGCCGCGCACATGCGCTCGGGCCGCATCGAGACCCTGAAGGCCGAGAAGGGCGCCCCGATCAGCAGCCTGTCGGTCAACGCCGACGGCTCGCGTCTGGCCTGGGGCGACGAAAGCGGCGAGGCCGGCGTGCTGGTGGTGCCGGATATCTCGGTGCGGAACTTCTGATCTCGTCCTTCTCCCCTTGCGGGAGAAGGTGTCGCCGAAAGGCGACGGATGAGGGGTCTCTCAGAAGTCAGACGCCGCGAAAGCTGATCGGCTTTTGCGGCGTTTCTGTACGTGCAACCCCTCACCCGACCTCCTTCGGAGGCCACCCTCTCCCGCAAGGGGAGAGGGATTTAGACGGGCCAGGTCGCTTCGCTGGCTCCCAGCACTTCTCCCGCCAGGTAGAGCGAGCCGCAGATCAGCACGTGCGGGACGGGGTCCAGCGCGAGCGCTCGCGTTAGCGCGTCGTCGAGGCTGTCGCAGGCGGCGGCGCGCAGGCCGGCCAGTTCGGCGGCGGCGGCGGTTTCAGCGGCGCTGGCGGCGGCGTGACCTTCGAAGGTGACGGTGAACACCTTGGCGGCGACGCCCCGGAAGGCCTGGAAGAAACCGGTGGCGTCCTTGTTGGCCAGCAGGCCCGAGATCAGGGCCACGGGACGGCCGTCGCGGGCGGCCAGATCAGCCACGGCGCGGGCCACGGCGCGGCCGGCGTGGGGATTGTGCCCGCCGTCGAGCCACAGGTCGGCGCCGGCGGCTTGCGCGGCTTCCGCGTAGGGACCGGCCGTCAGGCGCTGGAAGCGGGCCGGCCAGACCGTGCCGGCGATCCCCCGGCCCATGGCCGCCTCGTCGATCCTGGGATCGTCCAGGGCCAGAAGGGCCGCGACGGCGAGGCCGGCGTTGGCGAACTGGTGCTCGCCGGGCAGGGCGGGGGCGGGCAGGTCGAGCAGGCGGTCTTCCATCTGCACCAGCAGGCGGCCGCGTTCCTCCCAGGCGTCGAAGTCACGGCCCATGAGCGTGAGCTCGACCCCGGCCAGGGCGGCGGCGGTTTCCAGCACGCCGTCGACGGCGTCCTGCTGGCGGGCGCTGACGGCAGGGGCGCCAGGCTTGATGATCCCGGCCTTCTCGACGGCGATCTCTTCGATCGTGTCGCCCAGGAACTCGCGGTGGTCGAGGTCGATCGGGGCGATCACGCTGACGGCCGGTTGCGCGATCACGTTGGTGGCGTCGAGCACGCCGCCCAGCCCCACCTCGACGATGCAGAGGTCGGCCGGCGTCTCGGCGAAGGCGACGAAGGCCGCGGCCGTGGTGATCTCGAAGAAGGTGATGGCTTCGCCGGCGTTGGCGGCCTCGACCCGTTCCAGCACTTCGGCCAGGCGCTCTTCGGTGATCAACGTCCCGGCCAGGCGGATGCGCTCGACGAAGCGCACCAGGTGCGGCGAGGTGAAGACGTGGACCTTGAGACCCGCCGCCTCGGCCATGTGGCGCAGATAGGCGACCGTCGAGCCCTTGCCGTTGGTGCCGGCCACGTGGATCACCGGCGGCAGGCGGTCCTGCGGGTTGTCGAGCGCCGCGCACAGCCGGCGCATGCGGTCGAGCGACAGGTCGATCTTCAGCGGATGCAGCGCCCGCAGGCGCTCCAGCGCGGCGTCGTGGGCGCGGAGGTGGTCGGTCATGGGTTCGCGATCAAGATCCTCCCCCTCTGGGGGAGGGGGACCCCGAAGGGGTGGAGGGGGCCGCCGTCAGGCGGCTGCGCCGCACCCCCTCAGTCGGCTTTGCCGACAGCTCCCCCAGAGGGGGAGCATCTTCAGGTTCAGGCCGCCTTGCGACGGCCCAGCATCAGGGTGCCGAGGATCGAACCCAGGGTCTCGGGCAGGTCCTTGCGGGCGGTGACGCGGTCGACCATGCCCTTTTCGACGAGGTATTCCGAGCGCTGGAAGCCCGGCGGCAGGGTCTCGCGGATGGTCTGCTCGATGACGCGGGGCCCTGCGAAGCCGATCAGGGCGCCCGGCTCGGCCAGGTGCACGTCGCCCAGCATGGCGTAGGAGGCGGTGACGCCGCCGGTGGTCGGGTCGGTGAGGACCACGACATAGGGCAGGGCCGCGTCGTTCAGCTCGTTGATGGCCAGGGTGGTGCGGGCCATCTGCATCAGCGACAGGGCGCCTTCCTGCATGCGCGCGCCGCCGGCTGCCGTGAAGGCGATCAGCGGGACTTCGCGAGCCAGGGCGGCCTTGGCGGCGGCGATGAAGCCTTCACCGGCGGCCATGCCGAGCGAGCCGCCCATGAAGGCGAAATCCTGGACCAGGACCACGGCGTCGACGCCGCCGACCTTGCCGTAGCCGATGGCCATGGCGTCCTGTTCGCCGGTGCTCTTGCGAGCGGCGGCCAGGCGATCCTTGTAGGGCTTGCCGTCCGAGAACTTCAGCGGGTCTTCGACGACCGACGGAGTCGGCAGCGACTCGTACTCGCCGTCGTCGAAGGTGAACTTGAAGCGCGCCTCGGGACCGATGCGCATGTGGCGTCCGGCCGGGGTGACCCACAGGGCCGCCTCCAGGTCGGAGCGATAGATCATCTCGCCCGTGTCGGGGCACTTGACCCACAGGTTCTCTGGCGTCTCGCGCTTGGCGAAGGCGCCGCGCACGCCGGGCGCGATCCGAGACAGCCAGCCGCCGCGACGGTCGGTCGAGGTCTTGGCCTTGTCGCCCTTCTTGGGGCCTTGGGGTTCAGCCATAGCCATAGCCTTAAAGCCTCATGCCGTTCCGACTCGCGCCGATCGCACAGCCTTAGCCAGCTCCGACGCCTTGGAAAGAACCTTTTGGGTCACGTTTTCGTTCAGCTTCGCCGCCGACGCGATTTCGTCGACCAGCGCCGAGCCGACGACGACGCCGTCGGCCACGCGGGCCACCTCGGCGGCGCGCTCGGGGGTCTTGATGCCGAAACCGACCGCCACCGGCAGGCCCGAGGCGGCGCGCAGGCGCTCGACCGGGCCGCGCACGGCGTCGGCGTCGGCTTCCAGCACGCCGGTCACGCCCGCGACGGAGACGTAGTAGATGAAGCCCGAGGTGCGCTTGACCACGGCCGGCAGGCGCGCGTCGTCGGTCGTCGGCGTCGCCAGGCGGATCAGGTTCATCTTCGCCGCTTCCAGCGCGTCGGTCAGGGCGTCGGCCTCTTCCGGCGGGCAGTCGACGATGATCACGCCGTCGGCGCCGGCGTCCGAGGCGTCATTGGCGAAGCTCTCGAAACCGTAGGACAGCACCGGGTTCAGATAACCCATCAGCACGATCGGCGTGACCGTGTTGGTCTCGCGGAAGCGGCGGACGATGCCGAGCACGTCGCGCATCTTGGTGCCGGCGGCCAGCGAGCGTTGCGAGGCCAGCTGGATGGTCGGGCCCTCGGCCATCGGGTCCGAGAAGGGCATGCCCAGCTCGATGACGTCGGCGTGTTCGGCCAGGCCCGTCAGCAGCTCGAACGAGGTCTCCAGGTCTGGATCGCCGGCCATGATGTAGGCGACGAACAGCGCCCGGTGGTCGTTTTCCCGCTGGAAGGCGCGCTCCAGGCGGGTTCCGTCGCGATAGCTGGTCGTCATCAGATGGTCCGTCCCAGGGCGTCGGCCACGGTGAAGATGTCCTTGTCGCCGCGGCCCGACAGGCACAGCACGATGACGCCGCCTTCGCCGATTTCCTTGGCCAGCTGCGGCAGCTTGGCCAGGGCGTGGGCGCTTTCCAGGGCCGGAATGATGCCCTCGAGCTCGGCGCACAGCTGGAAGGCCTTCAGGGCCTCGTCGTCGGTGCAGGTCAGGTACTGGGCGCGGCCGATGTCGTGCAGGAACGAGTGCTCCGGACCGATGCCCGGATAGTCGAGGCCGGCGCTGATCGAGTGGGCGTCGAGGATCTGGCCGTCGTCGTCCTGCAGCAGATAGGTCTTGTTGCCGTGCAGCACGCCCGGGCGGCCGCCGGTCAGCGAGGCGGCGTGCTTGTCGGTGTCCAGGCCGTGACCCGAGGCTTCCACGCCGTAGATCTTGACGCTCTCGTCGGCCAGGAACGGGTGGAACATGCCGATGGCGTTGCTGCCGCCGCCCACGCACGCGACGACGGCGTCGGGAAGGCGGCCTTCCAGTTCCTGGATCTGCTCGCGGGTCTCGTTTCCGATCACCGCCTGGAAGTCGCGGACCATGGCCGGATAGGGGTGCGGACCGGCGGCGGTGCCGATCATGTAATAGGTGTCGGCCACGTTGGTGACCCAGTCGCGCATGGCCTCGTTCATGGCGTCCTTGAGGGTCGCCGCGCCCGAGGTCACCGGGCGGACTTCCGCCCCAAGGAGGTTCATGCGGAAGACGTTGGGCTTCTGACGGGCGACGTCGACGGCGCCCATATAGACCACGCAGGGCAGGCCGAAGCGGGCCGTGACGGTGGCCGAGGCCACGCCGTGCTGGCCGGCGCCGGTCTCGGCGATGATCCGGGTCTTGCCCATGCGCTGGGCCAGCAGGATCTGGCCCATGCAGTTGTTGATCTTGTGCGCGCCGGTGTGGTTCAGCTCTTCGCGCTTGAAGTAGATCTTGGCGCCGCCGAGATGCTTGCTCAGGCGCTCGGCGAAATAGAGCGGGCTGGGCCGGCCCACATAGTGGGTCAGGTAGCCGCGCAGCTCCTTCTGGAACGCCGGATCGTTCTTGGCCTCGGTGTAGGCCCGGTCCAGCTCGAGCACGAGCGGCATCAGGGTCTCGGCCACATAGAGACCGCCGTAGTCGCCGAAGCGCCCCTTGGCGTCGGGATAGGCGGACCAGTCGTTAGGCCGTTCAGGAGTCGCGGTAGGAGCGTTCAAGATCGTCTTCCGGGCTTTTAGGCGCGTTTGACGGCGTCGAGGAACGCCGCGATCAGAGCCGGGTCCTTTAGGCCCGGACCGCGTTCCACGCCAGAGGAAACGTCCACCAGCGGGGCCCCCGAGGCCTTGACCGCCTGCGCCACGTTCCACTGATCGAGGCCGCCGGCCAGGAAATGCGGGCGAGAAAATCGCCGGCCTTCCAGCAGGCTCCAGTCGAACCTTGCGCCGGTCCCGCCGGGCAGGGCGGATCCTTCCACGGGCCTGGCGTCGAACAGGAACTGCTCGGCGACGGTCTCGAACGCGCGGGCCTGGTCGACATCGGCCGACGAGGAAACGGAGAAGGCCTTGATCACCCCGGCGCCGCTGCGCTGCGCGATCTCGCGCACGCGGCTGGGCGTCTCCTTGCCGTGCACCTGGATCAGGTCGGGGCGCATGGTCGCCATCAGCCGGTCGACCAGGGCGTCGTCGGGATCGACGGTGACGGCCACGGTCTGCACGCCCCGGCCGCGCACCGGCGCGACCAGCCGCTCGGCGGCTTCGGGCGTGATGTTGCGGGGGCTCTTGGCGAAGAAGACGAAGCCCAGATAGGCCGCGCCGCCGTCGAAGGCGGCCTTCACCGTCTCCGCCGTCGAGAGCCCGCAGATCTTGGCCTTGGTGGTCATGGCGGGGGAGTTACGGTGGGGAAGGCCTCAGCGCAACCCCCGCCGGCCCAACCGGCCCGGCGTCATTGCAGGGTGAAGACCCCGTTGACCGCCCTCCACTCGGTGGGACCGATCATCCGGTTGTGGGCCACCTTCACCGAATGCAGCACCCCGTCCAGCTCGCGGCTCCAGAAGTCGAGGAAGCCCTTCAGGGTCGGGAAGCGTGGGGCCAGGTCGTACTCCTGCCAGACATAGAGCTGCAGCAGGTGCGGATGGTCGGGCAGGTGGTAGCAGATCTGGGCCGTGGTCAGGCCGTAGCCCAGCATCTGCAGCTCGAACGCGCGGGTGGTCATCGAAAGCACTCCGACAACGGGTAAGCGTCACCGAAGAACCGTCCGCCCGGGGGCTGAGTTGCTCAAGAGGGCAGGGCGTCGCACCCCAAAATCCTTCTCCCCTTGCGGGAGAAGGTGGCGCCGAAGGCGACGGATGAGGGGTCGCGCGGCGGTCGAGGTCTGAGAGACCCCTCACCCGACCCGCTGCGCGGGCCACCCTCTCCCGCAGGGGGAGAGGGATCCCAAATCAATCCCGCACCAGACCCCCGTCGACCACCAGGTTCTGCCCCGTCACCGCCCGCGCCCAGGGGCTGGCGAAGAAGAGCACCGCGTCGGCGAACTCGGCCGGGGTGGTGACCGAGCGCAGCGGGGTCATGCCGGCGATCAGGTCGAAGACCGGCTCGGGCGTGGCGGCGCTGGCGCCGGTGACGCGCAGCAGGCCGCCGGAGACCATGTTGACGGTGATGCCGGCGGGGCCGAGGTCGCCGCAGGCCGTGCGGGTCAGCGACAGCAGGGCGGCCTTGACCGCCGTATAGTCGTGATAGGGCACGACCGGGTTCTGGAAGAGGTTGGTGCCGACGTTGATCACGCGGCCGAAACCGGCGTCGGCCATGTCGGGCGCGGCGGCCTGGATGACGTTCAGCGCGCCCTTGAGCACCGTCGTGTTCTGCTTCTCGAAGTCTTCCCAGGCGATGCTGGCGAGATGCGCGCGGGCGTCGCCGTTGAAGCTGTAGTCCAGGGCGTTGTTGATCACGGTGGTGACGTGCGAGCCGAAGGCCTGTTTGGCGGTGGCGAACATCGCCTCGACGGCGGGGCGGTCGGCGACGTCGGCCTGGACGGCGATGGCGCGTTCGGGACCGCCCAGTTCGGCCGCCAGGGCCTCGGCGGCGTCCTTGCTGACGCGGTAGTTGACGACGACGCGGGCGCCATGGCGGGCGAAGGCGCGGGCGATCTCGGCCCCCAGGCCCCGGCCGGCGCCGGTGACGAGGACGATCTGGTCGGACAGCTGCATTATAAGAGACTCCAAAACTCGGCCCGTCGGTCCCTTAGCGCCGTTCGTCCAGGCTGGCGACGACCCCCAGCTCCGGCGAGGGCGGGTTGGGCAGGGGGACCTGGGCCTCCAGCCGGCAGACCAGGCCCTGCGGCCGCCAGTCCATCCGCGCCTGGCCGCGCAGCTCGCCGCGCAGGCTGCGCTCGATCAGCCGCGAGCCGAAGCCGCGCCGGGCGGGCGGGGCGGTCACCGGCGGGCCGCCGGTCTCGGTCCAAGTCAGGCACAGGGCGCGGGCCTCGGCGTCGAAGCTCCAGGCGACCGCCACCGCGCCTTCGGACGTGGCCCCTTCGGACGTGGAAAGCGCGCCGTACTTCAAGGCGTTGGTAGCCAGCTCGTGGAAGATCAGCGACATGGTCAGCGCCCCGCCCGGCGGCAGGAAGCAGGCTGGCCCCTCGACGCTCACCCGGCCGGCGGCGGCCGTGAACGGGGCCAATGCTCTTTGCGCCACCTCGCGCAGCTCCGCCCCGTGCCAGCTCTCGCGGGTCAGCACGTCGTGGGCCAGCGACAGGCCGAGCAGCCGCGACTCGAACTTCTCGAAGGCGGTGATCGGGTCGGGCTCGTTGCGCAGGGTCTGGGCGGCCATCGACTGGACGGTGGCCAGGGTGTTCTTCACGCGGTGGTTCAGCTCGTTGATCAGCAGGCGCAGCTGGCCCTGGTGGCGCTCCTGCTCGACCTCGATCCGCTTGCGGGTGGTGATGTCGGCGATGATGGCCACCAGATAGGGCCGCTGGCCGGGCGGCTGCACGCGCGAGACGTTGAGGCGGATCCACAGGCTCGACCCGTCGCCGGCCCGCAGGCGGCGCTCGGCGTGATAGGTGTCGGTGCGGCCGGCCAGCAGCGAGCGGACGTGGCGCTGGGCGTCCGGCAGGTCCTCCGGCTCGATCAGCTCGGCGGCGTCGCCGGCCAACAGATGGTCGCGGTCGTGGCGGGTGATGGCGCAGAAGCGGTCGTTGACCTCCAGGAAGGTCCCGCCCGGCGCGATCCGCGCCACGCCCATGGCCGCCTGCTCGAACAGCGCCTTGTAGCGGGCCTCGGCCGCCTCCAGCCGCAGGCGCGCCTCGACGGCGGCGGTGGCCACCTCGGTATAGAGCACCAGGCCGCCGATCGCCCCGTCCTCGGTGCGCCAGGGGGCCATCGACCAGCGGATCCACTCGACCCGGCCGTTGCGGTCGACATAGCGGTCGCCGGCGTCCTCGCGCAGCTCGACCCCCTCGGCGATCACCCGCGCGTGCAGGTCGCGCCAGTGGCGGGGGATCTCGGGAAAAACCTCGTAGTGCACGCGGCCCAGCAGCGGCAGGTCGGCCGGCAGGCCCTGGTCGGTCAGGTACTGGGCCGAATGGGCCAGATAGCGCATCGACCGGTCGAAGATGGCGATGCCCAGCGGCGCATGCTTCAGCGCCGTGGTCAGGCTGGGCGAGTCCTGCGCGATCATCGGGCGGGCGGCGGCTCCGGCTACGGACGGCGAGAGCACGCATCATGGCCCCGTTCGCGCGTGGGGCGCTAGACATGATCCTTCTCCCCTTGCGGGAGAAGGTGGCGCCGATAGGCGTCGGATGAGGGGTCTCTCAGACATCGGACGCCTCATCCGGCCTGACCGCCGCACGCGGCTTACAGTTCTGAGAGACCCCTCACCCGACCCTGCTCCGCAGGGCCACCCTCTCCCGCAAGGGGAGAGGGAACGGGTTGGCGACCCCGCGCTTTCGCTGCGAGCTGATGAAGGAGAGCGGAGCGCCCGGGCTACGCCCGGAGGTGTTGTTGTGTGTACCGTTTCGACGAAGCCAAGGCGCTCCGCGCGGTCGTTTGGCTGCCGGCTTCCCGGGCGGCGGCGCTCTTAACGCC
>NZ_JBXAQX010000010.1:0-217042 GCF_058807655.1 Caulobacter sp. GW821-FHT12A07
ATTTGACCGAGGGGAAAACCTCAGTCGCGTATCTGGTTTGCATAGTTTCTTGACGAGTTCCCATCACACAATGACCAAGCCATAAAGCTCAGCCACCGTATAAATGGTGTCTTCAAGAGACCGCATTCGTCAGCGCCTATTGCGCCATCCCGAAGGATGGCCGCCAGAGCGCCGCCGCCTGCGTTTCTCTTTCCAAATCAACAATGTCAAAGACCTGGGCCTGAGCCCTAGACCGCCTCGGAAGTCCCGGGAGCGGCCCCCGCCGGTGCGTTGCGCTGCGGCGGAGGCGGCTATCTAGACTACCCTACGGAGATGTCAAACAGGTTTTTCACGTAACGTTGGTTTAAATGCATTCTGCCTCGGGAACATCGCCCCCTGGGCCTTCACGAACCCGGCGCGGGCGCACCCGAAACCCAGGAACGGCCCCTAGAACATCGCCCGCCCGCTGAAGCTCAGCTTGTAGGCCTTCTGGTGGCGCGTGGCCTCCACCCCGCCCTTGACGGCGAAATAGGACAGGGCCGAGCCCGCCTTGACCCCGAAGTCGAGCGTCAGCGCGCCCTGGCGGTTGTCGATCGAGCTGATCGTGAAGCTGGAGCCGCCGCCGGTGAAGGCCGCCACGGTCTCGCCGATGTCGCCCGCCACGGTCTGGCGATAGCCGACCCGCACCTCCGGCTCGAACCATACCCCGTCGGCGTTCTCGTAGCGCTTGCCGTAGGCCACGCCGAGATTGGCCGACAGGTTGCTGAACGAGCGCGCCTGGATGACCTGGTCGAAGCCGTCGCCGCCGCCGTACTGCTCCTGCTTGCTCTCGTAGAGATAGGTGTAGTCCATCCGCGCCTCGGGCCGCAGATAGGCCTTGCCGAAGTCCTGGCGGTAGGCGACGCCGCCGAAGGCGTAGCCGGTCAGGCCGTACCAGGCCGAACGGTTCTTGAGATAGACGTCGGCCTCGCCGTCGCTGTCGACGTCCTCGGAGATGAACACCCGCCGGCCCTTGAAGCGGCCGCCGCCGCCTCCCCCGCCGAGATTGAACCGCCAGCCGCCGACCGAGCGACGCCAGTAGACGCCGGTCTGGCCGAACATGCCGCTGTTCTGCTCGCCCACCTTGGCGGCGGTGTCCTTGGACTGCAGATTGACCAGCGACAGGGTGACGCCCAGCGCCCCGCCCGCGTCGCCCATGGCCTCGTAGCCGGCCACGAAGCCCACCGCATAGGTGTCCGAGCCCAGGGTGTCGCCGTCGTCGATGCGCACCAGGGCGTTGACCTCCTGCACCCAGACGCTGTCGGGACCATAGCGGTCGCCGGCGTCGGGCCGGTCGGCCGTGGCCTCGCCGATCTGCTGGTTGATCGAGGTCAGGGCGCGGAACGCCCCTACCCCGGTGTCCGGCAGCATCTGGTTGTAGAGATTGTAGAATCCGTCGCGCGTGTACTGCACGAGGAAGGCGTCGGCGATGCTCGAATCCGCCCCCAGGGCGCCGAACACCGCGTCATAGGCCGAGGCCTGGCCGCTGCTCATCCCCGCCTCGGCGGCGGTGCGGCGGCGCACGTCCAGATAGACGCTGTTGTCTTCGGCATAGGCGCTGGCGACATAGAGATAGGGCGCCTGCGAGACGCTGCTGGCCAGGGTTCCCGCCGTCAGGGTGTCGGCGGTCAGCACCGTATAGGTGGTCGGCTCGGTCAGCAGGCTGGTCAGGCGCACGCCGATGGTCGCGCCGCTGGCGATGGTCGCCGTGCCCACCGTGAACGAGGTGTTCTCCCCGGTCGTCGGGTTGGCGGTGATGTAGAGTTCGGACTCCGAGCCCAGGTTCAGGCTCTTGACCGCGATGGTGTCGGTGTTGGTCACCGTCAGGCGGCCATCGCCGATGGTCAGCGAGCCCAGGCCGTCCGGGTCGATCAGGTCGCCATAGGCGGTGGCCCCGCCGTCGATGTTGAGGACGTCGTCGCCCTCGCCGAACGACATCGCCCCGATCAGGTAGCCGGCGTAGATGTTGAGGGTGTCGTCGCCCGAACCGAACAGCACGTCGCCATAGATGTAGGGCGTGATCGTCGTGGCCGTGCTGGTGGTCAGGGTCACCGAGGTCGTGCCGGCCACCGAGCCGCTGTTCGAGGTGGCGGCCGTCTGGGTCAAGGTCACGCCGGTGGTGTTGGCCGTCAGGTCGAAGGCGATGGCAGAGCCGGTGGCCGTGGTCGTCACCGTGTCGCCCGCCGTGGTCACGGTCGGGGCCACCACCGCGGCGTAGATGTGGCCGCTGTTGGTGATCGAGGTCAGGGTGCCCGACTCGTCGAGCACCGCCACCGCATCGCCGCTCTCGCCGGTGCGGGTCACCGCGATCGTGCCGGTGTTGTTGAGGCTGCTGAGCGTCGCGCCGGAATCGATGACCAGGCCGTAGGCCGTCGCCGTCGTGCCGGACTCCGCATAGGAATAGGAACTGGCGCTGATCGTGCCGCGATTGAACAGCGTCTCGACGTCGGCCCCGGACTTCAGGTGGATCGCCGTCGAGTCGGCCTCGTAGGACGACGACGAGATCGAGCCGTCCAGGCGGATGCCGCCAGTAAGCGTCGTGGTGTAGCCGGCGTCGCCGCCGATCTGCAGGGCCGTCGACGTCACCCCGTCATAGATGCCCGCCGCCGAGATCGAGCCCTTGATGATCAGGGCGTAGGCGTCGGCGTCCGTGCCGACCGCCCCGATGGTGACGTCCTGGGTGTCCGAGCCGATCAGCAGGGCCGGCGCCTCGCCCTGCACCGAGATCGAGCCCGTGCCGGTCGAGGAATAGCTGGTGGTCACCGTGGTGGTCGTGGTGCCGTCGACGGTGACGGTGCTGTCCGAGCCGGTCAGGATGATGCCGCCGGCCACGTCGGCCGAGACCACCACGGCCGAGCCGCCCTGCAGCAGGTTGTCGGCGTAGGAGGTGATCTTGGCCAGGGTCGAGGTCGCGCTGGCGCGGCTGGTGTAGCGATAGCCGGTGGCGTTGACGCTTCCCTCGATCGACAGCGCGCCCGAAACGGCGGAATCCACCGACAGGCCGATCGAGTTCTCGCCCTGCACGCTGATCGAGCCCGACTGGGTGACATTGCCCGTCACCCCGCCCGAGATCTTGATGCCGGTGCTGTCGTCGCCGACGATCGAGATCGAGCCGCTGTTGATCAGGTTCCCGATCAGCGGGGATTCCAGCAGGATCCCGTAGGAGTCGTTGCCCTCGATGGTGATCGTGCCGCTGTTGGTGACGTCGCCGGTGAAGGCGTCGGTTCCCTTCAGATAGATGCCGTACCGGCCCGAGCCCTCGGCGAAGGCGCCGTGGACGATGCTGGAGGTGGTCGTGGCCGAATAGTCCTCGGTCAGCGAGATCGTGCCGTCGTTGGTCACCGTGCCGGTGTTGCCGCCCAGCACGAGGATGCCGATGGAGTCGGAGACGTCCTCCGAGCTCAGCGTGCCGTTGTTGGTGACGGTGTTGCTGCTGTCGAGCGTGACGATCGCGCCGGAGGTCGACAGGGTGATGGCGCCGGCGGTCGTGATCTTGACGTCGTCGGCCGTGCCGTCGCTCGCCGTCGAGGTGGCGATGGGCGTGGTTCGGGAGTCGCTGGTGATCGTCTTCTCGGCGTGCGCCACGGGGCCGATCGCAAGCAGTGGCGCGGTCGCCACGGTCGCGATCAAGGTCAGTCTCTTCATGACGCGTCTCCTGTATGAGCGCGTCGATAGGGACCGTGTGCAGCGAGACGATGGCCCCGGATTTGCGGCGAAGCTACGATAACCGCGTTCTCTGCAAGGATCGGCCGATCCCTGCAAGACTTGGTCATGAGCACGCCATCTCGAGGGGTTTTCTTGCAGTGCTCGCGCCCCCGGAGCCCCCTCCCCCACTCCCGCCGGCGGCGCCCCAGTCCGCAAGCTGGCGACGATGGAGAGCGTTTGATGTCGACCCGACTGGCCCTGAAGTGCGAGGCCTGCGGCGGCCCCGCCGTGCTGACCCTCAAGCAGGACGTGCTCGACCTGCTCAGCAGCAAGGTCTCCGTGAACAAGCCCTGCCCGGCCTGCGGCGGCGCCCTCAGCTCGCCCGGCGGCTACTACCGCAAGAACGCCGAGGGCGTGCTGGTCCGCCTGGCCGGCTACAGCCCGCCGTCCGCCGCGATCAACTGAGGCGGCGAGTATGGGCGGACCGAGACACTGCTAGTCCGCCACTTCCCCCGATTGCTCAAGACTTTCCGCAACCTTCCACGCGGCCGTCACCAGGGACGTAAGCAACAGGGTCTGGGCGACAAGCAAAGATCCCGTGAGTAGCAACGCTGTCTCTGCCGATTGTTGATCCATCAGCGTTCGCACTCGGCTCGAGATGGATGAGCTGGCCAACGCCTCGATCCAATCGTACTGCAAAGGCGCAACCAGTTGATCCAGTTCGTGGCTTGGCCGAAGGGGAACCAGAACGACATCTTCCGTATCGTTCGCCGCGCCAGCGGTGATCACATGCGTCATTGCGAACACGGCGGCGAAAGAACCGGCGATGGCGCCGAGTACGCCGGTTACAAGCACGAGGATCACGACGAATTTCGCGGACAAACGCGTCAGGAAATCACGAAGCAGATAGATCGACAGCACAACGGCTACGCCCAGGCAAAGCGCCAAGCTGCCCACAAGCGTCTGGAACTTGGGCGGCAACTGCACAGCACGCGCGAGCAGCGCCACGCCCGGCGCCACCGCGACCAAGCCGCTCGCTCCCTTGAGTACGTTTTCGAGTCTTTGGAACGGAGAGTTCACGAACACCCCACAACGACAGCTTCGCTCTCGCGACGTATCGTTGGATAGACCGTACGCTCCCAGGCAGGCCCGGCGCTGCAAATCGGCACCAGGCGATACTGCGCATTCGTTCGAAGAAACTGCTCATCGCCGACCTGGAAGGGTCCAAACGCAGCGCCTGATATCAGGCCCTGGCGCCGCTCGGCCTCGTTCCTTCCCAAACCTGGCCAAAGGTCATTGCGAATGGCGTAGAAGCGCGACGCGCTTGTCGATTCAACCTTGACCGACGCGTACTTTACGTAGCCTGGCCACCGAAACCACGTCCCCTTGGTAGCGCATCCACTGAGTATGGTCGCCACGGCCCCCAACCCTATGATCAAACGCATCTTGGGGCTCATGCCCCGTCGACGCCGTCCAACAGTCATGTCCCGCCCCCGTCGCTGGCGACAAACTCAACCATGGAATGCATCTTCAGTAAATTCCCGCAAAATAAATGCTGCTTGGCAGAATATTTCGCGAGGAAAAGCGCAGCTGCACGGACTTGACTTCCTGCGAGGGAAATCGCGACAAGTGACACAACTGTAAATTGCCTATGGGCGCTCGGGCGCCTATGCCTAGGCGGTCAGCTTCGGAGTATTCGAGAATGATCCGCCCCGCCGCCGTGTCCGCCTTCGCGGCCCTGGCCGTCGCCACCACCGCCCTGACCCCGATTTCGGCCGCCCAGGCCGCCTCGCCCGCCGAGCCGGCCGCCGCGGCTTCGGCTCCGAAAGCCTCGATCGCCGTGCCGCCGATCGTCTATCGCGAGCGCACCCTGGCCAATGGCCTGAAGGTCTACGCCTCGCGCGACGTGACCACGCCCAACGTCACGGTCCAGGTCTGGTACGGCGTCGGCAGCAAGGACGATCCGATCGGCCGCTCCGGCTTCGCGCACCTCTTCGAACACCTGATGTTCAAGTCGACGCGCAACATGCCCAACGAGATGCTCGACCGCCTGACCGAGGACGTGGGCGGCTTCAACAACGCCTCCACCGCCGACGACTTCACCAACTATTTCGAGGTCGTGCCGGCCAACCACCTGCAGCGCCTGCTTTGGGCCGAGGCCGACCGCCTGGGCTCGCTGGTCATCGACGAGGCGGTGTTCAAGTCCGAGCGCGACGTGGTCAAGGAAGAGCTGCGCCAGCGCGTGCTGGCCAATCCCTACGGCCGCTTCTTCATCAACATCCCGCGCGCCTCCTATTCCGCGCACCCCTACCAGCGCCCGGGCATCGGCTCGATCGAGGAGCTGAACGCGGCCACGGTGGACGACGTGCGCGCCTTCCACGCCGCCTACTACCGGCCCGACAACGCCGCGCTGATCGTGGTCGGCAATTTCGACGACGCGCAGCTCGACGCCTGGATCGACCAGTATTTCGGCCCGCTGAAGACCCCGGCCGCGCCGATCAAGGCCGTCACCGCGGTCGAGCCGCCGCGCGCCGGCCCCAGGACCGTCACCACCTACGGCCCCAACGTGCCGCTGCCGGCGGTGGCGATCACCTGGCTGGCCCCGCCGGCCGCCGATCCCGACGTGCCGGCCCTGGCCGTGCTCGACGCCATCCTGTCGGCCGGCAAGTCCTCGCGGCTCTACGACGCCCTGGTCTATGACCAGAAGATCGCCCAATCGACCTTCTCGGCCGCGCCCGACAGCGCCCAGCAGGGCCTGTTCTACGTCGGCGCGATCATGGCCGGCGGCAAGACCGCCCAGCAGGGCGAGGCCTCGCTGCTGGCCCAGGTCGCCCGCCTGCGCGACGCCCCGCCCACCGCCGCCGAACTGGCCGAGGCCAAGGCCGGCCTGCTGGCCGACGCCGTGCGCGAGCGCGAGACCATCGACGGCCGCGCCTCGGCGCTCGGCTACGCCCTGCGCACCGAAGGCGACGCCGGCCGCGCCAACACCGACCTTGCCGCCCTGCAGGCGGTGACCGCCGCCGACGTCCAGCGGGTCGCGAAGAAGTATCTCGCCGCCGACCGCCGCACCGTCATCCGCTACCTGCCGGAAAGCGCCAGGCCCAAGGGCGAGGCCGATCCCTTCCCCGCCCCGCCCAAGGTGGCCTCGGTCGGCTATGACGGCCCGGTCACCACCCTGGCCCCCGAGGCCGAGCGGATCGCCCCGCCCGCCCCCGGCCAGCCGGTCTCGCCGGTGCTGCCGACGCCCGTCGAGAAGGTGCTGGCCAATGGCCTGCGGGTCATCGTCGCCAAGTCCAGCGACCTGCCGCTGGTCACCGCCGACCTCACCGTCAAGGGCGGCTCCAGCGCCGATCCCAAGGGCCTCGCCGGCGTCTCGGCCCTGACCGCCGAGCTGCTGACCGAAGGCGCCGGCGCCCGCACGGCCACGCAGATCGCCCAGGCCACCGAGGCCCTGGGCGCCGACCTCTCGGCCGGTTCGGGCTGGGAAAGCTCGTCCCTGACCCTCAGCGTCATCTCCGACAAGGCCGCCGAAGGCCTGGCGATCATGGCCGACGTCGCCGAGAAGCCGGCCTTCAAGGCCGAGGAACTCGACCGCGTGCGGGCCGAGGCGCTGGACGGCCTGTCGGTGACCTATCAGCGTCCCGGCGGCGTGGCGGGCTTCGCCGTCGCCCCGGTGATCTACGCCGGCTCGGCCTATGGCCACGTGGCCGGCGGCACGCCGGGCTCGCTGCCCAAGATCACCCGCGAAGCGCTGGTGCGCACCCACGCCGCCTACTGGCGTCCCGACAACGCGGTGCTGGTGCTGACCGGCGACCTGACGCCCGAACAGGGCTTCGCCCTGGCCGAGAAAGCCTTCGGCGGCTGGACCAAGCCGGCCGGTCCGCCCCCGACGCCCGCCCCCGGCCCGACCGGCTATGCGCCGCGCGAGGTTGTCATCGACCTGCCAGGCACCGGCCAGGCGGCCGTGGTCGTGGCCAAGCCGGCCATCCTGCGCTCGGATCCCCGCTACTACGCGGGCCTTGTGGCCAACGGCGTGCTGGGCGGCGGCTATTCGGCCCGCCTGAACCAGGAGATCCGCATCAAGCGCGGCCTCTCCTACGGCGCCGGCTCCAGCCTGACGCCGCGCGCGGCCTCGGGCGGCTTCTCGGCCACAGTGCAGACCAAGAACGAGTCCGCCGGCCAGGTGGTCGAGCTGATCAAGGGCGAACTGACCCGCCTGGGGACCGAGCCGGCTTCGCCGGCCGAGCTGCAGGCCCGCAAGTCGGTGCTGATCGGCGACTTCGGCCGCGATCTGGGCACCTCCGGGGGCCTGGCCGACATCCTCGGCAGCCTGGCCGTCTACGGCGTGCCGCTGAACGAGATCCAGGCCTATACCGACAAGGTCTCGGCGGTCAGCGCCGGCGACGTCCAGGCCTTCTCGAAGGCCGAGCTCGACCCGGCCAAGGCCAGCGTCATCGTGGTCGGCGACGCCAAGGCGATGGGCGAGGCGATCAGGACCGCCGCGCCCAAGGCGCTCGCCATCCCGATCGACAAGCTCGATCTCGACAGCCCGACCCTGATCAAGGGCAAGTAGCCGTGAGCGCGACGTCGCCAGCAGCCGGACGCTAGGCCGATGCTGTGGCTGCTGTGCGTCCTCGCCGACCCCGCCGTCTCGGCCCAGGCTCAGGCCCAGGCCGAGGCGGCGCGGCCGCAGGCGACCGACGAGGCGCCGGTCGCCCTGGACGGCGTCGAGGTCACGGCCCGCCGGGGCGCGGCCCTGATGCCGCCGGAGTACGAGCTGGGGCCCGACCAGATCGACGCCCTGGCCCTCGACGACATCAGCCAGGTCGTCAACGAGGTGAACAAGCGCTTCGGCGGCGGCCCGGCGCCGGTGATCATCGTCAACGGCCAGCGGGTGTCGGACGCCGACGCCTTCACCGGCTTTCCGCCCGACGCCCTGGTGCGGGTCGAGGTGCTGCCGCCCTCGGCCGCCACGGCCTACGGCGTCGGCGGCGATCCCACCCGCCGGGTCGTCAATATCGTGCTGCAGAAGTCGTTCGCCGCCCGCGACGGCCTGGCCAGCGCCGCGGGGCCGACGGCGGGCGGAACCGTCAGCCTGTCGGGCGACCTGCGCCGCTCGCGCATCCAGGACCTCAACACCAGCCGCATCGGCCTGCGGGTCTCGACCGACACCGCCCTGCGCGCCGCCGAGCGGCCGGACTATCTGGAAAGCCACCCCGACAGCGCCGAGGCCACCCTGCGCCCGGAGTCGCGGCGGGTCGGCGTCGACATGGCCCGCACGGGCGGCGTCGGCCAATGGCGCGGCTCGGTGCGCGCCATGCTCCAGGCCAGCGAAAGCAGCTTCACCTCCGACACCGGCGGAGCGCCCGTGGTGAGCCGCAGCGAAAGCCGCAGCGCCAACCTCACCGGCGGTCTGGGCGGCCAGGCGGCGGGCTGGCAGGTGCGCTCCACCCTGACCGGCCTGCTCTCGCGCACCCAGTCCTCCGGCCTCAACGACGCGACGACCGACAACCGCTCGGCCAATCTCATCCTGGGGGCCAACCGCACCCTGCTGACCCTGCCGACCGGGCCGGTGATGACCGACCTCTCCGGCCGCGCCACCGTCTCGCGCTCGCAAACGCAGGGGCAGGCCCTGAACCGCTCGGTCTCCAGCAGCGGCCAGGACCTGGACGCCTCGCTGTCGGTTCCGCTGCTGAGCTCGGCCCTGGCGCAGGACTGGCGCGGCCCCAAGCTCGGCGACGTCACCCTGCGGCTGTCGGCCGGCCTGCGCCGCGCCGACGCCGGCCGCGGCGACAACCTGGGCGCCAATCTCTTCTGGACGCCGATCCGCAAGCTGAACCTCTCCACCGCGTGGTCGCGGGCCACCGACGTCCCCACCGAGGACCAGCGCTTCGCCCCCGCCCTCTACGGCAGCCCGACGGTGGTGTTCGACTTCCGCACCGGCCAGTCGGTGGAGATCACGCCCCTGACCGGCGGCAACCCCGACCTGCGGGCGGCCAGGCGCGACTCCGTGACGGTCGCGGCCTCGGCCGGCCCCTACACCCGCTGGTCCCTGAACGGCGGGGTGAACTACCAGCGCGGCGAGGCGACCGACGGCATCGGCTCGCTGCCCACGCCCACCGCCGACGTCGAGGCCGCTTTCCCCGAACGCTTCCAGCGCGACGCCGACGGCCGGCTGACCAGCATCGACCAGCGGCCGATCAACATAGCCTCGTCGACCTCCAGTTCGCTGACCTCGAACTTCAACTTCACCATCCCGCTCGGCGATCCGAAGCTCCCGGGTGGTGGCGGCGGCACGGTGCAGGTCTCCCTGAACCACACGGTTCGGCTCGAGGACGCCACGGTGATCCGCGCCGGCCTGCCCAGCATGGACCGCCTGGCCGGCGACGGCGGCGGCCTGTCGCGCCAGGACTTCGGCCTCAGCGTCAGCGCCCGCCGCGGCCCGTGGAGCCTCAACGCCGGCGGCGCCTGGCGCAGCGCCTACCGCATCCGCAACCAGAGCGGCCAGGACGGCGACGGCGACCTGAAGGTCGACGCCTTCGGCACGGTCAACGTCCGGCTCGCCTATCTGGTCAACCGCAAGGTCGCCCCGCCCCCGGCCGGCGACAGCCCCCTCGCCGCCGCCGCGCGCCGCAACCGCGGCTTCACCCTCGCGCTCGACGTCGACAACCTGCTCGACGCCCGCCCTCGCGCCCGCCTGGGCGACGGTCGCCCCGCCCCCGGCTACGGCCGCGACGACCGCGACCCGCTCGGCCGCATGGTCCGGATCGGGCTGGCCAGCCGGTTCTAGGGTCCGAACCCACTGTGCCGCATTTGACCGACCGCGCGAGGCGGCCCACAGTCGCGTCGCTGGACAGGACATGAGGGCGCGATGACGTCGTTTCCGTTTCCGATCGCTTCGCCAGCGCCGCGCGCGCGCCGCCTGACCGTGTCGCCCTCCGCCTGACGGGGCCGCGCGATGCCCCAGCACGGCGAGCAGATCGGACCGGTCCCGGACTGGCTGCCGCACGAGCGGCCGCTGATGCCCGGCTCGCCGTCTACGCCCGCCTTCCCGACCCACTTCCGCATCATCCACGGGCTGATCAGCCTGCTGATCGGGATCACCGGCTCGCTCGGCACGGCGCTGGTCTCGGTCAACCTGCCGGCCATCCAGGGCTCGCTGGGCCTCAGCCCGGTCCAGGGGGCCTGGCTGACCACCATCTACGTGATGACCAACATCTCGATGAACCTGCTGCTGGTGAAGTACCGCCAGCAGTTCGGCATCCGCCGGTTCGCCCTGGTGTTCCTGACGCTCTACACCGTCACCGCCTTCGCCCACCTGCTGCTCGACAACTTCGCCATGGCCCTGCTGCTGCGGGCGATCAGCGGGGTGGGCGCGGCGGCGCTCACGGCCCTGGCCATGTTCTACATGCTGCAGGCCTTTCCGGCCTCGTTCCGGATGGGCGCGCTGGTGCTGGGCGTCGGCGTCTCGCAGCTGGGCGCGCCGCTGGCCCGGCTGATCTCCACCGGCCTGCTCGACGCCGCCTACTGGCACGGGCTCTATGCGCTCGAAGCGTGCCTGGCCGCCGCGTGCCTGGCCGCCGTCACCCTGTTCCGTCTGCCCCAGGGCGTGCGCATCCACGTCTTCGAGGGCATGGACATCCTCACCTTCGGCCTGCTGGGCGGAGGCCTTGGCCTGCTGGTCGCGGTGCTGGGCCTGGGCCGCATCGTCTGGTGGTTCGAAGCCCCCTGGCTGGGCTGGTGCCTGGCCGCCGCCGTCATCCTGCTGGTCGCCGGCGCCCTGGTCGAGCACGGCCGCACCCACCCGCTGATCGACACCCGCTGGGTGGCCACCGGCGCCTTCCTGCGCTTCTGCCTGAACGTCGCCCTGGTGCGGGTCATCCTGTCCGAGCAGAGCGTCGGGGCCGCCGGTCTGATGCAGGCCCTGGGCCTGGCCCAGGAGCAGCAGCGCCTGCTCTACGGGGTGGTGCTGGCGGCCACGGCGGCCGGCATCGTCACCAGCGCCATGACCCTAAACCAGAAGACCCTGGCGCCGCAGTTCCTGGGCTCGATCCTGCTGATCGCCATGGGCTCGTTCCTCGACGCCCAGGCCACCGTCCAGACCGCGCCGGCCAACCTCTTCGTCAGCCAGGCCCTGCTGGCCTTCGCCGCGGCCATGTTCCTGGGCCCGTCCTTCATGTTCGGCATCGGCCAGCTGCTGACCCGGGGGCTGGGCTCGATCATCACCTTCTCGGTGATGTTCGGCGTGGCCCAGAACCTCGGCGGCCTGTTCGGCGCGTCGATGCTGGGCACGCTGCAGACCGTCCGCGCCCAGTCGCACGCCGTGGGCCTGGCCGAGCGCCTGACCGGAACCGACCCCACCGTCGCCGCCACCCTGCAGGCCTATGCCGGGGTCTACGCCCCCACCCAGGCCGACCCGGCCTTCCGCGCCGCCGACGCCAGCGCCCTGCTGACCCAGCAGCTGACCCAGCAGGCCAATGTCCTGGCCTTCAACGACGTTTTCCTGGTGGTCGGCCTCATCGCCCTGCTGCAGTTCGCCTACGCCGGCTTTCTGTTCTTCCTCCTGGCCCGACGCATGGCGGCCTCGCCGCCGGCGCCGGCGCCGGCCGCCCCGTCCGCCCCCGCCCGAGAGACCGCATGACCGACGCGCCCTCGCCGCCGCCCCCTTCCCAGTCCGCGCCCCAGCCGGAGGACCGCGCCGCCGCGGCCGCCCCGCCGCCGGCCCGGCCCAAGCCGCCCAGCGCCCGGGCCATCGTGCTGACGGCCCTGGTCACCCTCGTCGTCGTGCTGCTGATCCTGTTCCTGTGGAAGCTGCCGCCCTTCGCCGGCTCGGTGCAGCGCACCGACAACGCCTATGTCCGCGGCCAGGTGACCACCATCGCCCCCCAGCTCAGCGGCTACGTGGTCAAGGTCATGGCCCAGGACTTCCAGACCGTGCGCGCCGGCCAGCCGCTGTTCGAGGTCGACCAGCGGATCTACGCCCAGCGCCTCGACCAGGCCCGCGCCACCCTGGCCGCCCGCGAGGCCGACCTGGCCAACTCCGTCCAGGCCCGCGCCTCGCGCGAAGCCACGGTCCTAAGCCGCGCCGCCGACATCCGCTCGGCCCAGGCCCAGGTCGAGCGGGCCCGCGCCGACATGGCCCGCGTGGCGGATCTCGCCACCGACGGCTCAGTGTCCCTGCGCGAGCGCGACCAGGCCCGGGCGGCCCTGCGCGCCGCCGAGGCCACGCTCGCTTCCGCCCAGGCAGGACACGAGATCGCCCGCCAGGACGTCCGCTCGGTCGGGGTCTCGCGCCAGGGGCTGGAGGCCGCCGTCGCCGCCGCCCGCGCCGCCCTGCGCCTGGCCGAGATCGACATGGCCAACACCATCGTCGCCGCCCCCACCGACGGCCAGCTGGGCCAGGTCGGGGTGCGGCGCGGCCAGTACGTCACCGCCGGCAGCCAGTTGGTGGCGCTGGTGCCGCCGCAGCGCTGGGTGATCGCCAACTTCAAGGAGCGCCAGTCGGGCCGCATGCGGCCGGGCCAGACCGCCGCCGTCACCGTCGACGCCCTGGGCGACCAGCGCTTCACCGGCCGGGTCGAGCAGGTCTCGCCGGCCACCGGCTCGGAGTTCAGCATCCTTCCGGCCCAGAACGCGACCGGCAACTTCACCAAGATCGCCCAGCGCCTGCCGGTGCGGATCGTGCTCGACGCCGGCCAGCCGGACCTGGCCCGCCTGCGCCCCGGCATGTCGGTCGAAGCCGAGGTCGATGTGGCCACATCCAAGCAGAATGGGGCCCGCCGCTGATGGCGCGCCGCCTTCTCCTCGCGGGTCTGTCTCTGGCCGGCCTGCTGAGCGCCTGCGCGACGCCCGGCCCGAAGACCGCGCCGCCGGCTGAAGCGAGCCTCGCCCCGCCCGCCGGCTGGCGCGCCCCCGCCGAGACCAGCGCCGATGCGATCGCCGCCGACTGGTGGAAGGGCTTCGGCGACCCGCGCCTCTCCGACCTGGTCGCCGCCGCCCTGGCCCGCAACGCCGATCTCGGCGCAGCCGAAGCCCGGGTGCGCGAGGCCGAGGCCCAGAGCCGCCTGGCCCACGCCGCCCTGCTGCCCTCGCTCAACCTGACGGCCGGCGCGCAGAAGGAGCGAACCTTCAACGCCTTCGGCGTTGCGACCACCAGCACCGCCGTCCAGTCCGAGCTCCAGATCGCCTACGAGGTCGACCTGTGGGGCCGCATCCGAGCCAGCGACGCCGCCGGCCGCGCCAGCCTGCAGGCCAGCCGCGACGCCCGCGACGCCGCCCGCCTGTCGGTGGCCGCCGCCGTTGCTCGCTCCTACGTCGCCCTGGTGTCGCTGGACGCCCAGCTGGCCACCGCCCGCGCCACCCTGACCTCGCGCCAGGAAGCCGCCGCCCGCGCCCGCCGCCGGGCCAGCGAGGGCGTCACCTCCGACCTCGAACTGCGCCAGGCGCAGGGCGAGCTGGAGTCTGCCGTCCAGCGCGTCCCGGCCCTGGAGCTGGCCGTCCGCCGGCAGGAGAACGCCCTGACCCTGCTGGTCGGCGACGTCCCCGGCGCGGTGACGCGCGGCGGCCTCGACGCCCTGGCCATCCCGCAGCCCGCCGCGCCCCTGCCCTCGGCCCTGC
Source organism: Caulobacter sp. GW821-FHT12A07 (assembly GCF_058807655.1). NCBI lineage: Bacteria > Pseudomonadati > Pseudomonadota > Alphaproteobacteria > Caulobacterales > Caulobacteraceae > Caulobacter > Caulobacter sp. GW821-FHT12A07. Next base: position 14,281 of record NZ_JBXAQX010000010.1, read on the forward strand.
TGGCCCGCCGGCCCGACATCGCCCAGGCCGAGGCCGCCCTGGCCGCCGCCGACGCAAGCCTGGCCGCCGCCCGCGCCGCCTTCCTGCCCCAGGTGCGGCTGTCGGCCGCTGGCGGCGGGCTGCATGTCGAGCCCCTCGACTCGATCGCCATCTGGAGCCTGGGGGCCAGCGTCCTGGCGCCGATCTTCGACGGCGGCCGCCTGCGGGCCCAGTCCGACGCGGCCACGGCTCGTCGCGACCAGGCCGCCTTCGCCTATCGCAAGGCCGCCCTCACCGCCTTCGGCGAGGTCGAGAGCGCCCTGGAGGGGACCGGCCGCCTGGCCGAACAGGAAGAGGCCGCCGTCCGCCAGCGCGCCGCCGCCGCCTCGGCCCTCGACCACGCCCGCCGCCGCTACCGCGCCGGCTACGTGTCCTACCTGGAAGAGCTGGACGCCCAGCGCAGCCTGTTGGCCGTCGACCTCGGCCTCGCCCAGGTGCGCGAAGCCCGCCTCCAGAACGCCATCGCCCTCTACCAGGCCCTGGGCGGCGGCTGGGCGGTCGGCGAGGGGCGGTAGGGCGTCTCGAAAAGGCGAACTGGCGACCACCGCTCCACCCCGCCGTGAATCCGCGGATCGGATAGGCGCCGAAGGCATGACCCCGTTCGTGCGCGCAAGATCAAACATCGTTATCCGAGGCGCCAGTCGGATGATCAGGCCAATTGGTAAACCGCCGTTCGGCGCCGCGAAATGAAGCGGCACGCCGCTTAGCGGCCATGTAACAGCCTCGCAACGCCCCCTGCCCATTGCCGAACCCAGTGGCCTGCCCGACGCTCACCCTTGGCATAGCCACTGTGCAGTCTTGTATTCGCGTTCAACAATAAGAATACATCTAGGGCGGAACCCCACGGAGGAGTCATCAATCATGCGTTGATTTTGCGAAGAGGGGGCTACAATGAATAATAATCTAAAGAATAATTTGATCGCGGGGATTTCGACCCTGTCGATTGCTCTCTGCACCACCACCGTGGCGCTGGCCGCGGAACCAGCCCCGGCGCCGGATTCCGTCGAGCTCGACACCGTCATCGTCACCGGCACGCGCCAGACCGGCCTGCGGGTCGCCGACAGCCCCGCGCCCGTGCAGGTGGTCGACACCGCCACGCTCGAGCGCACAGGCCAGGTCGACCTGCGCCTGGGCCTGGCCAATCTGGTCCCGTCCTTCAACGCCCAGGCGTTCGGCGGCGACACGGCCAACCTCACCCTTTCGGCCCGCCTGCGCGGCCTGTCGCCCAACCAGGCGCTGGTGCTGATCAACGGCAAGCGCCGCCACACCACGGCCAATTTCGCGGTGCTGTCGGGCCCCTACCAGGGCGCCGCCGCCGCCGACCTCGGCTTCATCCCGATGTCGTCGATCGGTCGCATCGAGGTGCTGACCGACGGCGCCGCCGCCCAGTACGGCACCGACGCCATCGCCGGCGTCGTCAACATCATCCTCAAGAAGGCCAATTCCGGCGGCGTGGTCTCGGCCACGGGCGGCGAGTATTTCGACGGCGGCGGCAAGACCGCCTCGTTCTCGGCCAACATCGGCACGACGCCGACCGAGAACAGCTATCTGAACCTGACCGTCGAGAGCAAATACCACGGCTTCTCCAACCGCGGCCTGCCCGACCAGCGCGTCTACAACACCGCCAGCCCCAGCTATTCGGCCACCAACAACGCCGTCGAAAGCCAGATCTCGGGCTATCCGAACCTGAACCTGATCTCGGGCGACGCCGAGTACCGGATGCACGTCCTGGCCTTCAACGCCGGGGTCGAGCTGCCCGAGGACTTCGAGGTCTATTCGTTCGGCACCTACGGCCACAAGGACGCCTCGGCCTACGAGAACTACCGCCGCTACAACCGCGTGCAGGGCAAGATGGGCGCGGCCGACCGTCCCTTCCCCAACGGCTTCAGCCCGCGCGAACGGATCATCGAGGACGACTACGCCATGACGCTGGGCCTCAGCGGCAAGGTGCTGGGCTGGGATCTCGACGTGTCGTCCACCTACGGCCTCGACGACATCGAGGTGCGGGTCGAGGACTCGGCCAACGCCAGCCTCTATTCCGACACCTCGACGACCACGACCAAGGGCTTCACCCCCACCTCGTTCCACGCCGGCAGCTGGCGCACCACCCAGTGGACCAACAACATCGACCTGCGCCACGACTTCGAGGTCGGCCTGGCCACGCCGCTGAACGTCGCCCTGGGCGTCGAGCAGCGCCGCGACACCTACGCCATCGGGGCCGGCGACGCCGCCTCGACCTACAAGGAAGGCTCGCAGTCCTACCCCGGCTTCTCCAAGACCGACGCCGGCGGCCACAGCCGCACCAGCTGGGCGCTCTACACCGATCTGGCCGTCTCGCCGATCGAGCCCTGGAAGATCGACGCGGCCCTGCGCTACGAAGACTTCAGCGACTTCGGCGACACCACGGTCGGCAAGCTGACCAGCCGCTATGACTTCAACCCGATGATCGCCGTCCGCGGCACGGTCAGCACCGGCTTCCGCGCCCCGACCCTGGCGGAGTCCTACTACTCGGCCACCAACGTCTCGCCGACCAGCGCCTTCGTGCAGTTGGCGCCGAACTCGGCGGCGGCGGCCCTGCTGGGCATCTCCAAGCTGAAGCCCGAGAAGTCGACCAACTACAGCCTCGGCGTGGTGGCCCACCCGCTGCCCAAGCTGACGGCGACGATCGACTTCTACCGCATCAAGCTCGAAGACCGGATCTTCGGCTCCAGCTCGATCTACGGCATCCGCAACGGCGTGGTGGTCAACGCCAACGTCAACGCCGCGATCGCCGCCAACGGCAACGTGCTGGACAGCACCGTCACCAGCACCGGCATCAACATCTTCTCCAACGGTCTGGACACCCGCACCCAGGGCGTCGACGTGGTGCTGTCCTACCCGACCAGCCTGGGCGACTACGGCCGCATCGACTGGACGCTGAGCGGCAACTTCAACGAGACCAAGATCACCAAGGTCAAGGCCGCCCCGGCCGCCCTGGCCACCACCAGCACGGCCTTCCCGAGCGGCCAGGTGCTGTTCGCCGGCAACGCCGCCTCGCTGCTCGAGACCGCCTCGCCCAAGTACAAGATCGGGCTGAACGGCCTCTACAGCTTCGGCCCGCTCACGGTCAGCCTGACCGAGACCTTCTACGGCAAGGCCTCGGCCCTGGCCGATCCCGGCACCGGCCCGCTGCTGATGACCGTGGTCAGCGCCACGGCCATCACCGACCTGGAGGTCTCCTACAAGTTCCCGGTCGGGGTCACCGCGGCGATCGGCGCCAACAACCTGTTCAACGAGTATCCGGACAAGTATTCGGCCGCCTTCCAGACGGCCTGCGTCGCCTCCGGCGGCGGCTGCGTCACCCAGTATCCGTCCTACTCGCCCTTCGGCATCAACGGCGGCTACTACTACGGACGCCTGACCTACACGTTCTAAACACTGGCTAAGCACTGGAAAATCCAGCGTTATGGGGGAGCCGGGCCCAGTGTCCGGCTCCCTTCTTTCGGGGCCTCCGATTCCCGCGTCATGCGCCCCGCGCCCAGACTTCGCTCATGCCGAAGCGCGGGCGCCCAAGGGCTCGGCACAACGGCGTTCAGCGACCCCATGAATGGTCTCCAGGCGGCAAATGGATTGCCCCGGCGAGACGGTGATTTCGAGATGGACCTCGCCGCCGGAGCATCGGTCGGCGGAACAAGACAACAGGGCGGGCATATGGACGGAGTTCTGACGCGTCGTCGGTTTTTCGAGGGCCTGGCGGCCTATGGCGGGGTGTCGCTGGCCATGGCCGGCATGGACGCCCTGGGCTACGGCTTCGCCTCGGCGCAGGCGGCCCCGCCCTCGCTGGAAGGCGGCGGCAAGGGGATCAAGGTGGTGGTGCTGGGCGCGGGGCTGGCCGGCCTGACCTCCGCCTACGAACTGACCAAGCATGGCTACGAGGTGCAGGTGCTGGAGGCCCGGGGCTTCGCCGGCGGCCGCTGCCAGACCGCCCGCAACGGCTTCCGCCACGTCGACCTCAACGGCAACGACCAGACCTGCCAGTTCGACGAGGGGCTCTACATCAACCACGGCCCGTGGCGGATCCCGTATCACCACCGCTCGACCCTGCACTACACCAAGCTGTTCGGCGTGCCGCTGGAGAGCTTCGTCAACGACAACGACGCCGCCTACGTCTATTTCGAAAAGGGCGAGGGCCCGCTGAAGGGCAAGCCGGTCCGCAAGGGCGAGATCGCCGCCGACGCCCGCGGCCACGCCGCCGAGCTCATCGCCAAGGTCGCCGCCAAGGGCGGGCTGGACAGCGCGATGACCGCCGAGGACCGCGACCTCTTCGTCGCCTACATGGTCAACGAGGGCCGCCTGTCGCCCACCGACTTCGCCTACACGGGCACGGACGGCCGCGGCTTCGACGTCCATCCCGGCGCCGGCGTCTCGCCCGGCCCCGGCAAGCCCTCCACCCCGCGCAGCATGGCCGACGTCCTGCACTCGGGCGCCTGGCGCACCCTGACCTCGGTCGCCGGCTACGAGCAGCAGCGCACCATGCTCCAGCCGATCGGCGGCATGGATCAGGTCGCCAAGGCCTTCGAGCGCAAGGTCGGGGGCCTGATCCGCTATTCCAGCGTCGTCGAGACCATCCGCCAGGACGCCAAGGGCGTGAAGATCGGCTACCGCGACGCCTTCGGCGAGAAGGCCGAGATCAGCGCCGACTACTGCATCTGCACCATCCCGCTCAGCGTGCTGCGCGGCGTCGACCTGCAGGCCTCCAAGCCGTTCAAGGCGGCGATGGAGGGCGTGGCCTACGCCCCGGTCAACAAGATCGGCCTGCAGATGAAGCGCCGCTTCTGGGAAGAGGACCACTTCATCTACGGCGGCCACATCTACAACGACATGCCCGGCATCGGCACGATCAGCCTGCCCTCCACCGGCTGGCAGTCGCAGAAGGGCGTGCTGCTGGGCTACTACGCGTTCGGCGGCGAGGCGGCCAAGATCAGCGCCAAGAGCCCGGCCGACCGCGCCGCCTTCGCCGTGGCCGCCGGCCAGAAGGTGTTTCCCGAATACGCCGACAGTTACGAGAACGCCTTCTCGTTCTGCTGGCACCTGGCCGAGTTCAATCTCGGCGGCTGGGCCGAGTGGAGCGACGAGGGCCGCAAGAGCGCCTATCCGGTGCTGTGCGAACCCGACGGCCGCCTCTACCTGGCCGGCGAACACCTCAGCTATCTTGGCGGCTGGCAGGCCGGGGCCATCGAGTCGGCCTGGCAGCAGATCGGCAAGCTGCACGCCCGCGTCCGCGCCGCCTGACCACCGCTTTTCTGACCCTCGGGGAGACTTGATGCTTCGCAACGCCATCATCGCCGCCCTGGCCGCCGCTCCGCTGGCCCTGGGCGCGTCCGCCGCCCTCGCCGCGCCGCCGACCGGCCAGAGCCTCTACGCCGACAACTGTTCGGCCTGCCACCAGGTCACCGGCAAGGGGGTGAAGGGCGCTTTCCCGGCCCTGGCCGGCGCGCCGATCGTCCAGGGCGACGGCAAGCTCATGGCCGCCGTCGTCATCAACGGCCGGGCCGGCATGCCCTCGTTCAAGGACGACCTGTCCGACGCCGAGCTGACCGGCATCCTCAACTACGTGCGCGGCGCCTGGGGCAACAAGGGCAAGCCCGTCAGCTTCGCCGACATCTCCAGCGTCCGCGCCCAGTCGAACGCCAAGGCCAAGGCCCGCGGCCTGCAGGCCCACTGAGTTCCGAAACGACAAACCAGGAGACGCCCATGAAACGCCTCGCCCTCGCCCTGCTCGGCGCCGCCGCCTTCGCCGCTCCGCTCGCGGTGCAAGCCCAGGGGATCGTCCGCGGCGGCGACCCCAAGTCGGCCATCGCCAGCGTCGTCACCGTGCCGGCCGGCTACGACACCATCTATGTCAGCGGCATGACCCCGCCGGTCGTCGACGCCAACGCCACGGGCGTCGCCAAGTTCGGCGACACCAAGACCCAGACCATCGGCGTCATCAAGCGCCTGGAAGACGCGCTGAAGAGCCAGGGCGCGACCCTGTCCGACGTCGTCATGATGCGCGTCCTGCTGGTCGGCGACCCGGCCAAGGACGGCAAGATGGACTTCGCCGGCATGATGGAAGGCTACAAGACCTTCTTCGGCACCGCCGAACAGCCCAACAAGCCCTCCCGCATCACCAGTCAGGTCTCCTCGCTGGTCGCCGACGGCATGCTGGTCGAGATCGAAGTCCAGGCCGCCCGCCCGCCGAAGAAGTAAGGAGAATCCCTCTCTCATAGAGAGAGGGAGGGGCCCGCCGCGCAGCGGTGGGAGGGTGAGAGGTTTCACCGCATCCGGCGAACCCCGATCCCTTCCATCGCGGGCCTCAGGTGCGCACGCCCCCGCCTCCCGTCATTCCCGCCCCTGTGGCGGGGACATCCACCGCTGCCGACAACCCGCCAGGAAGCGGACGGTTCTTGTGTCGGCTGAGGGTGGAAAACAGACCTTACGACGGCTAGCGTCACCGCATGAGTGACTGGTTCAGCAAGGGTTGCGAGATTTGCCGACAAGGCATTCTCTCCGGAGATAGCTCTACTCCCGCACGGATTGGGACGAGCGTGCCCATGCACGCACATCTACGCCGATGCCAAATGTGCGGCTCATGGTGGGAAGAGAACGAGCGCGAAGCCCACGTCATTGGTGAGCGGGAGGCGCGCACGACCTTTCAAGAGCTGTTCTAACCGGCCGCAATGGGTGGTGAGCAGAAGCTGACTCTGCGAGATTGCCGAAATGAGCATTCTTAGGACGAAGCTGTTTGAGGTTCCCCGCCCGACGCTGTTGCTACAGCTCGCTCGTGGCATCACCGAGCTGACAATCCGGAGCCGTTACTACTATGACCAGCCAGACGGGAAATCGCGGCTTGTCGAAGGCAATGAGGCAATCCACAGGCTCAACGGCCACCTTCGTGACTTGCTCGATCCAAATGAAGAGCTAACCGAAAGTCGGAAGGATGGGATCGTAGAGCAACTGTGCGTCCTGTCGCCCCCAGCCTTGGATCGCATTTTCAGCCAACGAACTTGAGAAAATTCACTTCGACTCCGCTTCGCAGCTAAGCGCGCTTAATGGCTGCTAAGGGTGGAAAGAGGGCATTGGACTTGCTCGCGGTCTGCTGCGTGCAAAGGCCGCAGGTACCGGGTCGCAACGCTACCGCCGAACGTAGGTCTGGCCGTCGTAGACCAGCTTACCGGGCGCCTCGAAGCGCACGATCTGCCCGGTGAGCGGGATCAGCTCGACCCGGACGCTTTCCGGATCGGCGGCCGCCTCGGCCGGCGAGGCCATCGCGCCGGCCTTCACAACCATGCGGCCGTCTTGCTCGACGACGTCGATGCGCCCCATGGCCGGGTTCTCATAGGCGCCGACATAGGTCGGGGTCGGCGCTCGCAGCGGCCACGGCCGCGCGGCGCGCTCGGCCCGGCTGGCCGCCAGACCCTTCAACCGCTTGTCGCGGCGTGCGACCAGCGCCGCCAGTTCGGCGTCGTAGTGGGCCTCGAGGTCCGGGCGGACCGCGAAGCGGTCATAGACGTAGTCGGCCACGAGATCGACCAGTTCGCCGGCCACGGCGTCCTCGTTGGCAATCACCGCCACGCCCAGCCCGCGCGCGGGCATGAACGAGACGTGGGCTCGCGATCCGGCGAAATTGCCGAAGTGATGGATCAGCGCCGCATCGCCATAGCGGCCGATCTGCCAGCCCAAGCCGTAGCCGTCGCGGACATAGGGGCCGAACGTGGTCTGCTGGGTGACCAGCGACTGGTGGGTGGCGGCGACGAGGCCGGCTGGGAACACCCGGCGCCCGTCCACGACGCCGTCGTTCAACTGGATTTCCAACCAGCGCGCCATGTCGTGAGCCGTCGAGACCAGGCCGCCGGCCGACTGCATGGTGGCGTTGCTTTTCTGCAGCGGGCTTGGGGCCATGCGCCCATCGGGCCCTGGCGTGTGGCCGACCGCGACCCGCATCTTGCGCCGCGCCTCGTCGATCCGGGCCGTGGTGTGGGTCATCCCGGCCGGGGCCAGGACCTCCTCGTCCACCATCGCGCGCCAGCCCCGGCCGAAGCGGTCCTCGATCAGCGTGGTGGCCAAGTTGTAGCCGGTGTTGGTGTAGCGGAACGTTCCGTATGGCTGGCTCCGGCGCGTGTCCGCCAGCAGAGCGCTCATAAGCCTGGTCGTGTGCACACCTGAATAGGCTGCCCGGAAAGCGATCGGCTCGTTCTCCAGGCCCGAGCGATGGCTCAGCAAATCGTTGAGGCTGGTCGAGGATGCGATGTCGGCCGGTAGCGAGCTCCTTCCGATCCAGGTTTTGAGCGGCGCGTCGAGAGCGAGCTCCCTGCGCTCGGCCATGGCGGCGATCGACAGCGCGGTGAAGGCCTTGGTCGCCGAGGCGATGTAGAAGCCCGTGTCGGCGTCGACGGCCTTGCCCGTGCTTAGGTCCGCCACGCCGTAGCCCGCCGTCATGACAACGTCGGGTCCCTTGACCACCGTTACGGAGAGGCCGGGCACTACCTCGACCCGATCCATCGCCTTGCGAACGAAGGCGTCGATATCCTTGGCCTCCGGACTCGTGGCCAGCAGGGCGATGGTGAAGAGCGCGACGATGGACATGATGGAAGCCTCCCGCAGGTTAGAGGCTTCGGCAGCGGTGTTTGGAGGCGCGCACGTACGAAAATTTACGATGCGGTTTCCCAAATAGCCCCGGCGAAGCCGGCGCGGTTGAAGAGGGGCGGGGCGATGGCGACAGGAAAGGCAGTGAGGACTAGATCGGCTCGAGCATGTCGGCGAGCGCCAGCACCGCCGTCCACGTCCGCCCCGTGATCCGCGTGCCGAGGGTCTTCTCGACCAGGCTGGTGGTCAGTTTCGAGCCGCCGACGCCGTCGGGATAGATCGCATAGATCTGGCGGCTTTCGGCCCGCGCCTGCTCGGTCCCGCGGATCGCCGCGCGCAGGGCGCCCATGGCCTTCTTGTCGGGGGTGTCCTTGCAGAACAGAGTCATCAGCCAGCCCGGATCGGCCGCCGCGAAGTCCGGGAACGGGTTGGCCGCGACCAGGGCCCGCCAGGCCTCGGCGGTTCGGACATAGACATCGGTGCGCAGGCCCAGGCGCGCCATCAGCTCGGTTTCGATCTGGGTCTGAAGTTCCGCGCCGGTGCGCTCGCCGCTCTCGAACACCAGGTCGCCGACCTTGGGGCCCATGCGGACTTCGGTGTGGCCGAGATCGGTCAGCAGGCCGGTCAGCTCGTCGGCGGTGATCAGACGACCACCGGCGGCGTTGACGCCGCGCAGCAGGGCGATGTGGAGGGACATGGTCGGGCCTTTCGAACGAGGCGGCTGTTTAAGCCCTGGGCGGGCCGCCGTCGCGGGGGATTTGAGGCCGGCGCTTCGCGCGCCGGGTCCGGCGGACCTTTCGCCATGAAATGACAGACGCAACGCAAGGTCCGGCGCCCTTGGCGAAGACCCTAGCCGTGGATGGGCGGCCCCCTCACCCGTCGTTGGCGTGCTTGATCAGGTTGTCGCGCACCTTCGTCACCGTCTTCTGCACCTGCGCGAACTCCTCCGGCGCCAGGCCCGTGGCCTTGACCAGGGTCTTCTGGCCGCCCTTTTCGCGCAGGGCGCGCCCCGCCTCCGTCAGACTGACGATCACCTGCCGCTCGTCGGCGGGATCGCGGCGGCGGGTCAGATAGCCCAGGCTCTCCAGCTTCTTGAGGATCGGGGTCAGGGTGTTGGACTCCAGGAACAGCTTGTCGCCCAGGCTCTTGACGCTCTGGCCGTCCTCCTCCCACAGCGCCACGATGATGATCCACTGGGTGTAGGTCACGCCCAGTTCGTCGAGGATCGGCTTGTAGGCCCGGCCATAGGCCAGGTTGGCCGAATAGACCGCGAAGCACAGGAAATCGGCGAGGCGCGGGGCCTTCTTCTCGGCGGCGGGAGGCGTCTCTGGGGTCGTCATGGCGGCCTTTGCGAAGCGGGATCGGGTCGGACGCCGCGAATATAAATCGGATCCGATTAAATCGGAAGGTTGACACGCGCTCGAACTCCGATTTATGAGATCGATACCGATTAAATCGGATCCGATTGAAAAGGAAAAACGCCATGACCACCCCGATCGACGCCGTCCTCTACACCGGCGCCACCCACGTCACCGGCGGCCGCGACGGCGCGGCCCGCAGCACCGACGGCAAGCTCGACGTGCGCCTGTCGCGCCCTGGAAGCGCCGGTCCCGGGACCAATCCCGAGCAGCTGTTCGCCGCCGGCTGGTCGGCCTGCTTCATCGGCGCGCTGGGCCTGGCCGCCCACGCCCAGGGCGTCGCCCTGCCCGCCGACGTGGCGATCGACGCCGAGGTCGACCTGGCCAAGGCCGGCGAAGGCTTCGTGCTGCGCGCCCGCCTCAATGTCAGCCTGCCGGGCCTGGCGCCGGAGACGGCCCGCGTCCTGGTCGAGGCCGCCCACCAGACCTGCCCCTATTCCAAGGCCGTGCGCGGCAATATCGACGTCGAGCTGAACCTGATCTGACCCGGCCGGCGGGCCGATCCCCTTCCCTGTCGGCCCGCCTCGCCGCTTCCAGCCGGTCCAAATCACGATCGCCGCCGCCAATCCCCGTCCGCCCGTCCGCGCCACTCTCGCCGCCCAACCGGAGAGCCACCCCATGACCGCGTCGTCCGCCTCGCCCGCCATCGATCTTCGCCGTCGCCGCCTGTTCCAGGCCGCCGCCGTCCTGGGCGGAGCCGCCGCCCTCACCGCCCTGGCCGCCTCCTCCGCCCGCGCCGCCCCCGCCCAGCCGGGCTGGACCCTGCGCCAGGTCGAGGCCGGCGACCTCGTGGTCGGCTATGCCGAGCAGGGACCCGTCGACGGCGCCCCGGTGATCCTGCTGCACGGCTGGCCCTACGACATCCACGCCTTCGCCGAAGTCGCCCCGATCCTGGCCGCGGCCGGCAAGCGAGTGATCGTCCCGCACCTGCGCGGCTACGGGACCACCCGCTTCCGCTCCGAGGCGACGCCCCGCAACGGCCAGCAGGCCGCCCTGGCGGCCGACGTCATCGCCCTGATGGACGCGCTGAACATCCCGAAAGCCGTGATCGCCGGCTTCGACTGGGGCGCGCGCACCGCCGACATCGTCGCGGCCCTGTGGCCCGAGCGCTGCCAAGCCCTGGTCAGCGTCAGCGGCTACCTGATCGGCAGCCAGCAGGCCAACGCCGCTCCGCTGCCGCCGCAGGCCGAGCTCTCCTGGTGGTACCAGTTCTATTTCGCCACCGAGCGCGGCGCGAAGGGCTACGCCCAGAACACCGACGCCTTCGCCAAGCTGATCTGGAAGACCGCCTCGCCGAAGTGGGCCTTCGACGACGCCACCTTCGCCCGCTCGGCCGCCTCGCTGGCCAATCCCGACCACGTGGCCATCACGATCCACAACTACCGCTGGCGGCTGGGTTTGGCCCAGGGAGAAGCCCGCTTCGACGCGATGGAGGCGAAACTCGCCCAGGCCCCCGTCATCACCGTCCCGACCATCACGATGGAGGGCGACGCCAACGCCGCGCCCCACCCCGCCCCCGCCGCCTACGCCGGCAAGTTCAAGGGCCGCTACGAGCACCGCCTGGTCGGCGGCGGCGTCGGTCACAACCTGCCGCAGGAAGCGCCCCAGGCCTTCGCCAAGGCCGTCCTCGACGTCGCCCGCTGGGCCTGACGCTTACCGGAGAAGGAGCCATCGCCATGGCCGATCCGAACCCGCTGTCGCGCCGCGCCTGGCTGAAGGCCGCAGGCCTCGGCGCCCTGTCGCTGGGCGGCGTGCTGGCCCTGCCGCCGGCCCGCCAGGCCCTGGCCCGGGCGCTGGAGCCCTCGCCGGCGCTGAACGCCCTGCGCCTGTCGGGACCCTGGCTCAACAGCCCGCCGCTCGACGCCGCGTCCCTGAACGGCAAGGTCGTCGTGGTCTGCTTCTGGACCTATTCCTGCATCAACAGCCTGCGCGCCCTGCCCTATCTGCGCGCCTGGCGGGCGCGCTATGGCGAGCGCCTGGCGATCGTCGGCGTCCACACTCCCGAGTTCGTGTTCGAGGGCGAGACCGCCAATGTGCGCCAGGCCCTGACGGATCTGGGCGTCGACTTCCCGGTCGTGCTCGACAGCGAGCGGCGGATCTGGAGCGCCTTTGGCAACAACGCCTGGCCGTCGTTCCACTTCATCGGCGCCGACGGCCGCGCCCGGGGCCATGTCGATGGCGAGGGCGGCTACGACGCCTGCGACCGCCGGATCCAGGAGTTGCTGGCGCAGATCCCCGGCCCGGCCGTTCCCACCGGCCCGACATCGGCCGTCGGGCGCGGTCCCGAGGCGGCCGCCGACTGGAACGACCTCGGCTCGGGCGAAAGCTATGTCGGCTATGGCCAGGCCCAGGCCTGCGTCTCGCCGGGCGGCCTGCGCCCCGACCGCGGCCACCTCTACCGCGCCCCCGACCGCCTGCCGCTGAACGGCTGGGGCCTGACCGGCGAGTGGGTCGCGGGCCGCGAGTTCGCCGCCTCCGCCGCGCCGAGCGCCGGCCTCGTCCACCGCTTCCACGCCCGCGACCTGCACATGGTGCTGGCCCCATCGGATCGGCCCGTGCGGTTCCGCGTCACGCTCGACGGCGCCGCGCCCGGCCAGGATCACGGCTGGGACGTCGCCGCCGACGGCGCCGGCGTGGTCGACCGCCCCCGCATGCACCAGCTGATCCGCCAGGCCGGCTCCATCACCGACCGCACCTTCCAGATCGAGTTCCTCGACCCCGGCGCCCGCGCCTACGTCTTCACCTTCGGCTGACCGCCCTTCCCCACGCCTCCAGGAGACCTCCCATGTCCAAGACCGCCCTCGCCTTCGCCCTGGCTTTCAGCCTCACCGGCGTCGCCGGCGCCCAGGCCGCCCCGCCCGCCGCCAAACCGACCATCGTGCTGGTGCACGGCGCCTTCGCCGACTCCAGCAGCTGGGACGGCGTGGTCGCCGACCTGACCCGCGACGGCTACCACGTGGTCGCCGCCGCCAACCCGCTGCGCGGCGCGGCCTCCGACGCCGCCGCCGTGCGCACGGTGATCAATTCCATCCCCGGCCCGGTGGTGCTGGTCGGCCACTCCTACGGCGGCACGGTGATCTCGGCCGCCGCCGACGGCGCGCCCAACGTCAAGGGTCTCGTCTATGTCGCCGCCTTCGCGCCCGAGGTCGGCGAAAGCACCTTCGACCTGGCCGGCAAGTTCCCGGGCGGCACGCTGGGCGAGGCGCTCGACAAGCCGGTCGATCTGCCCGGCGGCGCCCACGACCTCTATATCCAACAGGACAAGTTCCCGGCCCAGTTCGCCGCCGACGTGCCGCTGGCCAAGGCCCGGCTGATGGCGATCGCCCAGCGCCCCCTGACCGACGCCGCCGGCGCCGAGAAGGCCGTGGCCACGGCCTGGAAGACCATCCCCTCCTGGTGGGTCTATGGCGAGGCCGACCGCAACATCCCGCCGGCCGCCATGGCCTGGATGGCGAAGCGCGCCCACGCCCGCCAGGTCGTCACCGTGCCCGGCGCCTCGCACGTGGTGATGATCTCGCACCCGCACGCCGTCTCGGCCCTGATCGAGACCGCGGCCCGCTGATCCCGGCCTGAAAGGAGAACCGCCATGTCCCGCAGATGGCTGATCACCGGCGGCTCGCGCGGTCTTGGCCGGGCCCTGGCCCAGGCCGCGCTCGAGGCCGGCCAGCGCGTCGTCGCCACCGCCCGCGACCCGGCCGCCCTGGCCGACCTCGCCGAGCAGTACGGCGACGCCGTGCGCCTGGCCGTCCTCGACGTCACCGACCCCGCGGCGGCCGATCGCGCCGTCGCCCTGGCGACGCGCGAGTTCGGCGGCCTCGACGTCGTGGTCAACAACGCCGGCTACGGCGACATCGGCTCGGTGGAGGACACCTCGCTCGACGACTTCCGCAGGCAGATCGACGCCAACCTGTTCGGCGCGATCAACGTCACCAAGGCCGCGATCCCCCTGCTGCGCGAGCAGGGCCTTGGCCGCTTCATCCAGCTGTCGTCGGTGGGCGGACGCCTGGGCGCCCCCGGCCGCGCGGCCTATTCGGCCGCCAAGTGGGCGATCGAGGGCTTTTCCGAGGTGCTGGCCCAGGAGATGGCCCAGGTCGGGGTGAAGGTGACGATCGTCGAGCCGGGCGGCTTCCGCACCGACTTCGCCGGCTCCTCGACCACCCTGGCCGCCGGCCGGGCCGAGTACGACGCCGTCGTCGGCGCCGCCGCGCGGATGCAGGCCCAGTATCACGGCCGCCAGCCCGGCGATCCGAACCGCGCCGCCCAGGCCATCCTGCAGTTGGCCGCGATGGACGAGCCGCCCCTGCGCCTGCCCCTCGGCTCCGACGCCCTCGCCGCCATCCGCGCCGCCAGCGCCCGGCGCGCGGCCGAGCTGGAACGGTGGGCGGCCTTGAGCGCGTCTACGGATTTCTAGGTCGGCATTCGTCCGCTTGGCCCAATTTTGAAGCCGAGCATCCCCGCGAAGGCGGGGACCCAAGCCGAGTCAGCGGGTCGTCCACGGCCGCGCCACATCCGGAACGTCAGCTTGGGTCCCCGCCTTCGCGGGGATTTTACGGGTGGGGGTGCGAACCAGGCGCCCCCCCCAACGAAAAAGGGGAGCGCCCTCACAGGCGCTCCCCCTCCTCGAACCTTCCGAAGAAGCCCGAGCCTTACTTCCCGGCCTTGGTCGCGGCGATATAGTCGTCGACCACGCGGTCCAGCACGGTCAGCGGGGTCATGCCCGACAGCAGGCCCGCGTCGTGGAACTTCTTGATGTCGAACTTCTTGCCCAGTTCCTTCTTGGCGCGCTCGCGGGCCCGCAGCCAGGTGATCTTGCCCAGCATGTACGAGCAGGCCTGGCCCGGCCACACGACGTAGCGTTCGATCTCGGTGATCGTGCCGCTTTCCTCGTCGCCCATGGTCTCGGACATGTACTTCACGGCCTGTTCGCGGCTCCACTTCTTGTAGTGCATGCCGCTGTCGACCACGAGGCGGACGGCGCGGAACAGGGCGTCGTGCAGCATGCCGATGTGGCCGCGCGGGTCGCCCTTGTAGATGCCCATCTCGACGGCCAGCTGCTCGGAATAGAGCGCCCAGCCCTCGGCGTAGCCCGAGAAGCCGATCACCTTGCGGATCATCGGCAGGCCCTGCGCCTCGTTCGACAGCGACAGCTGCAGGTGGTGGCCCGGGACGCCTTCGTGCACCGTCAGGGTGGTCAGGGTGTACTTGGCCTGCTCCTTGGTGTCGCGCAGGTTGATCCAGTAGATCCCCGGGCGCTTCCCATCCAGCGAGGGCGAGTTGTAGTAGCCGCCCGGCGCGCCGGCCTCGATGGCCTTGGGCACGCGGCGGATCTCGAGTTCAGCCTTGGGCAGCGCGCCGAAATAGGCCGGCAGCTGCTTCTCGATCCACTTGGCCTTGACGTTCAAGTCGGCGATCAGCTGTTCCTTGGCCGCGTCGGTGTTCTCGTAGATGTCCTTGCCCAGCTCGGCCATCCGCTCGCCCACCGTGCCCTTGGACATGCCGATCGACTTGAACAGCTTGTCGGCCTCGACCGAGATCGACTTCACCAGGTCCAGGCCCAGCTGGTGGATGTCGTCGGGGCTCATGGTCGCGGTCGTGTAGTTCTTCAGCGACACGGCGTAGTAGTCGCCGCCGTCCTTCAGGCGCCACACGCCGGCGTCGTGGGTGGCCTTCGGGCGCACGCTCTCCAGCAGGGCGATCTGGCGCTTCAGGGCCGGCAGCACCGAGTTCTCATAGACCTTCGAAGCCTCGCCGGCCCAGTCGCCGTCGATCTTCTTTTCCTTGGTGCGGCGGGCCACCGACTTGACCAACGGCGCGTCGGCCGTGGGCGTGTCGGCGAAGGCCTTCATCTGCACCAGGGCCTTGTCGATGACGAAGTCCGGCGGGATCACGCCGTCGGCGTAGTCCTTCTTGGCGATCAGGGTCTCCTGATCCATCAGCCGGGCGAAGCCTTCCATGCGCTGCAGGTAGGCGTCGGCGTCGGCCTTGGTCTCGATGCTGTGCTGGGTGTCGAGGAAGTCGGGCATCGACTGGTAGGCGCCGGTCAGCTGGCTGAGGATGTAGGGCGCGCCCGAACCGCCGCCGGCGTAGCTGAACTTGCGATTGCCCTCGTCCTGCACCGCCAGGGTGAACTCGACGGTGTCGTAGTTGACCGCGTCCATGCCGGTCAGGGCCTTGCGGTCGATCGAGCGCAGCTGGGCCAGCTGGGCGCTGGTCTGGGTCACGCCCGCGGCGATCGCCTCGAACGAGCGGTCGCTCAGCAGGCCCTTGGTCCAGGCCAGGTCGCCGCTGTCGAGGCCAAGGCCGGTGGCCAGTTCCGGCGCCTGGCGCAGCAGCTTGGCCATGGCGTCGTCGAAGAAGGCGTTCAGCTTGGCGGCTTCACCGGCGTTGGACGCCGGCTGGGCGAAGCCCAGCGAGGGCGCGGCGGCGGCGGCGAGGCCGGCGGCCACGGTCGACAGCAGAAGTTCGCGGCGGTTTTGCAAGAGAGAGTCCCCTTCCCTGGAGCCCCTCCCCCAAGGGCGGGCTCGATCCTTACGTCCGGGCGCGATCATGCCGCGCCCGAAACAGCTGGGGCGAAGGCGTAAATGTCCGCGTCAGGCGGGGCAACCGGGGACGGATTAATTCCGTGTCATCAAAGCACTGGAAGATCCGTCCCCATGCCGGCCCAATCAGCGAGCGCCCCTGTAGAGGCGCCACAGGGCCGCGCCGATCTGGCAGGCGAAGATGATCCCGGCCACGAACATGCCGATGTGGAAGCCGGTGTCGACCATGTGCTGCAGCTGGCCCACGTCCTTGGCCGTCGCGGTCACCGGCGTCAGGGTGAACAGCGGCAGAGACTTCCACAGCAGGGTGGTCAGGACCATGCCGCCGATGGCCGTCAGCAGGTCGAACACCGCCCGCGCCCGCACCAGGCCCGGCCTGACCAGGGCGATCAGCGAGGCGACCAGGCTCAAGCCCGCCCAGACCAGGATCGGCCAGTAGAGGGTGGCCCACACCGGCGACGGCGTCAGGGCGATCGCGCCTTTCAGGGTCACGGCCCCGGTCAGGTCCACCCGCCACAGCCCCGTCCACCACAGGATGAACAGCGCCGTGGCGACCACCTCGAACAGGGCCTCGAAGCGCGCCTCGAACATCCCCTTCTTGCGGGTCAGCTGCGGCAGGTCGCGCACGTTCCAGTCGGTCAGGCCGGTCAGCGGCACCCAGCCGCGTTCGATGCCGGCCGCGACCAGGGTCACCAGCCCGGCCAGCATCAGGGCCGAGCGCGGGAAGTCGTGGGTCAGCGCGTCCAGCGTCACGTCCAGCGCCTCGCCCCGGCCCAGCAGGGCGACCACCACCGCCGGCACGACGGTGACGATCGCCGCCAGGGCCACCGCCAGCTTCAGGGCGAAGACGTAGAACGGATAGAGCGTCGGGCCGATCAGGCTCTGCTGCGGGCCATAGCGGCCGGCCACGGCCAGCGGATGGCCGAAGTCCTTGAGCACCGCCTCGCGCTCCTTGTCGGTCAGGGGAGCGCCCTTGGCCTCCTCCTTTTCCTCGATGCGGTTGAGCAGCACGTCGCGCAGTTCGGCGACGATGTCCTCGCGCTGCGCCTTGGGCAGCAGGGCGCCCACGGCGCCGAGATAGCGGTCGAGCAGGTCCATGTGGGATCCCCTCAGATCAGGTTTTGCAGGGTGTCGTTGATGGCGCGCCACTCGGCGGCCAGGCGGGTCAGTACGGCTTCGCCCTCGGGCGACAGGCGGTAGAAGCGCTTCTTGCGCTTCTCCTCCTCGCGCCATTCGGAGGTCAGCAGGCCCTGGCCCTCGAGCCGGCGCAGCATCGGGTAGAGCGCGCCTTCGTCGATCTCCAGTCCCACTTCCGAAAGGGCCTGGCGCAGGCTGTAGCCGTAGCGCTCGACCTTCAGCTGGGCCAGCACGGCCAGGATCAGCGTCCCGCGACGCAGCTCCTGGCGCAGGGATTCGAAGATGTCGGTATCGGTCGGCATGGGCCTTCCTGTCTTGGTGTGCGCCGCATGGTGTGCAACACATAGTGTGCGATACACACTGTGTGTCACACAGTAACTTTGCACGCAACCGCCGTTCGCTGAATCTTTCGTAATGTGCGAGGAGAGGAGCGATCACGGCCCCGACCGCCGGCGCCCGGCGTTGCGGCGCGAAGGGCGTCGTGGTCTTAAGGTCCCGCTTGAGTTGGGGGCTTTCGATGAGACGCATTTCGATCCTGGGGGCGGCCTTGGCCGCGGGACTGTCTGTGGGATCCGCCGCCCGGGCCGACGAAGCGGCCCTGCGGGCGCGCAGCGAGCCGCTCCTCGCCGAACTGCAAGGCGCCCGGCTCCGCGCCTGCGAGGGCGACCTCGCCCAACGCCTGCAAACCGTGACCAACGATCCCGACTTCGATCGCCTCGCGGCCGACCGTCGCGAGACCCTGCTGTTCGCCGAGCTCGGCTGCCAGCAAAAGGCCAAGGACGGCCCCGCCGTCATCGCGACGGCGCGACGCCTGCTCGGGGTAGCGGTTCGCCCGGAGGTCCGCGCTCAGGCG
The DNA here is from genome assembly GCF_058807655.1 of Caulobacter sp. GW821-FHT12A07. Taxonomy (NCBI): domain Bacteria; kingdom Pseudomonadati; phylum Pseudomonadota; class Alphaproteobacteria; order Caulobacterales; family Caulobacteraceae; genus Caulobacter; species Caulobacter sp. GW821-FHT12A07. The sequence goes on from NZ_JBXAQX010000010.1 coordinate 32,871, forward strand.
GCCCTGGCCCTGGTGATCGACGCCAGCCGCCGCGGCGCGCCCGCCGACATGGCGGCCAATGTGCAGATCGTGCTCGAGACCGGCCCGGAGCTGCTCACCGGGGCGCCGGTCCAACTGTTCGACTGGTCTCTGACCGGGCTGACCGACGATCCGGCCGCCGCCGGCGCCTTCGTCTCGGTCCTGCGCCGCGCGCCCTGGACCACCGAGGACGCCCACCAGGCCGTCGACAACCGCTGGGCCCTGCGCGAGGCGACCTTCGCCGCCGACGCGGGCGACATGACCCGCGCCGCCGCCGTCCTGTCCCGGGCCACCGAACTGCCGACCCTGATGGCCGTCTACCAGGACCGCCGCTTCGAGCCCCTGTGGCCGGACATGGCCGCCGCCGGCCGCTTCGACTGGCGCGCCCTGGAGACCGCCCGCCTGGCCGGGATCGACGAACGCATCCGCCGCGAACCGCGCCGCCTGGAGCTGGTCGTCCAGCGCATCCAGGCCCTGCACAATCTCCAGCGCTATGACGAGGCCCGCGCCGTCGGGGCCGACTACGTCGCCCGCATGCAGCGCAAGGACGCCTTCGACGATCAGGCCGAACAGAAGGCCTGGGTGCTCTACGCCTACGCCAACATCCTCAGCGACCTGGGCGAGCGCTCGCCCGCCGACCAAGCCCTGGCCGAAGGCGCCCAGGGGCAGGACAAGATCAGCCAGAACGTCAACCGCGCCGCCCTGCAGCTGACCCTCGGACATCCGGCCCAGGCCCTGGAGGCGATCGAGCAGGTTCCTCCGGACTACGGCACGGCCTACGGCCGCATGGTCGTCGCCAGCAACAAGCTGTGCGCCCTGGCCATGCTCGACCGGCGGCCGGAAGCCGAGGCCGAACTGCCCAGGCTGCGATCGAACTGGCGCGACGCTCCCGGCGCGACGGTCGAAGGCCTGGCCTGCCTCGAACGCGACGACGAGGCGGCCGCCGCTCTCGTCCGCTGGCTGCAGGACCCGGCCTTGCGGGGCGACGCGCTCGCCTGGTTCCGCCACGGCCAGAAGTCGCCCGCCGCCAAGGCCGCCGAGCCGACCCGGCCGGCCTACCTGCGCCGCCAGAGCGCCCTGAAGACCCGCACCGAGGTCAAGGCGGCCCTCGACAAGGTCGGCCGCGCGCTCTCCGTCGACCTGGCCGGCGAATACGGCGGCTGACCGGCTCCGCGCGAGACAAACGCCCCTCCCCGGCCCAAACTCTCGCCATGGCCCACGACCTCCAGCGCTTCGTCGACGCCCAGGCGAGCACCTACGCCGCCGCCCTGGCCGAGCTGCGCGCCGGCGCCAAGCGCAGCCACTGGATGTGGTTCGTCTTCCCGCAGGTCGAGGGCCTGGGCCGCAGTTCGACGGCCCAGTTCTATGCGGTCGCGGGCCTCGACGAGGCCCGCGCCTATCTCGCCCATCCGGTGCTGGGCGCGCGGCTGGCCGAGGTCGTCGACGCCATCCTCGCCCTGCCCGGAAACGACGCCCACGCCGTGTTCGGCTCGCCCGACGACCTCAAGCTGCGCTCCAGCCTGACCCTGTTCGCCGCCGCCGCGCCTGGCGAAGCCCGCTTCCGCGCCGCCCTCGACAAGTACTTCGGCGGCCAGGACGATTTGGCCACCCTGGCGCGCCTGTGACATTCGCCACACCCGCATAGGGCGAATCCGTGCATTTGTGACTCCTGATTGTTCAACCAGGGGGCCTTGGCCATGCACAGACTCACACCCGCGCGTCTCGTCGTCGCCGGATTCGCCGTCGCGACGCTCGCCCTCGCGCCACAAGCCCTGGCCTTCGGCACGATCCGCAGCCTCGGCCAGAACGCCGAGCACGAGCGCATCACCCGCACGGGCCTGGGCGGCGCCGGCTTCGGCTCCGCCACCCTCGACCTGCTGGCCGGCAAGAACGGAACCTTCGGCGCCGTCGGCGCCCCCGACCGTCCCGGCCGCGGCCTGATCAGCGTCTCCCAGGCCCACTGCGACGACGGCGACTGGTTCGACAGGCCCGGCTACGCCCAGAACCTGTCCCAGGCCAACGCCGCCCTGCGCGCCTGTCGCAGCCTGATGTACAGCAACCTCGACCAGGCCCTGCTCCGCGCGGGCGACCTGGTTCGCCCCGACCTCTCCTACGGCGACACCACCACCGGCTCGGACTGCCCGTTCGACGGCGAGAAGGGCTCGCCCAAGTGCCGGACCCTGGAATATCTCGGCCTGGCCCTGCACGCCTCGCAGGACTTCTACTCGCACAGCAACTGGGTCGACGCCCCGCGTCCCAAGCCCACCGTCGAGAACCCGCCGGGCCTCAACAACAACGGCCCCGCCGACTGGCTCGGCCCCAGCCTGCCCGCCCAGGTCCCGGCCGGCCTGATCACCGGCTGCTACGGCTTTCCCGAGTGGGCCAGCTGCCGCGGCCGGGTCAAGCACGACTACCTGAACAAGGACACCGCCGGCACGAGCCGCGGCGGCTACGACAAGGCCATGCGGGTCGCCGCCCAGGACACCCGCGCCAAGTGGGACCAGTTCTCCGGCAAGGTCCGCGCCCGCTACGGCGACACCCGGGGGAACAAGATCCTCTGCGTCATCCGCTCGGACCGTCCGCGCGAGAGCTGCGGCTGAGGCTTCGGCAAACTTCCTGAGTAATTTTTCACCGAGCATCCCCGCGAAGGCGGGGATCCAAGCCGAGCCGGCGGGTCTTTCAACGACTGCGCCTTATCCTGAAAGTCAGCTTGGATCCCCGCCTTCGCGGGGAACACGGATCTAAGAGCGGGCGTCGGGCGACCTCCCTCTCGCCCCCTACTTCTTCTTCCTTCCCGCAACCGGCCCCACCTGGAAGCTGCCCAGCCGCGCCTCGCCGTTCTGGCCAGCCTTCAGCTCGATCTCGAACCGCTCCTCGGCCTGGTCGGGCCGGCCCCAGTGGCGGAACAGTCGCACCCGCACCACGGTCGGTCCGTTGGGGTCCAGCCGGTCGGGGGCGAAGACATTGGCCCGCACCACGTACTGGCCCGCCGGCGCCCGGCGCAGCAGGTATTCCTCGGGGCCATAGCCGGCGGTCATGTCGTTCGACAGCCGCCCGCCGATGGCCGTGGCCGGATTGTTGTAGATCGCCCGTTCACCGGTCGGCTCGTCCACCCACAGGTCCATGTCGCTGTGGTCGGTGTTCCACTCCAACACCACGCGGATGTCGACGTCGAGCAGGGCCGTCAGGCGCGGATCCAGCACCTCCTGCTTCATGCCCTGGGCCGCCATGCGGGCGACCAGGACGTTGGCCTCCATCAGCGCCGCCATCTCGATCCCGTCATAGGCGCCGTTCCACGGCTTGACGATCACCGCGTTCAGCAGGTCCAGCGCCCGCCGCCAGTCGGCCTCGCGCGCCGCGCCCTTTCGGGCCTCGCCCCGCGCGATCAGGGCCAGGGCCAGGTCGCGCCGAGGCTGCGGCCGGTCGGGTTCCAGGAACAGGATCCGCTCCTGCAGCCAGATCGCCCGGTCGAGGTCGCCGTAGCGCGCCAGCCGGTCGGCCAGAATGGCCAGGGTCTTCATGCCCGACGACGGCAGGTCCACGGCGTTGACCGCCACGGCGATCGCCTGCTCGCGGCGGCCGGCGCGGAACGCCTGCTCGGCGACGTCGAAATAGAAGGCCGGCGCGTCGCCGTCGGTCTTCTCCAGCGCCGCGAAGCGCTCGGCCCAGGCCTCCGGCGTCTTGGCCGCCGCCAGCGCCTTCAGATAGGGCCGGTCGGGATTCCATTCGGCCGCCTCGATGGCGATGGTCGGCCCCGACGCCCGCGTCCCGGCGACCACGATGCTTTCGGCGACCGAGTCCGCATCGGCGTTCGCGGCCGGCGCCCGGGCCTCCATGACCGCGGGGATCGGCAGCGGCGGCGGCGGCGTCACGTCCGGCGGCGGCGCCATGGCCGGCCGAGCCTGGACGCCCGGACCTCGGCCGGGCGGCCGCTTCGGCTTGCCGCTCGGCTTGCTCGCCCACCAGGTCTTCTGCGCGGCCCAGGCCTTGACCATGTCGTCCAGGCGGTTGGCGGCGGCCAGGGTGTCGCCCTGCTTCTTGTCGGCCATGCCCTGGCGCCAGGCCGCGATGATCGCCTCGCCGGCCGAGGCGGGCGGCGCGACCCCGGCGTCGACATAGTCCTGGGCGTTCTCCAGCACCACGAAGCTGGCCTCGCCGCTGGCCACGTTGTAGCGCCGCGCCAAGGCCAGGGCCTCGTCGCGGTCGGGCCGGTCGGCGGCCAGCAGGTCGGCGATCGCCTCGCGCCCCCACAGCGCGCCGGCCCCATCGAAGGTCCGCACCGGCAGGCCGGCCAGCGGCAAGGTCCGCCGCGTCCCGTCGGCGCCGGTGAAGACCAGGTCCCCGGCCGGCGTCTTGCCGACGATCTGCCAGCGGCCGGCCGGACCGGCGATCAGCCGGCTCTCCACCGCCTGGCCGTCGGCCGTGGCCAGGGTGAAGGCCGGCGCCCCGGCGCTGGTCAGCCGCGCCAGGGCCGCCTCGGCGTTCACCGCCGTCAGGTCCACATGCTGGCCGCCGCCACGCGTCGCCAGCACGCCCAGGAAATTGCGGTCGGCGTCCCTGGCGCTCGACAGGGCGAAGGTCCGGCAGGGCGGCGGCATGGCCGTCCACGCGCCCAGGGTCATGCGGCCGTCCGACACGAAGACGCAGGTGTCGGCCGACTCCCGCCCCGCCGCGAACACTCCCTCCAGCGTGGTCGCCCCGCCGTAGCTGACGCCGCGCAGCGCCGCGGCCAGGGCCTCGCCCGTCGGCGCCGAAAGCCGCGTCGCTCTGGCCCCGTCGCTGGCGAAGGTCACCAGTTCGACGCTGGCCGGCCGCGCGGCGTCGACATAGCGGGCCAGCAGCGCGATCTCGCCGGCCAGGTCGTCGTCGCGGCGCGAGCGCGAGCGGTCCCAGTAGATCCGCAGGCTCCGCACCGTCGCGGCCCTGGCGTCATAGGGCAGCCGCAGCTCGAAGAAGCGCTCGCCGCTCGCATGGCGGCTCAGTTCCAGCGGCGAGGCCGCGCGCCACGCGCCCACGGCCAGGGCGCCGTCCAGGCTCACGCCCTTGGCCGCGCCCACGGCGGTCGCGCCCTCGGGGCCGTCGCTCCAGGCCAGGGCCAGGCCCGCCGGCGCGGTCACGGCCGGGCGCTCGGCCGCCCCGGCGATCGTCACCTTCACCGCCGCCTCGCCCACCGGCTGGTCCGAGGCCAGCGGCAGGCTGAACGACCCGTCGGCGGCCAGCGGCGCCACATAGGACAGGCGGACGGTCCGCCCAGACCCCGGCAGCACCGGAAACACCCGCGTGTGGAACGCTCCGTCGTCGGTCACCTCGGCCAGGCCCGGGTCGATCCCGGCCCGCACGCGGTTCTCGTAGACCTCCCTGGCCTGGCGCTTGCCGGTCAGCACCCCGTCGACCATCCGCCCGCCGACGTCGAGGGCGTAGCCGTCGACCACGGCCCCGGCCGGCAGGGCCAGGGTGAAGTCGCCTTCCAGCGCCTGCTTGGTCGGATTGTCGAACCGCGCCTCGACCGTGGTCCTGGCCAGGCCGCCGACCAGCACCACCTCCACCTTCAGCCGCGACAGCTTCAGGACCCTGGCCGGCGCGTCCGGATCGCCGCCGTTGTAGATCTTCGCGGTCAGCACGGGATTGGCGGCTTGGGCGGCGCCTCCGCAAACCGCTCCACTGACCAGGGCGACGGCGAAAACGGCGATCCAGACGCGGCGCATGACCGGCTCCCAAGCTTAATACTACATTTGTAATCAGATATCGCGACGCTCGCCAAGGGCGAAAAGCCAAGCTCGCACGCCAGAATGTTGTCCCCGGCGTTGCGGCGCGAACGGCGCCGTGATTTCTGAGCCGTCAGTAACGCGGGGGCTTCGCATGATCCGGAAACTCGACCTGGCCGCCCTGGCCGCGGGCGTCGCCATGGCGCTGGCGGCGGCTTCGCCCGCCTCGGCGGCGAAGACCTCGTCGGCCAGCCTGGTCGCCGACGCCGACGCGCTCCTGGCCCGGATCACCGCCCTGCCGGACGACGCCGGCTGCCCCGCCGCCCTGGCCGACCAGATCGACGCCCTGGTCGCCCGCAAGGACTTCGCCAAGCTCGACGCCCCGCGCCGCGACGCGCTGCTGTTCGACGTCCTGGTCTGCCGCGAGTACGACGCCCGGGCAGTCGCCGCCGCCCGCCTCCTCGACCGCGACGACGCCGCCCCGCCGTTCGTCGTCCAGGCCAACATCGTGCTGATGGTCGACGCCGCCGACCACGAGGACGGCCCCGGCCAGCTGCGCGCCATGGAGCGGATCGCCGCCCTCGACCCGACGCGCCTCGCCGCCTTCCCGCCCGACACCTTCAATCAGACCCTGTCCGACCTGAAGACCGACCCCGCCGGCCAGGCCCGCGCGCTCGACCTGCTGCGCGGTCTGGAATGGCCCACCGAGGACGGCCACCACCTTGTCGACAACGCCTGGGCCCTGAAGCGCGCCGAACTGGCCGCCGACGCCGGCGACATGACCCGCGCCGCCGCCGTGCTCGACCGCGCCACCGACGTCGCCGTCCTGGCCGCCGTCGCCCAGGACCTGCGCTTCGCCCCGCTCTGGCCCGACATGCAGGCCGCCGGCCGCTTCGACTGGATCAAGCTGGTCGAGGCCCAGCTGGCTCGCAGCGAGGAGCAGTCCCGCCGCGAACCCGGCCGCCTCGACCGCGTCTCCGACCGCATCGACGCGCTGCGCACGCTCGGCCGCTGGGAGGAGGCGCGCGTCCTCGGCGCCGACTACGCCGCCCGCCTGGCCCGCGGCGAGCGCTTCGACGATCTCGACGACCAGCGCCCCTGGCTGCTGAGCAGCTACGCCGAGGTCCTCGCCGACCTGGGCCAGGCCGACGCGGCCGACGCCCAGATGGCCGCCGCGATCGGCGAGGACCGGATCAGTCAGCACCTGGCGCGGGCCGGCATGCTGCTCGACGCCGGCCGCGACGCCCAGGCGCTGAAGGTGCTGGCCGACGCCGACCTCGTCGACGCCCGCGTCATCGGCCTGCAGTGGCACCGCGCGCTGCGCGCCTGCGCCCTCGCCCACCTGGGCGACAAGGCCGCCGCCGAGCGCGAGCTGCCCGCCCTGCGCAAGGACCGCCGCCACGGCGCCCAGGCCCTGTCCATCGCCCTCGTGTGCCTGGACCGCCAGGACGAGGCCGCCGCCCTGATGATCGAGCGCCTGGACGATCCGGGCATGCGCCGCGAGGCCCTCAACGCCTTTCGCAACGGCCGCCTGCCGCCGGTGGTCACCCCCGCGCAGCAGGACCTGACCGCCCGCCGCGCCGCCCTGCTGGCCCGTCCCGACGTGCAGGCCGCCCTGCGCAAGTACGGCCGGGCCCTGGTCCTGCCCCTGGCCGGCCCCTACGAGGGCGGGCTGTAGAGCGCGCCCTCCCGCCACCTGCCGCCAGCCTGCTGACAGGGCCTGTCAGCAGGACCCCTGGCCTTGAGGCCTCCGCGCCCCTAGATTTGGGCCATGCCCAGCAGCCAGAACCCCGGCGTCTCCGACGCCTCGACGCCCTTCGTGCTCGACGCCTCCCTCGAGGCCATGGGGGCGGAAGGCATGCCGATGCTGTGGACGCCCCACCGCCCGGCGCGGCCGGAGAAGTCGGAAGGCGGCAAGACCTTCAAGCTGGTGTCGTCCTACGAGCCGGCCGGCGACCAGCCGACCGCCATCAGGGAGCTGGTCGAGGGCATCGAGAACAACGACCAGGACCAGGTGCTGCTCGGCGTCACCGGCTCGGGCAAGACCTTCACCATGGCCAAGGTCATCGAGGCCACCCAGCGCCCGGCGCTGATCCTGGCCCCCAACAAGACCCTGGCGGCCCAGCTCTACAGCGAGATGAAGGCCTTCTTCCCGGAGAACGCGGTCGAGTACTTCGTCAGCTACTACGACTACTACCAGCCCGAAGCCTACGTCCCGCGCACCGACACCTATATCGAGAAGGACAGCTCCATCAACGAGCAGATCGACCGCATGCGCCACTCGGCCACGCGGGCGATCCTCGAGCGCGACGACGTCATCGTCGTGGCCTCGGTGTCGTGCATCTACGGCATCGGCTCGGTCGAGACCTACACCGCCATGACCTTCACCCTGACGGTGGGCGACCGGGTCGACGAGAAGCAGCTGATGGCCGACCTGGTGGCCCAGCAGTACAAGCGCAACGACGCCGCCTTCGAGCGCGGGACCTTCCGCCGCCGCGGCGACACCATCGAGATCTTCCCCGCCCACTACGAGGACCGCGCCTGGCGCGTCACCCTGTTCGGCGACGAGGTCGAGGCCCTGTCGGAATTCGACACCCTGACCGGCAGGAAGACCGCCGAGCTGGAGACCATCAAGGTCTACGCCAACAGCCACCACGTCACCCCGCGCCCCACCCTGCGCCAGGCGATCATCGAGATCCGCAAGGAGCTGAAGGAGCGCCTGGAGTGGCTGACCGCCAACGGCAAGCTTCTGGAGGCCCAGCGCCTGGAGCAGCGCACCACCTTCGACCTGGAGATGATCGAGACCACCGGCTCCTGCGCCGGCATCGAGAACTACAGCCGCTACCTGTCGGGCCGCCAGCCCGGCGAGCCGCCGCCGACCTTCTTCGAATACATCCCCGACAACGCCCTGCTGTTCACCGACGAGAGCCACCAGACGGTTCCGCAGATCGGCGCCATGTACAAGGGCGACCGCAACCGCAAATGGACCCTGGCCGAGTTCGGCTTCCGCCTGCCCTCGGCCCTCGATAACCGCCCCCTCAAGTTCGAGGAGTGGGACGCCATGCGCCCGCAGTCGGTGCACGTCTCGGCCACCCCCGCCAACTGGGAGCTGGAGCGGGCCGGCGGCGTCTTCGCCGAGCAGGTCATCCGCCCCACCGGCCTGATCGACCCGCCGGTCGAGGTGCGCCCGGTCTCCAAGGACGGCGCCTCCCAGGTCGACGACGTCGTCGACGAGATCCGCCAGACCATCCAGAAGGGCTACCGCACCCTGGTCACCGTCCTGACCAAGAAGATGGCCGAGGACCTGACCGAATATCTCAACGAGCAGGGCATCCGCGTCCGCTACATGCACAGCGACGTCGACACCCTCGAGCGCATCGAGATCATCCGCGACCTGCGCCTGGGCAATTTCGACGTGCTGGTGGGCATCAACCTGCTGCGCGAGGGCCTCGACATCCCCGAATGCGGCCTGGTCGCCATCCTCGACGCCGACAAGGAAGGCTTCCTGCGCTCGGAGACCTCCCTGGTGCAGACCATCGGCCGCGCCGCCCGCAACGTCGACGGCAAGGTCATCCTCTACGCCGACCGGATCACCGGCAGCATGGAGCGGGCCATGGCCGAGACCTCCCGCCGCCGCGACAAGCAGAACGCCTACAATATCGAGCACGGCATCACGCCCGAGAGCGTCAAGCGCGACATCAAGGACATCCTCGCCAGCCCCTACGAGCGCGGCGACCGCGTCCTGGTGCCCATGGGCGTCAGCGACGCCTCCGGCGCCGAAAAGCCCTTCAGCGGCGACAACTTCAAGTCCGCCCTGCGCGACCTCGAAGCCAAGATGCGCGAAGCCGCCGCCAACCTGGAGTTCGAGACGGCCGCCCGCCTGCGCGACGAGATCAAGCGCATGAAGCTGCTCGACCTGGAATTCGCCAACGAGATCCTGACCGGGGCCGGCGAGACCGTGGACAAGTCAGCGCCCAAGCGGGTGCGGGCGGAACACCGGGCGGAGCAGGCAGAGGCGTTCAGGAAGGGGCGGCGGTAGGGGGAGGCCAGAGCATCAGGCCAACTCGAAAAGGAACCCGTTTGCCCAGATCGATGGATAGACCCAGACAGCAAGGCAGACCTTGGCAGCGGCGATGGTAGAGGTACACAAGCGTATCCAGCTACCATTCCGCGCAACCGGAATGACGCAGACACCATCCGCTTCGCCGCCCAGATGACGAGGAACTTTATGCCGGTCGAATTCATACCTACCCGGATCGATCGGACCCCCAACCCGATAGTCAACGATCTGGTAGCGGCAATCCGGACCACAAGACCCGACTTTGATCCCGGAAACGGCGTCCTATACTACGGATGGCCTAAATATACGGACTATGAAGCTGTCCGCCATTTCGCGGACTTGGCGCTAGTGAGCGAACATTTTGGCGTCGTACTGATACGAGTGGTCGCAGCCCCCACACCCAAGACGGTAGCGGCGGCCTCTGAAAGTATTGGTCAAATGGCAGCCAGCGCCATATCCCAACTCGTCAAGAGTGCGCGATTACGCACGAGAAGCCGGCAACTGAAAGTTTCGGTGACGCCAATTGTCTTTGCGCCGGGCTACGACGGGTTAGTAATCGATGACGTTGACACGTTGACGTCCCTGCCATCAGTTACGCGTCTAATTTCTGAAATAGTCGCACAATCTTTGACATCGGATGAAGTATCCGAAATCAGATCGATCTTTGAAGGTGCGAAATCACTTGCACGCCCCAGCCGACGAGCAATCGACGATCCTCACACTCAGGGCCTAGCTGTTTCCTTCAACGCGCTTGAAGATGAAATCGCGACATTTGACGCGAAACAGCGGCACGTCGCTCTCACAGCAATTGCCGGGCCACAACGCATTAGAGGATTGGCCGGATCGGGCAAGACGGTCATCTTAGCGATGAAAGCTGCCCTTGCACACCTAGACGATCCATCCGCGAAGATATTGATTACCTACTATACAAGAAGCCTTCGCGATCACTTGACCAGGATGGTCACGCGCTTCTGCAGACACTTTGGCGAAGGCGACCCAGATTGGTCACGGATTGATATTCATCATGGCTGGGGAAGAAAAGATCTACCAGGCGTACACCGAGAAGCCGCCTTGCGCGCAGGCATTGCTCCAATGTCCTATAGCACTGCTGTGGCAGGCGCAGCTGCGGGACAACAGCCATTCGACTTCGCTTGCCAAGAGTTAATTCAGACAGGGCGCATCAAACCATTTTACGACCTAATTCTCATAGATGAGGGACAAGACTTTCCAGACGGATTTTATCAACTTTGCTTTGAGCTGGCAAAGGGGAATCGCGACCTAAAGCAAATCGTTTGGGCCTACGATGAACTTCAAAATGTATTTAACGTAAATGTCCGCAACCCAACCGAACTGTTTGGGCGCGACACCGACGGTGAGCCGCGAATTTCACTGGAACGATCACTCCCCAACGGAGCAGAAACCAATGATTTCGTTCTACCCAAGTGTTACAGAAATCAACGCAACACGCTTGTCCTGGCTCACTCTATTGGATTTGGCATCTACGGCACTCAGGTCCAGATGCTCCAAAATCGAGATCACTGGGAAGACGTAGGCTATGAGATCGCAGAGGGCGACCTCCGCCCCGGACAGGAAGTCGTTATTACGCGCCCAGAAAGAAATAGCCCGACGCAACTGATAACTGACGTACCACTCGTTCAATCTCATCAATTCGAAATGCCCAATGACGAGGTTGAATATGTTGCAGATGAATTTAAACGCTTCCTAGACGGTGGACTCCAACCCGAAGACCTGATGGCGATAGCTATTGATGATCGCGCCTCACAGATGTACATCTCTAAGTTGTCGGAAGCATTGGCGATCCGTGGAATATCTTCAAATAACATTATCGCCGACAGATATAGCGAACCTGCTTTTCTGATAGAAGGGAAAGCAACCCTATCAACCGTGTATCGAGCAAAAGGAAATGAAGCGGCGGTTGTGGCGGTACTCGGCTGCGATGCAGTCCCCCTAGGCAGCCGCAATGGCCGCAATCGACTCTTCACCGCCTTCACCCGCAGTAAAGGCTGGTTACGGATCACAGGGATGGGCGACCGTTTTGCGCCACTGCATGCAGAGATTACAAAAGCACTTCAGCTTGCACCCGAAATGCGGTTCGTGGTCGGCGACCCGCAACAGATTGAGTTAATTCAACGAGATCTTTCCGAAAAGGATGCCAAGCTCCAACGCGCCCAAGCGGAAATGGATCGCCTGAAAGAAGAACTGGGACTTACTGACGACGACCTGCGCACGTTGATGGCCGATGGAGCGCGCGGTGGAACTCGGTGACTTCAATCGAGAAATTGTGGCGGCCTGGACGATCGCGAAAAGGCTCCGCATCGACCGTTCGGTGGCGGCACTTGCCTCGACCGCTTTGGACGAAGAACACAGGCGTGTAGCCTTAAACCCCGCCTCAACCTACGCCGATATATATAGATCCGCCTCCTCACGATCATCGTATAATTTCATTCTCAATGACCACGCCATATTCCAATTTTCCTGGTCAAGCGAAACTGACTGGAGACTTGCCTATTTGCCAAATCCATGGCTGACGGGCGTACCTTCATCCATGGAAGAACTTCAATCTCTGGAGCGACATGTCGAAAATGGAGATCTAGAGCACGACGAGGCCGATAGCCTCCTTGAGGCTCTCCCCTACCATGGAGCCGTACCTCCAATACGGTTCGAGTACTCTCGCATGCAGTACAGAGAGCGCATTCATCCGGCCGCGCATTTCCACATCGGCAGAGACGCCGAAAACCGCTGGCCAAGCGGTGTTTTGCTGGGACCTCGCGTCTTCAGTCTAATGGTTTTTCGGCTATATTATCCAGTTCAATGGCGCACGTGCAGCCGCCTCTTTGGGGAGGAGGTTGAACCGTGCCTAGACGAGGAGATGCAGCGTCTCGTTGATAACGCAAGAATGTCTCCAGACTTCTCCGCCTTGGAGCGCCGAGGTATTCATATAGGGCGCGCAATTGGAGCATAGCGTTCAGGACAACATTCGCGACGAGCAGAGTTAGGTGACTTGCACGTTCTGCACAGAAGACGAATTTGAATCCCCAATCCCCCTCCGCCGCCCCCAAAACCCCAACCCAATCAACGCCCTACAAAATTCCCAGCGTTTTCCATCCGCCCCTTCCAAACCGGCCGCATAATGGACCTCGTCCCGTCGCGGGGAGAGGGCGTTAGGATCCGGCCCGATGCGTGCGGCGGTGATGCGATCGAGCGGGGCTGAAGGAGCGGCGTGAGCCGGGCCGGCGGGGCTTGAACGGAGGGCGGGGGACGTAAACCCGCCTATCGGGGGTTTGCCTGTATCGGCTCCCGCCCGCCCGAGGGTCCGCTCCGGCGCCTTCTGTCTGCACGCGATGGCTAGCGAAGCTTACAGCCCGGTTCCGGGGAAGGCATACGCCGAAGGGGGTGAAGGGCGGAAAAGGCCCGCGCGCCCCGGCCTGAGGTCAAACGATCGCGCGGGGCGTCAAGGCTTCGTCGAAACGGTACATCCAAACACAGCTCCGGACGCGGTCCGGACGCCCCGCGCCCTCTCCATCCCCTCAGCGGCTCGCCGCGTGAGATCGCCCACCCGTTCCCTCTCCCCTTGCGGGAGAGGGTGGCCCCCGCGAAGGCGGGGTCGGGTGAGGGGTCTCTCAGACCTCAAAGCCGCGTGCAGCGGTCAGGCGGGGGCGCAGCGTCCGATTTCCGAGAAACCCCTCATCCGACGTCCTTCGGACGCCACCTTCTCCCGCAAGGGGAGAAGGAAGGAGCACCCCATGAACCGCCGCAACCCCTCCCCCGTCCGCCCGCACCGCACGCGCGGCCCGGTTCCACCGCCGCCGCCCCCGACGCCGGCGCAGTTGCGCGCCTCCAGGCGCGCCGCCGAACGCGCCGAGGCCGAGGTCCGCGCCGCCGCCAAGGCCGCCGCTCGCGCCGAGGCCCGGCGCCTGGCGGCCGTCGAGGCCGAGAAGAAGGCCGAGTTCAGGCGCCGCCGCGGCTGCCCGCCCAGCGTCGTCGACGAGTATGTCGAGATCCTCCGCCGTCAGGGCGCCTGGTGGAACGACCGCTAGCGGCGCCCTCTTCCGAGCCCCCCCCACCAGCCCCCAAGGTTGAGCCCGCTCGCGCGGCGGTCCATGGTGGCGCTTCCCGAGGGGGCTCGGGGATTCTTCGCGTATCGGGGGCTTTGCACATGACCGACATCACCGCGGGCGCCGCGCCCGAACTCGAACCCACGCCTGGGCCCGCGCCCGCGCCCGAGGCCACGCCGGAAACGGCCGCGCCCGAGACGGCCCCCTCTGGCCGCAAGCCGCATCCGTGGACCGACGCCTCGCCCCATCCCTGGCGGCGCTATTTCGCCCGGTCGGTCGACATCTTCGTGTTCGGCATGATCGGCATCGTGCTGGTCGGCGGGATCGGCGCCCTCGTCGCCCCGACCGCCACCGACCAGTTCCTGGCCCTGTTCGACATGGACTTCGTCGGCCAGCTGATCGCCATGCCGACCCTGGTGATCCTGGCCGGACCGTTCATCGCCGTGTCGATGGCGCTCAGCGGCGGCAGCTTCGGCAAGTGGCTGTTCGGGGTGCGCGTGGTCCGCGCCGACGGCAAGCGCCTCAGCCTGATCCAGTCGATCAAGCGCGAGGCCAGGGTGGTGGTGTTCGGCATGGGCCTCGGCGCGCCGCTGATCTGCCTCTACACCATGTGGCAGGGCAAGGAGACCCTGGAGGACAAGCGCGTCGCCCCGTGGGACGCCGACGACGGCTACCGCGTCACCTATCGGCCGATGGGGGTCTGGCAGGGAACGCTGATGGTGGTCGGCGGCCTGATCTGGGGCGGCGAGCGGCTGCTGGGCGTCATCGACCGCTTCTCGTCGATGGCGGGCTAGGCTTCCCGCCGGGACGAGGACCACGCACCGAGGCGAAGGGTCAGAAACTGCAAGACGCCGCGCGCGGGGCGTGGGATTCTCCGGCGGCGCAACAGCTTCCCCCCGGACCGACACGGAGCCCCCCATGATCGACCTCGTCATCGACGCCCGCCGCCGCGACATCGGCGGTTTCGAGGTCGGGCGGGTGCTGCCGTTCGCCAGGCGGCGGATGGTCGGGCCGTTCGTGTTCCTCGACCACATGGGGCCGGCCCAGTTCCAGCCAGGCTTTCCCCGGAGCGTCGACGTGCGGCCGCATCCGCACATCGGCCTGTCCACCCTGACCTACCTGTTCGACGGGGCCATCACCCACAAGGACAGCGTCGGCTCCGACATCGAGATTCTGCCGGGCGAGGTCAACTGGATGACCGCCGGCTCGGGCATCACCCACTCCGAGCGCTTCGAGACCCTGCGCCACGACGGCGGGCTGATGGACGGCATGCAGGCCTGGATCGCCCTGCCCACCGAGCTGGAGGAGATCGACCCCGGCTTCACCCACCACGCCGGCGACCTGGACCTGCCCTTCTACGAAAGCGCCGGCCTGAAGGCCCGGCTGATCGCCGGCGAGGCCTTTGGCGCCAAGTCCAAGGTGCCGGTGCACTCGCCGCTGTTCTACGTCCACTGGCAGCTGGCCGCCGGCGCCAAGGCCGCCCTGCCCGCCGAATATCCCGAACGCGCCGCCTACGTCTCCAGCGGCCGGGTCGAGGTCGCCGGCCGCGTGCTGGAAGCCGCCCAGATGGCCGTGTTCGAACCCGGCGAGACCGTGGTCTTCGAGGCCCTGGAGCCTTCCGTCGTCATGCTGCTGGGCGGCGAGCCGATCGGCCCGCGTTTCATCGAATGGAACTTCGTCTCGACGTCCAAGGACCGCATCGAACAGGCCAAGGCCGACTGGCGCGCCGGGCGGATGAAGCTGCCGGATCTCGACAACGGCGAGTTCATTCCGTTGCCGGAGGATCCGACGCCTCCCGCGCCGCCGATGTCCTAAGATCCTTCTCCCCTTGCGGGAGAAGGTGTCAGCGAAGCTGACGGATGAGGGGTCGAAAGTCCGCTCAGCCGCGACAGGCGGCACGACCGGATGCGGCGGCTGAAGGGTCTGAGAGACCCCTCATCCGTCGCCTATCGGCGCCACCTTCTCCCGCAAGGGGAGAAGGGTCCCTAAGCCGCCTCCTCGAACGCAGCATAAACCAGCGTCCTAAGCTCCCGCCGGATCGGATAGACGCTCGACGGCATCAGCTGGGTCATGAACACCACCGCCAGGTCCTCGATGGGATCCACCCAGAAGGCGGTCGAGGCCATGCCGCCCCAATAGGCCTCGCCGGGGCTGCCGATATTGCGGGTGCGGGCCAGGTCCACGGTGACGGCGAAGCCGAGGCCGAAGCCCAGGCCCTCGAAGACGCTCTCGCTGAACAGCGACTTCGACATCTGGGTCAGCTCTCTGCCGCCCGGCAGGTGATTGAGCATCATCGCCTTCAGGGTCTTGGGGCTGACGATGCGGGCGCCGTCCAGCTGGCCGCCGTTCAGGATCATCCGGCAGAAGCGCATATAGTCCGACGCCGTCGAGACCAGCCCGCCGCCGCCCGACTTGAACAGCGGGTCCTTGAGGAACGGGCTGGTGGCCGGATCGTCCTGCAGCACTACCCGCCCCTTGGGATCCAGGCTGTAGCAGGCCGCCAGGCGCCCATGGTCCGCCTCCGGCGCGAAGAACCCGGTGTCGACCATCTTCAGCGGCTCGAAGATCCGCGCCTTGAAGAACTCATCCAGCGGCTGGCCGGAGATCTGCTGGACGAGGTAGCCCAGCACGTCGGTGCAGACCGAATAGTTCCAGGCCTCGCCCGGGCTGAACTCCAGGGGGAGTTTCGCCAGCTCGGCGATGAAGCCGTCCAGGTCGCGCGGCCCCGGCAGGTCGTCCAGGTGCAGCTTGCGATAGGCCGCGTCGATATTGCCCCGCTGCTGGAAGCCGTAGGTGAAGCCGGCCGTGTGGCGCAGCAGGTCGATCATCCGCATCGGCTCGGCCAGCGGCCTGGTCTGGAACGCGCCCAGCGCCCCGGCGGCGAACACGCCCAGGTCCTTGAAGGCCGGGATGAAGCGGTGGACGGGGTCTTCGAGGGCGACCCTGCCCTCCTCGACCAGCATCATGAAGGCGATCGAGGTGATCGGCTTGGTCATCGAGTAGATGCGATAGAGGCTGTCGGCCTTCAGCGGCGTATTGCGCTCACGGTCGGCCAGGCCCAGCACGGCCTCGTGGGCCAGCTGTCCGCGCCGCCAGACCTGCACCTGCGCCCCAGGCAGCAGGCCGGGACCGACGTACTTTTCCTGCAGAAAGGCGTCGATGCGTTTCAGTCGGCTGGATGACAGACCGACGGATTCGGGCGTGCTCACTTGCGTTCTTCCCCACACTGGCGCGACCTTGCGTCACGGTCGCCTTCTTTTCGCGGATCGAATAGGCGGTACGGATAACGCAACCTTCACCTCATCCTGCGTTGATCGATTGAAGACGAGGGGAGCTTGATGGGCAAGGGGCCGGACGAAGAGACGCCCGCCACCAGCACCGACCGCGCCGCGGCCGACTGGTTTTTCCAGAACAGCCTCGACATGTTCGTGGTGGTGCAGGGCCGCGCCATAGTCCGCGTCAATCCGGCCTGGAGCCAGATCGCCGGCTGGAGCGCCGAGGAGACCCTGGGCCGCCACATCCGCGACTTCCTGCATCTGCACGACACCGAGGTGCTGGAAAGCGCCGGCCGCATCCTGCGGGCCGAGGGCCAGGTGCAGTCCGAGCACCGCCTGGCCCGCAAGGGCGGCGGCTGGCTGTGGGTGCGCTCGCGCTCCAAGATCCTGCCCGACGGGGCGCTGCTGATCGTCTTCCAGGACTTCTCCGAGGAGCGCGTGCGCCGCCTCCAGCGCCAGCAGGCCGACCGCGCCAACGAGATGCTGCGCAACGCCGCCGGCGTCTATGTCTGGCGGTTCGAGACCCGCAAGGGGATCTATTTCTTCGAGCAGGAGATCACCACCCTGGCCGCCCCGATGGGCGACGCCCGGCAGATGACCGTGCCGGAGATGATGGCCGCCATCCACCCCGACGACCGGACGATGATGAGCCAGGCCTTCGTCCGCACCCAGGAGACCGGCGAGCACGCCCAGCTCGTCTATCGCCACGCCGATCCGACCAGCCGCAACTGGATCTGGATGCGCACCGACTGGCGCGGCGTGCGGGCCGGGGCCGGCGAGCTCTTCGACGTCATCGGCATCAGCCAGGACGTCACCGAACTGCTGGTCGCCCGCAACGCCGCCCTCGACGCCGCCGAGGCCAAGTCGCGCTTCCTGGCCAATATGAGCCACGAGATCCGCACCCCGATGAACGGGGTGCTGGGCGTACTGCACCTGCTGGAGCACGAGCGCCTGTCCGACGACGGCCGCAACCTGCTGGCCGAGGCCCTGGGCTGCGGCGCCATGCTGGCCGAACTGCTCAACGACATCATCGACTTCTCCAAGATCGAGGCCGGCAAGCTGGAGCTCTCCCCCGAGCCGCTCGATCCGTCGGCCCTGCTGCGCAGCGTCGCCCACCTGCTGGAGCCCCAGGCCGACCAGAAGGGCCTGCGTTTGACGGTCGAGGCCCCGCCCGTGGGCGCCGGCTGGGTCCTGGCCGACCCGGTCCGCCTGCGCCAGGCGCTGTTCAACCTGATCGGCAACGCCGTGAAGTTCACCCTGGAGGGCGGCGTCACCGCGCGCCTTTCCGTCTCGCCCGACCCTGGGGGTCTGCGCCTGCGCTTCGAGGTCGAGGACACCGGCGTCGGCATCTCGCCCGAGGCGGCCGAAACCCTGTTCGAGCGCTTCAGCCAGGCCGACGGCTCGACCACCCGGCGGTTCGGCGGCGCGGGCCTGGGCCTGTCGATCACCCGCCGGCTGGCGGGGATGATGGGCGGCGACATCGGCTTTTCCAGCACGCCCGGCCAGGGCTCGACCTTCTGGCTGGAGATCCTGGCCGCTCCCGCCGAGGCCCCGGCCCGCAACCCCGCTCCCGCCGAGCCCGACACGCCGCTGCTGGCGGGCCTGGACGTGCTGCTGGTCGAGGACAACGCCGTCAACCGGCTGATCGCCACCCGCATGCTCGAGGCCCTCGGCGCCCGCGTGGCCACGGCCGAGGACGGCGCGGCCGGCATCGCCGCCGCCCGCCTGGGCTACGACCTGATCTTCATGGACATCCAGATGCCGGTGATGGACGGCGTCGAGGCCACCCGCGCCATCCGCAAGCTGCCCGGCCGGGCCGGCGCCGCGCCGATCCTGGCCATGACCGCCAACGCCATGGCCCACCAGCAGGCCGCCTATGTCGAGGCCGGCATGAACGGCGCGGTGGCCAAGCCGCTGTCGCCGGCCGCCCTGATCCGCGCGGTCGCCAACGCCCTGCCTGCCCGCACGCTGGAGACCTCCTGAACGAAGGCCTTTCTGCCGCCTCGTTCCAGGCCTAGATTGGACCAGAGAGTCCAACGCCTGCACGAGGCGTTGCAGGGGGCCTGACCATGGACGACGGCCACACCGTCACCGCCGCGACGGCGCGTTACGCACAGAAGAAGGAAGCCATCTTGGCGGCCGCGACGGCGGTGCTGAACCGCCAGGGCGTCAAGGGCATGACCCTGGCCGACGTCGCCGCCAAGGTCGGGCTGATCACCACCAGCGTCACCTACTACTACCGCAAGAAGGACGACCTGGCCGCCGCCTGCTTCATCCGCGGGCTGGAGCGGCTGGACGCCATGATCGACGAGGCCGCGGCGCAGCCCGACGCCGCCGCGCGCATCCGCAAGTTCCTGACCCTCTATCTCGATCTTTCCCGCCAGGTCCGCGCCGGCGAAGCCCCGCCCCTGGCCAGCTTCACCGAGATCCGCGCCCTGAAGGAGCCGATGCGGGCCTCGGTCCAGGCCGCCTTCGCCGACATCTTCCGCCGCGTGCGCGGCTTCTTCGACGGCGAGGCCTTCGCCCATCTCGACAAGGCCGAGCGCAACGCCCGCGCCCACCTGCTGCTGGAACAGGTCTTCTGGACCGGCGCCTGGCTGCGCCGCTTCGACCTCGACGACTACGAGCGGGTGCGCGAGCGGATGTACGACATTCTCGTGGGCGGCATCGCCGCGGCCGGACGCGACTGGGCGCCGCCCGCCCTGCCCGACCCGACCCCCGCCTCCGACGAAGGGCAGGAATGGCGCGAGACCTTCCTCGTGGCCGCCACTCGCCTGATCAACCAGCGCGGCTATCGCGGAGCCTCGGTCGAGGACATCTCGGCGGCGCTGAACGTCACCAAGGGCTCGTTCTACCACCACCACGATGACAAGGACGCCCTGGTGGTCGAGTGCTTCAAGCGCACCTTCGCGGTCACCCGCCGCGCCCAGCTCGCCGCCCTCGGCCTATCTGGCGAAGGCTGGACGGCGGTGTCGGCGGCGACGGCGGCCCTGGTCGAGTACCAGCTGTCGGACCACGGCCCGCTGCTGCGCGCCTCGTCGATGGGCGCCCTGCCGATCGAGATCCGCCACGAGATGAGCGACGGCTACGCCCGCGGCTCCAACCGCTTCGCCGGCATGATCGCCGACGGGATCGCCGACGGCTCGGTGCGCGCGGTCGATCCGCTGGTGGCCGCCCACATGATCAACTCCATGCTCAACGCCGCCGCCTCGCTGCAGGCCTGGGCCCCCGGCGTCACGCGCGAAGACGCCGCGCGGCTATTCGCCCGCCCCCTGCTGATGGGGCTGATGGCGCGGTAGGCGGCCGAGCCGTTTTCGCCGCTCTCAAACGATTTGCCCTGTACGCGGCGGTCGCCGCGCGCCAAGCCGGAAGCGTTCATTTCGGGGAAGCGTCCATGCCCAAGTCCACGATCCGCGCCCTCCTGCTGGCGAGCGCGGCCCTGCTCGCCGCGCCCGGCCTGGCCAGCGCCGCCGACAAGGCCGTCCAGGCCGGCAAGCTGTTCGATGGCGCCAAGCTGCGCGGCCCCAGCACCGTCGTGATCCGAGACGACCGGGTGATCGCCGTCGAGGACGGCTGGACCGCCCCGGCGGGCGCGCAGATCGTCGACCTGAAGACCCAGACCGTGCTGCCCGGCCTGATCGACGCCCACGTCCACATCGGCGCGGCCCTGCCCAGCAAGACCAACGCCGTCGAGTACGGCGTCACCCACTCCGACATCGACCGCGCCTTCGACGGCGCGCTCTACGCCCGCCAGATGCTGCTGCAGGGCTTCACCGCCGCCCGCGACCTCGGCGGCGGCCCGGAGACGGCGGCCGTCCGCGACGCCATCGACGGCGGCAAGATCGCCGGCCCGCGCCTCTGGATCGCCCTGGAGCCGCTCGGCCCCACCGCCGGCCATGGCGACAGCCGCAGCGGCGTCGACCCGGCCCTCTCCAACCCCGGCTGGGACAACGGGATCGTCAACTCGCCGCTGGAGGCCCGGCTGAAGGTGCGCGAGCACAAGCGCCGCGGGGCCACGGTGATCAAGCTGATGCCGTCCGGCGGCATCGCCTCGATCGGCGACGATCCGCGCCACCAGACCATGGCCCAGGACGAGATCGAGGAAGCCGTCCGCACCGCCCATGGCCTCGGCCTCAAGGTCGCCGCTCACATCTATCCCGCCCCCGCCATCGAGACGGCGGTCAAGGCCGGGATCGACTCCGTCGAGCACGGCTCGTTCGCCACGCCCGAGGCGCTGAAGCTGATGAAGGAGCGCGGCGTCTACCTGGTGCCGACGCTCAGCGTCTACGACGTCTTCTACGAGACGGCGTCCAAGCATCCCGAACTGCTGCCGCCCGGCACGGCCGAGAAGGAGCTGGCCAACGACCTGATCCCCAAGCGGAACTTCCCCAACGCCGTGAAGGCCGGGGTCAAGATCGCCTACGGCACCGACCTCGGCGAAGGCGACCACACGCTGGAGTTCGACCTGCTGGTCCAGGGCGGCCTCACCCCCACCCAGGCCCTGACCGCCGCCACCGGCGCCGCCGGCGACCTGATCGGCGATCCGGCCGTGGGCCGGGTTGCGCCCGGCGCCTTCGCCGACCTCGTGGCCGTGAGCGGTGATCCGACCGCCGACATCAGCCTGATGCGCAAGGTGGCGTTCGTGATGAAGGGCGGGGTCGTCTACAAGGCCGGCGGGGTGGAAGTGCTGCCGCGGTAGCTCCTGTCCCCTCTCTCTTTGAGAGAGGGAGGGGCCCGCCGCGCAGCGGTGGGAGGGTGAGAGGTTTCACCGCCCACAAGCAAACCCACGTGGGTGGAACCGCAACTCCAACCACCGCGCCTCATCCGGAGAGAGTGTAACCTCTCACCCTCCCACGCCCTCGGCGTGGGCCCCTCCCTCTCTCTCAGAGAGAGGGATTTTCAGCCACGTACGCGTCCACCTGCGCCAGCCGCCGCGCCTTCTCGGCTTCGTCGAGGAACGAGCCGGAGAAGCTGTTCCTGGCCAGCACCACCAGGTCGTCCCGCGTCAGGTCCACGGCCTTGGCGGTCTGCAGATAGTTGTCCAGCAGGTAGCCGCCGAAATAGGCCGGGTCGTCGGAGTTCACCGTCGCCTTCAGCCCCAGGTCCAGCATCTTCCGCATCGGGTGCGCCGTCAGGTCCGGCACCACGCAGAGCTTCAGGTTCGACAGCGGGCAGACCGTCAGGGTCGTCCCGTCCGCGACCAGACGGGCCGTCAACGCCTCGTCCTCAAGCGCGCGGTTGCCATGGTCGATGCGGTCGACGCCCACCAGGTCGATGGCCTCCCAGACATATTCCGGCGGCCCCTCCTCGCCCGCGTGGGCGACGATCTTGAGGCCGAGGTCGCGCGCGGCCTTGAACACCCGGGCGAACTTGGCCGGCGGATGGCCGACCTCCGAGGAATCCAGGCCCACGCCGGCGATCTTGGAAAGGTGCGGCTTGGCCAGTTCCAGCGTCTCGAAGGCGCTGTCTTCCGACAGGTGCCGCAGGAAGCAGAGGATCAGCTTCGACGTCACGCCCCAGCGGCTTTCGGCCTCGTCCATGCCGTCCAGCAGGCCGTCGATCACCGTCTCGAAGGCGATCCCGCGTTCGGTGTGGGTCTGCGGGTCGAAGAAGATCTCGGCGTGCACCCCGCCGTCGGCCGCCAGGCGCTCGAAATAGGCCAGGGCCAGGTCCTTGAAGTCGGCCCGCGTGATCAGCACGCCCGCGCCCTGGTAATAGATGTCCAGGAAGTCCTGCAGGTTGGAGAAGGCGTAGGCGGCGCGGATCTCCTCGACCGACTTGTACGGCAGGGCGATCCCGTTGCGTTCGGCCAGGGCGAACATCAGTTCCGGTTCGAGGCTGCCCTCGATGTGCATGTGCAGTTCGGCCTTGGGCAGGCCGCGGGCGAAGGCTTCGAGCGTGGTGTCGGTCATGGGAATTCCATCGGCTCGCGAGGCGCCAGGGTCAAGTCCGCGCGTCAAGCCCGCACAAGGCGGCGCGGGAGCGTGGGGCCCCCGCGCCGAGGTGCGCTTCACCTCTTAGTTTCGACGCGTCGTATGCACCGCGTCGCGCTCGCGCCTGAAACGGTCTTGGAATGTCCCGCACGCCTGCAAGCGGCGGCGGCCGGCCGGCCGGTCCTGGTGCGAACTCCCTCCCCAGTTTGGCCGATTGTTCTTGGGAGACCGTAGGCTTACGCGCCGACGTGGGCGTCACGTCGGCCCGCACCGGCAGGTGCTCTCTCGGCCGAAACTGAACCCTTCGAATGTCCAGTACGACGCCCACGGCGTCAACCTGCGGCGCCCGAAAAAGCGGCGCCGTCCGCGCCCCTCTGGACTCTCGCGCGGCGTCGTGCAGGCTAGGATCAAACAAGCGTTCAAACGAACCAAAAGGGTGGAACCGCATGGCCGCGATCAACGCCGTCACCGATCTGACCGTCGAAGGCGACATCGGCGTCGTCACGCTGAACTCGCCTCCCGTCAACGCCCTGTCGGCCCAGGTCCGCGAAGGGCTGAAGGGCGCCTTCGAGGCGGCGATCGGCGATCCGGCCGTCCAGGCCATCGTGCTGATCTGCGAGGGCAAGACCTTCATCGCCGGCGCCGACATCAGCGAGTTCGGCAAGGCCATGACCGGCCCCTCGCTGCAGGACGTGCAGAACACCATCGAAAACTCGCCCAAGCCGGTGATCGCCGCCATCCACGGCACGGTGCTGGGCGGCGGGCTGGAGGTGGCGCTGGTCGCCCACTACCGCGTCGCCGTGCCGTCCGCGAAGGCGGGCCTGCCGGAAGTGAACATCGGCCTGCTGCCCGGGGCCGGCGGCACCCAGCGCCTGCCGCGCATCGTCGGCGTCGAGAAGGCGCTGGAGATGGTCACCACCGGCCAGCACGTGCCGGCCAAGGCGGCTCTCGCCATGGGCCTGTTCGACAGCCTGGTCGAGGAAGGCGCCCTGCGCGACGGGGCCATCGCCTTCGCCCGCGTGGTGCTGGCCGAGGACAAGCCGCTGGCCAAGGTCCGCGACCTTTCCGCCAAGGTCGAGGCCGCCCGCGGCAAGCCCGAGATCTTCGCCGAATTCCGCAAGGCCAACGCCAAGAAGTTCCGCGGCTTCCTCGCCCCCGAAAACAACATCAAGTGCATCGAGGCGGCGGTGAACCTGCCCTTCGACGAGGGGCTGAAGGAAGAGCGCCGGCTGTTCATGGAGCTGATGACCGGCAGCCAGTCGGCCGCCCAGCGCTACGTGTTCTTCGCCGAGCGCCAGGCCGCCAAGATCCCCGACGTGCCGGACGACACCCCCACGATCCCGGTGAAAAAGGTCGGCGTCATCGGGGCCGGCACCATGGGCGGCGGCATCTCGATGAACTTCCTCAACGCCGGCGTCCCGGTGACGATCATCGAGGCCAAGTCGGAGAACCTCGACCGCGGCGTCGCCACCATCCGCAAGAACTACGAGAACACCGCCAAGAAGGGCCGCCTCACCCAGGACGACGTCGAAAAGCGCATGGGGCTGCTGACCCCCTCCATGCACCTGGAAGACCTGGCCGACTGCGACCTGATCATCGAGGCCGTGTTCGAGCTGATGGAGATCAAGAAGGAGGTCTTCACCAAGCTCGACAAGATCGCCAAGCCCGGCGCGATCCTGGCCACCAACACCTCCTATCTCGACGTCGACGCCATCGCCGCCGTCACCAGCCGGCCCGAAAGCGTCATCGGCCTGCACTTCTTCTCGCCGGCCAACGTCATGCGCCTGCTCGAGATCGTGCGCGGCGAGAAGACCGACAAGTCGGTGATCGCCACCGCCATGCAGACCGGCAAGAAGATCGGCAAGGTCGCCGTCCTGGTCGGCAACTGCTTCGGTTTCGTCGGCAACCGCATGCTGGCCCAGCGCCAGCGCGAGGCCCAGAAGCTGATCCTCGAAGGCGCCATGCCCTGGGACGTCGACCGCGTGCTCTACGACTTCGGCCTGCCGATGGGGCCGTTCGCCATGAGCGACCTGGCCGGCCTCGACATCGGCTGGGACCCGGCCAAGACCAGCTCCTCGACCGTGCGCGAAGTGCTGTGCGAGATGGACCGCCGCGGCCAGAAGAACGGCAAGGGCTTCTACGACTACGATGAGAACCGCGTGGCCAAACCGTCGGCCGAAGTGGAGAAGGTGATCCTCGACTTCGCCGAGAAGCGCCAGATCCAGCGGCGCGAGATCAGCGACGAAGAGATCCTCGAACGCTGCCTCTATCCGATGGTCAACGAGGGCGCGAAGATCCTCGAAGAGGGCAAGGCCATCCGCGCCTCCGACATCGATATCGTCTGGATCAACGGCTACGGCTGGCCGGTCTATCGCGGCGGCCCGATGTTCTGGGGAGAACTGGTCGGGCTCGACAAGGTCCTGGCCAAGATGAAGGAATTCCAGGCCAAACACGGCGACGACTTCAAGCCGTCGGCCCTGCTGGAACGGCTGGTCGCCGAGGGCAAGGGCTTCAAGGACGCGTAGCCGCCGCTGCGCGGCGCCCCCTCAGTCGCTCCGCGACAGCTCCCCCAGAAGGGGAGCATCTACGCCGCAAGATCCTCCCCCTCTGGGGGAGGTGGCCCGGAGGGCCGGAGGGGGCCAGCGCAGGCGCCCGCAAAGTGCAAGGAGTCCCCATGAGCATCCCCTCCATGATCACCGCCGACTACGGCGTGATGGACGACATCCTCCGCGAGCGCGCCCTTGAGGCCCCAGGCCGCCCCGCCGTGATCATGGAGACCGGCGAGGCCGCCACTTACCGCCAGTTCGACGCCCTGGCCGACCGCGTCGCCGCCGCCCTGCAGCGCGACGGCGTCCAGCCCGGCGAGGCCGTCGCCGTCTGCGCCCTGTCGTCGATCCCCTATGCGGCCGTGTTCCTCGGCGGCCTGCGGGCCGGGGTGGCGGTCGCGCCGCTGGCGCCGTCCTCCACGCCGCAGGCCATCGCCGGCATGGTCGCCGACTGCGGGGCCAGGCTGTTCTTCGTCGACGCCGGCGTGGCCGAGGCCCAGACACCCGCCCCGATCGCTGCCCGCACCATCGCCCTGGACGGCTCGGCCGCCGGCGAGGCCTTCGAGGCCTGGCTGGCGCCTGAAGGCGCCGCGCCGGCGCCGGTCGAGATCGGCCCCGAGCATCCGTTCAACATCATCTATTCCAGCGGCACCACCGGCGCGCCCAAGGGCATCGTCCAGTCGCACGGCATGCGCTGGAAGCACGTCTTCCGCGGCGACGCCGTCGGCTATGGGGCGGACGCGGTCACCCTGCTGTCGACCCCGCTCTATTCCAACACCACCCTGGTCTGCTTCTTCCCCACCCTGGCCGGCGGCGGGACCGTGGTGCTGATGAGGAAGTTCGACGCCGGCCGCTTCCTGGAGCTCGCCCAGCAGCACCGCATGACCCACGCCATGCTGGTGCCGGTGCAGTACCGCCGCCTGCTGGCCCATCCGGACTTCGACGCCTTCGACCTGTCGACCACCCGGCTGAAGTTCTGCACCAGCGCCCCGTTCGCCCCCGAACTGAAGGCCGAGGTCCTGCGCCGCTGGCCCGGCGGCCTCGTCGAATATTTCGGCATGACCGAGGGCGGCGGCACCTGCATCCTCATGGCCCACGAGCACCCGGACAAGCTGCACACGGTGGGTCGTCCCGCCCCCGGCCACGACATCCGCCTGATCGACGAGGACGGCGTGCAGGTCGGTCCCGGCGTGGTCGGCGAGATCGTCGGCCGCTCGGCCGGCATGATGAACGGCTATCACGGCCAGCCCGGCAAGACGGCGGAAGCCACCTGGACCAGCCCCGAAGGCCTGTCCTTCATCCGCACCGGCGACGTCGGCCGCTTCGACGACGAGGGCTTCCTCACCCTGATGGATCGCAAGAAGGACATGATCATCAGCGGCGGCTTCAACATCTATCCCAGCGACCTGGAGGCGGTGATCGCCACCCACCCCGACGTGCTGGAGGCCGCCGTGGTCGGCGTGCCGTCCGAGGCCTGGGGCGAGACCCCGATCGCCTTCGTCGCCCTGCGGCCCGGCGCCGCGGCCGACGCGCAGACCGTCCGCGCCTTCGCCAACGAGCGCCTGGGCAAGACCCAGCGCCTGACCGACCTCGTCCTCGTCGACGCCCTGCCCCGCAGCCACATCGGCAAGGTGCTCAAGCGCGAACTGCGGGACGGGTGGAACGCCAAGACCCCTCTCTCATAGAGAGAGGGATCACGGTGCAAAACCCGCAAAAGCCGGAATCTACACCGCGACGGCGCGCCGCATCGGGCGGCCCCGAGTCACTCGATACCTTCAGTTAACCATGATGGCGTCGTCGGGGCGCCTTTGTTGCGGAAGCGTCGATCGCATGTCCTCTCTCACAGCCGCCGTTCTGGCGTCGCAGCCGAAAGTCCAGGGTCCCGCTTCCGACGCGCCGATCGATTTCGACGCCGTCTCCCGCGCCCTGGTCCCGGCCGACGACCTGAACGGGCGGCTGGCCCAGCGCTTCTCCCGTCCCACCGCCGTGCGCGCCGCCGCCGACCGCGCCGCCGCCACCGCCGACCTGCTGGCCGCCCAGGGCGCCCGCCCCGGCGGGGTCTGCATCGTCTCGGCCCTGGCCGGCCGCGAAACCCTCGAAGGCGTCGCCGCCGCCGGCCTGACGCCGTGGCTGGTCGACGTCGATCCGTTCACCTGGATGGTCGACACCGCCCACCTGCGCGAGCGCCTGACCGAAGCCCCCTGCCCGCTCGAGGCCATCGTCACCACCTGCGCCTTCGGCCGAGCCCCCGACCTCGCCGCGCTGGCCGCCTTCCAGGCCGAGACCGGCCTGCCGATCGTGGTCGACGCCACCTTCGGCTACGACGTGATCATGGACGCCCCGGTCCCGGTGGTCGTCGGCCTGCCGGGCGGCCAGGGCGTGTTCGTCGCCGCCGAGGACGCCGACCTGATCGCCCGCCTGTCGGCCCCCGCCTTCGAAGGCGAGGCCGGCCTCGACGGCTGGACCCTCAAGCGCCAGCAGCTGGCCACCAACGCCCAGCGCCTGCGCATGCTGCTGCTCGGCTCGCCGATCCAGTTCCAGCCCGGCTGGGGCCTGTCGTGGGTGTCCAGCGCCTGCGTGGTCAGCGTCGCCGAGGGCTGCGCCCCGGCCGTCGCCGCCCTGCTGGCCGTCGAGGGCCGCTTCGTCACCTGCGTGGGCGTGCGCGATCCCGAAGCTCCCGCCGACGCCGTTCCCGTCGTTGACCACCTGGCCGGCAAGATGCTCGGCCTGCCCTTCGCCGCCGACCTCGACATCGCCGACCTCGACGACCTGGCCGAAGCGGTTCGGCGAGCGGTGGCTCAGGTTTGAGAAGACCCCCTCCGGCCCTCCGGGCCACCTCCCCCAGAGGGGGAGGATCTACGCAGCAGATGCTCCCCCTCTGGGGGAGCTGTCGCGGAGCGACTGAGGGGGCTGCCCGCAGGGCGAAGCAACAGAAAGGCCGGAGACTTTCGTCCCCGGCCCAGGGAGATCGACGGAGGAAGTCGATCGCCAGTTCCCCGAGGCGGGGATCTCAAAACTTCTTGCGCAGGCTCAGCTTGTAGGTCCGCCCCAGCGGGTCGCCGGTGAACGGGTCGTAGCCGAGGTCGAGCCTCGCGTAGGACGGGTCCTTGTCGAACAGGTTGGTGATCGCGATGCTCGCGGTAGCATCCCGCGGCAGGAGCACGCGATAGGCCAGGTCGGTCAGCACCTGGGCGTCGATGGTCTTGCCGTTGGCCACCGTCACGGCCGCCCCGGTCGTGTCCTTGTAGGCTCCGGTGGCGAACGGCGCGGTGCGCTGGTCGGTGTACTCGCCGATGTAGTGCACCGTCAGGCGCAGGTTGTGCGGCCCCCGGCTCCATTCGGCGAAGACGTCGCCCTTCCACTGCGGGATCGGCACGACGGTGGTCTGGTAGTTCAGCAGACCCACCGCGTCGAAGGCCTTTTCGACCACCACGCCCTCGACGCTGGTCGCCCCCACCTCGTACTTCTGAATGTAAGTCGCGCTGCCGCCGACGGCCAGCTCCCCGCCCAGCACGCCCTGGAAGGCGTAATCGGCCGAGAAGTCGAAGCCCGAATTCTCGATCGGCGCGCCGTTGATGTAGAAGGTCTTCAGCCGCGCGATGCTGGTGGTCGGCGTGCCGCACGCGCCGTTGAAGGTGAAGCGCGCCTGCAAGGCCGCGTAGGCGCTGTTCCCGCAGTTGTTGGTCCCCGCCGCCCCGTTCGGATAAAGCGCGCTGGTGATGCCGGCCACCGGCTCGGCCACGATCGGGTTTTTGAAGTCGAACCGGAAGTAGTCGACGCTGGCCTTGAAGGCGCCGGCCTTGAACAGCAGGCCGAAATTGTAGGTGTTTGCCTTCTCGGGCTTCAGGTCCGGATTGCCGAAGATGTCGACCGCCCGGAAGACGCCCAGGATCCCCTGCAGCGAGGTCACCGAGGTCGTGGTGGTCAGCGGATCCGGCGGCCCGCGGAAGGTCGAGCCGGCCGAGGCCCGCACCGCCATCCACGGCGTCGCCTGCCAGCGCACAGAGGCCTTGGGGTTGAAGGTCGAACCGACCCCACCGCCGTAGTCCTCATAACGCGCCGCCAGCTGGGCCTGCACCGTCTGCGTGATCGGCAGGCTGAGCTCGCCGAAGGTCGCCACCACGTCGCTCTGATTGTCGGCCGGCGTGTTGACGCCCAGGAACATGAACGGCCCGTTCCGCGCCGAGCCCGTGCAGGTGGTCACGCCATAGTCCGGCGTGTTGACGCACGGATTGATCAGGGCGTTGGAGATGTCGTTGAAGGTCGAGGTGAAATAGGTCCGGCGGTACTGCACCCCGGCCGCCCAGGCGATGTCGCCGCCCGGCAGGGTGATGGCCGTCTTGCCGTTCAGCACCGCCTCGGCCACGAACAATCGCGAGGTCTGCTTGGTCGACAGCTTCTTGAAGAACCAGTCGGTCAGTTCCTTGCTGTTGGCCAGGCTGGAGACGTAGCCGGGATTGGCGACGCCGGTGATGGCGTTGCCCGGGATCGCGCTGGCGAAGGGGTTGTAATACTGGCACCCGCCGACGCCCGGCGTGCCCTGGATCCCCGCCGTGTTCGGGTCGGTGTCGCAGTTGGGCCCGCCCAGCCCGCGCAGCGCCAGGGCGAAGCGGTTGACCAGGGTGTCGTAGCCCGTGCGGATGCCGACCTCCTGGGAATAGGTCAGCGCCGCCTCCCAGCCGATCCCGTTGTCGAACTCGCCCTTCAGGTCGGCCGAGACGCGATAGGCGTCGAACGAGCGCGAGCCGATCGACGGGCCGTAGCCGAACTTGGGATTGCCGCCGATGCCGTAGGGCCGGTTGGCGGCGTTGATGGCCCCGAAGGCGAACACCGTCGCCGTCGGCACGGTGATCTGGGCGCCGGTGCCCAGGCCCGTCAGGGTCACGGTCGGGTTGGCGGCGATGAAGGCGGCCAGGCCCGGATTGGTCGCCGGCACGTAGTAGCGCCCGATCAGGCCGGCCGAGGCCGCCACCTCGGCGGTCGGCACGGCCAGGGCGGCGTAGGACGGCGAGGTGTTCCAGTCGGGCACGTCGGTATGCGACCACAGGGCCTCGACGTGCAGCTTGGTGGTGTCGGAAAGCCTGGCGTTGATCTCGCCATAGACCTGCACGGCGTTGGACTTTTCCACCAGGTTGTCGAACGGCGTGTAGTGCCAGTAGCAGACCGGCGTCAGGCCGCTGAAGCCGGGAAAGCCGCCCAGGCTGGCGCAGGCCGGATCGCGCATGCCGTTGGTCGGGCTGGCCGCCGGGATGAAGGTCGAGGGATTTCCCGCCGCCGACCAGCCGGCCTCCGGATTGTCGAGATAGCCGCGATTGGCCCAGTCGCGCTCGGCGACACTGAGCTTGGAGCGGTGCTGCCAGCCGGCGCTCAGCAGCATGTCGCCGTTCTCCCACCGCTTGCCGTAGGTCAGGCTGAGGCCGTAGTCGCCGTCCGAGCCGTCGATGGCGCGGTAGTCGGCGGCCATCTCCAGCCCGTCGACGTTCTTCTTGGTGATGAAGTTGACCACCCCGGCGATGGCGTCCGAGCCATAGGTCGCCGCCGCCCCGTCCTTCAGCACCTCCACCCGGCCGATGGCGGCGGCGGGAATGATGTTGGTGTCGACGATGCCCGCCCCGGCCGCGGCCAGCGGATTGATCGCCAGGCGCCGGCCGTTCAGCAAGACGAGCGTGCGCTGCGAGCCCAGCCCCCGCAGGTTCACCGAGCCCGAGCCTTCCGAGCCCTGGGCGCGGCTGTCGAACTGGTTGGTGTCGCCCAGCACCCCGTTCGACACCGACAGGGCCTTGATCATCTCGACGGTCGAGGGCGAGCCGCGCTTCTGCAGTTCCTCGGCCCCGATCACGTCCACCGGCAGGGCCGCGTCCTCGGGCGTGCCGCGGATGAACGAGCCGGTGACCACCACCTCCTCGACCTGCGTCGCCTCCTGCCCCCACGCCGCGCCCGCCGTCGCGGCGAGCGCCATCGCCAGCGCGCCGGCCGAGCCCGCGCGCAGATAGGTCTTCCTGGTCATCTTCCCTCTCCCGGTCTGTCTCTTCTTTTTCGGAGCGCTTGGGCGAGGACGGATCTCTCTCTAGGGGTCGACGGTATCCTCCACGCGCCAACGCCTCGGACGGCCGCCCGCCGTCGCGAAATCGCGCGTTTCGAAAATGGAAGATGCGAACTTAGACGCCGACACCTTGGGATCCCCCTCTCGCCGGATACTTTGTACGCAAAGCTTTCTTGGCCGCTCGACCGCAGGACGAGCGGGCTCGACATCGAGAGTCGAACGACTGTTTCGATGATTGAGTATGTTTTCCCAAGCGTCAACCGCCGTAATTTTCCGGCAAGCTGAGCCGCCTTGAATTCCGGGTATCGAGATGCGGCGACCACCCCGGGCGTCCGCCGCGCAGGCGCCAAGCCGGGACGAGGTCATCTACGTAGTGACCGCAATCGCGGACAATTCCCGTCGCACAGCGGCGAGACGGGCTTTTTTCCTGTGAGTTGTCGCCCTAATTGAGCGAACGACGGTCCTGTCTATCCGTTATGGGTCGGTCGTCCGACAGTGTGGGGTGAAATCTCGATGAGTTCCGACGCGATCGCGGATCGCCGGCCGACGGCTGCGCGCCTCTCCGCCCTGGCGGGCGCGAGCCTGGCCGCCCTGCTGCTGGCCGGCTGCAACACCGCCGCCCCGCGCACGCCCGACACCCGCCTGCCGACGGCCTTCGAGGCCCCGGCCGGCGCGCCCCTGCCCGCCGCCGCCCTCGACCAGTGGTGGACCCAGTTCGGCGATCCCCAGCTCGACGCCCTGATCGCCACCGCCCTTGAGCGCAGCCCCGACGCCCGCAGCGCCGCTGCCGTGCTGGAAGAGGCCCGCGCCGTCCGCAAGAGCAACATCCGCCAGCTCTACATCCCGTCGGGCCAGGTGAAGGGCGCGGCCAGCCGCAAGCACACCGAGATCCTCGACCAGAGCGGCGGGACCAGCTTCACCCTCGGCGGCGACACCGACAGCTACAGCGCCAATTTCGACGTCTCGTGGGAGCTCGACTATCTGGGCCGTCGCAAGGCCGGCCTGCAGGTGGTGAACAACGACCTGGCCGCCGCCCGCTTCGCCTATGAGGGCGCCCGCGCGGCCCTGGCCGCCAACGTCGCCCAGTCCTATTTCGAGGCCAAGGGCCTGGCCGTGCAACTGGCCGACGCCCGCGAGAGCGCCCGCATCAGCCAGTCGCTGGGCGAGCTGGCGACCAGGAAGGCCAGGCTTGGCCTGTCGGCCGGTTCGGAAGCCGACAGCGCCGCCGCCACCCTGGCTCAATCCGAGGCCCAGGCGGCCGACTACGAAGCCCAGCTCCAGGCCGCCCGCCGCAGCCTGCTGATCCTGGTCGGACGCGGGATCGCCCCGCTGGCCAGCCTGAACGTCGAGGCCGCCCTCGACGCCCCGCCGCCGGTTCCGGCCACCGTGCCGGGCGCCCTGCTGGAGCGCCGTCCCGACGTGCGCGAGGCCCAGGCCCGCCTGGCCTCGGCCGCCGGCAATCTCAAGGTCAACCAGCTGGCCCTGTTCCCGACCTTCAACCTGACCCCGGGTCTGGGCTGGGCCAAGAGCGTCTCGCCGGCCTTCGACTTCACCGGCAGCGGCGCCAGCGGCGGCACGACCTCGACCACCACCGGCTCCTGGACCCTCGGCGGCGGCCTCACCATCCCGCTGCTCAACATCCCCCAGCTGCTGGCCGACATCGACGCCCAGGACGCCCGCACCGAGCAGGCCGCCGTCGCCTACGAGAAGGCCGTGCAGACGGCCTATGGCGAGGCCGAGAACGCCATCACCCAGCTGGCCGCCGACAACCGCCGCGTCGCCCTCTTGAAGGCCGGCGAGGCCCGCGCCGCCAGCGCCTACGCCGCCAGCCGCAAGGGCTACGGCCTGGGGCTCGTCGACCAGACGACCAACCTGCAGAACGAGCAGACCTGGCGCAGCGCCCGCAGCGCCCTGACCGGCGCCCAGACCCAGGCCCTGCAACGCGCCGTCCAGACCTACAAGGCGCTCGGCGGCGGCTGGTCGCCGAACGCCCCCGCCCCGCTTCCGCCCCGGGCGTCCGCCCAGGCAGCCGACACCGCCTCCGAACGCGCTCCGCGATGAGAACCCCGCCCATGACGATGAAAACCGCCCGCGCGCTCGCCCTGCTGACCGCGTCCGCCCTGGTCCTGACGGCTTGCGGCGGCAAGGACGAGAAGAAGGCCGCGCCCGCCAGCCAGGCCCGCGCCGTCAGCGTCGGCGAGGTCCAGACCCGCCCCCTGGGCGGCGGGATCGAGGCCTCGGGCGTGCTGATCGCCCGCGACGAGGCCGCCGTCGGCTCCGAGCTCTCCGGCTACCGC
This sequence comes from Caulobacter sp. GW821-FHT12A07, assembly GCF_058807655.1. Classification (NCBI taxonomy): domain Bacteria; kingdom Pseudomonadati; phylum Pseudomonadota; class Alphaproteobacteria; order Caulobacterales; family Caulobacteraceae; genus Caulobacter; species Caulobacter sp. GW821-FHT12A07. Next base: position 66,824 of record NZ_JBXAQX010000010.1, read on the forward strand.
GTCGCCCGCATCTACGCCGACGAAGGCGACTGGGTGCGCGCCGGCCAGCCGCTGGTGCAGCTCGACGCCACCCTGCTGAGCGCCCAGATCGGCCAGCAGGCCGCCGTCGCCGCCCAGGCCCAGGCCGAAGCCGCCCGCGTCTCGGGCCTCGACGGCCAGGGCGTGCTCAGCCAGGAGCAGATCGAAAGCCGCCGCTACAACGCCAAGGCCCAGGCCGCGGCGCTGGCCGAACTCCAGACCCGCCAGAGCCGCCTGACCATCGTCGCCCCGGTCGGCGGCCGGGTCATCGAACGCGGCGTCAAGCCGGGCGAGATCGCCGGCAGCGGCACGACGGCCTGGTTCCGCATCGTCCGCGACGGCCTCGTCGAACTGGAAGCCGACGTCAACGAAAGCGACCTGGCGGGCCTGTCGGTCGGCCAGCCGGCCACCGTCACCCTGCCGGGCGGCGCGCAGGTCTCGGGCGCGATCCGCCTGATCAGCCCGCGCGTCAATTCCGACACCCGCCTGGGCAAGGTGCGCATCCGCCTGCCCGTGCGCGAGGACCTGCGCGCCGGCGGCTTCGGCAAGGCGATCTTCGGCGCCTCGGGCGCGGCGGTCGTCGCCGTGCCCGAAGCGGCCATCCGCTACGACGCCTCGGGCCTGTCGGTGGTCGTCATCGACGCCCAGAACCGCGCCAAGCAGGTTCCGGTCCGCACCGGCCGCCGCGGCGGCGGCTGGGTCGAGCTGGTCCAGGGCCCCGCCCCCGGCGCGCGCGTCGTCATCGGCTCGGGCGCCTTCATCGGCGACGGCGACGTCGTCAAGCCGATCCCGGTGGCCGCCAACGGGCAGAAGGCCGCCAACTGATGGCCGACCTCCGCATCTCAGCCTGGTCGATCAGGAACCCGATCCCGGTCGCGGTCGTCTTCATCGCCCTGATCATCGCCGGCGTCGGGGCCTACCTGTCGCTGCCGGTCAAGCAGTTCCCGAACGTCACCTTCCCGGCCGTGACCGTCTCGGTCACCCAGAGCGGCGCGGCCCCGGGCGAACTGGAGACCCAGGTCACCCGCGTCGTCGAGGACGCGGTCTCGGGCATCTCCAACGTCAAGACGATCCGCTCCTCGGTGACGCAGGGCGCCTCGACCACCACCATCGAGTTCGAGCTCGGCGAAGACCTGCAGAAGGTCACCGACGAGGTCCGCTCCAAGGTCGATCAGGCCCGCGCCAGCCTGCCCAAGGAGGTCGACGAGCCGATCGTCCAGCGGCTCGAGATCGACAGCGCCCCGATCATCACCTACGCGGTCTCGGCCCCGTCGATGAGCACGGCCGACCTGTCGTGGTTCGTCGACGACACCATCACCCGCGCCCTCCAGGGCGAAAAGGGCGTGGCCCAGGTGGCCCGCGTCGGCGGCGCCGAGCGCGAGATCAACGTCGTCCTCGATCCGGCCCGCATGGCCGCCTTCGGCGTGACCGCGCCCCAGCTCAACCAGGCCCTGGCCAATTTCAGCCTCGACGCCCCCGGCGGCCGGGCCAGCGTCGGCGGTCGCGAGCAGACCCTGCGGGTGCTCGGCGCGGCCAACACCCTGGAGCAGCTGCAGCAGATCACCATCCCGGTCGGCTCGCGCTACGTGAAGCTGACCGACGTCGCCGACGTCGGCCAGGGCGCCGGCGAGGAACGCGGCTTCGCCCGCCTCGACGGCAAGCCCGTCGTCGCCTTCCAGGTGATGAAGACCCGCGAGTCCAGCGACGTCGAGGTCGAGGACCGCGTCAAGCAGGCCGTCGAGACCCTGGGCCAGAAGAACCAGGGCGTCGCCTTCACCAAGATCTACTCCACCGTCGACGAGACCCGCGCCAGCTTCGAGGCCACCAAGCACACCCTGCTGGAAGGCATGCTGCTGGCCTCGCTGGTGGTGTTCCTGTTCCTGCGCGAGTGGCGCGCCACCCTGATCACCGCCATCGCCATGCCGGTGTCGCTGATCCCGACCTTCGCCTTCATGGGCATGGTCGGCTTCTCGCTGAACGTCGTCACCCTGCTGGCCCTGACCCTGGTCATCGGCATCCTCGTCGACGACGCCATCGTCGAGATCGAGAACATCGAAAAACGCGTCGCCAAGGGCCAGCGGCCCTATCACGCGGCGATGGAGGGGGCCGACGCCATCGGCCTGGCGGTCGTGGCCACCACCTTCACCATCGTCGCGGTGTTCGTGCCGGTGTCGTACATGCCCGGCATCCCCGGCCAGTTCTTCAAGGAATTCGGCCTGACGGTCGCCGTCGCGGTGCTGTTCTCGCTGGTCGTGGCCCGCCTGCTGACGCCGCTGCTGGCCGCCTACTTCCTCAAGCCCGTCCTGCGCCCGCACGAGCGCAAGCCGTTCGAGGGCCTCTATCGCAAGAGCCTCGACTGGGCGCTCGACCACCGGATCATCGCCTTCATCATCGGCGGCGTCCTGACCCTGGGCTCGATCGCCGGCGCCGGCTTCCTGGCCTCGATCGGCGTCCTGGCCGTCGGCTTCCAGCCGGCCGGCAACGCCAACTACTACTACATCAAGCTGCAAGGCCCGCCCGGCGCGACCATCGCCGACATGGACCGCACGGCCCAGGCGGCGACGAAGATGTTCGCGGCCCGGCCCGAGACCGCCCACGTCTTCGTCCAGGTCGGCTCCAACATCGCCAGCGGCTTCAGCGGCCAGAGCGGCGCCGACGTCCGCGACGGCACCGTCACCGTGGTGCTCAAGGGCGACCGCAAGCTGACCGTGACGGAGATCAAGCAGGAGATCCGCGCCGGCCTGCGCGACATCCCCGACGCCCGCGTCAACCTCCAGGGCGACTGGGGCTCGTCCGACATCCAGAACATCATCACCTCGGACGACGGCGCGGCCCTCGACAAGGCCGCTCTCCAGATCGAGCGCGAGATGCGCGGCCTGAAGACCGTCGCCGACCCGCGTCCGTCCTCGCCGCCCAGCGGTCCGGAGATCGTCATCCGGCCCCGCGCCGACGAGGCCGCGCGCCTCGGCGTCTCGGTCACCGACATCGCCTCCATCGCCCGCGTGGCCACGGTGGGCGACATCGACGCCAACGTCGCCAAGATGACCCAGGGCGAGCGCCGGATCCCGATCCGCATCCGCCTGCCGGAAGGCGCGCGGTCGGATCTGGCGGCCATCGGCGCCTTGCAGGTGCCCACCGCCGCCGGCGGGATCACCCGCCTCGACAGCGTCGCCGACATCAGCTTCCAGGCCGGTCCCGCCAAGATCGACCGCTTCGGCCGCAAGCGGCAGCTGACCATCGAGGCAGACCTCAACGGCGGCGCCCAGCTGGGTCAGGCCCTGGCCGAGATCAACGCCCTACCGACCATGAAGAACATGCCCGCCGGCGTGGCCCCAGCCTCGGCCGGCGACCAGGAGGCCTTCACCGAGCTCTTCACGGGCTTCGCGGTGGCCTTGCTGTCGGCCGTGGGCCTGGTGTTCGGCGTGCTGGTGCTGCTGTTCCGCAGCTTCTTCAAGCCGATCACCATCCTCTCGGCGCTGCCGCTGGCGATCAGCGGCGCCCTGGTGGCGCTGGTGGTCTGCGGCCAGCCGCTGTCGATGCCCTCGCTGATCGGCTTCCTGATGCTGATGGGCCTGGCGGCCAAGAACTCGATCCTGCTGGTCGAGTACGCCATCGAACAGGAGCGGGCCGGCATGAGCCAGCGCGAGGCCCTGATCGACGCCTGCCACGAACGGGCCCGCCCGATCGTCATGACCACCCTGGCCATGATGGCCGGCATGCTGCCCACCGCCCTGGGCCTCGGCCAAGGCTCGGAGTTCCGCCAGCCCATGGCCGTGGCCGTGATCGGCGGCCTGATCACCTCGACCATCCTGTCGCTGGTGCTGGTGCCGGTGGTCTACGAGGTCATCGACGACTTCGAACGCTGGATCACCCCCAAGATGGCCCGCTGGACCACGCCGCGGGAAGCCTCGGGCGAGGCCGCGACGCCGGTGGATCGGCTCTGATCAAAAGGGGCCGGAGAAGACCCCCTCCGGCCCTCCGGGCCACCTCCCCCAGAGGGGGAGGATCTCGTTCGACGCTGCGCCAGGAAGATGCTCCCCCTCTGGGGGAGCTGTCGCGGAGCGACTGAGGGGGTCTCACCCCGCCTCCGCGACCGCCGTCGTCTCCGGCCCCACCATCCCGCCGCAGGCCGCGCAGATCACCACCGCCTCCAGCCGCTGGCCGCACGGAACATGCGTCAGCACCTCCGGCGGACCTTCCGGCCCCGCCAGCCAGCGGTCGCCCCAGGCCATCAGCGCCACGATCAGCGGAAAGAGCTCGCGCCCCACCCCGGTCAGCCGATACTCCCAGCGCTCGGGCCGTTCCTGGTAGCGGACCTTCTCCAGCACCCCCAGCGAAACGAGCCGACCCAGGCGGTCCGACAGGATGTTGCTGGCCACGTTCAACTCGGCCTGGAAATCGCCGAACCGGCGCAGGCCATAGAACGCCGCCGCCGCCAGGTACGAGGTCCAGCGGTCGCCGAGCACGGCCACGGCCCGCTCCACCGCCGGGTCGCCCCGGCCCTCCCCTTCGGCGATCGAGCGGCGCTGGGCGCGCGGCGGCGGGGCGGGATCGAAACCCGCGCCCGGTCCCGGCGCCACCGTCACCGCGCGCGCGCTCACCACCCCGCCGCAGGCCTTGCAGGCCATCTCGGTCTTCAGCACGCAGCCGCAGGGCTTGTGGATCACCCGCTGGGCCGGCTCGCCGCTGCGCCTTTCCTCCCAGCGCAGGATCATCAGGGCCGCGTCGAACAGCCCCCGGCCCTTCTCGGTCAGATGGTAGCCATGCCGCGCCGGCCGTTCCTGGTAGAGCCGCTTCTCCAGCACCCCGGCCGCCTCCAGCCGCGCCAGGCGGTCGGTCAGCAGCGAGCGGGCCATGCCGGTCTGCGCCACGAAGCCGTCGAACCGGTTCACGCCCCGGAACGCCGCGTACAGCACCAGCAGCGTCCAGCGGTCACCGATCAGATTCAGAGCCCGCGCCGCCGAACTCGCGCGCACCGTGCGAAAACTGTTGTTTTCAGGCGACATCGTTCTGTCGTGATGGCGTTCGCCCATCCCTGTCAATTGCCTCGCCGCACCGTCGCTTTTATAACGAGACTAACAAGAGCGGGGGACGGGAAACTCGCCTGCCGGTGCGGAGAAGTGCGATGGCCTACATCCTGGGGGGATGGCAGAGCGACTTTTCCGCCAACTGGTCGCGCCAGGGTTGGGGCCTGGCCGACGCTTTCAGCGAGGCGGTGGCGCAGGGACTTGCCGCCACCGACCTCGCGCCTTCCGACATCGACACCGGCCACGTCGGCAACTTCGCCGGCGAGCTGTTCGCGGGCCAGGGCCTGCTGGGCGGCTTCTTCGGCCTGGTCCATCCCGACCTCGACGGCCTGCCGACCATGCGCCACGAGGCCGCCTGCGCCTCGGGCAGCGTCGCCATCCTGTCGGCCGCCGCCGAGCTCGAGGCCGGCCGCTACGACCTGGCCTGCGTGGTCGGCATCGAGCAGATGCGCAACGTCTCCGGCCAGACCGCCGCCGAGCACCTGGGCGCGGCCGCCTGGGCCGGCCACGAGCACCAGGACGCCCGCTTCCTGTGGCCAGCCGCCTTCTCCGACCTGGCCGAGGTCTACGACCAGCGCTTCGGCCTGCGTTACGAACACCTGATGGCGATCTCGGAAAACAACTTCGCCAACGCCCGTCGCAATCCCAACGCCCAGACCCGCGACTGGCGCTTTCCGCCCGAGGCCTTCACCGCCGACGACGTCGCCAACCCGATCGTCGAGGGCCGCACCCGCAAGCAGGACTGCGGCCAGGTGACCGACGGGACGGCGGTGATCTTCCTGGCCTCGCCCGAACGCGCCCGGTCCTATGCCGAAGCCCGCGGGATCCCGCTCGACAGCCTGCCCCGCATCAAGGGCTGGGGCCATCGCTCCGCGCCCATCCCGCTCGACCGCAAGCTGGCCAAGAGCCAGGAGGGCGGTCACGTCTTCCCGCAGGTGCGCCGCGCCATCGACGACGCCCGCGCCCGGGCCGGGATCGGCCACCTGTCGGAGATCCACGCCGTCGAGACCCACGACTGCTTCGCCATCACCGAATACATGGCCATCGACCATCTGGGCCTCACCGCGCCGGGCGAAGCCTGGAAGGCGATCGAGGCCGGCGACATCGCCATGGGTGGACGCCTGCCGGTCAATCCGTCCGGCGGACTGATCGGCGCCGGCCATCCGGTCGGGGCCACGGGGGTGCGCATGGCGCTGGACGCCTTCAAGCAGACCACGGGAACGGCCGGCGACGGCCAGGTCGAGGGCGCCCACACGGTCCAGACCCTCAATATCGGCGGCTCGACCACCACCACGGTCAGCCTGGTGATCGGAACCTGAGATGCTGCAGATCCTGCTCGTCGACGCCGCCGTCTCGGCGCTGGCCTTCCTGGTCCTGTGGGGCGTCTCGCTCAAGATCCGCGACGTCAGCTTCATCGACGCCTGGTGGGGCGTCGGCATGGCCCTGGTCGCCTGGACCGCCTTCCTGCAAGGCCCGCCCACCCCGCGCGGCCTGCTGCTGACCGCGCTCTGCACCGTCTGGGCCGCGCGCCTGGGCGGCTATCTCTTCTGGCGCTGGCGCAAGCACGGGGCCGACCGCCGCTACGTCGCCATGCTGGGCCACGCCGAGAAGGCCCGCGGCTGGAGCTTCGCCAAGGCCTCGCTGCTGCTCGTTTTCGCCCTGCAATACGTCATGCAGTACGTCGTCGCCCTGCCCGTCCAGCTGGGCCAGGTGGCCGGACCGCTCGGCCCGCTGGCCGCGATCGGCGCGGCCCTGTCCGCGTTCGGTATCGCCTTCGAGACGATCGGCGACGCCCAGCTCGTGCGCTTCAAGGCCGATCCGGCCAACGCCGGCAAGGTGATGGACCAAGGTCTGTGGCGCTACACCCGCCACCCCAACTATTTCGGCGACGCCTGCGTCTGGTGGGGCCTCTTCCTGATCGCCGCCGAAGCCCTGCCCTGGGGCCTGGCCTCGATCGTCGGCCCGATCCTGCTGACCATCACCCTCACCCGCTGGAGCGGCGTGCCGACGACGGAGGGGCGACTGAAGAAGACCCGGCCGGACTACGCCGCGTACGTGGCGCGGACCTCGGGGTTCGTGCCGTGGTTTCCTCAGAAAACCCCTCTCCCATAGGGAGAGGGAGGGGCCCATGGCGAAGCCATGGGAGGGTGAGGGGTTAGGAACCCTGGCCGCTTCCACCCAAACTTCCCGTCATTCCCGCCCTTGTGGCGGGAAACCCTGGTTCCGCTCGCATGTGAGGCGCAAGCGGATCGCCTGCGATCCGCCCCACTCGCCCTTGCGCCCGACAGAGGGGTTCCCGCCACAAGGGCGGGAATGACGGGAGGTTGGGGGACGCGGAACTAGCCGCGCAGTTCTTCGCGCCCCGCCCAGACGCTGTGCGTCCCGCTGCTGATCTTGTGCGGCAACGCCACCCGGCACACCGGCTCCATGCTCCGCGCATCGACAATCAAACACTCCGACGTGCCGGCAGTCTCGTCGATGACGAAGCTCACCAGCCAGCCGTCGTCCTCCTCCACCGCCCCCGGCCGCGCCGCGAACGGCGCCTCGCTGGCGTAGCGGCCTTCCGGCAGCTTCAGTTCGAGGCTCTCGCCGGTGACAAGGTCGTGCTTGACGAAGCCGTCGAACAGGAACCACCCCGGCTTGGCCGTCGTCGAATAGGCGTAGCGATAGGGCTTGCCCGCCCAGGCCTGGTTGAACATGCCAAACTCCAGCACCCGGTCGTCCAGCCGCTGCTCGACCGTCTGCCCGGTCGCCAGGTTGAACCGCCAGCGATGGAGCTTGGGCCGGAAGCTGTGTTCGTCCAGATAGGCCATCAGGTGGGCGTACTGCTCGGGCGCGCCGGCCAGGGGCCTGGGCGTCGGGTTCTCCTGGAAATAGCCGTCGACCACCACCTCGTCGCCCTCTTCGTAGGCGTTGAGGAAGTGCAGCACATAGGTCGGCGCGGCCTCGAACCAGCGCGACTCGCCGCCCTGGCGCGGCACCAAAGCAAAGCGCGACGGCACGCCCTTGTGCAGCCGCACGGCGTGGATCCCCCGCTCCAGCAGCCCCGCGTCCCAGAACACCGGCAGGTCGTTGAAGATCGCCCAGTTGGCGCTGAACGCCATGTCGTGCGGCAGGCGCGGCCCCGGCAGCGGCACGGGCTGGTACAGCGTCCGCCGCCCCGTCCGATCGACCACCCCGTAATGCATGTAGGGCGCGTGCTTGGAGTAGTTGAAGAACAACAGCTCCCCGGTCGCCGGATCGACCTTGGTGTGGGCCGAGACCCCGTCGATCGGCGCCCAGGGCGCGGGGCCGAGGGTCTCCAGCGTCAGGGGGTCCAGCCGATAGGCCTCGCCGCATTGGTAGAAGGTGGCGATCGCCTCGCCGGCGTGGACGACGATGTCGGTGCTGGCGCTGTCCTTCAGCCCCCCATGCGCGCCGAAGCCCGGCCGCAGAGACGTGCCCGGACCGTCGGCCAGGCCTCCCCACAGGCTCTGGCCCGCCTCCTGCTCGGCCTCGAAACCGCGCGTGCGCACGAACCGGTTGCGATACCGCGCCTTGCCGCCCTGGAAGTCGATCTGGTGCACCATGCCGTCGCCGTCGAACGGGTGGTAGCGGCCCAGCGGGTCGTGCACCGGGTTCTCGGTGTTGCGCAGATAGACCCCGTCCAGCTCGGCCGGGATCGCGCCCTCCAGCACCACCAGGTCCTCGGCGTCGAGCTCCTCGTGCTGAGGCGTCCAGGCGCCGGTCATGTACGGATGGTCGGTAGGCCGCAGCGATGTGCGGACCGATGGTTGGCGCGCGACTTTCATGCCGTCCTCCCCAGGCTGGCCCAGGAAGCTTAGACCCTAAGTCTCGTTATGCAAGCTTCATCATTCGACGGCCGACTTGCTGCATCGCAAACAAAAGAAAGGCCCGCGTGCCGGAGCGCGCGGGCCATTTCCTAGGACGCCTGCAAAAGGCGCTTAAGCCGCCGAAATCAGAGGACGGCGCGGTTCTTGTAGGCCGAAACGGCCAGAGCGATCAGGCTCAGCATGGAATATCCAGTCATCTTCGTCGCCAGGGCCGAATTGCCCCGACGCCCGCCATATATGCTGACAACGTTGTCATTTCAAGGCTGAATGCTGCGACGCAACAACGCATCCTCCCGCGTGAAGCGGGGGAGACGGACCACGAAGTTGTGGAAGGGGCGAGACTGGGCGCTGTGCTCGATCCCCTTCCTCCGTAAAATCCCCGCGAAAGCGGAACAACTGATCCCTCTCCCCTTGCGGGAGAGGGTGGCCTGCGAAGCAGGTCGGGTGAGGGGTCTCTCAGAAATCAAACGCTGCGTGCGGCGGTCAGGCCGGGTGATGCGTCTCAAGTTTGAGAGACCCCTCATCCGACGGCCTTCGGCCGCCACCTTCTCCCGCAAGGGGAGAAGGATCGCGGACGGGGACAGACGAAGCTGGATCCCCGGCGACCGCGTCAAAGACCCCAACCAATCCAGCCGCTTACAACTTTCTCACCGCCCTGGATCAGACGCGCTCAGAACCGCCGCATAATCACTGGGTCTCGCCGCACCGAAGGAGCGCGCGGCCAGCGACCATGCGGCGGCGGGATGCGATCGAGCGGGACTGGGGCGGATTGGGAAGATCCGTCGTGTCCGGGACCTGGCGCTGGCCAGGCCCGCCCGCCGTCGGCTTGGGCGAGGATTACAGAGCACCCCTCTCCTCGTCGCCGTCCAAACGGGAAACCCGGCGGATGGTCCTGGTAAGGCGTTAAGAGCGCCGCCGCCCGGGAAGCCGGCAGTCCAACGACCGCGCGGAGCGTCTAGGCTTCGTCGAAACGGTATCTGTCTACACACCTCCGGGCGTCGCCCGGGCGCTCCGTTCCCCTTCATCAGCTCAGCGGTTCACCGCGTGAGATCGAGAAGTCATGCGCTCAAGGAACCTCCCCCTGTGGGGGAGGCGGCCGAAGGCCGGTGGGGGGCCGTTTTCAGCTTTCGAGGCCGTGGTCGATAGCCCACCAACTCCCCCCTCCGATCGCTACGCGATCGCCTCCCCCAGAGGGGGAGGTTCCTCGCGAGCGACCCCACCTTCTCCCGCAAGGGGAGAAGGGCCCCTACTCCCCCCTCGCCTCCTCGCCCAGGAACCGCACCTTGGCTCCCTTCTCCACCGCAGCCCCCAGTTGCTGCGCGTCCCAGTTGGTCAGGCGCACGCAGCCGTGCGAGGCGCGCTTGTTGACCAGTTTCGGATCGGGCGTGCCGTGAATGCCGTAGGTGTCCCTGGTCAGGTCGATCCAGGTCGAGCCGACCGGATTGTTCGGCCCGGCCTTGATGGTCAGCTTGCCCTTGGGCTTGCCAAAGGTCAGGCGCGAGGGGTCGTAGGTGTAGGTCGGGCGCGGCGCCACGGTGCGCACCGCCCACTCGCCGCTGGGGGCCGGACGCTCGGTGCTGCCCACCGTGGCCGGATAGACCGCCAGCAGGTTGTCCTGACCGTCATAGGCCCGCACCTGGCCGACGCCCTTGTCGATGTCGATCCGCGTCACCTTGGCCGGCAGCTCGCGCGGACCCAGGGCCGCCACGGCGATGCGTGTCCCGGCCTTGCCGAAGTCGGCGCCGGGATTGAGGGCCTGCAGCAGCGCCTCGTCCATGTGGAAGCGCTCGGCCAGGGCCTCCAGCGGGCTGGTGTAGGAAAGCGCCGGCAGCCTGGCCATCGCCTCGTAGTCGTCCTTGGGGATCATCTTGGCGTACGGCCCGTCGGCGTCCTCCTGGGTGATCACGTAGTCGGTCAGCACCTGGCCGCCGTCGGCCTCGATCAGCGCCTTCCACAGGTCGGGCGTCACCTCGCCGTCGACGCTCAGGCCCTGCGCCTGCTGGAAGGCCTCGATGGCCAGCCTCAGGTTCGTGCCGGTGACCCCGTCGATGGACCCCGGCGAGAAGCGGGCGCGGTCGAGCAGCACCTGCACCCGCACCAGGGAAGGCGCGATCATCGACGGATCGGCCGGCGGCGCGGTCTGCGGGCCGGCCGCCTCGACGGCCTGGGCCAGGGGCGAGCGGTCGGCCGAAGCGACCTTCGACGACTGTGGGGCCTGAGCCGCCGCGGGCGGCGGCGGCGCCTCGGCCTTCCGCTCCCCGCGCGAGCAGGCCGCCGCCAGGACGCATCCGGCCAGCAGGGCCGCGAGACGAAGGGTCGAAGGCATCGCATACTCCACGCACGAGGAACGTCTTGCAGGTCTCAAGCCTTGAGCCATGGCGAAGTTCCGGAGGCGGTGCGCTTGGCGGCTCGATGGCGAAGGGGGACGAGGGAACGGCGGCGCGGCCGGCGGCTGGGCTCGATCCTGCTCGTCCTGCTGCTGGCGGGCTGCGTCGGGACGGGCGCCTGGCTGCTCTGGCCGAGCAACGCCCCGCCGGCCCCGGAGACCCCGACCGGCGACGGCGCCGACGAGCCGGTCGCGGCCGCCCCGCAGTACGTGCCGTCCAACGATCCGCCGGCCGCGCCCCTGGCGCCCCTGCCGCTGGACGAGACCTGCGAGGGCTCCGCCCCGCCCGGCGCGGCCCAGGCCAACGCCGACAGCCTCAACACCCTCTCCTGGGCGCCGTTCGGCCGGCAGGAGGTCGGCTGGACCATCTACGCCCCGCGCATCGGCGCCGAGCTGGCCACCGCCTGCGGCCCCGGCACGACCCGCTTCGCCGGCGCCCTGGCCGGCTGGCAGGCGGCCCATCGCCTGGCGCCCACCGGCGTGCTCGATGCGGCCACCTTCGACGTCATGAAGACCCGCTGGACCCTGGCCCGCCCCTTCGCGGCCATCAACGCCCGCGGCGAATGCCCCAACGCGCCCGCACAGTCAGGCCTCTCGGCCGCCCGTTCCGACGAGGTCTATGGGAGCAAGCCGGCCTATCTGCGGCCCGGCGCGCTGGACGCCTATCGCCGGCTGGTCGAGGCTGCCCGCAAGGACGGCGTGGTCTCGGCCCGCGACCCGCGCGTGCTGACCATCTTCTCCAGCTTCCGCGACCCGGCCGCCGACGCCGCCCGCTGCGCCCGCGACAACAACTGCCAGGGCGTCAGCCGCACCATCTGCTCGGCCCACCGCACGGGCCTCGCCGTCGACCTCTTCGTCGCCGCCGCCCCGGGCTACGGCCCCGACTCCAGCGCCGACGACAACCGCCGCTTCATGGCCCGGTCGGACGTCTATCGCTGGCTGGTGGTCAACGCCGGCCGCTTCGGCTTCGTCAACTACGTGTTCGAGCCCTGGCACTGGGAATGGACGGGCGAGCCGCCCCTGCCCGGCGTGCCGATCTCAAGCCTGCCTCAAGAAGGATCACAACCTCTCGATCAGGGGGCGCCTGCGCCTCAACCCGGCCAGAAAGCCTCCCCAAGTAAGACGCATGAAGTTCGCTGACGCTCACATGCCCGGCCGGCGCGAGATCTTGGCCGGCCTCTTCGCCCTCCCCGCCAGTTCGGTCCTGGCGGCGCCGCGCGTGGCCGCGCCGCCGCGCCCGCCGATCGTCACCGTGCTGGGCGACTCGATCACCGCCGGCCTGGGCGTGCGTCCCGGCGAGGCGATGCCGGCCCGCTTGCAGGCGGCCCTGGCGGCGCGGGGCGTCAGCGTCCAGGTGCGCGCCGCCGGCCGCAACGGCGACACCAGCGCCGGCGGTCTCTCCCGCCTCGAAGGGGCGTTGGGCGCCGACACCACCCTCTGCGTCGTGGCCCTGGGCGGCAACGACCTGCTGCAAGGCCTGCGCCCCGAGGCGACGCGGGCCAATCTCCGCGCCATCCTCACCCGCCTGCGCGAGCGGCGCATCCCCGCCGTCCTGGCCGGCGTCAACGCCCCGGCCCTGCTCGGCGCCGACTACGCCCGCCGCTTCAACGCCGTCTACACCGATCTCGCCCGCGACTTCGCCGTCCCCCTGCTGCCCAACCTCCTGGCCGGCATCGGCGGCTCGCGCCGCTACATGCAAAACGACGGCATCCACCCCAATGCCGAGGGCGCGCGGGTGATCGCGGCCAACCTCGCGCCGGTCGTGGCCCAGGCCCTGGCGCGGGGGACGGTGGTGGCGATCAAATAATCCCTCTCCCCTTGCGGGAGAGGGTGGCCTCCCGAAGGGAGGTCGGGTGAGGGGTCAAAAATCCTGTCCGTCGCGACTAGCGGATCGACCGGGCGCGGCGTCCGAAGTTTGAGAGACCCCTCATCCGTCGGCTATCGCCGACACCTTCTCCCGCAAGGGGAGAAGGACCTCAAAGGAAGAACTCCACCGCCACCAGCACCACCCCGGCGATCCAGGCCGTCTCCACGACCATCAGCGCCACGGGCCTCCAGCCGGCGGTCATCACGTCCTTGAACGAGGTCTTCATGCCCAGGCCCGCGATCGCCGTGACCAGGCACCAGCGGCTGATCTCGGCCGCGCCGTCGACCGCGATCTTCGGCAGCCAGCCCAGGCTGTTCACCACCACCAGGGCCGCGAAGGCCACCAGGAACAGCGGCAGCTGCGGCCTGGCCCCCGCCCCGCCGCCCGGCAGCATCCGCGCCGCCAGGAAGGCGATGGCGAACACCACCGGCAGCAGCATCGAGACGCGCAGCAGCTTCACATAGGTCGCCACGTCGCCGGTGTGGGGCGAGATCATGTAGCCGGCCCCGACCACCTGGGCGACGTCGTGGATCGTGCCGCCCAGGAACACCCCGGCCTTGGTCTGGTCCAGATGCAGGGCCGCCGTCAGCAGCGGATAGGTGATCATCGCGATGGTCGACAGGGTGGTGACCACCACCACGGTCAGGATCGTGTCGCGCTCGCCGTCCTTGTCGCGCGGCAAGACGGACGCGATGGCCAGGGCCGCCGAGGCGCCGCAGATGCCCACCGCCCCGCCCGACAGCACGCCGAAGCCCTGCCGCAACCCCATCCGCTTCGACAGGAACGCCCCCAGCAGGATCGTCGAGACCACCGCCACGATCACCGTCACGATCGGGGTCAGGCCCAGGCTCAGGATCTGCCCCGCCGTGATCCGGGCGCCCAGCAGGGCGACGCCGAACCGCAGTATGGCCTTGGACGAGAACTCGATGCCCGGAACGCAGCGCCCTTCCTGGTGCAGAAAGTGGAACGTCATGCCCAGCAGCAGCGAGAACAGCATCACCGGCGCGCCGTAGTGCTGGGCCAGCCAGGTCGAGGCCAGGGCGATGGTCCCGGCCACCAGCACGCCGGGATAGAGCTTGATCAACGCCGCCTGGCCGGGGAACCGCGCCTTGGCGGCGGTCGCGGGCTCGGGGCGCGACAGGCCCTCCATGCCTTCCAGCGATTGGAACAGCGCCCGCGCGGCGGCCGCGTCGGTGTCGAGATCGGAATTCATCGCCAGGCCCTTTGACGAGTCGCCATGCCGACGACGCCTTTCGTCTGGGCTCTGATGGCCGGGATGGCAAGATCACCCTCCAGCCCTTCTCCCCTTGCGGGAGAAGGTGTCGCCGAAAGGCGACGGATGAGGGGTCTCTCAAACGGCTGTCGCCTCGCCCAGCCTATCCGCCGTACGCGCTTTGAGTTTGGAGAGACCCCTCACCCGACCTCCCTCCGGGAGGCCACCCTCTCCCGCAAGGGGAGAGGGATCAGCTGCGCTTCACCGCCACCAGCGCCGAGATATAGGCCTCCATCAACCGCACCAGTTCGTCCTCCAGGGCCTGCGGATCCAGCGCCAGGCCCGGCTCGGCCGCCGCCGCGCGCAGCAGGCCGACGGCGGCGTGGGTCAGGACGAAGGCCGACTCCGGGGTCAGGTCGATCTGCAGCCGGGCCTTGCCGGCGATCGAGGCCAGGAAGGCCTGGTGATGCTGCTCCAGCACCGCGTCGCCACGATGGAACATGGCCCCCAGCAGCGCCTGGCGCGTGGCCGGCGAGCCCTCGAAGCCGTTCATCAGCGCCCGCACGATCGGCCGCACGCTGCCCAGGTCCGGCCGATCGATCAGGGTCTGGGCGATCGCGTCGCGCACCGCGCTGGTCCGCCGCTGGGCCAGGGCCGCCAGTATGTCCTGCTTGTCGGCGAAGTACTGATAGACCGTGCCGACGCTCACCCCCGCCCGTTCGGCCACGTGATTGGTGGTCAGGCGCTCGGGTCCGCCGCTCTCCAGAAGCTGAAAGGCCGCGTCGAGAATGGCGTCCACCGTGGCCTGGGCGCGCCCCTGGCTCGGCGCTCTGCGTTGCTTTTCAGCCACTTGCGGACCCTCTTCACGCGCTCACCCTGCCTGAAGACAAGGCGAGTAGGAACATGAGCAATGCTTACATACGCTTGAGGCCGAGAACAGGTTCGCCTTCGCCGGCGGACCGGAAGGAGCCCTGATGATCCGCCCCATCGAAGACGTCCGCGCCCGCGTCGCCTCGCAGAAGACCCGCCTGCCGGGCTTCTACGGCCAGATCGATTTCGACCGCACGCCCGAGCGCTTCACCGAGGATCCGAGCTTCGCCGTCGCCCGCGACCGCAACCCGCTGGGCGTCAGCGTCACCCAGGACGACCTCGACCGCGTCCGCGCCTACACCATGCTGGGCGACATCGTCGCCGACGCCTACGCCGCCCTGATCCCGCAGTACGGCTTTCGCCGGCTGATCGACATGCTGACCACCGCCTGCGACCAGGGGATCGAGGCCGTGCCCGAGGCGCCGCCGGAACTGGCCGCCTTCGTCGCCGAAATGGCGGCTGCGCCCGACTGGATCGACATGGACCTGGTGCGCGAGGGCCAGCGGCTGGAGCGCAACGCCGCCGCGTTCCTCGCCCCCTTCGCCATCCGCGGGGCGTTCGTGGCGACCTTCCTCAACAAGTACTCGGCCCTGCCCATGGCCCTGACCGGAACCCTGGGGGCCGAGACCGCCGCCAAGCGGGTCAACGAGACGGCCGCCTTCTTCGCCACCACCATCCTGCCCGGCGCGCTGGAGCCGCACGGCGAGGGCTTCAAGGCCGCCGCCATGGTGCGGCTGATGCACTCGATGGTGCGCTTCAACGCCCTGCGCTCGGGCCGCTGGGACTCGGAGGTCTACGGCGTGCCGATCCCGCAGGTCGACCAGATGCCGGCCGGCCTGATCCCGGTGTTCCTGATGTCGTTCCAGATGCTGCGCAAGGGCCGCCGCCACTTCACGCCGGCCGAGCGGGCCAAGGTCGAGCTCAGCCGCTATCGCTGCTTCCTGCTGGGCCTGCCGGAAGACCTGCTGGCCGATACGCCCGAGGGCGTGGTGCGGATGATGACAGCCCGCGACAGCACCCTGCGCCGGGGCTTCGACGACGAGACTTGCGGCGCGCTGATCCGCGCCACCCTGGGCGCCTACCTGCCGCCCGACGAAAGCCCGGCCAACCGCCTGCACGACCGCATCGAGCGCCGCTTCGCCAAGGCCTTCTTCCTGCGCCACTTCCTGCGCGGCGACCGCAAGCGCGCGGCGAGCATGGGGATCGAGGTGGGACCGGCCGACGAGGTCGTTTTCGTCATCGTGGCCCTGCTGGTCACCCTGCAGATGAAGGCCTTCGAGTTGGCGGATCATGTGCCGGGGGTGAGGGAATTGGCCGACGCGGCCCTGGTGCGGCGGATGCGCAGCCTGCTCAAGCGCTACGGCCACGCCGAGTTCACCACCGATGCGGCCAACTACCGGCCGACCAATGCGAGGGCGGCGGCGGCCTGACCGCTACGCGGCCCCCTCAGTCGCTCCGCGACAGCTCCCCCAAAGGGGGAGCATCTGCTCGGACTAGATCCTCGCCCTCTGGGGGAGGTGGCCCGAAGGGCCGGAGGGGGCTCGCCGTCGGGCGAGCTAGTCCGCGTCGTCGAAGTCGCCTTCGCCCGCCGTCTCCTCGTCGCCGGTCAGGGCCGTGTCCAGGCTGTCGATGATCTCGTCCATCTGCTCGGAGGTGATCGAGACGTAGATGGCGTCGCCGCCGACGGCCGAGACCAGCAGGCGGTAGCCGTCTTCGGTTTCCTGCAGGGAGAAGGTTTCCAGGGGCTGCAGCTTGGCCATCGAGGCGTCTTTCGTCGGGAGAGATCGGGAGCCCGCCGATGTAGGCTCGCACCCGCCTCAGTTCAACGGACGTCTTTCAAGGTTCCCCGCCGCAGCAGGGCGATGTGGCAGGCGATCAGCACCTCCCGCTCGACCCACGGGAAATCGGCGCGGGCGATCAGCAGGGAAACGAGGCCGTGCAGACCCGCCCACAGGGTCTGGGTCATGCGCTGGACGTCGTCGTCGTGGGTCAGGCCCGCGTCGCGCATTTCGCCCACGATCTCGGCGAAGCGCTGGAAGGCGCCGATCCCGGCCATCATCGGCCGGTCGCCGACCCGCTCCTTGTAGGACCCGTCCAGGCCCTTCTCGACCATGAAGGCCACGCGATAGGCGTCGGGCTCCTCCAGGCCGAAATCGACATAGACCCGCAACGCCCGCTCGAAGCATTCGGCCGTGGGCTTGAAGCTGGCCCGCGCCTCCTCCATCCGCGACACCAGGGTGGCGAAGGCCCGCACGCACAGTTCGGCGGTGATGTCGTCCTTGGTGGCGAAATAGGCGTAGAGGGCCGGCTGCGAGACGCCGGTGGCCTCGGCGATCTGGCGGGTCGAGACCGCGTGCAGGCCCTTCTCGCTGAACAGCCGCAGGGCCGCGTCCAGGATCTCCTCGCGTCGTTCGGCGCCCTGTCCCTTGGGTTTGCGGGGGGAACGGATCTTCGGCGCGGTCATCGTCCCTCCTTTCCGCAGCGGGGCCGGCTTGACAACCCACAATAATCGATCAGTGATTACTTATCACCGATCGATGATAGGGGCGAGGGCATGGACGGGGCGCGTGCTGGATATGGAGGCGTCGTCCTGCTCACGGCGCTGGCGACCGCCTCGGCCCTCGCCCTGGCGGCCTGCGGCGGCAAGGCGGCCGCACCCGAAGCCGCCCCGCCCCCGGCGGTCGAGGCCGTCAGCGTCGGCGCGCCCGGCGCGGCGTCGGACCTGACCGCCTCCGGAACCCTGGAACGCCGCCGCGAGATGGCGCTGTCGTTCCGCATCCCCGGCGTCCTGACCCGCATGGCGGTCGAGGCCGGCGACAGCATCGCCGCCGGCCAGACCCTGGCCAGCATCGATCCGGCCGGGGTCGACGCCCGCCAGACCCAGGCCGGCGCCGACCTGGAACGCGTCCGCCGCGACGCCGATCGGGCCCGCAAGCTCTACGCCTCCGGCTTCGTCGCCAAGGCCCGGCTGGACGACGCCGAAAGCGCGCTGAAGGCGGCCCAGGCGGCCAACGCCGGCGCGGCCTTCGACCGGCGCTGGGCGCGGCTGGTCTCGCCGGTCTCGGGCGTCGTCCTGGCCCGCACGGCCCAGGCCGGCGAGGTGGTGGCGGCCGGCCAGACGGTGCTGACCGTCGCCGATCTCTCCAGCCCGCTGGTCCTGCGCCTTCCCCTGCCCGCCCGCGACGCCGCGCGAGTCAGGGTCGGCTCCAGCGCCGCCATCACCGCCGACGCCCTGCCCGGCCAGACCCTCAACGGTGTGGTCACCCGCCTGGGCCAGGCCGCCGACGCCCGCACCGGCGCGGTCACGGTCGAGATCGAGGTCCAGGCCCGCCCCGAACTGAAGAGCGGCCAGATCGCCTCGGCCCGCCTCAGCGCGCCGGCCGCCGACGCCTCGGCCCGCGCCGAATTCGCCCGCATCCCGGCCGAGGCCCTGCTGGAGGCCTCGGGCGACAAGGCCGCCGTGCTGCGCCTCGACGGAACCACCGCCCGCCGCACGCCCGTGCGCTTCGGCGGCTTCGACGGCGACGACGCCCTGGTCGCCGGCCTGCCTCCCGGCAGCCGGGTGATCACCGCCGGCGCCGGCTTCGTCTCCGACGGCGAAAAGGTCAGCGTGGTGGATCCGCGCGCCCTGGCGGCCCCGACCCGCAAGGTCGCCGCCCCCCAGAGCGCTGCACGATGAACCTCAACCTCGCCGCCTTCGCCGTCCGGCGCTGGCAGTTCACCATCGTGGTCTTCGGCCTGCTGGTGATGCTGGGCGTCAACGCCCTGATGACCGTGCCCCGGTCGGAGGACCCGCACTTCCCGATCCCCATCGTGCTGATCCGCGCCGTGCTGCCCGGGGCCGAGCCGGCCGAGATGGAGCAGCTGGTCGCCGACCCGATCGAGACGGCGGTCTATGGCCTGGACAGCATCGACAAGGTCGAGAGCACCAGCCTCGACGGCGCGGCCGTGGTCCGGGTGTTCTTCACCTGGGACGTCGATCCCGAGCGCAAGTTCGACCAGGTGGTGCGCGAGGTGAACGCCATCCGCGGCAGCCTGCCCGCCGGCCTGCAACGGCTGGACATCGAGCGGGTGCGCACCACCGAGGTGGCCATCGTCCAGGTGGCCCTGGTCAGCGACAGCCTGCCGATGCGCCGGCTTGAGAAGGTCGCCGATCGGCTGTCCGAACGGCTCGACCGCGTCTCCGGCGTGCGCCAGACCCGCTACTACGGCGCCCCGGCCTCGGAGGTGCGGGTGTCGCTGGATCTGGCGCGGCTGGCCGCCCTGAAGCTTCCAGCGTCGAGCGTCGCCGACGCCCTGAAGTCGGCCGGGATCGAGGCCCCGATCGGCGCGGTCCAGGCCGGCGGGCGGCGCTTCAACGTCAAGTCCGGCGGCGCCTTCCGCTCGCTGGACACCGTCAGGAACACGCCCGTCCGCTCGCTCGGCGGCCAGGTCGTGCGGGTGCGCGACGTCGCCGACGTCGCCTGGGCCCAGGAGGAGCCGACGCACCTGACCCGCTTCGACGGCAAGCGCGCGGTCTTCGTCGCCGTCACCCAGAAGGACGGCCAGGACGTCGGCCGCATCACCAAATCCGTCGAAAAAGTGCTGAACGACTACGAGAAGGTGCTGCCGGCCGGGGTGAAGCTGGAGCGCGGCTTCGTCCAGGCCCACAATGTCGACCACCGCCTGAAGAACCTGTTCCGCGACTTCGCTGTCGCCCTCGTTTTGGTGCTGATCACCCTGCTGCCGCTGGGGCCGCGCGCGGGCCTGGTGGTGATGGTGTCGATCCCGCTGTCCCTGCTGATCGGCCTGTCGCTGATCCAGGCCTTCGGCTTCACCCTCAACCAGCTGACCATCGCCGGCTTCGTGCTGGCCCTGGGCCTGCTGGTCGACGACAGCATCGTCATCACCGAGAACATCGCCCGCCGGATCCGTGAGGGCGAGGAACGGACCTCCGCGGCGATCAACGGCTCGGGCCAGATCGCCCTGGCGGTGATCGGCTGCACCGCCACCCTGATGCTGGCATTCCTGCCGCTGATGGCCCTGCCGGCCGGCTCGGGGGCCTATATCCGTTCGCTGCCGGTGACGGTGCTGTGCACGGTGGGCGCGTCGCTCTTCGTGTCGCTGACCATCATCCCGTTCCTGGCCAGCCGGGTGCTCGACAAGCATTCCGATCCCGAGGGCAACCGCCTGCTGCAAGCCGTCAACGGCGTGATCCACACCGTCTATCGGCCCGTGCTGCACCGGGCTCTGGCCCGGCCCTGGCTGGCGCTGGCCATCATGCTGGCCCTCTGCGCCACCGCCGTGCCGATGCTGAAGGCAGCCGGCTCCAGCCTGTTCCCGGCCGCCGAGACGCCGCAGTTCGTGGTGCGGGTGTTCACCCCCGACGGCTCGTCCCTGGCCCGCACCGACGCGGCGCTGCGCTATGTCGACCAGCGCCTCTCGCGCGAGCCCGACATCGTCTGGCGCGCCGCCAACCTCGGGCGCGGCAATCCGCAGGTGTTCTACAACCAGTCCCAACGCGAGAGCGCGGTGACCTATGGCGAGATGTTCGCCAGCCTGAAGGCCTGGGAGCCGGGCAAGAGCGAGCAGTTGCTCGACCGCCTGCGCGCCGACTTCGCCCGCTATCCCGGCGCGCGGATCAGCGTCGAGGTGTTCGAGAACGGCCCGCCGATCGAGGCCCCGGTCGCCGTGCGGGTCACCGGCCGCGATCTTGGCGTGCTGAAGGCCCTGGCCGCCCGCGCCGAGGCGATCCTCAAGAGCACGCCCGGCACGCGCGACGTCGGCAACCCGGTGCGCCTGGACCGCACCGACCTCGACCTCGGCGTCGACGAAGCCAAGGCCGCGGCCCTGGGCGTGCCGGCCGGCGCGGCCCGCCGCGTGGCGCGGCTGGCGCTTTCCGGCGAGGAGACCGCCCGCTTCCGCGACGCCGACGGCGACGACTACGCGGTCAAGGTGCGCCTGCCGATGGAGGCCGTCGACGGCGCCGACCGCAACGCCCTCTCGGCCCTGTCGAGCGTCTATGTGCCCACCGCCGACGGCGAGGCGGCGCCCCTGTCGGCCATCGCCGCGCCGAACCTGAAGTCCAGCCCCGCCCGCATCGACCGCTTCGACCGCGAGCGCACGGTGACGGTCACCGCCTTCGTCCGCACCGGCTACCTGACCGACAATGTGACCAAGGACGTGCTGGCACGCCTGCAGAAGGCGCTGCCCATGCCGCCGGGCTACGCCCTGAGCCTGGGCGGCCAGGCCGAGGCGCAGTCGGAAAGCTTCGCCGGCTTGGGCGCTGCGGTCATGGTGGCGGTGTTCGGGATCCTGGCGGTGCTGGTTCTGGAGTTCCGCAAGTTCAAGACCGCCCTGGTCGTGGCCGGCATCATCCCGTTCGGGGTGTTCGGCGCGGCGGCGGCCCTGTGGCTGACCGGCAATTCGCTGTCGTTCACCGCCACCATCGGCCTGATCGCCCTCATCGGCATCGAGATCAAGAACTCGATCCTGCTGGTCGACTTCACCGAACAGCTGCGCCGCGACGGCATGAGCCTGCACGACGCCATCGAGAAGGCCGGCGAGGTACGCTTCCTGCCGGTGCTGCTGACCTCGGCCACGGCGATCGGCGGGCTCATGCCCCTGGCGCTCGAACGCTCGGGCCTCTATTCGCCCCTGGCCATCGCCATCATCGGCGGGCTGGTGACCTCGACCGTGCTGTCGCGGGTGGCGACGCCGGTGATGTACTGGCTGACGGCGCGGGGTGAGGAACGCTGATCCTTCTCCCAGAAGGAGAGGGTCTCCTTGCGCAAAATGGCTTGCTACCGGTGTCATGTTTCGTGCTAGCCGTTGCGGCAAGCTCGCCAGAAGCGCCGGAGGAAGACCAAGATGGATCGTCGCAGCCTGCTGCTGACCGCCGGAGCGGCGGCCGCCGCCAGCGCCCTGCCCGCCCACGCCAAGCCCTCCAGCCCCGCCCGCTCGCCGATCGTGACCACCGCCGCCGGCAAGGTGCGCGGCGCGACCACCGCCGACGGCGTCCACGTGTTCAAGGGCCTGCGCTACGGCGCCGACACCGGCGGGGCCAACCGCTTTTTCCCGCCCCGCAAGCCCCAGCCCTGGACCGGCGTCGCCGACGCCCTGGCCTATGGCGCGGCCTCGATGCAGACCGGCAAGGGCGAAGAAGGGGAGACCCTCTCCGAGGACTGCCTGTTCCTCAACGTGTGGACCCCCGCCAAGGCTGGCAAGGCGGGCCTGGCCGACGGCGGCAAGCGGCCGGTGATGTTCTACATCCACGGCGGCGCCTACAACGGCGGCTCGGGCGGCAGCCCCTGGTACGAGGGGACCAAGCTGGCCAAGCGCGGCGACGTCGTGGTGGTCACCGTCAACCACCGCCTCAACGCCTTCGGCTATCTCTATCTGGCCCGCCTGTTCGACGACCCCGGCGTCGCCGACAGCGGCAATGTCGGCCAGCTCGACCTCGTTCTGGCCCTGCAATGGGTGCGGGACAACATCGCGCAGTTCGGCGGTGATCCCGACCGGGTGATGCTGTTCGGCCAGTCCGGCGGCGGCGCGAAGATCGCCACCCTGCTGGCCATGCCGGCCGCCAAGGGCCTGTTCCATCGCGCCGTCACCATGAGCGGCCAGCAGGTCACCGCCGGCGGCCCGTTCAACGCCACCAAGCGGGCCAAGCTGTTCCTGGAGAAGCTGGGGATCAGCGACCTGGCGGCCCTGCGCGCCCTGCCCGCCGACCAGCTGCTGAACGGCCTGAAGGCCGTCGATCCGGTCGCCGGCTCCGGCGGCGTCTATATGGGCCCGGTGCTCGACGAGCGGTCGCTGACCCGCCACCCGTTCTTCCCCGACGCCTCGCCGCTGGGCCTCGACGTGCCGCTGATCTGCGGCAACACCCATGACGAGACGCGCGGTTTCGCCGGCTGGGACCGCAAGGTGTTCGACATGACCTGGGAGCAGGTGGTCGAGAAGCTGCCCGGCCAGTTCAACGCCCGCATCGACATCGACCCGGCCACGGTGGTGGCGGCCTATCGCAAGATGTACCCGGCCTATTCGCCGTCGGACGTCTATTTCGCCGCCTCGACCGCCGGCCGCTCGTGGAAGGCGGCGATCCTGCAGGCCGAGGCCCGCGCCGTCACCGCTGCGCCGGCCTGGGTCTACCAGGTCGACTGGAAGTCGCCCAAGGACGGCGGCGTCTGGGGCGCGCCCCACACGATCGACATCGGTCTCGTCTTCGGCACGCTGGACGCCAAGGGCTCGATCGTCGGAACCGGCCCGCGCAGCGAGGCGATGTCCAACACGATGATGGACGCCTTCGTCGCCTTCGCCCGCAACGGCGATCCCAACTGCGCGACCATCCCGAAGTGGGAGCCCTACACCCTGCCCCGCCGCCAGACCCTGGTGTTCGACGAGACGACGCGCATGGCCGACGACCCGCGCGGCGGCGAGCGCGAGCTGTTCAACAAGGTCCCGTTCACGCAGTTCGGGACGTAACGTCCCTCTCCCCTTGCGGGAGAGGGTGGCCTCCCGGAGGGAGGTCGGGTGAGGGGTCTCTCAAACCTCAAAGCCGCGTGCAGCGGTGAGGCCGGGCGAGGTGTCTCATGTTTGAGAGACCCCTCATCCGTCGGCTTCGCCGACACCTTCTCCCACAAGGGGAGAAGGATCAGGCCGCGACCTCGCCCTCTTCGTCGCCGTCCTCGTCGTCGAACTCGTCCTCGTCGGGACCGAGCGACTCGTCGCGCAGGAGCTCGATCTGGTCGGCGACGTCGGCGATGGTCTCGTCGTCGATCCCGGCGGCTTCCAGGGCCGCGGCCAGGTGGCCGATGACGAGGTCGAGCTCGTCGTCCTCGAGGCTGTTGGCGCCCAGCCAGACGAAGGCCAGGTCCTGGTCGCCGCGCGCTTCGGCCGCGTCGGGATCGAGGGCGGCGGCCACGAAGGCGCGGGCGCCGGGCGCGATCTCGCCGCCGAACAGGTCCTTCAGGCGCTCGTCGGCCTGGGCGCGGGCGAAGAAGTCGGAGATCACAGACTGAGCGGCGGCCTCGCCGCCGATGCGTTCATAGGCCGTCATGCCGTCCTCGCGGGGATTGGGGAACGGCGAAAACGTTAACACGGGCTACGAAGGCCGTGCGTGAACCCTGGGCGATGGTTTCGTGACAACCTGGCCGTGAGCGACCGAAACGAAAAACGCCCCGCCTTTCGGCGGGGCGTCTGTCTCTTACTTCGCGCCGTTTATTTCGCCTTGTCCATCAGGCCGGCGAAGCGCTCGAAGATGTAGAGGCTGTCGGTCGGGCCGGGCGAGGCTTCCGGGTGGTGCTGGACGCTGAACACCGGCTTGTCCTTCAGGGCGATGCCGGCGTTGGTGCCGTCGAACAGCGAGACGTGGGTCTCCTGCACCGGCTCGGGCAGGCTTTCGCTGTCCACGGTGAAGCCGTGGTTCATCGACACGATCTCGACCTTGCCCGTGGTCAGGTCCTTGACCGGGTGGTTGGCGCCGTGGTGGCCCTGTTCCATCTTCACGGTCTTGGCGCCCAGGGCCAGGGCCAGCATCTGGTGGCCAAGGCAGATGCCGAACACCGGCTTGCCGCTGGCGACGAGCTTCTGGATTTCCGGCACGGCGTATTCGCCGGTCGCGGCCGGGTCGCCCGGGCCGTTGGACAGCAGCACGCCGTCGGGATTGCGGGCCAGGATGTCCTCGGCCGAGGTGGTGGCCGGAACGACGGTGGCGCGGGCGCCGACATGGGCCAGGGCGCGCAGGATGTTGCGCTTCACGCCGTAGTCGATGACGACCACTTCGTACTTGGGCTTGTCGAGCTTGGCGTAACCCGCCGGCCAAGACCACAGGCCCTCGTCCCAGGTGAAGGTCTGGGTGGTGGAGGCGTCCTTGGCCAGATCCAGGCCGACCACGCCCGACCAGTCACGGGCCTTGGCCTTCAGGGCCTCCAGGTCGAACTTGCCTTCGGGCGAGTGGGCGATCACGCCGTGCGGCATGCCGGTCTCGCGGATCTTGCGGGTCAGGGCGCGGGTGTCGACGCCGGCCAGACCGACGACGCCGCGGCGCTGCATCCAGCCGTCGAAGTCGCTGTTGGCGCGCCAGTTGGCCGGATCGGTCGGGACGTCGCGGAAGATCGCGCCGCGGGCGGCCGTCTCGGCCACGCCGGTGACCTGCTCGACGTCTTCGGCGTTCGTGCCGACATTGCCGACGTGCGGGAAGGTGAAGGCCACGATCTGGGCCATGTAGGACGGGTCGGTCAGGATTTCCTGATAGCCGGTCATGGCGGTGTTGAAGCACACCTCGCCGACCGCATCGCCGACCGCGCCGCAGCCGACGCCTTGCAGGACGGTGCCGTCAGCCAGGACCAGAACGCCAGTAACGCCGGGGAGAAGGTCTTGGGACATCTCGGAAAAGCGCCTCCAGAACGCATGGTCATTTTCGCAAAAAGGCGGGCCGGGGAGAACCCCGCCCGCCTGCGCAAACGGCGGCGTGTTTAGGGACCTTGGGAGGGGGGGTCAACCCCTTGGATCACGCGTTTCCCCGCCGCCCGCCACATTACCGTGATCGACGAAGACGCCCCCTCGCGCGCGCGGCCCTCAAGCCCTTATGGTGCGGGGCTTCAACGCATAAGAACACGGGAGGACGGCCCATGCTCGAACTGCGCCCCAATTGCGAATGCTGCGACCGCGACCTGCCGCCCCAGAGCGACCAGGCCCGTATCTGCACCTTCGAGTGCACCTTCTGCGCCGATTGCGCCGACGCCCGATTCCGGGGCGTCTGCCCCAATTGCGAGGGCGACCTGGTCGCCCGGCCAATCCGGCCCGACGGCAAGCTGCACCGCTTTCCCGCCTCGCTGCGGCGGATCAACAAGGCCCACTCGGCCTGTCCGCGGCCGCCCCCTCGCCCCGCTCCCGCACCCGCTCCGGACGGCCGGGGTGTGGCGCTTTAAGCGCACACTGGATCAATCGGTCGCATGCCTGGATCGTTCGGCGGTTCACGGTCGTTAACTCGTCAGGCCCCACAAGCTTGGGCGTAAACGAGGAGACCAGAGCCATGACCGTCGCCGTCCACGATCGCACCGTCGCCGCCCCGCGCGCGTCGAAGATCGCCTGGTCGCGCCTCCCCGGTCAGAGCCTGGCGGGTCAGGCCCTCGGCATGGTGCTAAGCGCCGGCATCGTCGCCAGCGGCGCCCTATTCGTAATCCTCAGCTTCTGAACTTAAACGGGTCCGGCCGATTGCCTTCGGGCTCTGGTCGTGCACCGTGCGGGCGCCTCTCAGTTGCGAAGGAGCCCGTTCGATGTGCGACGACGACATCCACCAAGGCCTTGTCCATGACCCCCGCGTCTCGCGCCGCACGTTCGGCCTGATGACCGCCGCCGTCGTGGGGGCCGCCGCAGGCTCGGCCCAGGCCAACATCGCCCTGACCGCCTCGGAGGACGTGACCATCAAGACGCCCGACGGCGAGGCCGATGCGGCGCTGTTCTATCCCGCCCGCAAGGGGTCCTGGCCGGCCGTGCTGATCTGGCCTGACGTCATGAGCTTGCGGCTGGTGTTCCGCGACATGGGCTTGCGCCTGGCCTCCGAGGGCTATGTGGTCTTGGTCCCCAACCTCTATTACCGGGCCAAGAAGGCGCCGGTGGTCGAGGGGGCGTTCAACTTCGCCAACCCGGACGACCGCGCCAAGCTGACCCCGCTGCGGGCCACCGTCACGCCCGAGGGCACGGACCGCGACGCCCTGGCCTATGTGGCCTTCCTCGACGCCCATAAGGCCACCGACAAGGGTAAGAAGATCGGGGTGCAGGGCTACTGCATGGGCGGCCCGCTGGCCTTCCGCACGGCGGCCGCCGCGCCGGGCCGCATCGCCGCCGTCGCCAGCTTCCACGGCGGGGGCCTGGTCACCGACCAGCCGGCCAGCCCGCACCTGCTGATCCCCAAGACCCACGCCGAATATCTGATCGAGATCGCCGACAACGACGACCAGAAGGAGCCGGAGACCAAGGACAAGCTGAAGGCCGCCTTCGCCGCCGCCAAGCGCCCGGCCAAGGTCGAGGTCTTCGCCGGCGCCGCCCACGGTTGGACGGTCAAGGGCAGTCAGGTCTACAACGAAACCGCCGCCGAAACGGCCTGGGCCAACCTGCTGGACCTCTACAAGCGAACCCTGGGGTGATGTCGATCCTGGGGTGATGTATCAGGGGGCATGAGCCTCATCACCACGGTCGGCGTCGACGCCGACGACACCCTCTGGCACTGCGAGACGCTGTTTCGCCTCTCCCATCAGCGGTTCGTCGAACTGCTGGCGGAATTCGGCGACGAGGAGCGGATCAACGCCCAGCTGGCCGTGACCGAGAAGAAGAACCTCCGGGTCTACGGCTACGGGGCCAAGGGCTTCACCCTGTCGATGATCGAGACCGCGCTGGACCTGACGGACGGCGCGGTTTCCACCCGGGTGATCCGCGAGATCCTGGCCGTCGGCCGCGAGATGCTGACCGAGCCGGTCGAGCCCCTGCCCGGCGTCGAAAAGGCCCTGGCCGAGCTTTCCAAGCGCTACCGGCTGATCCTGATCACCAAGGGCGACCTCCTGCACCAAGAGCAGAAGCTGGCAGCCTCGGGCCTGGGCGACCTGTTCGCCGCCGTCGAGATCGTCTCGGAGAAGGACGCCGGCACCTATCGCCGGGTGTTCGAGCGCTACGGCACGGGCGCCGAGCAGGCCCTGATGGCCGGCAACTCGATGCGGTCCGACATCCTGCCGGCGCTCGAGGCCGGAGCCTGGGGGGCGCTGATCCCCTACCCGCTGGTCTGGGCGCATGAGGCGGCCGAAGCGCCGGTCGGGCATGAACGCTACGTCGAGCTGGCTTCGATAGCCGAACTGCCGGCCTTCGTGGATCACGTATCCAGATCGTGACCTTCTCCCACCGTCCAACCCGTCTCCCATAGGGAGAAGGAGGGGCCCGCGCCGCAGGCGTGGGAGGATGAGGGGTTTCGGCGGTCGAGGGTGTAACCCCTCACCCTCCCACCGCTTCGCGGCGGGCCCCTCCCTCTCCCTATGGGAGAGGTTTCTTTTTCTTCCCCCACCCCGCGATCGCATCCCGGGCCGGCTTCTCGAAATACATCAGCGACGCATAGCTCACCGGGATCAGCGCCAGCCCCCAGGCCAGGCACCACAGGCGCATGACGTCGCCGGTCAGGTGCAGCATGCCCAGGCCCACCCAGTTCAGGGCGATCTTCAGCACGATCGGGTGGAGCATGTAGATCGAGTAGGATAGCTGCCCCCACGGTGCCAACCAGCGCACGACGGGGCCGGCCTTCACAGGCGCGTTGTCGGCCGCCACGCCCAGCAGGCCGACGGCATAGCAGGCGAACAGCAGGATCCCGCGGTCCAGCTGTACGGCCGCGCCGGCCACGAAGGCGACGCACGATCCGAAGAACCACCACCGCGCCCCCGGCAGCCGGCCCAGCGGTCCACGGATCCCATAGGCGATCATGCCGATCATGAAGCCCGGCGCGGCGCGGGCGATCCCGAAGTCGGCGGTCCACATGTGGAAGGGCTGGCTGGCGGCGGGCACGAACAGCGGCACGGCGAACAGCGCCGCCAGGATCGCCGTCGTAGCCAGGGTCAGCCAGGCCGTCCCCCGTCCCGCCAGCCACAGCAGGGCCGGCAGGATCAGGTACATCGCCCACTCGGCGCTGATCGACCAGCTGACGAAGTTGAAGGTCTGGGCCCGGCAGATGCCGAAGGCCTGCAGGTTCAGCAGGTTGGGCACGACGCAGGCCGGGTCGTAGCGGCTGGGGTCGCGATCGTTGACCAGGCCCAACACCCCGGCGACGGCGATGACGACGAACACGC
The DNA here is from genome assembly GCF_058807655.1 of Caulobacter sp. GW821-FHT12A07. Taxonomy (NCBI): domain Bacteria; kingdom Pseudomonadati; phylum Pseudomonadota; class Alphaproteobacteria; order Caulobacterales; family Caulobacteraceae; genus Caulobacter; species Caulobacter sp. GW821-FHT12A07. The sequence continues at coordinate 95,843 of NZ_JBXAQX010000010.1, forward strand.
CCAGGGTCAGCCAGTGCAGCGGCATCAGCCGCGCCACCCGCTTCTGCAGGAACCAGCGGAAGTCCGAGACCGTGCGGATGCGGCCGGTATAGACGGCGCTGATCACATAGCCCGAGATGACGAAGAACAGGTCGACGAGCAGGCTGAAGCTCTTGACCGTGTCGTCCACCGCCTGCCAGCGGCCGTCGATATTGATGAACCGATTGAAGTGGAAGACGACGATCAGCACCGCCCCCAGCGCCCGCAGGGCGTCCAGGTGCAGCATGTCGTCGGAATCGGTCTTGAGCGGCGGAAACGGTTTCACGCCGCAGTGGTGAGCGCCCCCGTAACGACGGTCAAGTTCGGACGGTCAAGCTCGGCCGGCTGGGAGCTTGCGACGGATCACGCCCACCACGCTGTAGGCATAGGCCGCCGACACCCCGCAGAAGTCGGCGATCAGGTCGCCGAACGACATGTCGCGGCCCACGAAGTGCTGCACCACCTCGATCAGCGCGCCGAAAGCCACCAGCACCGCCCCGATCCGCCAGAGCCGGCTCTTGGGCATGGCCAGGCACCCCAGCACGGCCAGGACGTAGAAGACGATGAAGTGCTTGGCCTTGTCCCACGGGATCAGTCCGACGCTGTCGTCGCCCGGCGTGACCGCCTTCCAGAAGGCGTAGGCGGCGGCCGCCGCGAACACGGCGAAGGCCAGCCAGTTGATCTTGCGCTTGAAGCTGCGGGACATCAGGGCTCCTGGAGAGACGCGAGCCCTGCCCTAGCCGCTCACCTGGGGCTTGAAAATGGCGGCGGGCGGCCTTCACGGCTTTCATTCGAAAGCTGCACGGAAACTGCTTATCCCGACGGGTCTTCCCAACCCGCGTCGATCAGGATCGCCAGCCGCTCGGCTTCGGAGAAATCCGACGCCATCCGTCCCAGGACCGGCATGCACCGGTGGATCGCGACCACGGCGAGCGCGCTGCTGACCACATCGGGATCATCGGCCGTGCGCAGGGTGTCGAGCGCGGACGAGAACAGCGTCGTCCAGGCCTGCGCATAACCAGACGCCAGCCAGTCGGAAAGCGGCGGATTGCGATCATGGCCGCGCGACTGCTCGATGGTCGCCGCCAGGGCGTAGGCGTTCCAGCCGCCCGCCTTGCCGGCCGCCGCCAGCCGGGCCAGGTGCGGCACGGCGGCGTAGGAGGCCAGGTCGACATCGCCCTGGTGGTGAAGCTCTTCCCAGAGCTCGGACCAGGCAGCTTCTACATTCAGGCCGTCCTCGATCGCCCGAAGCGCCTTTCGAGGATCGCAGGGCAGCCGATAGCCGCCAAGCAGGCCTCCCCATCGCTCGTCCGAGAAATCCATGCTCGCCCCCACGAAAAAGCCCCCGGCCTGGGCCGGGGGCTGATCGAACCCTAGAAGGTCTCCGCGAACTTTAGAAGGTCAGCGCGCGGGCTTCCTTCACGTGCGGCAGGGCCTGGATCTTGGCCAGCAGCTCTTCGCTCGGGGCCTGGTCGACGCCCACGAGGGCGATGGCGTCCTCGTCGGCCGAGACGCGGCCCAGGTTGAAGGTGGCGATGTTGACGCCCGCTTCGCCCAGCAGCATGCCCAGCGCGCCGATGAAGCCCGGCTTGTCCAGGTTGTTGATGTAGAGCATGGCCGGCGAGAAGCCCGCGTCCAGCTCCATGCCCTTGACCTCGACGACGCGCGGGGCGCCGGCGATCACCGTGCCGGCGAAGACGCGCTTGCCCTTCTCGGTGGTGATGGTCACGCGCAGCAGCGAGTCGTAGGTCGGGCTCTTTTCCTGGCGGCTCTCGGAGACGGTGATGCCGCGCTCCTTGGCCACGGCCGGAGCCGAAACCATGTTGATCTCGGCCAGCATCGGCTTCAGCACGCCGGCGAGAGCCGCCGAGGTCAGCGGCTTGACGTTCAGGGCGGCGACTTCACCTTCGAAGGCGATGTCGATGGCCTTGATGCCGAAGTCGACCATCTGGCCGGCCAGGGCGCCGATCTTCTCGGCCAGGGCCACGAACGGCTTCAGCTTCGGGGCTTCCTCGGCGCTGACCGAGGGGCTGTTCAGGGCGTTGGTCACGGCGCCGGTCAGCAGGTAGTCGCTGACCTGCTCGGCGACCTGCAGGGCCACGTTCTCCTGGGCTTCCGAGGTCGAGGCGCCCAGGTGCGGGGTGGCCACCACCTTGTCCGAACCGAACAGCGGGTTTTCCTTGGCCGGCTCGGTGACGAACACGTCGAAGGCCGCGCCGCCCACGTGGCCGTCGTCCAGCAGCTTGCGCAGGGCGACTTCGTCGACCAGGCCGCCGCGGGCGCAGTTGACGATCAGCACGCCCTTCTTGGTCTTGGCCAGGTTCTCGGCCGACAGGATGTTGCGGGTCTTGTCGGTCAGCGGGGTGTGCAGGGTGATGACGTCGGCGCGGGCCAGCAGGTCTTCCAGCTCGACCTTCTCGACGCCCATCTCGATGGCGCGCTCGGGCGACAGGAAGGGGTCGTAGGCGACGACCTTCATCTTCAGGCCCAGGGCGCGGTCGGCGACGATGCCGCCGATGTTGCCGGCGCCGATCAGGCCCAGGGTCTTGGCGTACAGCTCCACGCCCATGAAGCGGTTCTTCTCCCACTTGCCGGCCTGGGTGCTGGCGTCGGCGGCCGGCAGTTGGCGGGCCAGGGCGAACATCATGGCGATGGCGTGCTCGGCCGTGGTGATCGAGTTGCCGAACGGGGTGTTCATCACCACCACGCCCTTGGCGGTGGCGGCCGGGATGTCGACGTTGTCGACGCCGATGCCGGCGCGGGCGATGACCTGCAGCTTGTTCGCGGCGGCGATGACGTCCTTGTCGAGCTTGGCGCCCGAGCGGATGGCGATGCCGTCATAGTCGCCGATGACGGCGATCAGCTCATCCTTCGAGAGACCGACCTTGATGTCGAAATCGACGCCGCGGTTCTTGAAGATGTCGACGGCGGCCGGGGAAAGCTTGTCGGCGATGAGGACGCGAGGAGCCATGTTGCGTGTTCCTTGATCGGTGGCGGCCGGTCGGGCCGCGATGTCTGTCTTGAAAGCCGCGCTCAGCGAAGCCAGCGCAGCATGTGCGGGAAGGGAGGGACGCCGCGTTCGGCCGCCAGGCGGGGCTCGACGCAGAGGCCGTAGTACTGGAGCAGCGGCACGCCGATGGCGCCGCCCGACGCGAAGGTCTCGGCCAGCCAGGCCGCCTCGCCCTTGTAGCCTTCCGGATGGAAGACCACGGCGGGATCCAGACCCAGATGGGTCAGGGCCGCCCAGGACCAGGCCAGCGTGGCCATTTCCTCGCCGTCGGTGGGCTCGAGCCGTTCGGCCTGGCGGCTTTCGGGCTCGGTGACGGCGATGTGGCCGGCCTCGTGCAGGATGTCGCCGGGATGGGCCAGGCGCCGCTCGTCGATCACCAACCCGCCGAACCGAATGTCCAGTCCCGGCAGGAAGGTGTCGTCGGGCAGCTCGCCCGCCCTCACGTCGATGCCGAGGTCGATGACGAAATCGGCCAGGCGCTGCGTGAGGGGGTCGGCGAACACCAGCGTCAGGCCGCTTGCAGGACCGCCGCCTTGGTTTCCGAGAAGGCCCAGTCGAGCCACGGGGTCAGGGCTTCGAGGTCCGAGGCCTCGACCGTGGCGCCGCACCAGATGCGCAGGCCGGCCGGAGCGTCGCGATAGCCGCCGATGTCGAGGGCCGCGCCCTCCTTCTCGAGCAGGCTGGCCAGCTTCTTGGCGAAGTCGGCCTGGGCGTCGGCCGGCAGGGCGGCGATCTCGGCGTCGACCACCTTCAGGCACACCGAGGTGTTGGAGCGGATTTCCGGCGAAGCGGCCAGGAAGTCGACCCAGGCGGTCTTCTCGACCCAGTCGGCCAGCACCTTGAGGTTCTGGTCGGCGCGGCCCTGCATGGCCTGCAGGCCGCCGATCGAGGCGCCCCATTGCAGGGCGTCCAGGGCGTCTTCCACGCACAGCATCGACGGAGTGTTGATCGTCGCGCCCTCGAACAGGTCGAGCGTGACCTTCCCGTTCTTGGTCATGCGGAACAGCTTCGGCATCGGCCAGGCCGGGACGTAGCTTTCCAGGCGGGCCACGGCGCGCGGCGACAGGATCAGGATCCCGTGCGCGCCCTCGCCGCCCAGCGCCTTCTGCCAGGAGAAGGTCACGACATCGAGCTTGGTCCAGTCCAGGTCCTGGGCGAAGGCGGCGCTGGTGGCGTCGCAGATGGTGATGCCTTCACGGTCGTCCGAGATGAAGTCGGCGTTGGGCACGCGCACGCCCGAGGTCGTGCCGTTCCAGGTGAAGACAAGATCCTTGGCCGGATCGACCTTGGCGGTGTCGGGCAGCTCGCCGTACGGGGCGCTCAGCACCTCGACGTCGGGCAGCTTCAGTTGCTTGGTGACGTCCGTGACCCAGTCCTTGCCGAAGGACTCGAAGGCCAGGAGTTGCACGGGGCGGGCGCCCAGCATCGACCACATCGCCATTTCGACGGCGCCGGTGTCCGAACCGGGGACGATGCCGATCAGGAAGTCGGCGGGCACTTCGAGCACGTCGCGCGTCTGGTCGATGGCGGCCTTCAGGCGCGCCTTGCCCAGCTTGGAGCGGTGCGAGCGGCCCAGGACCGCGTTCCTCAGATTTTCGGGGGACCAGCCGGGGCGCTTGGCGCAGGGGCCGGAAGAGAACTCGGGGCGAGCCGGACGGATTGCCGGCTTGGCGAGGGTAGTCATGGCGATGTCTCCCATCCTTACAGATGGACTGCGCCCCGTTGGGGGGGCGTGGCCCGCCGGCGAAAAACCCCGTTTTCGGTCGGAAGGCAAGAGCCATTTTCTGGAATTTTATTCCGCTGGGCGCGACCGATCGTCCGCGCTCGGCAATTATTTTGCGGAACGGGCCTTGCGGCGCCAGGCCAGGATCGTGCCCAGCAGGATGCAGGCCAGCACCCCGATCGTGTTGATGTTGTTGACCATCTTGTAGAGGTTGTCGTGCGCCTTCTCGGCCACGAGGTAATAGGCGTGCAGGCTGAACTGCACCGCCTGCAGAAGCATCGCCACGCCCAGCCAGGCGCTGACGAAACGCATGGCCAGCAGCAGGAAGACCACCGCCAGGGCCGCATCGTCGATCAGCAGAATCACCGGCTGGATCGCCGGCGGCAGCAGCAGGTGGATGGCCGAAACGCCGACGCTGCCGATCACCACCGCCAGGGCGGCCAGCCGTTCGGCCTTACCGCCCTTCGCCCACGCGAGCGCCGCCAGCGCGATGATCGCGCCCCATATGACGACGGCGATGAGGTTTCCAAACATGCGCAAGGCCCCTAACGCAAATTAGGGGCCTTGCTAAGTTAAAGTCTTGCAACTTCGCCGTCAGGCGACGCCGCGCAGGTCCGTCGACTTCTGACCGGTGGTCGTGACGTTGTCTTCCTTGACTTCCACACCCGCGAGTTTGGTGCGGATACCCACGCGGAGTTTCACTTCGCTGAGCTCGTTGTGCATGCCGACCATGGCGCTGCGGGCTTCTCCCAGCGCAGCCAGGGCCTCGACCAGCTTCGCGCTGGCCTTGTCGCCGACGACGGCCGACAGACCAAGGTCCTTACGGGCCTTCAGCATGTCCGACATCAGTTCGGCGGCGTTCACCATCGCCGCATCGACGGCGTTTTCGGTCGCAAACAACTTGTTGGCGACACGTTGAGCAACAAACACTTTTTCCACGTACCCGACTCCTCCAGAGAACCGAGTCAAAAGGTAAACGAATCATTAATGTCGCCGCAATCGAAAATGCGCCCTAGCGTTGTTTTGTCGCGACTGCACCTGGGGCTGGAAGCGAAGCGTTAGGAACCTGCCGGCAAAATGCACGTGCTTGACCTGCCGGAAGGCCCATGGACGACACGAGGCACATCTCCGAAACTTCGGCTCACGCGCCTTTACAGGCGCGGATCGCCGGCGTTGCGCTGGGCACGACGATCGCCGCCCTGACCGCCGCATGCCTGTGCTTCATGCTCCAGCAGTGGAGCGTCGCCCGCCAGGAAGCCCGCGAGAACCATCGCGTCCTGGCCGAGATGGTCGCCGCCGGCGCCGCCTCCTCGCTCGCCGACCATAACGCCGCCGGCGCCAGCCGCGCCCTCGACGCGGTCATCAAGGCCCCGCACGTGGCCGGCGCCCGCCTCACCGACACCTCGGGCCAGATCGTGGCCCGCATCGGCGTCGAGAACGAAGACAACGTCGAGACCCTGACCCGTCCGGTGACCCTGTCGGGCCGCAAGGTCGGCGAACTGTCGCTGGTGGCGCGCCAGCCGAGCCTGGTCGAGATCCTGGCCCGCGACCTCGCCCTGACCGGCGCCCTGTTCTTTGGGGCCGCGGGCCTGGCCATCCTTCTGGCCAACAGCCTGGCCCGGCGGATGACCAAGCCGATGCAGCGGCTGTCTGACGCCATGCACGACATGGCCCAGGGGGGCCGCTACAGCCCCGTCCAGCAGGCCAGCGACGACGACGTCTTCCACAGCCTGACCGACAGCTTCAACCACCTGGTGGCCCGCCTCGAGGCCAATGACCACGACCTGCGCTCGGCCATGGGCGAACTGGTCAAGGCGCGCGACGACGCCAACGCCGCCAACGTGCTGAAGTCGCACTTCCTGGCCAATATGAGCCACGAGATCCGCACGCCCCTGAACGGCGTGCTGGCCATGACCGAAGTGATGGCCATGGACGACCTTTCCTCCAAGCAGCGCGAGCGCCTGTCGGTGATCCGCGAGTCGGGCGGCCTGCTGCTGGCCGTGCTCAACGACGTGCTCGACCTGTCGAAGATCGAGGCCGGTCGCCTGGAGTTGGTCGAGCGCGACTTCGACCTTTCCGCCCTCGCCTCCTCGCTGCGCGAGACCTTCGTCGACCAGGCCCGCGACAAGGGGCTGGACTTCGGCGTCATGGTCGCCCCCGAGGCCCTGGGCGGCTGGCACGGCGACGTGGATCGCCTGCGCCAGATCCTCAACAACCTGGTGTCCAACGCCCTGAAGTTCACGCTGGAAGGCGCGGTCTCGGTCCGCTTCGCCTCGGCCGAGGACGGCTCGGGCCTGCGCATCGACGTCACCGACACCGGCATCGGCATCGCCACCGACATCCTGCCGCGCCTGTTCGACAAGTTCGTCCAGGCCGACAGCTCGACCACCCGCCGCTTCGGCGGTTCGGGCCTGGGCCTGTCGATCTGCCGCGAGCTGGCCGCCGTCATGGGCGGAGGCATCCACGTCCAGAGCCGCGAAGGCCAGGGCTCGACCTTCACCGTCGTCGTGGCCATGCCGCGCGGCGAGGGCGAGATCGCCCAGGCCGCACCGGTCGACGAGCCGTCCGACGCCGCCGCCGGCCGCCGCCTGCGCGTGCTGGCCGCCGACGACAACCTGACCAACCAGAAGGTCATCGCCGCCGTCCTCGCCCCGCTGGGCGCCGAGGTGGCGCTGGTCGCCGACGGCGCGGCCTGCGTCGAGGCCTGGCGCGCCGGCGGTCACGACGTGATCCTGATGGACATCCACATGCCGGTGATGGACGGCGTCGAAGCCGCCCGCACCATCCGTTCGCTGGAAGCCGCCGAGGGCCGCGCCCGCACCCCGATCGTGGCGGTCACCGCCAACGCCCTGGTCCACCAGGTCGAGGGCTATCTGGCCGCTGGCATGGACGGCCACGTGGCCAAGCCGATCGAGGTCACCAAGCTCTACGCCGCCATCGAGGACGCCGTGGCCGCCGCGGCCCGCATGGCGGCCGCCGCCTGACCTCCCCCTCGTCCTGAGCTTGTCCAGGGACGTCTTCAGGTAGATGAACCCAACATAACGACGGGCTCAGAACCGCTTCAGGCGGGACGTGGTTTCTTCTCCTCAACGCCGCCGACAAGGACGGCGGATCAGATTGAGAAGGAACCGAACCGATGAAGAAGATCATTCTCCCGATCGTTGCGGTCTCGGCCCTGGCGGCCGCCACCCTCCCCGCCGCGGCCATGGCCCAGCCCATCAACCAGCGCCAGGCGCAGCTGGAGCAGCGCATCGACCGCGGCGTGCGCAACGGCGACCTGAACCGCCAGGAAGCCCGCCGCCTGAACGGCGAACTGCGCGAAGTGGCCCGCCTCGAATACCGCTACCGCGCCGGCGGCCTGAACGGCTGGGAACGCGCCGACCTCGACCGTCGCCTGGACCGCATCAGCGCCCAGATCCGCTACGAGCGTCATGACCGCGACTACGGCCAAGGCTACGGCCGCGGCGACCGCAACGACCACCGCGGTCGCTGGTAGTCTCGACTAGAAGGTCGGCTCCACCCGGAGCCGGCTTTCCACCACCGTAAGGCCGCGGCCGCGCAGGATCACGCGCGCGCCGCGGCTTTCGCATGAGAGGTCCCCGCCCCGGCCCGGATAGGCCTGGTGAAACTCCAGCGCCGTCTTGCCCAGCTTGTCGCCATAGAGCGGCATCAGGATGCAGTGGGCCGAACCCGTGGTCGGATCCTCGGGAATGCCCGCCGCCGGCGCGAAGAAGCGGCTGACCACCGCATAGGGCCGGCCCGCATCGGCCAGGGCGACGGCGATGACCTGGCCCTTGCCGTCGGTCGCCTCGCTTTCGAGACGATTGAGGGCGGCGAAATCCGGCTCCAGCCGCCGCACGGCCGCCTCGTCCTCCAGCACCGCCACCAGATAGGCGCCGGCCCAGGCCTCGACCACCGGCGCGCCCAGTGCGTCGGCCAGACCCTCTGGGATCCCGACCCGGTGCGGCGGATTGGCCGGAAAATCCATCTCCAGCCGTTCGCCGTCGCGCCGCACCCGCAGCTCGCCCGACAGGGTGTCGAAGGCCAGCACCTCGACGTCCGCGCCCAGTTCGGCGAACAGGGCGTGGGCGGACGCCAGCGTGGCGTGGCCGCACAGCGGGGCCTCCCTGGCCGGGGTGAACCAGCGCAGGCCATAGCGGGCCGGATCGGCGGTCTTCAGCAGGAAGGCCGTCTCGGCCTGGTTGTTCTCGGCCGCCAGGGCCTGCATCCAGGCGTCGCTCGGCCAGCGATCGAACGGCTCGACCACGCAGGCCGGGTTGCCCTTGAAGGGGGCGGACGCGAAGGCGTCGATGGTCCATTGGCGCATGGGGCTTCTCCCGAAAATCAGGCGGCGACGTCTTCGGCCGGCAGGAACGGCGTGATCGCCGCCAGGGCGCGGGCGACGTAAGCATCCTTCTCGCCCACCGGCGCGACGTAGCGGATGGCCTCCTCGGCCTCGGCCAGGCCCGCCAGCCGCGCGATAGTCCAGGCGGCCAGGTACTGCGAGGCCAGGCAGCCGCCGGCGGTGGCGACATTGCCGTGGGCCACGAACGGCGCGTCCAGCACCTGGACCCCGGCCTCGACCACCCAGGGCTTGGTCGTAAGATCGGTGCAGGCCGGCAGGTCGCCGACGAGGCCGAGCTTGGCCAGCAGCAGGGTCCCCGAGCACTGCGCGCCGATCAGCTGGCGTGAGGGATCCAGCTTCAGCCGCGACAGCAGGTCTGCATCGGCGGCGATCTCGCGGGTCTTCGAGCCGCTACCGATCAGCACGGCGTCTGCCTCGGCGGCGAACTCGAGGGGCTGCTGGCGCTGCACCGTCACCCCGTTCAGCGAGGTGACCTCCGGCGTCGGCGCGGTGATGTAAGCCGCCCAGCCCTTGGGCTTCATGCGGTTGAGGATCGCCGCGGCGATGAACGAGTCCAGCTCGTTGAACCCATCGAACGTCAGAACCGCGATCCGCACCGGAGCCTCCTCTTGCGTGAGGCTCAAGCGGTAACGGGCAATGATCCATGAAGCAAAAGGAGTATTGTCATCATGACAATACTCCTTCGCAGGTCGCCATGCGGTTGGCATAGCCTTGCTCGTTCACCGGCGATCGAGAAGGACGACGATGCCGAAGGCCAAGAAGAAGCTGCTGCCCAAGGACTTCGACGCCCTGCTGAAGGCAGGCGATCTCGCCGCGCAGCAGGCGGTGTTCGAGACCTGCGAACTCGACGCCCGGGGCGGCTACGGCAAGCAGACCGCCCTGGGCTTCCACAGTTGCTCCGACGATCTGGCGCGCTGGCTGGTCGGCCAGGGCGCCGACATCGAGGCCAAGGACAGCTACGGCCGCACGCCTCTGCACAACCGCGCCTCCAGCCTGTTCGGCAATGTCGAGACCCTGCTGGCGCTGGGCGCCGACGTGCACGTCCTCGACAACGACGGCGCCACGCCGCTGCACCACGCCGCCCAGTTCGCCAATCTCGACGCCGTGCGCCGGCTGCTCGAACGCGGCGCACGGGCTGACGCGCTCGACACCGCCGGGCTGACGCCCCTGGTCGCGGGCCTGCAGCGGTGCAGCAACGCCCAGATCGCGGCGATGGCCGGGGTCGCCGAGCTGCTGCTGGCGGCCGAGCCGCCGCGCAAGCAGGGCCTGGGCGATCTCTTCAGACGCTTCACGGGCAAGTCCGGCGACCGCGCCAACGTCACGCCGCGGATGCAGGCCTTCGTCCAGCGCATCGGCGAGAATTTCGAGTTCCACCGCCAGGGCTTCAATCCCGACTTTCTGGAAGAGACCAGCGCCGGGCTCGACCGGCTCTATGCGCTGTTCGAGGTTCCGCCCGTCCCGCGCCGGGTCATGCACGACGAGCGCGCGCCGATCGTCGCCAGATCGGCCAACTGGCAGGACCAGCACCAGGAACTGTGGGAACTGCTGGTTCCCTCCCGCGGCGCGGCCTCCACCGTGCAGGGCGAGGTGATCCGCATCACGGGCAAGGTCGCCAACGAGATCGACGGCAATGGCGCCGCCAACTGGGACGCCGACTACCGCAAAATGCTGCGCGCCTTCCTGGCGCACATCGGTTCCGGCGAGCCCCTGCCCACCGCCGATCGCGAACGGGCCGCGCGGCTGGCCGCCGAGATCAAGACCACCGAAGGCGCCGGCGCGGACCTTTGCGAACTGGCCGTCCGCTGGGTCGCGCTCAACCCGACGCCCGCGCCCCTGCCGGCGCCGGACTACACGCGGTGACGCCCGCCTAGCTCTCGACCGTCTTCGGCAGGCCGGCGCGGTAGACGAAATTGCGCAGCCGCACCTCGCCCGGCCCCGCCGCGTAGATCCCGACCTTCAGGCTGATGAAGCCGCCGAACACGTTGTGGTGCAGGCCCGAGACCTCCATCCGCGTGCCGTGGCGGGTCCAGGTCGCGCCGTCATCGTAGGAATACCAGTACGTCACGACGTGCTCGTCGTTGCGCACCTTCAGGCGGACGCTGCGGGTCTCGTGCTTGATCCGCGCCCAGGCCAGTTCCTCGGAGTACTGGAAGGTCTTCAGCGCCGTCGGGGTGACGCCCAGGCCGACGAAGGCCTTGTGATTGTAGAACAGCAGGATCCCCGCCTCGGCGTCCCCGATCAGGTCCAGCGAGATCTCGGCCTCGTACGAACGGTCGCCGACGATGCAGGTCAGGGGCGCGCTGTCGATCGGCGAGGTTCCAGAACCCTTCAGGCGCAGGCCCTTGGCCTCGAAGGTCGTCCGCTCGCCCTCGCCGGGCTTGGGGTCGTGAAAGGCCCACTGCAGGCCGAAGCGGTCGGCCGAGAAGTCGTCCGACAGGTTGAAGCCCGACGGCCCGGCCTTGCCGCCGCGCGGCTTCTTGATCGGCTTGGAGAGGTCGCCGCCCAGCGGCTTGAACCAGCCGTCGGCGGTCCATTCGATCGGCTCCAGCAGGGTCTGGCGGCCCAGCGTGCGAAAGCCGTTCTCGTAGGCGTGATAGACCATCCACCAGTCGCCGGCCGGGCCTTCGACCAGGCTGGCGTGGCCGCGCGACCACCAGGGCTCGGCCTCGCTGCGGGTGCGCACCAGCGGATTGTGCGGGCAGTGCTCCCAGGGGCCGTTCACCGAGCGCGAGCGGGCGGCGATGACCATGTGGCCGGTCACCGGCCCGGCCGTGCCGCCGACGGCGGTGATCAGGTAGAACCAGCCGTTGTGACGCAGCAGCTTGGGGCCTTCGGGCGCGAAGTTCTCGACGATCCAGTCGTCGGGATAGCGCCAGGGATCGTAGGCCTTTTCCAGCTGACCGTCGGTAGCCAAACCATCGTCGGTCAGGCGGATCCTGCGCACGCCGTTGACGAACAGGTAGCGCTTGCCGTCCTCGCCCACGACGTGGCCGGGATCGATGCAGCCGCTGATCTTCAGGTCGACCGGATCGCTCCACGGCCCCTCGATGCTGTCGGCCCAGATGGCGAAGATCGACCAGCCCTGCCCGGTCGGATCGGCCGGGATGTAGATGAAGTAGCGGCCGTCGTGCTTGACCAGGTCCACCGCCCAGATCGTGCCCAGCGGCTTGCGCAGCGCCGGGCCGACCGGGGTCCAGTTCACCAGATCCGTCGACTTCCAGATCACCAGGCCCGGATAGGCCAGGAACGACGAGAACGTCATGTAGTAGACGTCGCCGTCCTTGAGGATCGTCGGATCCGGATGATCGCCGGCGATGATCGGGTTCAGGTAGGTCCCGTCGCCCAGGTCGGCCGTGCGGCGACCGTCCGGACCCTTGCCCCAGGTCGGGACCGTAGCCTTGACGCTCGATTGGGCGACCGGCTTGGCCTCGGCGGCTTGCGCGGCCAGGGCGGGCGCGGCGGCGACGCCCGCCAGGAGGCCTTTGAACAGGGTGCGGCGCGGCAGGGCCATGGGGTCGCTCACGAAAATGATAGCGCTATCAAATTCCGTAGAGCGACGCGGCGGCGGCGTCCAGAGCCTCAGCCCTCGACGCTGATCTCCGGCCAGCGGGCCTTGGCCGAGCCGGTGGTGCGGGCCCAGCCGCCGGCGCCCTTCACCCGCAGCGGATTGGGCCGCAGGCGCATGGCGAAGAGGTCGTCCAGGCCGAACGGGGCCCAGACGCGCAAGGTCTCGTCAGCCTCCAGCCGCACGCCGACGCAGAAGGCCGTAGCCACGAACCGCTCCAGGGCCTCGGCGCTGGAGCGCAGGGCCGGATAGGGCTCGTCGGCGCCGAACTTCTTCTCGAACCAGAGATGGACCCGGGCCTGGTTGCGCACCTCGACCAGTTCGCGCAGCGGCGGCTCGAAGGCGGCGGCGACGCGCTGGATCACCACGTCCTCGGCCTCGTACGAGGTGTCGCGATCATCGTGATAGGCGACGTCGTAGTCCTTGATGCCGTAGTCCAGCGGCCGGCCGGTCAGGCTGTTGAACACCGGCTGGTAGACCGCGCCGGAGAAGATCATCCAGTCGGGCAAATCAAGGTCGCGGACGGTGCGCAGCACCTGCATCGTCGTCGGCGTGGCGCGGACGATCTCGATCAGGCGGGTTTCCAGGGTCTCAGGGGTCAAGGCCCACGCCTCCATCGTTCGTCACCAGCAGCCGGGATGGCGGCGCGCAGAACGCCTGCGGGACGCCGTCCATCGGACGCTTGCCCTTGTAGATCTTGTAGACGCCGACCACCCGGCAGCCCTTCAGGCCGACGAAGACGCTTTCCTCGACCGCCAGAAAGCTGAACGGGATGTCGCGCTTGCCGATGTCGGGACAGACAGCGCGGACGGACTGGACGGCGTCGTGCGTGTTGTCGTCGGTGTAGAGCGTGCTCGCGTCGGGCGGCGACTTGATGCCGGGCGTGAACTCGCACACCGTGTCCGAGCCCGGAAAGTGTCGGGCCAGCCGCTCGCCTGGCGCGCCGGCGATCTCGATGCGGCTCACGCCGCCGTCCCGCACGCCGCCATGCGTGACGTAGACATAGGCCACGACGAGCACCGCCGCGGCGGCGATCCAGAAAAGCTTCGCGCCTTTCGGGCTCGACTTCATCCCCGCACCGGCCAGGCGTGGTCGAGCGGACCATGGCCCTTGCCGAGGCCGGGCGCGCGCAGCATGGCTTCGTGGACGTAGTTCCAGGCCCGGGCGACAGCTTGCGTCAAAGGCAGGCCCTGCGACAGGCCGGTGGCGATGGCGCTGGCCAGGGTGCAGCCGGTGCCGTGGGTGTGGCGGGTGTCGATCCGCTCGCCCTCGAAGCTGGTCTCGCCCTGGCGGGTGATCAGCAGGTCCACGACCCGCTCACCGGGCACGTGTCCGCCCTTCATCAGAACGGCGTGGGCGCCGAGTTCCAGCAGGGCCTCGCCGGCCCGGCGCTGGTCGTCGATGGTCTCGACCGGCAGGCCGGTCAGGGCCGAAGCCTCCGGCGCGTTGGGGGTCAGCAGCGTGGCGCGGGGGATCATCAGCGCCTTGACCGCGTCGATCGCCCGGTCGGCCAGCAGCGGAGCGCCGCCCTTGGCGATCATCACCGGATCGACGACGGCCGGCACGTGGGGGGCGCTGGCCAGCACCCGGGCCACGGTCTCGACCACGCCGACATCGCCCAGCATGCCGGTCTTGAAGGCGTCGGCGCCGATGTCGTCGAGCACGGCGCGGGCCTGGGCTTCGATTACATCCAGCGGGATCGGATGCACCCCGGTGACGCCCAGGGTGTTCTGCACGGTGATGGCGGTGATCGCCGTGGCCGCGTAGCCGCCCAGGGCGGTGACGGTCTTGATGTCGGCCTGGACGCCCGCCCCGCCGCCGGAATCGGATCCGGCCAGGATGAGTACGCGGCCCAGGAAGGGTCCGGCGGGAATGGCGGAATCGGGGGAAGGCGCTTGGGTCACGCGCCTGTCCTACCCCGCTTTGAAGTCGGTTTGAACGGGGATCAGGCGACGCCGAAGGCGCCCAGGAAAGACGTCAGGCGACGCCGAAGGCGCCCGGGAAAGACGTTAGGCGACGCCGAAGGCGGCGGTCAGGCGGTCGAACTGGGCCTGGACGGGGCGCGGGGCCTCGTCGACGGCGGCGGCCTCGACATACATGCGGCGGTCCAGGTGGCGGACCCGCTCGTACAGGCGCTCGGAGCGCTGCAGCAGGTTCACCAGGCCGAAGGGCAGATCCTCGATCGCGGCGGCCTGCTCGCTGGTCTCGACGGCGAGACGGTAGTTCTCGGCGCAGGCGGCCTCGGGGGCCATCTCGCCTTCCTTGACCGCGCGCTGCACCAGCAGCCACGAGGCCACCTGCATCAGACGCGTGGTCAGGCGCATGCTTTCGCTGGCGTAGGCCAGGGCGGCGTTGCGCGACAGGATCTTGCTGTCATGACGGCCGGCCCCGTCGAGATAGGCCGCGGTCTCCTCGACCAGCAGCATGCCCTCGTCGAAGGTGCGGTCGAACAGTTCGGAGCGCGCGAAGTCCTGGATGACTCCCGCCCGCCAGGGGGCCGTGGACGCGTTCGGATCGGTCATGTCTACTCAATGCCTCTAAGGCCGCGAGGACGTCTCGCTTGAGGAGGCGGACTGCAACCCCCGTGCCAAGTCTTAACGTCCCGTTTCGCGACCGCCCCGACTCACTGTGACCGACGGACGCGCCTTAAGGGTCCACGGGTAGCGTAAACCATTCGTTAGTCGAGGCGACCAAACAGCGCATCGGCCGCGGCGCGCCCGGCTTTCTTCTTGCTGAGCTGGGCTTTGGTGCGGGCGATTTCGGCCTCGAGGGCCTCGATCCGCTCTTCCAGTTCGATGACGCCGTAGGTCTCGAGATCCTCGTGCGCGGCGCTGTTGAGCGCATCGCCACGGAACGCGCGCGGCTCGACCGGCTCTTCCATCATCGGCCATCCTCCCTTTCCGATCGGCCATCAGACGCCTACCTAGGGCGCGACGCAAGCGCGACGGAGCCGCCAGCATGTCCCAGACCATGACCGCGATCGAGATCGAAGGCGGCAAGGGGGCGGCCGACGCCCTGCGCCCGGCCCAGGTGGAACGTCCCGTTCCGGGGCCGGGCGAGATCCTGATCCGGGTGCGCGCGGCGGGCGTCAATCGTCCGGACCTGTTGCAGCGCCTGGGGTTCTATCCGCCGCCGCCCGGCGCGCCGACGACGCTGGGCCTGGAGGTCGCCGGCGAGGTCGAGGTCGCCGCCGGACGCTGGAAGGTCGGCGACAAGGTCTGCGCCCTGCTGGGCGGCGGGGGCTATGCGCAATACGCCGTGGTCGACGCCCGCCAGGCCCTGCCCGTGCCCGAAGGCTTTGATTTCGTTCACGCCGCGGCCCTGCCCGAAACCGTCTTCACCGTCTTCGCCAATGTGTTCGAACACGGCGCGCTGAAGCCTGGCGAGACCATTTTGATTCATGGTGGGACGTCCGGGATCGGGACAACGGCGATCGCCATGGCCAAGGCGGCCGGCGCGATCGTCATCGCCACCGGTCGCGGGACCGACAAGAAGGCCAAGGCGCTCGAACTCGGCGCCGATCTGGCGGTCGACGCGAAAACCGAGGACTTCGCCGAGATCGCCAAGGCCGCCGGCGGGGTCGACGTGGTGCTCGACATGGTCGGGGCCGCCTATTTCGACAAGAACCTCGACGCCCTGAAGACCGGCGGCCGCATCGTCTACATCGCCGCCCTGGCCGGCGGGGTGCTGGAGGTCCCGGTGATGAAGGTGATGCAGAAACGCGCCGTGATCACCGGCTCGACCCTGCGCCCCCGCCCCGCCGACGAAAAGGCCCGCCTGGCCGCCGAGATCGAGCGGGTGGTTTGGCCATGGATCGCGGCCGGCAAGCTCAAACCCATCGTCGACGCGACCTTCCCCCTGGCCGAGGCGGCCAAGGCCCATGCGCACCTGGAGGCGGGCGAGCACGTGGGCAAGGTGGTGCTGACCACCTGAGCCTTCTCCCGGTTTTCCTTCTCCCCTTGCGGGAGAAGGTGGCGACCGTTCGCGAGGAACCTCCCCCTGTGGGGGAGGCGATCGCGTAGCGATCGGTGGGGGGAGTTGGTGCGGGATCGGCCGACGCCTCAAAAGCTGAAAACGTCCCCCCACCGGCCTTCGGCCGCCTCCCCCATAGGGGGAGGTTCCTGGACGCACGACCTCTCGATCTCACGCGCGATTGCGCTGAGCTGATGAAGGAGAGCGGAGCGCCCGGGCGACGCCCGGAGGTGTTGTTGTGTGTACCGTTTCGGCGAAGCCTAGACGCTCCGCGCGGTCGTTAGACTGCCGGCTTCCCGGGCGGCGGCGCTCTTAACGCCTTACCAGGACCGCCTTCGAGGTTTCCCTTTCAAGCGGCGACGAGGAGAGGGGTGCTCTGTAATCCTCGCCCAAGCAGACGACGGGCGGGCCTGGCCAGCGCCAGGTCCCCGGACGCGACGGATCTTCCCAATCCGCCCCAGTCCCGCTCGATCGCATCCCGCCGCCGCATGGTCGCTGGCCGCGCGCCCCTTCGGTGCGGCGAGACGGGGTTATTATGCGGGTGGTTTGAGCGCGTCTGATCCAGGGCGCTGAGAAAGTTGCAAGCAGCTGGATTGGTTGGGGTCTTTGGAGCGGTCGCCGGGGATCCAGCTTCATCTATCCCCGTCCGCGATCCTTCTCCCCTTGCGGGAGAAGGTGGCGGCCGAAGGCCGTCGGATGAGGGGTCTCTCAAACTTGAGACGCATCACCCGGCCTGACCGCCGCACGCAGCGTTTGATTTCTGAGAGACCCCTCACCCGACCTCGCTCCGCGAGGCCACCCTCTCCCGCAAGGGGAGAGGGATCAGTTGTTCCGCTTTCGCGGGGATTTTATGGAGGAGAGAGCGGTCAGGCACGGAGCCCAGTCTCGCCCCCTCCACCACTTCGTGGTCCCCCTCCCCCGTTGCACGGGAGAGGAGCAAGCAGCTGAGAGACCCCTCACCCGACCCTGCTCCGCAGGGCCACCCTCTCCCGCAAGGGGAGAGGGATCAGGCGGCTCCCCTGCTAGTTCGGCGGCGGAGGCGGCGCGGTGCGGGGCACGCGTTTGACCAGGCGCACCGTGTCGACCAGCTGGAGGCGCCCGCCCGGCAGCTCCTTCATCTTCAGGTCGGCGCTGTTGAGGTTGATGGTCTTGTAATAGGCGCCTTCGCGTGGCGCGGCGATGCAGGCCCGGTCGCCATTGCAGCCGACGACGATGGTGATGCGCGGGAACATGCCGCGCTCGTCCTTGCGCACCGCGATTTCCAGGTTGCCCTCGGTGAAGTCCACGACGTCGGGACGCAGGACGGCGAAGGTGTCGCCGCCGTAGTCCTCGATGTTGGCGCCGTCCAGCTGCACCGTCGCGTTGATCGTCCAGAACTGCGAGCGGGAACGGTCGATGCGGTCGTTCAGGTCGACGATGAAGGGCGCGGCGACGGCGAACAGGATCAGGTAGACGGCGAACGCGCCGCCGGCGTTGAAGGTTATGCCCGCCAGGACCCCCGTCGCCCGCACGGGCGACTTGGGAAACAGCCGGTAGATCAGAATGCTCGGCAGCAGAGGCAGCAGAAACCACATGCAAAGAGCGACAATCGAGAGTATCACGACCACGACATGCACTCCGATCGGGCTGGAGATGGAATCATGGGATGCAAAGCCAAATCCCTGATCGTACTTTGCGCCACGACCATCCTTTTGGCCACCCCGGTCAATTCCATAGCGGACAGCAACACACAATCTTGCGGCGCCGAGTTTTTCAACACGTCGAACCAGTTCCTATACTATTTCGATCGCGGAAAATTCGATGACGCCTTCCGCTTCGTTCGATCCGAATATCGGCCGATGCGTAACCTGTCAGAATTCAAAAAGTACTTTTCCGACCGCCGCAAGAAAGTAGGCGGGAACCCCATCTATGTTGAATACAGCGAAAACGCGTTGAAGTATAAAAAATCAACCGCAGAGAGATTGAAGAACAATTTTCAACGGAAAGTAACAAAAAGCTCACTCTATAAACTCAACGGTCGCGCAACCTGCGCCATCACCTACGAAGTCGAATACCCAACCGCTTTCGCCAGCGAATACATATACATAACCAAGGCCGGCGACACGCTGAAGGTGCTGCGCTTCGACGACGGAGCCTGGTGAGGGCGCCCCGCCCTCGCCCTCAGTTCCAGGCGCCGGCCTTCAGGGCCTTTTCGAAGGTGGCGGCGTAGCCGGCGATCTGGGCGGCCTTGTCGTTGCCGTTGATGACGTAGCGCGCCAGGCCGTAGGCCTTCTGGGTGGCCGAGCCGGCGGCCTTGTCGATGTAGCGGCCCAGGCCCTTGGCCGTGAACCAGCCCTCCTCCATGCCCAAGGCCATGATCGCGGCGGCGAGATCCGGACGCTTGGCCAGGGTCGGCTGCTGGTCGATCGGCTCGTCCAGCTCCTTGGCGGCGCGGACGTAGTTGTTCTTCCAGGTCAGCTGCACGTAGCCCCGGCCGTGATAGCGCACGCCGTCGCCGGGCGCGGTGTTGCCGTTGGCCTTGGCGCGCTTGGGATTGATGCCCTCGACGTCGTAGAGCCGGCGGAAATAGGCGTCGCCGCCCTGCTCGTCGATCGGCTGCATGGTCTGGGCGGTCTCGTGATAGGCGGTGGCCAGGCCGTAGGCCGTCCAGGCCGCGCCCCAGCCGTGGGCGCCGAGCGCGGTGAGGACGGCGTTGCAGCCGGCCACTTCCGTCTGACTCAGGGTCGGCCCCAGCATCTTGGAGCCGCGGATGGAATCGAAGAAAGCGTCACTGTCCTTCAGAGCCATGGCGCGCCTCCCGCTTTCGCCTTTTCGGCGAGGTTAGCAGAATGCACGCATCGCGATCAATGCGGCGCGTGACAGCCTTGTCGCGAGCCGCATCGATCCCCGTTCCCTTTCCGGGAGAACCGGATTATAGCTCTCGTTGAACAACCCCGCCCGGCCGAAAGGTCGGGCGCCGTCATTTCTGGAGGACCGCATGTCCGACATTCTGATGCCCAAGGCGACCGCCGTCTGGCTCGTGGACAACACCTCGCTGAGCTTCGAGCAGATCGCCGACTTCTGCGGCCTGCACCCGCTGGAAGTTCGCGGCATCGCCGACGGCGAAGTGGCGCGCGACATCCGCGGCGCCGATCCGATCGGCAACGGCCAGCTGACCCGCGAAGAGCTCGACAAGGCCCAGCGCGCCCCGCAGTACCGCATGAAGGCCCAGGTGAGCCGTCACGCCGAGCTGCTGAAGCCGCAGAAGAAGGCCCCGCGCTACACCCCGGTGTCGCGTCGCCAGGACCGTCCGGACGCCATCGCCTGGTTCATCCGCCACCACCCGGAAGTGACCGACGCCCAGATCTCGAAGATCCTCGGCACGACCAAGGCCACCATCGAGCAGGTGCGCAACCGCACCCACTGGAACGCGGCCAACATCAAGCCGGTCGATCCGGTGACCCTGGGCCTGGTCGGCCAGCTGGAACTCGACGCCCTCGTCAAGAAGGCGGCCGAGAAGAAGGCCAAGGACGACGCCAAGAAGGGCATCGTCGCCGAGGACCCGACCCTGCGTCCGGCGGCCGAAACGGCCTACATCTCCGAGGAAGAGCAGGAAGAGCGCGACATCCGCGCCGCCCGCGCCGAACCGAAGGCCGAGGACGTGTTCGGCTCGTTCAAGGGCAATGTCGACGACGAAGACGACGAGGACTGATCCTCTTCCCTCTGCATAGAGGGGTCCGGACAGCAAAAAGGCCCATCCGACGCTCGGATGGGCCTTTTCCTTGCCTCAAAGGCTAGTGGAGCCTCGCTCGAAGTCCCTCTATCTCCTCCTTGAGCCTGAGCTTCTGCCGCTTCAGCTCTCGAAGCCTGGTGGCGTCGCTACCCGGTCGACTGGTCTCCTCCTGGATCGTGCGGTCGAGGTTCTCGTGACGGGACCCCAGCTCGCGGATACGGGATTCGATGGCCATGGGCTCGGCCTCCTTTTGGGCTGTTGACCGAGGGAGTGAACACCCGCTGGTCCGGACTGTCAGATCACATATGATTGCAATCGGCGGCGCTTGACGTGGCGACGCTTCCTCCCGTGACGGACGAAAATTCACCATGACGGACGCCGCCGCCCCTCCCCCGAAGCCGCGCCTGGTGATCGGAATCTCCGGCGCTTCGGGCGCGCTCTACGGCCTGCGCGCCCTGGCCGCCTGCCGCGACCTGGGGGTCGAGAGCCACCTCGTGATGAGCAAGTCGGCGGCCCTGACCCTGGCCCAGGAGACCGGTCTTTCGGTCGCGCAGGCCGCCGAGACGGCCGACGTCGTGCACCGGATCGGCGACGTCGGGGCCTCGATCGCCTCGGGCTCCTACCGCACCCTGGGCATGATCGTCGCGCCCTGCTCGGTGCGGACGATGAGCGAGATCGCCACCGGCGTAACCTCCTCCCTGCTGACCCGCGCCGCCGACGTCACCCTGAAGGAGCGCCGGCCGCTGGTGCTGATGGTGCGCGAGAGCCCGCTGCACCTGGGCCACCTGCGCACCCTGACGCGTCTTGCCGAAATGGGCGCGGTGATCGCCCCGCCGGTGCCGGCCTTCTATGCGAAACCCGTCTCGATCGAGGAGATGGTCGACCAGTCGGTGGGCCGGGCGCTCGACCTCTTCGGCCTGACCTGGGGGCCGGTGAAGCGCTGGGGCGAGGATCTTCCGCCGATCGGATCTACCGTCAACGAAACGGACGAAAATTAACGGCCATGCGGTTCTGGGACTGGGCGCTTTCCGTCTATGCGCGACAGCCTGTCGCAGTCGCCTGCCTGCACCTGCAGGACGCGCACGGCCAGAACGTGCCGTTCCTGCTGTGGGCGGCCTGGACGGCGCTGGAGGGGCGGCCCGCCGACCTGGCGCGCGCCGCGGCCCTGGTCCGCGCCTGGGACGCCGAGATCGGCGCGCCCCTGCGCGGCGTGCGCCGGGCGCTGAAGCCTTCGCGTCCCGACGTGGCCGATCCAGCCCGGGAGACCTTCCGCGACCAGGTCAAGGCGGCCGAACTGGCCGGCGAGAAGCTGCTGATGGAGAGCCTGGAGGCGATCTGCGGCCCGGTGGGCGCCACGGCCGACGTCTACGGCGCCCTGCTGGCGGCGGCCCGGGCCTCCGGCGAGCCGCCGCAGGACGCGGCTTTGGCGCGGTTGGCCGATGCTCTGGCTTGAAATGGCAGCTCGGCGCGCTCCAGCCTTTACCGCCCGTCAGGCTTTGCTATCTATCACCGCCTTCGGACCAGTGCTCAGAGTGGGGGAACGTCCATGAACGATGACGATCCTTCGGAAGAAACCTCCATCGCCATCGAGCGCCGCCTGGCGATCCTGCGCGAGGAGCACCAGGACCTGTCGGACGCCGTCGCGGCCCTGGAAGAACGCCCCCAGCCCGACATGCTGCAGATCGCCCGCCTCAAGCGCCGCAAGCTGGCCCTCAAGGACGAGATCGTCCGCCTGGAAGACCAGGTGACGCCGGACATCATCGCCTGACGAGCGAACCTCCCCCTCTGGGGGAGGCGATCGCGCAGCGATCGGTGGGGGGCGTGACTGCGAAGCCCGCCAAGGCCTGCGGCAGCTGAAAACTTCCCCCCGCCGGCCTTCGGCCGCCTCCCCCAGAGGGGGAGGTTCCTAACGGGCTACTCCAGATCCCCCGGCCCGAACGCCTCGGGCAGCAGGCTCCAGAACGGCGTGCGCTTCGTGGCCGCTCCGCCCTGCACCGAGACGATCTCGCAGGTCTTGGCCGCGAACTCGCCGATGCGCTGGCGGCAGGCGCCGCAGGGCTGGACGACGGCGTCGGAGCCGGCGGCGATGTAGACGCGCTCGATGCGGCGGCCGCCGGCCGTGACCATGGCCCCGATCGCCGTCTGCTCGGCGCAGGTGCCCGACGGATAGGCGGCGTTCTCGACATTGACGCCGAAATGCACCCCGCCCAGGTCGTCGACGACCGCGCTGGCGACGGTGAAGTTCGAATAGCGGGCGTAGGACCGCTCAAGATAGGCCGGCAGCGCGGCGGCGATGGCCGCTTCGTCGGAAGCCTGGATTTCAGAAAAAGATTTCGCGGCGCTCATGCCATCCCTCGGATCCCGGCAGGATCGCGCCGGGAACCGAGGCAATCAGTCGCGGCCCGCTTATGCAAGCGCAAAGAGGCGGGCTGCGGTCAGGTTTCGCCGGGCGCCAGGGCGACGATCGACAGGGCGTGCACGGGACCCGCCATCTCCTCGGCCAGGGCCTGGAAAATCAGCCGTTGGCGGGCCACGCGGCCCTTGCCCACGAAGGCCTCGGCCTCGATCGTCAGGTTGAAGTGGCTCTCGCCGCCCTCGCGGTGGCCGGCATGGCCCTGGTGGCGAGCGCTGTCGTCCACGACCTCCAGCCGGGTGGGCGAAAAAGCGGTGGTCAACTTGGCTTCGATGGCGTCTGAGACGGCGCCCATGGTGATCTCCGGCATGTCAATCCTTGAACGGAAATAGCCTGGGCTTACTCTAAGCGCCATGAGCCGTGCGTTCGAATACCGCCCCAAGTTTTTCGACATCCGCGTCCGCCCGCCCAAGCCGGGCGAGGAGGAGGGTCCGCGCGCCGACGACGTCAACCGGCTGAAGCCGGGTCAGCGTCGGTGCGAGCATGCCGACTGCCTGCGTCCGGCCGAGGCCAAGGCGCCCAAGAGCCGCGACCTGCCGGGCCAGTACTACCATTTCTGTCAGCCGCACGCGGCCGAGTACAACAAGAACTGGAACTTCTACGCCGGCATGAACGAGGGCCAGATTCGCGCCGAGCAGGAGCGCGAGAAGGTCACCGGCGGCCGGCCGACCTGGAGCATGAAGGCCGACGCCGGCTCGCGCGAGGCCGCCGCCGCCGCCGCCCGCGACGCCCGCAACATGGCCGACCCGTTCGGCCTGTTCCGCGCCCAGCAGCGAAAGGCCGAATCGGCCGCCGCCGGTCGCGCCGTCGGCAAGTTGGAGCGCCAGGCCCTGGCCGACATGGATCTGGACGTCGACGCCGACGCCGCGGCCATCCGCGCGCGCTACAAGGACCTGCTCAAGCGCTGCCACCCCGACATGAACGGCGGCGACCGCAGCGCCGAGCACAAGCTCCAGCGGGTGATCAAGGCCTACAAGACCCTGCAGAAGTCCGGGATGGCGAAGTAGCGACGACTCAGGGCGCGAGGCGGCGGTAGCCCTTCTCGCTCCAGCCTTCGTAGAAGTCGCCCGGCTCGCCCTCCTCGGTCGCGATGGCGTCCAGCGGCTCGCGCGTGCCGTCCGGGTAGACCAGCGACCAGCCGCCGTCCGTCGCGCGCGCCAGGACCACCTCGACGCGGCGGGCCTCGCCGATCGGTCCGACGAGGCAGCTCATGCGCAGGCGAGTCGCCGACAGCCAGGCTACCGGCCGGCAGGACACGCCCTTCGAGGCCGTGGGAACCAGGTCCGCGCCGTCGGCCCGATAGACGGTCACGCCGCCGCCGTCGTCGCTCTCATTGCCGAACACCAGCCAGGCGCCGTCGGGCGAGCCTGAAGGGGTTCCGACGTCCGCGACGCGAGGGCGACCGTCGGCGCCGATCAGCAGCGACAGGAGCTCGCCCTCCCCGTGGGTGAAGGTGAGATGGGGCAGCCGTTCGCCGCCGATGGCCACGACGCCCGCCATGCGCCAGCGCGCGCACTGGTCGAAGCCGTCGCAGAAGCCGCTGTCGGAGAAGCTGGCCACGTCACCGCGGGGGCCGCGCATGAACAGGACATCGCCCTCGCGGCGGGCCAGATCGGGGAAACGGGCCAGGACACTGGCCTCTTCGGGACGCCCCTGGTCGAGATTCTCGCGCAACAGCCGGGCGTAGGCGCGATCGTCTTCGGCTTGAGACACCGTGACGTCCGGCGAGGCGGCGGCGGAGCGGGCGGCTTCGGCGCGGTCGCGGCGGAGCGTCAGTCCGCCGGCGACGGCGAGGGTGGCCGCCATGACGGCGGCCGTGACGATCCAGGGAAAGGCGCGCTTGAAGGCCATGGCCGAGCTTTAGGCCCGGCCGGCCAGTCGCGCGAGTCTCAAAGCGGACTCGCGCTTAAATTCAGCGAATGCGGATGCGGATCGGCACGTCGATGAACGAACCGGCGCGGCTCTTGCCGTCCGGGCCCAGCAGGTCGACCTGGATCTGCGAGGCCATCTGCAGGGCGGCGTCGCCGACGCCCAGATCGTTGGGGCTCTCGGCCTGGACGCTGCAAGCCGTCAGGCCGCCGTTGTTCTTGACCATGCAGCTGAGCAGGGCCACCGCTTCGCGCGGTTGCGCCACCTGGACGACACGGGCCTGCGGCTCGGCCGAGGCGGACGGAGCGGCGGCGGTCACGGCGGCGGCGAGAACGAACGAAGCGATCACTGTATCATCCCTATTATCTTGCGGAGGGCCCTGGGGGTTTCCCGGGAGCCTCCGGTGTCATTTTGGGTCAGGCGGCGTTCGCCTGCTTGAGCCGTTGCAACCCCTGGGCCGCCAGGTCGGTCAGCGACCGCAGGCCCAGTTCGGCGAAGACGTCGAACGCGACCGCAAGAGCGGTGGCCGCCCGGTCCAGGCGACCGTCGTCGCGGCCGGTGATCTCGACCCGGGCTTCATAGAGACGGGCCAGGTTCATCTGGGCCACGGCCCAGCCGGCCGGATCGCGCGCGCCCGGATGGGCGGAAAGCTCGGCCTTGAAGGCCATCTCGGCGGCGTCGAGCACGGCCAGGTCCGCCGTCAGCTCGGCGCAGCGGGCGAGACTCAGGGCGCGGTTGTTGGCGACGGCGGCGCGCAGGGACAGAGCCGGCTGCACCTTCACGATGTGGGTGGCGCGATCGTAGCAAGTGACGGCCTGCTCGAAGCAGCGGTCCGAGGTGGTGGCCTCGCCCATCATCTGTAGGGCCTCGCCCAGGCCGGCCTGGGCGCGGGCCCAGTCCAGCGGGCTGTGGCCGGGGTCGAGCGGTTCCAGCGCCTGGGTGGCGGCCTCGACGCCGTCGGCGATCAGCGACAGTTCGCCATCGAAATCGCCCAGTCGGGTCAGGGCCTCGGCGCGCAGCAGTTCCAGGCGCGACCAGGTCAGAGGTTCGAAATCGGGATCGAGGGCGGCGACGGCGACGCGGGCCTCGGCCAGGGCGACCTCGACCAGCGAGCGGTCCTTCAGGCGGACGGCGCAGGCCAGCAGCAGGTCGATGCGGGCGGCGCGCTGGTCGGCCAGTTGCAGGCGACCGCCGCCGGCCTTGGCGCCGCGATCGCTCGCCAGCACGTCCAGCGGGGCCTCGAAGGCCTGGGCGCAGGCCAGGGCGCGGTCGATATTGTTGTCGGACAGGGCCATGCGGCCGTCGACGGCGGCCATCAGGGCCGCGGCCAGCGGCGCGTGCGGGCCGTGGGCCGACTTGGCCAAGGAAAGCGTGGCGCCGGCGGCCGCGTGCAGGCCCTCGTCGCCGAACAGTTCAGCGCCCAGCATGGCCAGCACCGCCTGCTCGCAGCGGGCGGCGGCGGTCAGCTCGGGCTTGCGCTCGGTCTCGCCCAGCCGGGCGGCGGCCTCGGCCTGGGCCGCGCCTTTACGTAAAGCAGCGGCGTCGCCGGTGCGGCGGGCCACTTCGCGCCAGACCACGGCGGCTTCCAGCAGGCGCACCGCGCGGTCCTTGCAGCCGATGCGGCCGGCGGCCACGTCGGCGGCGCGGGCCTCGTTGGTCAGCAGGCGCAGGTCCATCAGTTCCAGCAGCGCGGTGTCGCCGCCGGTCAGCCCTTCGCGATGGGCGGCGGCATGGGAGACGCGGCCCTGGCCGTCGACGCCCAGCAAACGCTTCAGGTCCCGTCCAACGAATTCGAACATCGCTCGCGCACTCCGCACCCGGATCGTCCCACCTCGGCACGCCCGAGATGGATTTAACGCGATATCAGCAAAACCGGAGCCAACGCTCTTAACAAGGGGTTAACAGGTGTGAATCCGCCGTTAACCACGAATATTTAGATCACATTAACTTTGATCGCCGCGACGGCCTGGAAATCTGGGTTTTTGACCCATTCTGGCACGCTTTTTGCTTGATCCATCCACAACCGGCGGGTGGTGCGATTGCACGAATTATAACTTCGTTCACCGAAGTGAAAATGACGTTAACCCTAAGATTTAGGGTCTTGTTTACACTTTGTTCAGGGTCGTTACCGCGTGGAGTGGCGAATTCCGACGCAAGGCGCTAGGAAACCGCCATGACCAGCCCCTCCGTGACCCTCTGGACCGCCGCCCTCTGCAAGCAGGACCCCGGCTATGGCGGCTGGGCGTTCGTCCGTCGGCAGGATGGCGAGTCGGGCGCGGCGGCGATCAAGGGCGCGGCCGGCGGCGAGCGCCGCACCAGCCTGGCGAAGATGAGTCTCACGGCGCTGATCGAGGCGCTGACCAGCCTGTCGGACCTGCCGGCCGATGCGGCCGTGACCCTGCGCTTCGCCGATCCCGCCCTGGCCGGCGAACTGGTGGCCAGCGACGGCGCCTATGCCACCGCCGAACCCGAAGCCTGGGCCGCCGCCCGCGCCCTGGTCGCCGCTCGGCCGGTGCTGAACCTCGTCCCGCTGGCGGCCAGCGCCCCGGCGAGCGGGTTCCTGACGGCCTGGGCCGAGTTCGGGCTCGACACGTCCAAGAGCCGCGGCAGCTTCAAGGCCGCGATCCCCAAGCCGAACTTGCTGAAGTTTCCCGCCTAATTCCTTCTCCCCTTGCGGGAGAAGGTGGCGGCCGAAGGCCGACGGATGAGGGGTCTCTCAAAAGAAAACCGCCTCACCCAGCCAGACCGCCTTTGCGGCTTGAATTTCTGAGAGACCCCTCACCCGACCTCCCTCCGGGAGGCCACCCTCTCCCGCAAGGGGAGAGGGATCAGGCGCTGAGCCCCTTCACCACCAGCGTCGCGGTCGCCGCGTTGCAGGCGAAGGGGATGTCGGCCAGGGTCGCCAGGCGGATCAGGGCCTTGACGTCGACGTCGTGCGGCTGGGGCGACAGCGGGTCGACGAAGAAGATCAGAATGTCGAGCCGGCCCTCGGCGATCATCGCGCCCAGCTGCTGATCGCCGCCCAGGGGGCCGCTCTTGAGGCGGGTCAGCTGCAGCTGCGGCAGGGCCTGCAGGATGCGGCCGCCGGTGGTGCCGGTGCCGTAGAGCACGTGCTTTTCCAGGAACGCCGCGTGGGCCAGGGCCCAGTCGACCAGCTCGGCCTTCTTGTCGTCGTGGGCCACGAGGCCGATGGCGAACTGGCGGGTCATGCGGGACGGCTCCGGTTGAAGGCGTCCCTCCTATAGCGGCTGGCGAGGTCGCCGCCAGCCACCCCTTCCCCTTCGGCGGGCCACTTCCCTTTTCACGCGCAATGCCGCTAGGATACATATTGAAACGATATCTCAAATAATGAGATCGCGTGCAGCGCGCGGTCCACGGGAGCAGACGCCATGACCCTCGACCGTCGCGCCTTCGCCGCCGGCCTGACCGCCCTGCCGCTGCTGTCGGCCGCGCCTCGCGCCCTCGCTGCGCCTCCCGGCGCCCGCCCCGGCCCGTTCCTGCTGGGCGCCGACATCACCTGGATCCCGCAGGACGAGGCCGACGGCGCGACCTTCTACGCCAATGGCCAGAAGCGCGACATCCTGGCGATCCTGGGCGACGCCGGCTTCAACGCCATCAAGATCCGCATCTTCGTCAATCCCGAGAACGGCTACTCCAAGGGCCGCCAGACCGATCCCTGGGCGGGCCTTGGCCAGACCGTGGCGATGGCCAGGCGGATCAAGGCCGCCGGCATGCACCTGACGATCAGCTTCCACTACAGCGACAACTGGGCCGACCCGCAGAAGCAGGTGAAACCCGCCGCCTGGACCGGTCTGCCGTTTGACGCGCTGGTCAAGGCGGTCGGCGACCACACCCGCACGGTGCTGAGCGCCCTGACCAAGGCCGGCGCCAGGCCCGACATGGTGGTGATCGGCAACGAGATCACCTTCGGCATGCTGTGGCCCGACGGCCGCGTGCCCCTGCCCGTCCCGACCGGCAACCCGGCCACCGACGCGGTGCACCTGAACGTTCCCGACGCCGGCGGTTTCGACAAGCTGGCCAAACTGCTCAGCGCGGGCCTGGACGCCTCGCGCGAGACGGTTCCGGGCGTGAAGACCAGCCTGCACAACCATCTGGGCCGGCACTGGACGATCGTCAGCCACTGGACCGACAGCCTGCTCTCGCGCGGCGTGCGCTTCGACGCCGTCGGCTTCTCCTGCTACCAGCAGGCGGCCGAGGGCGACTGGGCCAACACCTTCGCGCGGTTCGGCGAGCGCTACCGCGACCACGGCTTCTACGTGGCGGAGTATTCCAGCCGGAAGCGCTACGTGAACGACCTCGTCTTCGACGCCCCCGGCCAACGCGGCTGGGGCACGTTCATCTGGGAGCCGACCCGGCACCAGGAGGCGATCTTCGACCAGGACGGCCACAACGCCGGCGAAGGCCCGCGCCCCAACCTGCTGTCGCAGGGCATCAACGCCGCCGAGGCCCCCGGCGCGCAGATCGCCGGCGCCCCGCCCTCGCCGCCCGAAAAGACCGAGCACGGCGGCCGCTACGACGCCAACGCCTTCATGGAGCTCTACCGGCAGATGGCGCGGGACTACGGGGTGAAGAAGGCCTGACGGCGATCGCTTGACCCGAGAGAGTTTTACGAGCGTAATCCGCAAGAGACGCTCTCGGGGGGATGTCGTGAAGCACGTACGGGCGGCCTTGCTGATCCTCGGCCTAGCCTGGGCCGGTCCAGCCCTGGCGACAAGCTATTACGAGCCGCAGCCGCCGAGCCTGGCCCAGCTGCGCAGCCCCGCCGGCGTCGCCGAGTATCGAAACGCCGCCGCCGTGGCCCTCGTGCGTCCGGCGCCCGCCTGGACGCCGCCCTGCCTGCTGGTGCGCCTGGCCGCCTGGCTGCGCGGCGACGCCCCGGGCTGGCTGGACGGCGACGTCTGCACCGCCTTCGAGCGCAGCCGGCGCTACGACCTCGACCTGGTCGAAACCTTCAAGGGCCAGCCGCAAACGCGCTTCCCGGCTCTGCTGGGCGGCGCCTATCCGGTGGATCCGACCTTCCTGCACAGCCGACGCCTGGACCTTTGGAAAGCCGTCTGGGGCCAGGACCACCGCAGGGCCCAGCGTCGTCATGCCGGCTTCCTGTTCCTGCACCGCGGAAGCCTCGCCGACCGGCGAACGGACATCGAAGGCCCCATGGAGCGCCCGCGCTATGCCGACGGCGCCGAACCGCCGAT
Source organism: Caulobacter sp. GW821-FHT12A07 (assembly GCF_058807655.1). NCBI lineage: Bacteria > Pseudomonadati > Pseudomonadota > Alphaproteobacteria > Caulobacterales > Caulobacteraceae > Caulobacter > Caulobacter sp. GW821-FHT12A07. The sequence goes on from NZ_JBXAQX010000010.1 coordinate 125,707, forward strand.
GCTCGACCCCGGGCTCGACTACCTGGTCTTTCTCGACGGCGAGCGGCGCATCACGCACTGGGAGCCGGTGGTGCGCGGGCAGGCCGACCAGGACCTGCTGGTCCGGCGGCTGCGCCGGCTGCGAAGCGGCCAGGGCGAGGACCAGGTGCGCCTGACGGCCGCGCCGGCCGACGTCTTCGCCCGCTTTTCGGACGCGGCCGTCTACGAGGTCTCGCCCGTCGCCGTCGGATCGACCCCCGCCTGCCGCCCGCGCATGGTGGGCGACCACAAGATCGCGTCCATGGACCTTGCCCTCGACGTCTTCGGCTCGGAAATGCTGGGGCCGGTCCTGCCCTGCCTTCCGGGCCAGCCGCCCAGGCGCTATCTGGCGCTGAAGGCCGTGCCCAGCGACTGGTCGCCGTTCGGCTGGAGCGAGCGCGGCGCGGACGCCCGCCTGCTGCCGATCATCGACGGCAAGGTGCGCCCCGGCGACCTCGTCACCCAGCTGCGCCTGGCGCCGGATGATCCGATCCCGGTCGAGCAGGTGCTGGCCTGGATCGGCACGGGCATCGGCGAAACGGACCGCTGGTTGGGCCGGCGCGACGAAGACCCGCCGCTGAAGGTCACTGGCCCCAGTTGATGACGAAGGTCGTCCGGCGGGAAAAGCGCAGATGATTGCTGCGGGCGATGGCGGCGGCGGTCGCCTCCGGCGACGCCTTGAAGCCGTCGGGTCGGCAGCTGCGCAGCCGGCGGTCGGCGCTCACGATGCAGCTCAGTGACACCGGCTGCGTCGGACCGAGCGGCAGGCTCAAGGCGTCGCCGACAAACTCCGGTTCGTAATCCTCGCTCTCGTGCGAGGACGGTCGCCGGGACCCGTCTCCGGGCCGGATGATGATGTTCACCCGGCCGGACAACGGCGGCAGGGCGGACACATAGGCCCGCTCGGCCAAGGCCACGGCGGCCGCGCCGTAACCGTCGATCGACGGCGCCTCGGCGAGCGCGCGACAGCGGGTCAGGGGTCCCGCCCCCTTCAACGACGCCTCGCAGCTGACCAGCGCCATGCCGATCGGCTCGGCCAGCGCTGGCCGTGCGGCCTCGATGGTCGCGCGCGGCGGCGGCGTCACAGAACGCTCGACAACCTCGGCGCCGCCGTCCGGAACGCGGAATTCGAGATAGAGATAGACCACGTCGCCGGGCTGGGCCGGCGAGCGCAGGCGCGCCGCCCGCGAGGCCTTCAGCACGGCGTCGGCGAACCCGTAGTCTGTGGGCGCTTCGCCGACGACGGCGCACTCGCCCACCACGCCGGCCTCATGGACGGTGCAGCGCAGCCGCGCCCAGCCTTCGACCGACGTACGCTGCGCCCGATCAGGATAGTAGCGGCCTTCGGGCACGAAGAACTCGGCGTCCGTGGAAAGCCGCTCGGCCAGAGCCGGCGATGCGACGACGACGGCCAGCGCCGCCAGACCAGGACCCCAGAACCGCATCGCCCCTCCCCGCGCGCCCGCATAGGGCGAGCCGCGAGAAAACCTCTACCACACAGGAACCCGCGGAAAAGGCCGGCGACTCAGCCAGGCCTCAGCCCCGTTCCTTGGTCCGCTCGAAGCGCACCTTCGGGTAGCGCTCCGCCACGTAGTTGATCTCCCAGCCGCTCTTGCCCAGGAACACCGGCTGGTCGTCGATGTCGCGGCCCATGGCCGTCTTGTGCTTGTTCTCGAAGTCCTCGACGTCGGCGCGTTCGCCGACCAGCCAGCGAGCTTCGGCATAGGGGCTGTTCTCGAAGATCACGTCCAGCTGGTACTCGTTGGCCAGGCGGTCGGCCATGACCTCGAACTGCAGCTGACCGACGGCGCCAACGATGAAGTCGGAGCCGATCATCGGCCGGAACAGCTGGGTGACGCCTTCCTCGGCCAGGCCTTCGAGCGCCTTCTTCAGGTGCTTGGCCTTCAGCGGATCCTTGACCCGCACGCGGCGCAGGATTTCCGGGGCGAAGTTGGGCAGGCCGGCGAAGCGCAGCGACCCGGTCTCCGACAGGCTGTCGCCCACCCGCAAGACGCCATGGTTCGGAATCCCAATGACGTCGCCGGCGAAGGCGTCTTCCGCCAGTTCACGGTCGCTGGCGAAGAACATGATCGGCGCGTTGACGCTCATGGCCTTGCCGGTGTTCTGGGCCTTCAGCTTCATGCCGCGCGTGAAGCGGCCGCTGGTCAGGCGCAGGAAGGCGATCCGGTCGCGGTGATTGGGGTCCATGTTGGCCTGGACCTTGAACACGAAGCCCGAGACCTCGCCGTCGCCCGGGGCGACATGGGTCTCGGCCCCGGCCTTGCTGGCCTTGGCCGGCTTGGGCGCGGGGGCGTAGGCGCCGATGCCGGCCAGCAGTTGGTCGACGCCGAAGTGGCGCAGGGCCGAGCCGAAGAACACCGGCGTCATGTGGCCTTCGAGGAACGACTGCACGTCGAACGGCTTGCCGGCCTCGGTGACCAGCATGGCGTTCTCTTCCAGCTCGGCGCGCTCGTCGGGCTCGAGGTACTGGACGATGGCGTTGCCGTTGAAGGCGACGGCGTCGGGGTGGCCCTCCTCGTCGGTCGAGCTCTTCTTGGCGTAGGGCAGGAACTGCTGGCTGCGCAGGTCGAGCATGCCCTTGAAGCGCCCGCCCGAACCGGCCGGCCAGTAGAGCGGCGCGGGGTCGAGGGCCAGCTTGGACGAGACCTCGTCGAGCAGCTCGAACGGGTCCTGGGCCTCGCGGTCCATCTTGTTGATGAAGGTGATGATCGGGATGTCGCGCAGGCGGCACACCTCGAACAGCTTCAGGGTCTGGGGCTCGATGCCCTTGGCGGCGTCCAGCACCATGACCGCGGCGTCGGCGGCGGTGAGGGTGCGGTAGGTGTCTTCCGAGAAGTCCTCGTGGCCCGGGGTGTCCAGCAAGTTGAACATCAGGCCGTCGTGGTCGAACGTCATCACCGACGCCGAGACCGAGATCCCGCGCTCACGTTCGATCTTCATCCAGTCCGACTGGGTGCGCCGCGCCTGGCCGCGCGCCCTCACCGCGCCGGCCGCGCGGATCGCCCCGCCGGCCAGCAGCAGGTTTTCCGTCAGCGTCGTCTTGCCGGCGTCGGGGTGGCTGATGATGGCGAAGGTGCGCCGACGGGCGGCTTCAGCGGCGGGAGAGGTGCTCATCCGGCGGAACTACCGCCCCCGCGCGTCCTTGTCACCTTTTCCGGGGCGGGAACCGGAAGCCGCCGGCTCAGCCGGCGGGCTTGGCCCCGGCCTTGGCCCCGGTCTGGGACGCCCCCTTCGACGCGCCGCCGCCGGGGGTCCTGGCCGGCGGCTTGGTCGAGGCCGGGGCGGGCGTCGGGGCCGCGGCCTGGACGGGCGGCGGCGGCCGGTCGGCCTTGCCCTCCAGCTCCTTGAGCATGTTGGCCGCCATCTTCGCCGCGCCGCCGCCGTGCGGGTTTGCCGCGATCGGCGTCAGCATGTCGCGCGCCACGCCGTACTGGCCCGCGCGCGTGAACAGGCTGGCGGCGTTCATCCGGATCGTCGGGCTCTGAGGAGCGATCTCGGCGGCGCGGAAGACGACGTTCAGCGTGTTCTGCGACGGATCGCGATCGAAGGACCGCGCCTCGGCGTAGCCGTAGAGCGTCAGATAGTTGTCGCCGTCGATCTTGTGGGCCCGTCCCAGATACTTGGCCGCCTCGGCGTAGATCGCCTTGGCGTCGTCGTAGTCGGCGTTGCGGGCGGCGGCCAGTCGGCTGTAGGCCATGACCTGCAGGGCCTCCAGGTCGGTCGGCCGCTCGTCCAGCAGGGTCTTGAGGATCTTCTCGCCGGCCGCGCGGTCGCCCAGGTCGCATTCGGCGCGGGCCAGCACCAGGCGGCTGTAGAACTCGCCGGGACGCTTGGCGGCCAGTTCTCGCACCTTCTTCAGCAGCACCGCGCCCTGCTCGTCGCTGACGCCGCGCTTCAGAAGCTGGGCCTCGAGGATCAGATCGTCGGCGCCCGCCGGCATGCGGGTGAAAGCGATCTGCGGCGGCGGCGGCGGCGTGCGGGTGATCGCCACCCCCATCAGCGGCTTGCGCATGTAGGTCCGCAGGTTGCGCTCCAGCGTCTTGGAGTCCTCGCCGAAGACCTTGGTCCAGCTCTCCATCGGGTCGCCGCCCGCGCGAATGGCGGCGAGATAGTCCTGCAGCTTGGTCCAGCGCTGCTTGTCGGTCCAGACGTAGTGGGTCAGCAGCCAGGCCTGGGCGTAGAAGGTGGCCATGTCGTCGGAGCGCAGCTCGCCGGGCTCCTTGCTCAGCATGTCCTCCATCGGCAGCCAGCGCTCGTTGTAGAGCGAATAGCCCCGGCCGGCGTTGGCGCTGCCGACCAGCACCTTCTTGGGCTGGAGGTCGGCGGTCATGTAGTACTCGGCCAGCCCCTCGATCATCCAGCCGGGATAGCCGTTGGGGAAGTACTGCATCATGAAGTGGTGCACGTACTCGTGCAGCACCACGTCGTCGCTGCCGTTGGACGCGCTGCCGCGCTCGGCCCGGATGGCGATGGCGAAGATGTCGTCCAGCGCGTTGAAATAGACGCCGCCCAGCTGATCGTCGGCGTCGGGATAGGCGCGGCGCAGCTGGTTGATGTTGCTCACCAGATAGACCGGCAGCTTGCGCGGGGTCTCGGCGGTCGTGCGGTTCTGCAGCACGCGCAGGACGCCGTCGAAGTCCTCCAGCATGGTCACGTAGCTGCGCAGCGTGGGCTCGCCGCGATCGGAATAGACGATGAAATGCGCGCTCTCGGCCCGCAGCCAGCGGCCGGGCGCATCGGCGCTCGGCGCCGGCTTGGCGGCGACCGCCGCCGCGGCCTGATCCTGCGCCCGCGCCACGGCCGGCGCCGCGCCAAGGCCAATAGCCAGTGCACCCGCCACGCCGGCGAGCAAGAACTCACGGAAAGCCACTGTAGTCCCCCAACCGCAACCCCACGTGGATATGGAGGAGAAGGCCGGCGCCTGACAAGTCGTCTCCAGCGCGCGAACGGCCGCCGACGCAAAAAACCCTGTGCACGCTATGGGATTGGAGTCATGCTGCTCACGTCGCCGACGTTCGGCCCCCGAGAGCCGTCGGGGCGACGGAGGAACCGACATGGCCCTGGCCGAAGACCCTCGCCGCCATATCCGTCAGCGCTCCCTGGGGCAAAGCACGCTTTGCCTCGGCACGGTCGTGGCGGGACTGGTGGTTCTCGCCCTCGCCCTGAACCTGCTGGCCGGCCTGCTGATCTAGCAGGTCCAGCCGCGCCTCAGGCGGCCAGCCGACGCCAGACCTGGCGATCGGCTTCCAGATTGGTCAGTTGGCCAGCCTTCTGACGCTGGTGCAGCGCGCCCATGACCTCGATGCCGATCTGGGCGTAGCGCACCTGCACCTGCTCGATCAGGCAGCCCCGGGCCGGGGCGATGAACAGGGCCGCGTTGATCTCCGGCGCCTTGGCGATCACCAGGGCGGCCAGGCGCTTGGCCTTCTCCACCTGCTTGTGATGCAGCAGCGGCTCCTGGGCGTAGAGCTCCTTGCCCAGCTCGGCGACGAAGTTCAGCGACAGGGCCGCGAAACGGTCGCGCGTCATCGGCGGCGACAGTTCGGCGGCGTCCAGGCTGAGCACGACGTCGTTCATCAAAAAGAGCATGGGCGGTTTGCGGGGGCTGCTAGGAGACCTGCGACATCCTGCCGCGCCGGACTTTCGGTCTGGTTTAGCGGCAAGGTTAATGCTGTGGATCGTTGCAGAGAACTTTGCTCCCCCAAATCCGGCGTCGAGGGGCCGCCGTCAGGCCTCGACCGGCTCGGTCAGGAAGTGGCGACCTTCGCGGTCCTCGATCTCCACCACCCAGACGTCCGGATCGATGCGCGCGGCGCGCTCGGCATAGGCGTCGAGGTCGGGCTCGAAGTCCGAGCGGATCGGCTGCATCCATACCCGCTCGCCGTCGCCGCGCGTGGCCTCGCTGTAGAGCCGCACGGTTCCAGCCCGGCGATCGACCACCTTGACCAGTACGGCGCCGGCCCGGACGTCGCCCTTGCGGGCCACCATGGCGAAGGCGCCGCCCAGTTCGGCGCGGCGGATCAATGCGCCCACCCAGAGATCCGTCGAAAGAAGCATCGCTAACCGAACCGCAACCAGAGGCGGATAAGGTCCGCCCGAACATCCTCTCTCGCAGAATACGAGAAAATGGCCACCAAGAAGACTGACCGCGCGCGCAAGCGGCGCTCGATGGCGACCGTGTTCGCCCTCGCGTCCCTGTGCGCGGCCCAGACGGCGGCCGCCACGCCCTCCGACCTTTTCTACGAACGCAGCCTGATGAGCGCCGCCGGCGCGCGCTGCGGCCTGTTCAGCCCGTCGCTGTCTGGCGCGCTGGACGCGGGCAAGGCCCAGGCCCGGGGCGCGGCCCTGCGCGCCGGCGCCAGCAGCGACCAGCTGGACGGCGTGCAGCAGCGCGCCCACGCCAAGGCCGCCTCGGTGCCCTGCAATTCCAAGGACCTGGGCACCGCCGCCGGCCGGGTGCGCAAGGCCTTCGAAGGCTACGCCTTGCTGCAGCGGATGAACTATCCGGGCGACCGCGCCACCTGGATAGCCGACCGCGCCAGCTCGGCGACCATCCCGTTCTGGCGGCTGTCGCAGCCCTCGAGCTTCGGCGGCGACCGGCTGGTTTTCGGCCTGGCCGGCCGCAACATCGAGCTGCTGGCCGTGGCGACCTTCGCCGATGGCGCGCGCCCCTACGCCGCGCGGCTGGTGATGCGCGACCCGACCCGCACCCAGGGACCGTACCTGAAGGCCCGCAACGGCGGCGGCCTGGCCGACAACGCCGCCCCGCGCGTCGCCAGCCGGGTGTTCGGGGCCGAGACCCGCGATCCCGTGCCCGCCCCCACCCTGTTGCCGACCAGCGCCAAGACCGGCATGAGCTTCCGCTTCCCGCGCGAGGCCGGCGACGTCATCGCCCGGCTCGACCCGCGCGAGGCGATCACCATCGAGTTCGTGATCCAGGGCCGCGACGGCGGCGAGACCGTGCGCCGGGCCTATGTGGAAGTCGGCGACTTCGCCGCCGGCCGGGCCTTCCTGCGCGTCAGCTGACAGATTTGGGACCGCGCCGTTTGGCGCGGCGGCGACCGGGGGCCATATTGGCTCCATGCAGCGTGTCCGCGTCATCGACCTGGAGACCGCCGGAAACGGCCCCCACGACGTCTGCGAGATCGGCTGGCAGGACGTGGTCCAGGACGCCGACGGCCCGTGGCGCGTCGACGACGGGGCTCGCGGGTCGCAGTTGATCAATCCGGGCCGCCCGATCTCGCCCGAGACCATGGCCGTGCACCACATCCTCGACGCCGACGTCGCCGGCGCGCCGTTCTGGAAGGACGCCGCGCCGGACGCGCTGCGGCCCGAAGGCGGCGTCGCGGCCCTCGCCGCGCACCGGGCCTCGTTCGAGCAACGCTACTGCACGCCGAAGCTGGCGGGGACCACGCCGTGGATCTGCACCTGGAAATGCGCCCTGCGCCTGTGGCCGCACCTTCAGAGCTTCTCCAACCAGATGCTGCGCTACCAGCGCATGCCGCAGGGCCTGGTCCACGAGCTGGGCCTGCCCGCCCACCGCGCCCTGCCCGACGCCTATGTCACCGCCCACCACCTGCGCGACATGCTGAACGCCGCCTCGCTGGAGCAGCTGCTGGCCTGGAGCGAGCAGCCCGGCCTGCTGCCCCGCGTGCCGACCGGCGCCCATCGTGGCAAGGCCTGGGACCAGCTCGACGGCGACGCCCTGCTGACCCTGGCCAAGGACCGCGACGTCAACCTGCGCTTCAGCGCCGAGACGGAACTGCGGCGGCGGGGGGATGCGGTGGAGGTGGTTGAGGCGGAGCCCAGGCAAGGGACGCTGCTTTGAAGCCCCTCTCTCTTAGAGAGAGGGAGGGGCCCGCCGCGTAGCGGTGGGAGGGTGAGAGGTTTCACCGCTGGCCGGCGAATCCCAACGCGTTCCGACGGGCTTCCAGGTGCAGCCCTCCATTATCCGCACCTGCAAACCGCGAGGTCGAACGACCGCGCTTCATTCGGTGAGTTTGTTACCTCTCACCCTCCCACGCCTTTGGCGTGGGCCCCTCCCTCTCTCAAAGAGAGAGGGCTTCCTTGATCTACCCCGCCTCGGACGGGGCCAGGCACTCGACCGGCTTGCCGCTAGCGACGTCCTCGCCGGGCTTGAGCTCGGAGACCAGGCCGTCGGTCATGCCCTTGGTCCACCACTGCAGGCCGTCGCCGACGTAACGCGCGCCGCTGGCCGACATGGCGACGGTGAGGGTGCGGGTCTTGCCGCCGTACTCGACGACGGCGGTCTTGTCGTCGAGATAGCGGGCCTTCAGCGCCTGGCCGTCGGCGCAGGCGTAGACGATCTCCTTGACCGCCGGGGCGGCGGGGGTCGCCGGCGCGGGGCTCTGGGCCAGGCCGTCGGGCGTCGGCGCGGGCTTGGGCGCCTGCGTCTTCCTCTCGCAGGCGGCCAAGGCCAGCACGGCCAGGCCGGCGACGAACAGCGGGCGGATCATCGGCAAGCTCCCCGAAAGCGAAGGTTCCACGCCCCTATAACGTCGGCTGGCCGACCTTCGTTGCCGATCACTCGCCGTCGCGGTCGGCCTTCAGCCGGGCGCTCTCGGCCCTCAGCGGCTTGGCGACCGGGCAGACCTCCTGGACGAAGTCGTTCAATGTGTTGACCAGGCTGTCGCGCGCCAGGCTGTAGTGCACGAACTGGCCGCGCTTCTCGCTGCTGACCAGGCCCGCGGCCTCCAGAATCGACAGGTGCTGCGACACCGCCGGCTTGGAGATCGAAAAGCGCGAGGCGATCTCGCCCGCCGTCAGGTCGGCATGGGCCAGATAGGCCAGGATCTTGCGCCGGACCGTCGACGACAGGGCTTCGAAAACACGCTGCATGAAAGGGTATTTAAGCGCTTCGCTAATCCCTTGCAAATTAGCAGTGAGGTATTTAAGGAATAGCTTACTCAAATAAGGACCGCGGCGATGTCCGATCGAACACCATCCACCGTCCCGCGTGCGAAAACCGGCCCCAGCCCAGCCACGATCGCGTTCAGCCTGAGCGCCGGTTCCATTGTCGGCTCAGCCCTATCGAGCCTCAACCTCATGACGATCAGCTTTACGGGAGGGCGGTTGGGCGAGGGGCTATTCATGCTGATCTTCTCCCTCCCCCTCACCTCCTTCTTCTGGATCAGCGGCCTCCTGCTTATCGGAGCACCGTCATGGGCGTTGCTCCACGGGATAGGACTGACCCGACGATGGGCGGGCGGCGTGCTGGGAGGAACGATCACGCCTCTTTGCATGCAGCCTCTCATTGGCCCCGAAAATATCCTGGACCCCAACCACGGGATGGCCTGGCCCGATCCCGCGACCAATCTGGCGACGTTCGGAGCTATAGGCGCGATCGTCGGCTGGCTCATCGTCCATCTGGCCTATCGTCCCGCGCGGATCGCACGATGAGCGACCATCAAGACGCCCCTCACGCCACACCGGGCCTGCCGGAAACCAGTTCCTTCCAGGTGGTCGTCGCCCTGCTGGCCGGCTCGTCCGTAGGCGCCGCGCTCCATGCCGGCTGGGCGCAGGTCGAGAGCCTGCTCATCGGCGACATGACGCTGGTCGTGGCCAGCCCGGTCCTGCTGATCTTCGCCTTCTTCTGGGCCTTGGGCCTGCTGGTCTTCGGCCTTCCGGTCGGCGTCGCGCTGCATCGGCGCGGCGCGCGATCGCGGCGGGCGGAAGCGATCGCCGGCGCGATCCTGGTCGCGGCCGTCGTGGGTCTCTTCCGCCTCCTGGTCATGCTGTACGCGCCCAGCGGCCCGATCACCGCTCGCCACATCGCGGACGCCATCCAGGGCGTGCTCCTGATGGGCCTGGCCGGCGCCGTCGTCGGCTGGGTCGTGGTCCGCGTCGCCTACGGAAAGGACGCCCCGCGATGAGCGAACATCACGACGATCCCTACGCCGTCCATTCCATCGCGCCGGACGCGGGCGGCGACGCGGCGAGCGGCCGCGTGGTCTGGGCGCCGGCGACCTCGCTCTGGCAGGGCGCGATGCTGGCCGGGACTCTGGCCGCGCCGTTCTTCTTCAGCTGGAGCGCCCTGGCCGTCTTCGTGCTGACCACCGGCGCCACCCTGCTGGTCGGCCATTCGGTGGGTTTCCACCGGCGGCTGATCCACGGCAGCTTCGATAGCCCGCGCTGGCTGGACTATCCGATGATGTGGCTGGGCACGCTGGTGGGCATGAGCGGGCCGCTGGGCATGATCGCCGCCCACGACCTGCGCGACTGGGGCCAGCGGCAGGCCGCCTGCCACCCCTACCTCTCCAACCGCGCCGGCTTCTGGACCGACTACGCCTGGAACCTGCACGGTCGGCTGGTGCTGGACGCACCGCCGCGCCAGGAGATCCCGCCCCGCATCGCCGACGACAGCTTCTACCGCTTCCTGGAGCGCACCTGGATGTTGCAGCAGGTCCCGGTCGCGCTCGTGCTATTCGCCCTGGGCGGCTGGCCGTGGCTGCTGTGGGGCGTGGCGGCGCGGGTCTGCGTGTCGGTGACCGGCCACTGGTACGTCGGGCGCCTGGCCCATCGCACGGGCCCGCAGAGCTGGCTGGTCGAGACCTCGGGCGTCCAGGCCCACGACGTGCCCTGGGCGGCGATCCCGACCATGGGCGAGGCCTGGCACAACAACCACCACGCCTGGCCCGGCTCGGCCCGCATCGGCCTCTATCCCGGCCAGGCCGACTGGGGCTTCGCTCTGATCCGCCTGCTGGAGCGGCTGGGATTGGCGTGGAACGTGCGGACGCCGGAGACCCTGCCAGACCGGCCGGAGCTGGCGCGGGCGTAGGCCCCTACTCCTCCCCCGAGCAACGGGGGAGGTGGCGCGCTGCGGATACGCAGCGTGACGGAGGGGGCGACCGCCAGCACTGAGCCCAGTCTCGCCCCCTCCACCGCTTCGCGGTCCCCCTCCCCCACAAGTGGGGGAGGAGCAAGCACTTACCGCCCCGCCGCGACGATCGCCTTCCACACTGCCAGGGCCTGGCTCATCTCGCGCACGTCGTGCACGCGGACGGCCTCGACGCCGCAGTCGGCGCCGTGCAGGTGGACGGCGAGCGAGCCGCCCAGGCGGTCGCGGGCGTCCTGGGCGCGGGGGTCGATGGCGGCGATGAAGCGCTTGCGGCTGGCGCCCAGCAGCACGCGGTAGCCCAGGGCCACGAAGCGCGGCAGGGCCGACAGCAAAGCCAGGTTATGCGCCGGCGTCTTGCCGAAGCCGATGCCGGGATCGAGCCAGATCTTCTCGCGCTCGACGCCGGCGGCCATGGCGGTGAGCGCCCGGGCCAGCAGGAAGGCCTCGACCTCGGCGACGACGTCGTCATAGCACGGCTCGTCCTGCATCGTGCCCGGCTCGCCGCGCATGTGCATGAGGATCACCTCGCAGCCCAGCTCGGCCGCGACCTCCGGGGCGTCGGGCGCGAAGCGCAGGGCGGCCACGTCGTTCCAGATGTCGGCCCCGGCGGCGACGGCGGCGCGGGCGACGCCCGGCTTCATGGTGTCGATCGAGATGGCGGCGTCGCTCTCGGCCCGGATGGCGCGGATCAGCGGGACGACGCGGGCGATCTCCTCGGCCTCGGACACCGGGTCCGCGCCAGGCCGGGTGCTCTCGCCGCCGATGTCGAGGATGGTCGCGCCGTCGTCGATCAGCCGGCGGGCGTGGGACAGGGCGGCGGCGGGATCGAAGAACCGGCCGCCGTCCGAGAAGCTGTCGGGCGTGACGTTGACCACGCCCATGACGCGCGGGACGGCATGGATCATGGCCCGGGATGTACCCCCAGGGGCGCCTCGCGTCACCAGCCGATGAAGGTGGTGAAGTCGTCGATCATCGAGGTCCAGACGCCGAAGTCGTCTTCGAGCACGGCCGTGCTGCGGCCGGCGTTGATGTTGACGTCGTACTGGACGTAGGGGTCGCCTTCGTCGTCGATATAGGCCTTCAGGTAGCGGTTCTGGCGGTTCCACTCGTTGATCTTGGCCGCCGACATCGGCTGCTTGAGGTCAAAGCTGGCGGCGAACTGCAGGGCCTTGCAGCGCGGCTTGGCGGTGCAGTCGTAGAAATAGACCGTGAAGTTCACGCCGCCGGCGGCGCTCTTGATCATCGGGTCGCCGGTCTCGTCCTTGGTCAGCTCGGCCTTGTAGCCGGCGTCCTGCAGCCACTTGGCGACCTCGGGGCCGGTCATGCCGTCGGCGTGGATGTCGCCCGGCGCCGCCAAAGCCGCCCCAGGGATGAGGAGAGGGGTGGTCGCGACCAGGGCTCCGGCCATCAGGCCCAGCATCGACGTCTTCATGCGCGTTCCCTTGCGTTTCAACTCCGAAGGGAAGCTGTACCACCCCCTCGCCCGGGAAGACCAGAACGGGGCCGCAAGGAAGCCGTGGACGACCGGTGGATCAAAACAAAAGCCGGACCCGACGAGCGGATCCGGCTTTCGCGGTCTTACAAAGGCTGGTTCGCGCCTTAGGCGGTGACGCCCGTGGGCGAGACCGGCACCGAGGCGACGGGACCCGTCGGCTTCTTCTCCTCGGTCTCCTCGCGGATCGGCGTGACGCCCTTTGTGACGCCGATGATCTCGTCGCCGCTCAGGGTCTCGAACTCCAGCAGGGCCTTGGCGACCGAGTGCAGGTCTTCCAGCTTCTCGGTCAGGATCCGGCGGGCGTCGTCCTCGCCGCCCTTCACCAGGCGACGGACCTCGGCGTCGATCTTGACCATGGTGTCGGGCGAGACGTTCTGGGTGCGCGCCACCGAGTGGCCCAAGAACACCTCTTCCTGGTTGTCGCCATAGGCCACGGTGCCCAGGTCGTCGGAGAAGCCCCAGCGGGTGACCATGTTGCGGGCCAGGTTGGTGGCCGCGCTGATGTCACTAGACGCGCCCGAGGTGATCTTCTCCTTGCCGAAGATCAGCTCTTCCGCCACGCGGCCGGCCATCATGATGGCCAGACGCGAGGTCATCATGTCGTAGCTCATCGAGTAGCGGTCGCCTTCCGGCAGCTGCATGACCATGCCCAGGGCGCGGCCGCGCGGCACGATGGTGGCCTTGTGGACCGGGTCGGCGACCGGGACGTTCAGGGCCACCAGGGCGTGGCCGCCCTCGTGATAGGCCGTCAGCTTCTTTTCGTCTTCGCTCATGGCCATCGAGCGGCGCTCGGCGCCCATCATGACCTTGTCCTTGGCGTGCTCGAAGTCGTGCATGGTGACCATGCGGCGGTTCTTGCGCGCGGCGGTCAGGGCGCCTTCGTTGACCAGGTTGGCCAGGTCCGCGCCCGAGAAGCCGGGGGTGCCGCGGGCCAGGGTCTTGACGTCGACGTCGGCGGCCAGCGGCACGTTCTTCATGTGCACGCGCAGGATCTTCTCGCGGCCGGCGACGTCCGGGTTCGGCACCACGACCTGGCGGTCGAAGCGGCCCGGACGCAGCAGGGCCGGGTCCAGAACGTCGGGACGGTTGGTGGCGGCGATCAGGATGATGCCTTCGTTGGCCTCGAAGCCGTCCATCTCGACCAGCAGCTGGTTGAGGGTCTGCTCGCGCTCGTCGTTGCCGCCGCCCAGGCCGGCGCCGCGGTGGCGACCGACGGCGTCGATTTCGTCGATGAAGATGATGCAGGGGGCGTTCTTCTTGGCCTGCTCGAACATATCGCGCACGCGGCTGGCGCCGACGCCGACGAACATCTCGACGAAGTCCGAACCGGAGATGGTGAAGAACGGCACGCCGGCTTCACCGGCCACGGCGCGGGCGATCAGGGTTTTACCCGTACCCGGAGGGCCGACCAGCAGGGCGCCCTTGGGGATCTTGCCGCCCAGGCGCTGGAACTTGGCCGGGTCCTTCAGGAAGTCGACGACCTCCTGCAGCTCTTCCTTGGCCTCGTCCACGCCGGCGACGTCGTCGAACAGCACGCGGTTCTTGTTCTCGGTCAGCAGGCGGGCCTTGGACTTGCCGAAGCCCATGGCGCCCTTGGTGCCGCCCTGCATCTGGCGCATGAAGAAGATCCACACGCCGATCAGCAGCAGGATCGGCAGCATGTTCAGGAACAGGCCGAGCACGTTGAACTTGTTCGGGTCCTGGATCTGGATGTCGGCGTTGCGCGCCTCCAGCCGCTTGATCAGGTCCTCGTTGTTCGACGGCGCGTTGACGACATAGACCGTCTTGCCGTCGGCGGCCGTGACCTTGACCTGCTGACCATTGATCTCGGCCTTCTTGACCTGACCGTTATCGATGTTCTTCAGCAGCTGCGAATAGCTGGCGCCGCCTTCGCGGTGCACCGGGTTGCCCTGTCGCATCACGGTCCAAGCCATGATCAGGACGAACACGATGGCCAGCCAGATGCCCACGTTCCTCAGATTCATACGCGTCGTCTTCCCAAAGCTATCGCTCGTCGACCCAAGATAGGACGACTGACGGCGTTTCGCCACGCGCGCGATATCAGGTCGCGGGTTCTTGATCGATGAAGCCGCACGCGGCTTCGAACCTTTCCCGGATCAGCACGCTCGCACCGAACGCGCTATCCCTTGCAAGGATCGGGCTAGAGGCCTGTCCGGAAGCGTCGAGCGCCGCCGGCAGCACCGGTCGGACGGCGGCCGGAAAATTCTTCAGAACTAGGCGCTCGGAGGCCGGCAATCGGGCCGAAAGACCGCCGAGCGCGCGGATCGTCACCGGCTCGCGCGCCGTGACGAGGTAGCGACCGTCCCAGACGGCGGTCTCGCCGGCGGCCAGGGAAAGGCTCGTTAGCCCCCCTCGCCGGGCCTCGCCAGCCTCGCGGACGAAGAGGACGCCATCCCCGTCGGCGACGATGCGGGCGCCGGCCAGGGTGGCGGTGAAGGTCTCGCCCCGCGCCAGCCGCTCGACCAGCCGCGCTAGGCGATCGCCGCGCGGCGGCGTGGTGGAGCCGGCGGCGCACAGGCAGGCGGCGGCGACCTGGGCGGCGCAGGCGCCGCGCGGCAAGCGCAGGGCGTGCTCGCCCTCGACGGCGACCGGAGCCGGAAGGTCCTCGGCAAGAATGGGCGGCTCGCCCGCCGCCTCGTCAGCCAGGGCCGCGCGGGCCCGGGCGCGGGCGAAGCGGGGATCGGCGTTGGCGGGATCCTCCAGCCAGGTCTCGCCGCGCTCGGCCAGGAAGGCGCGCAGGGCCTGGCGACGGACGTCGAGCAGCGGTCGCAGCAGGAAGACGCCCCGCCCCTCCGGCCAGACCGGCGACGGCGCCCAGAGGCGCGGATCGGGAGTGGTCGAGCCCTCGGCCCGCATGCGGGCGGCCTCGGCCCGGTCGTCGGCGGTGTGGCCCAGCAGCAGGACGCTGGCTCCGGCCTCGCGGGCGGCTTGGCCGAGCAGGGCGTGGCGGGCGGCGCGGGCGGCGGCGGGCAGGCCCGTCGAGGGCTTGTCGCCGGTCCAGTGCAGGGCGCGGGCGTCGGCTCCAAGCGCCTGGGCCTTGGCCAGGGCGTCGGCGGTCCAGGCGACGCTGGCGGGATTGAGGCCGTGGTCGACGGTCAGGGCCAGGACCGGCCGACCATGCAAGGCGGCCCAGTCGAGCGTCAGCCGCAGCAGGGCCAGGCTGTCGCTGCCGCCCGAAAAGCCGACGGCCAGGGGCGTGGTCGCCCCCGGCCGCAGACGCCGCTCCAGGACGGCGGCGAAGACGTTGGAAAGGTCGCGCTCGCCGGTCAGGCCGCGCACTTGGCCTGGACGCGGGTGCTCTTGGCCTTGCTGACCACGTCGGCCGGAGCCTTCGGATAGCGCTTGGTCAGTTCGTCCAGCGTACGGCAGGCGTCGGCCGGCTTCTTCAGGGCGATCAGCGAGCGCGACAGCTTCAGCACGGCGTTGGGCGCCCAGCTGGTCTGCGGCCAGCCGCGCACCGCGCCCAGATAGGAGCCGGCCGCGTCGCCATAGGCCTCGCGCACGAACTGGGTCTCGCCCAGCCAGTAGCGGGCCTCGGGCGCCTTGGCGTCGTCGGGATAGCTGGCCACGAAGCCGCCGAAGGCGTTCTCGGCGCCGGTGTAGTCGCCGTCCAGCAGCAGCTGGCGGGCCTGCTTGAAGGCGGTCGCCGGATCGGCCGGGGGCGGCGGAGGCGGCGGCGGGATCTGGGCCGCGGCGGCCGTGGCGGCGGCGGTCTCCAGCGTGGTGATCTTGCCTTCCAGCGCGGCCAGGCGCTGCTCCAGCTGGTCGGCGCGGGCCTTCTGACCGTCCGAGGCGCGGCGGGCCACGTCGATGTCGTGGGTCAGGGTCTCGTTCTGGCCGTTCATCCGCTGGATGGTCTGCTCCAGGTCGGTGATGCGGTCGTTGAGCGCGGCGATCTGGGCGTCGGTCTCGGCGGTCTGCACGACCACCGGCTTGCCGGTGTCGCGCCCCTGGAAGACGATCGCCCGCAGTTCGCGAACGACCTTCTCCATCTTCTCGATGCGCTTGGCAGAACGGTCGTCCAGCGGATCGGGCATCGGCGTCTGGGCCAGGGCCGGCGCGGCGGCGGCGAGCAGCAGGGCGGAGGCGAGGAGCGCGGATTTCAGCTTCATGTCGACGATTATGCCCTGGTTGCGGACAAAAGTGCGGCCGGATTAGTGGGGCCAGACGGAAAGAAGGCCCTCCCCCGGCGTGCGGAGAAGGGCCTTCGATCGGTCAGCCGAGAGGCTTAGCGCGCGCCGTCGGTGATGGCGGTGCGGCCGTTACGGTTCTTGGCCCAGGCGTTTTCGTCCGTACCCGGATCCAGCGGACGCTCCTTGCCGAACGAGATCGTCTCGATGCGCGAGGCGGCGACGCCCTGGCCGATCAGGAACTCGCGGATGGCGTTGGCGCGACGAGCGCCCAGAGCCAGGTTGTATTCGCGGGTGCCGCGTTCGTCGGCGTTGCCTTCGATGCGGACGCGGACCGACTGATAGCGGTTCAGCCACTGGGCCTGACCGGCCAGGACCGGCTGGGCGTCGGCGCGGACCGAGTATTCGTCGGTGTCGAAATAGACGCGGTCGCCGACATTGACGACGAAGTCCTGGATGGTGCCCGGCAGCGGACCTTGCGGGGTCGGATCCGGAACCGGAGCCGGCGGGGTGTAGGGCTGCTGCGGCGCCTGCGGCTGGGCCGGCGGCGTCGGCTCGACCGGACCCGTCGGCTTCGGCCGCGAGGTACAGGCGGCCAGCGAGGCCACGGCCAGGCCGATCAGCGCCAGTCGGGCGGCGCCCTTGGTGTCGAAGCTCATCCAGTATCTCCTCAAGTCTAGGTACGGCCTGGGTTCAAAACTCTTACCGGCGCTGCTCTTGCTCCGCCCCGCAAAAACGTTCCCTGGACCTCACAATGGCGTCAGTGTGATGCCGTTCCACCTCGTTTCACCTATCGGGTGAATGGCGGATGAACAGCCACGCTCCAACGCGTCGGGCCTGTGGAAAGTTGCGAAACCTTCGCGTTTCTCAGCTCCGAAGGGGTGAAATCAGTCCAGAAGCGGCGACCAGGCGGGATCGGACGCCGCGCCCGGATAGGCGGCCGGACGCAGGATTCGGCCGGTGATGTCGACGGTCCAGAGACGCGGATTGCCGGCGCTGCCCTCGCGGAAGAACATCAGCACCCGGCCGTTCGGCGCCCAGGTCGGGCCCTCGTCCAGATAGCTGGTGGTCAGCAGGCGCTCGCCGCCGCCGTCCACGGCCATGACGCCGATGTGGAACTGGCCGCCGGTCTGCTTGGTGAAGGCGATGTAGTCGCCGCGCGGGCTCCAGACGGGCGTCGTGTAGCGGCCGCCGCCGTAGGAGATGCGGCGCACGCCCGAGCCGTCGGCGTTCATCACATAGAGCTGGGCCTGGCCGCCGCGGTCGGAGTTGAAGACGATCTTCGTGCCGTCCGGCGAGAACGACGGCGAGGTGTCGATGGCCGGGTCGGTGGTGATGCGGGTCGACTGGCGGGTGCGCAGGTCGAGCACGTAGATGTCGCTGTTGCCGCCCTTCTCGACCGAGAAGGCCACCTTCTTGCCGTCGGGCGAGAAGCGCGGGGCGAACACCATGCCGGGGAAGCGGCCGACCGTCTCCTGGCGGTTGGTCTGCAGGTTCAGCAGGTAGATGCTCGACCCCGTCGGCCGCAGGGCCATGTAGGTCAGTTCCTGGCTGGTGGCCGAGAAGCGCGGGGTCATCACGATCGACGAGCCGTCGGTGATGTACTGCGGGTTGGCGCCGTCCTGGTCCATGATGCCCAGGCGCTTGACGCGGGCGAGCTTGGGGCCGCTCTCGGCGACGAAGGCCACGCGGGTGTCGAAATAGCCCTTCTCGCCGGTCAGGCGCTCATAGACCGCGTCGCTGATCTTGTGGGCCACGCGGCGCCAGTTCTCGGCCGTCGAGGTGAATTGCAGGCCGAGAAGCTGCTGCTGGCTGAAGGTGTCCCACAGGCGGAAGTCGACGCGCAGCGAGCCGTCGGCGCCGACCGTCACCTGGCCGTTGATCAGGGCCTGGGCGCCGGTGGCCTGCCAGTCGGGAAAGCGCGGCTGGACGTTCACGTCGGCCAGCTTGTCGGTCACGCCGCCGACGTTCAGCGGCTGGAACAGGCCCGAGCGCTCGAGATTGCCGCTGATGACCTGGGCGATGTCGGCCCCGCGCTGGGCGCCGGCGAAGGCCGGGATGGCCACCGGCATCGGCTTGACCGCGCCCTTGTCGATGTCGATCTCGATCTGGGCGGCGGCGACGCCCGGCAGGGCGGCGGTCGCGGCGAAGCCGGCCAGGGCCAGGCTCATGGCCAGGAGCGGCGTGGCGAGGCGATGCTTGCGCTTGGTCATCGTCGGGCTTCCTTCCATCTCGTCTCTTCGGCGTCGTTCGACGTCTAACGCGCGGCGCAGGCGTCGCGCGCCTTGAAGTTCAGGTTGAGCTGCGTGTTGTAGTACTGCGGCGCCAGGCCTTCGAACGGCGCCGACTGGTAGACGGCCCGGATCGCCCGCTCGGCCTCGGTGCGCACGATGGCGTCGCTCGAGTTCTCGGCCCCGTTGGCGGTCACCTGACCCGAGACGCGGCCGTTCGGCGTCAGCTTGAAGACCAGCTTCACCTGCATGGCGCCGCCGCCCACGACCTCGCAGTTGGGGTTCCAGCGCCGCTGGATCTCGTCCTTCATGCCGTTGAGGGCCGCCGACTGCAGGGCGGTCATCTCGCCGGCGCCCGGACGGGCCTGGGCGGCGGTCTCGGGACGGTTGGTCTGGCCCTGCTGGGCCGACGAGGTCGGCTTGCCGGCCGGTTTGGCCGTTTTCGACAGGGTCTTTTCCAGCGACGAGAAGAAGTCGGGCTCGGCCTTGGCCGGGGTCGGCTTCTGCGGCGTCGGCTTGGGCTGCGGCTGGGGCGGCTTGGGCGCGGGGCTGGGAACCGGCTTGGGCGGCGTCGGCTGCGGCTTCGGCGTTGGCGCCGGCTGCGGCTTGGGCGGCGCGGGCTGGGGCGTCGGCGCGGGCGTCGGAGCCGGCGGCTCGGGCGTGGCGTCGGGCGCGGGCTCGACGGTCTCGGCCAGTTGCTCGACAGGGTCCTCGATGGCCGGGCGCACGTTGGTGGGGCCCTCGGTGACGATGGTCACGGGCACGCTCTCGCCGATGACGATCGGCTTGGAGGTCTTCCACGGCCAGCCGATCATCACCGCCGCCACGACCAGGCCGTGGAGGACGACGGAGCCGATCAGCGCCGGCGACAGGTTGTTGCGTTCCTCGCGCATCAGCCTCGGATAGTCCTCATTGCGCCGGACGCAGGTCGCCGGCGCCGACCGGCTGGGCGTCCTGCGGCGCGGCGCCCGAGTCCGGTCCGCCGGTGTCGGTGAGCAGGTTGATCTTGGTGAAGCCGGCCTTCGACAGGGCGGCCATCACCTGGGCGACCACCTCGTAGGGGGCCTTGCCGTCGGCGCGGACATAGA
Organism: Caulobacter sp. GW821-FHT12A07; assembly: GCF_058807655.1. Classification (NCBI taxonomy): domain Bacteria; kingdom Pseudomonadati; phylum Pseudomonadota; class Alphaproteobacteria; order Caulobacterales; family Caulobacteraceae; genus Caulobacter; species Caulobacter sp. GW821-FHT12A07. The sequence goes on from NZ_JBXAQX010000010.1 coordinate 145,569, forward strand.
TCGGCTTGTCGGTGGCGTCGCCGGCCTTGGCCGTGACCACGCTGGCGAAGTCGGCGAACGGGGCCTGGTCCTCGCCGATGAACACCGCGCCGTCATGGCGGACCGACACGGTGATCGGCTCCTGCTCGTTCTTCAGCGCGCCGGCCTCGGTCTTGGGCAGCTCCAGCTCGACGCCCGAGGTCAGCAGCGGGGCGCTGATCATGAAGATGATCAGCAGCACCAGCATCACGTCGACCAGCGGGGTGACGTTGATCTCGGACAGGGCCCCCTTGCCGCGCCGGCGGCGACGGCGGCCCCGGCCGCCGCCCGAGGTGGCGAAGGCGTCGTTCGAAGACATCGCCATGGATCAGACCCGCTCGCTCAGGCGACGCTGGATGGCGGTGGACAGGTCGTCGGCGAAGTTCTCCAGGCGGCCGGCGTACTTGCCCGCGTCGGTCGAGAACTTGTTGTAGGCGATGTAGGCCGGGATGGCGGCGATCAGGCCGATGGCCGTGGCGAACAGGGCTTCGGCGATCGACGGGGCCACGACGGTCAGCGAGGTGTTCTTGGCCGCGGCGATGCTCTGGAAGGCGTGCATGATGCCCCAGACCGTGCCGAACAGGCCGACGAACGGCGAGGCGGTGGCGACGATGGCGAGGCTCCCCAGGCCCTCTTCGGCCTTGGCGCTCTCACGGGCGATCTGGGTGTCGAGCACGCGGTCGATGCGCTGGCTCAGCAGGGCCACCTGGCCCTCGCTCTGCACGCCTTTGGCTTTCGCTTCACGCCATTCCTTCAGCGCCGCCTGCAGCATGCGCGGCAGGGCGTGGCGCGGGTTCGATCCGGCCTCGCCGGCGACGTCCTCCAGCGAGCGGCCCGAACCGACCTGCTCCTCGAAGCGATCGGCGGCGCGGTTGAGGGCGGAAAAGCGGAACAGCTTGTCGAGAATGACGGCCCACGAACCCAGCGAGGCCAGGATCAGCCCGATCATCACCAGCTTGACCACCCAGTCGGCGTTCATGAACAGCGTGATGAAGGAGAAGCTTTGCGCGCTGGCGGCGGCGTCCATGCGGTATCCTGCGTCAGTCTAGAAGTGATTGGTCAGCGCCTTACTGCATGAAGCGGCGCAATGTTGAAACTATGACGTCGCTACAGACGGCCCATTTTTCGACGATCGGCGATCTGCATTTGCAGGGCGGGCGCCGTCAGCCTTCTTCTGGCGCGAGCCAGGGGGTCACCTTGGCGCTCATCTCGGCGGAGGGCTTGCGGGGGCGGCCGTCCAGCGTGATGCAGACGGCCTCGACATTGGCGGCGCAGACCAGGTCCTCCCCCCGCGTGATCCATTGCCGAGCCAGAAGGCGCACGCCCTTGATCCGGTTCCACACCGTGTGCACCACCAGGGCGTCGTCGACCCTCGCCGCGCGCTTGAAGTCGATCTCCATGCGGGTGATGGCGAAGGCCGTGTCGATGGCCGCCAGCTCGGTGTGCGACACCCCGATCATCCGGAAGAAGTCGCTGCGCCCGCGCTCGAAGTAGCGCAGGTAGTTGGCGTGATAGACGATCCCCGAGAAGTCGGTGTCCTCGTAGTAGATCCTGACGGGCAGCTGGTGCTCGGTCCCGACGAAGACGCCGGCGGTGGGGATCGGTTCCTGGCTCATCAGGGTCTCTTTTCAGCCGTTTCGGTCGGCGGCGCGAGGCAGGTTTCGCATTATTCGCGCGCCTCCTCCACCGGACCACCCTCGACGGCCTCGCGGGCGTGGGCGATCAGCAGGTCGCGCTCCGCGCCCAGACCCCACTTGATCAGCCGCGGCAGAAAGATCGCCACGACGCCGAACAGCGCCAGGAAGATCAGCCCCATGAGCGGCCCGCCCGGCGGAACGCCGTCGTCGAGATCGAGAACGGCGCGAACCTCGCCCGGCGCGCCAAGCACCGCGATCAGCACCCAGCCGATGCGGAAGACCCGCGTGGCCTGCCTGCCCATCTGGCCGGCAGCCCGGGTCTGGCAGGTCACGAGACTGCCGTCGCCGTCCGCGACCCAGTCCAGCCGGAGCGGCGTCGCCGCGCCCTCCTGGTAACGCGTGCTATAGATCTTGGCGTGGGCCGGGCCGACGACGCCGCTCACGCCCGCCCGCGCGGCCTTGCCCGGGCGGTCGAGGCTCTCGGCCAGCCGCTCGGAAACGGCCATCGGCGACAGAGGCGTGCGGAAGCGCCAGACGGATGACCCGTCCCTCATTCCGCGATCTCCTCCACCGGCCCGCCCTTCAGCGCCTGCTGGGCGTGGGCGATCAGGAGCAGGCGCTCGTCGCGGTAGGCGTAGTTGGAAAAGACCACCGCATAGAGACCCCAGCCGCCCAGGAACAGGCACCACAGCACGAACAGGATCACATGGACGGCGGTCAGGCCGCCGGCCGCCGCCGCCATCGGGCCGAACACCAACCAGGCCGACAGGGCGGCTATCATCGCGATACCGATAGCCAGCACCTGAGGGAAACGTTTGCTCGGCGACCGCACCCGGCAGGTCAGCAGCGTTCCATCACCATCAGCGACCCAATCGATGCGCAGCGGAATCGGCGCGTATCCCTGGCGCTCGCAGTGATAGATCCTGGCCCAGTCCAGGCCGACCTGACCAAGCACCGTTCCGATCAAGGTCTCTTCCGGACCGCCGACGCTGGCCGCCAGACGCTCCCGCACGACCTGCGGCGGGAACGGCGCGCGGAAACGCCAGGCGACGCTGTCGGTCGCCTTGGCCCTATTCATCCCCGAACAGCCCGCCCTGCGTCGCCGACGGCGGGGCGGCGGGCGGGGTCAGGCCCAGGTGCAGATAGGCCTTGCCGCAGGCCATGCGGCCGCGCGGGGTGCGCTGGATGAAGCCCTGCTGCATCAGGTAGGGCTCGATGACGTCTTCGACCGCGTCGCGGGCCTCGGCGATGGCGTAGGCGATGGTCTCAACGCCCACCGGACCGCCGCCATAGTGCTCGATCATGGCCCGCAGGTAGCGGCGGTCGAGACTGTCGAGGCCGCTCTCGTCGACTTCCAGCCTCGCCAGCGCCATGGCCGCGGCCTTGCGGTCGATGATCTCGGCGCCGTCGGCGGTGGCGAAGTCGCGCACGCGGCGCAGCAGGCGGCCGGCGACGCGGGGCGTGCCGCGGGCGCGCTTGGCGATCTCGTCGGCGCCGTCTTCGGACAGCGGCGCGCCCATCTTGCGGGCGGCGTGCAGCAGCACGTGGCGCAGCTCGCGCGGGGTGTAGAACTCCAGCCGCACCGGAATGCCGAAACGGTCGCGCAGGGGCGTGGCCAGCATGCCCGCCCGGGTCGTGGCCGCAACCAGGGTGAACGGCGCCAGGTCGATGCGGATCGAGCGGGCCGACGGCCCCTCCCCGATCACCAGGTCGAGCACGTGGTCCTCCATCGCCGGATAGAGGATCTCCTCGACGTTGGACGACAGCCGATGGATCTCGTCGATGAACAGGACGTCGTTGGGCTCGAGATTGGTCAGGATGGCCGCCAGGTCGCCGGGCTTGTTCAGCACCGGGCCGGAGGTGGCGCGGAAGTTCACGCCCAGCTCGCGGGCGACGATCTGGGCCAGGGTGGTCTTGCCCAGGCCGGGCGGGCCAAACAGCAGCACGTGGTCGAGCGACTCGCCCCGGCCCTTGGCCGCCTCGATGAAAATCCGCAGATTGGCCTTGGCCTGCTCCTGGCCGACGAACTCGGCCAGGGTCTGGGGTCGCATGGCGCGGTCGGAAGCGCCGGGGATCTGCTCGCCGTGCTGGGCTTCGCCGGAGATGATGCGGGTCATTGGGCGCAGACCCCCTCAGTCGCTCCGCGACACCTCCCCCAGAGGGGGAGCATCTTGGCGGCGGCGCCAAACGAGATCCTCCCCCTCTGGGGGAGGTGGCCCGGAGGGCCGGAGGGGGTAGCGCAGGCGCTCATCGCCCCAGCTCCTGCAAGCCCGCCTTGATCAGCGCCTGCACGGACGCCTCTTCGCCCAGCTTCGCCGCGGCGGCCTCGACCACGCGGCGGGCGTTCACCTCGGCGACGCCCAGACCCATCAGGGCGGCGACGGCGTCGCCGGTGGCGGCGGGCTTGGCGGGGGCCGACGGCGCGGCGGCGGTCGACGGCGCGGCCACCAACACCGGCCCGTCGGTGATCGGCTTGCCCTTCAGCTCGGTGACGATGCGCAGGGCGAGCTTGGGACCCACGCCGTTGGCGCGGCCGACGGCGGCCTTGTCTTCACGGGCGACCGCCGAGGCCAGTTCGGCCGGCGACAGCACGTCGAGCACGGCCATGGCGGCCTTGGGCCCCACGCCCTGGATCGCCTGCAGCAGCACGAAGGCGCGGCGGTCGTCGCGGGTGAGGAAGCCGTAGAGCCGCAGGCCCTGGCTTTCGCTCCACTGGCTCTCGATGTGGAGCAGCGTCTCCTCGCCCAGGGCGGGCAGGCGCTGGAGGGCGCGCTGGCCGCAGCGGACGAGATAGCCGACGCCCATGACGTCGATCAGGGCCTCTTCCTCGCCGACCTCGGCGACGGCGCCGCGCAGGCGTCCGATCATGCGACTCTCCTCGCCGTGCGGGCGTGGGCGTGGGCGATGGCGACGGCGAGCGCGTCGGCGGCGTCGGCCGTCGGCGAGCCGGCGGTCGGCAGCAGACGGGCGATCATGAAGGCGACCTGGGCCTTGTCGGCCGCGCCGGTGCCCACCACCGCCTTCTTGACCACGGGCGCGGAATATTCGGCGACCAGCAGCCCGGCGCGGGCGGGAGCGATCATCGAGGCGGCGCGGGCGTGGCCCAGCTTCAGCGTCGACTGGGCGTTGGTGTTGACGAAGGTCTCTTCCACCGCCGCCTCGTCGGGGGCGTGCTGATCGATCACCGCGCAGACGCCCTCGAACAGGGTCAGCAGCCGGTCGGAGAAGGCGGCCTTCTCGTCGGGAACGATGACGCCATGGGCGATGTGGGTGATGCGCGAGCCGGCCACGCCGATCACGCCCCAGCCGGTTCGGCGGAGGCCCGGATCGAGGCCGAGGATGCGCAAGGGGCGATTCGCGTTCATCATGTGTTCTCGCAGTGTCGCCGGTTCCTGTCGCCAGGAAAAGCCGCGTCATCCTTAAGCACGGGTTAACGCCAGGCCCCGGTTTTCGCGCATGTGGCTTGCGCGCGGACGCGAAGCCCGCTCCTGTTCCGGCCACGTTTTACGACACTTGAAGGTCGGACCATGCGCCTGAAGGCCCTTTTCGCCACCACCGCGGCCCTCGCCGCCCTTCCCGTCCTGGCCAACGCCCAGCCGACGCCGGGCCCGCAGGTCACGCCGCGCCCCGACCAGAGCGCCTTCCGGGCGCTCTACAAGGAGCTGGTCGAGATCGACACCACCCTCTCCAAGGGCAGCTGCACGGCGGCCGCCGAGGCGATGGGCGCGCGCCTGAAGGCGGCCGGCTACGCCGACGCCGACGTGCAGGTGGTGGTCGAGCCCAAGCATCCGCGCGAGGGCAGCCTGGTGGCGGTGCTGCGCGGAACCGATCCCAAGTCCAAGCCGATCCTGCTGCTGGCCCACATCGACGTGGTCGAGGCCAAGCGCGAGGACTGGACGCGCGATCCGTTCACCCTGGTCGAGGAGAATGGCTACTTCTACGGACGCGGCACGTCGGACGACAAGGCCCAGGCCGCCATCTGGGCCGACACCCTGGTCCGCCTCAAGCAGAGCGGCTTCAAGCCCAGGCGCGACATCAAGATGGCCCTGACCTGCGGCGAGGAGAGCGAGGGCTATAACGGCATCGAGGACCTGGTGAAGAACCACCGCCCCCTCGTCGACGCCGAGTTCGCACTGAACGAGGGCGCCGACGGCATGCTGGACGAGACCGGCAAGGCCGTGGTGCTCGAGGTCCAGGCCGGCGAGAAGGTCTATCAGGACTTCACCCTGACCGTGACCAACCCCGGCGGTCACTCCAGCCGGCCCGGCCCGGCCAACGCCATCTACCAGCTGTCGGCGGCGCTCGACCGCATCGGCGCCTATCAGTTCCCGACCCGCTTCAACGACGCCACGCGCGGCTACTTCACCCAGATGCAGGGGCGCGTCCCGGCCGAGCAGGCCGCGGCGATGAAGGCCCTGGTGGCCGACGTCGCCGATCCCGAGGCCCTGAAGGTGATCACCAAGGACGCCGGCTGGAACTCGATGCTGCGCACCACGTGCGTCGCCACCATGGTCAGCGCCGGCCACGCGCCCAACGCCCTGCCCCAGCGGGCCACGGCCAACGTCAACTGCCGCATCCTGCCCGGCACGCCGGTCGACGAGGTGAAGGCCAAGCTGACCGAACTGGCCGCCGATCCGGCCGTCGCCGTCACCCTGGCCCACGAGGCCAAGCCCGCCTCGCCGCCCCCGGCCCTGACCCCGGCCATCATGGGCCCGATCCAGAAGGAAGCCGCCAAGCTGTGGCCCGGCGTGCCGATCGTGCCGATCCTGCTGACCGGCGCCACCGACGGCGTGCACACCAACGCCGCCGGCATCCCGACCTACGGCGTCAGCGGCCTGTTCGGAAACTCGGACGGCGACGGCGTGCATGGCCTGAACGAGCGCATGCGCGTGAAGTCGCTCTATGACGGCCGGGACTTCCTCTACGCGCTGGTCAAGGACTACGCGGGCGGGAAGTAGGCCCTTCCCACATCCGTAAAACCCCCGCGAAAGCGGGGGCCCAGGTGTTTTATCGTCGAGCGCCACGCGTTTCAGAAAAAGCCTGGGTCCCCGCTTTCGCGGGGATTCTACGGGGGAGGCTTGGCCCCCTTAACGCATCGGCGCGGCCTTGAAGGCCTCGATCCCCTCGGCCCGCGCCGACAGCGCCGCCAGTTTCGGGCAGGCGAGCGGATCGGCGGCGTCGGGCAGGAGGTCGCGCGCGAAGCTCCAGGCCACGGCGGCGGTGACGTCGGCCTGCATCGGCCGCGCGCCCAGCAGCCAGCCATCCACGAGCATCTCGGCCTCCAGCAGGCGCCAGGCGTGGGCCAGTTGCCCGCGCACCCGGTCGATCCACGGCGCGTGCTGCTTGTCGGCCGGACGCAGATTGAACTCGTAGACCAGCTGCACGGTCTTCTCGCAGGCGGCCAGCGCCAGGCCGACGATGCGCAGCGACCGGACCTGCTCGGCCAGGCCTCGCGCCTCCAGGCTCCGCTCCACCGGCGCCAGGCGCTCCAGATGCTGCAGGATCAGGGTGGAGTCCATCAGCACCGCCCCCTCGTCCGTGACCAGGGTCGGCGCCTTGACCACCGGATTGACCGCCGCGAAGGCGTCGTAGTCGCGGAACACCGACACCGAGGCGTGCGCATAGGGCAGGCCCAGCAGCTCCAGCGACACGGCTGTCCGCCGCACATAGGGCGAATCCAGCATTCCGATCAGGCGCATCCGGCGGTCTCCAAGGCGATCAGCGCAGATTGCCGCCGACAGGTCCGAAAAGGCATGGCAAGTCATCGGCCAAAGCGCGATCCTGCCGATGACTTCAAGGCGATGGAGCGATTTCCCGATGAGCGCAGCGCTGGACGCCAAGGACCTGGCCATCCTTGAGGCCCTGCAGGCCGACGGCAGGGCCTCGCTGTCCGACCTCGGCCGCCGGATCGGCCTGTCGCAGCCGGCCATGTCCGAACGGGTCCGGCGGCTGGAGGAGCGCGGCGTCATCACCGGCTACGGCGCGCGCATCGACCCGCAGGCCCTGGGCCTGGTGATGAGCGCCTTCATCCGGCTGAAGACTACGCACGAGCACATCCGCGCCTGCCTCGAGCAGTTCGCGCGCCTGCCGCAGATCGTCGAGGTCCACCGCGTCACCGGCGACGACTGCTTCGTGCTCAAGGCGCTGGTCGCCGCGCCGGGCGACCTGGCCGTGATCGTCGATTCCATCGGCCGCTTCGGGCCGGTGACCACTTCGGTGGTGCTGAAGAGCGAACCGCCGCGACCTCTGGACAGGGCGCTGATCGCCAGCGCCAGGCCCTAGGCCCCCGCCATCTCCACCCAGCCGAACAGGGCCTTGAGGATCAGGGCCCGCACGGCCGGGGCGTCCACCGAGACGCAGACCTCGGCGTTGGGTTCGCCGTCGACGCGTTCGATGCGGCCCTGGCGGTCGCCGTCGAGCACCACGCGCAGGCGGGCGGGTTCGAAGGCGAAGGCTTCGGGGGCGACCAGGCTGGCGGCGGCGACGGCGTCGTGGGGGTGGCAGCCTTCCGCGCCCCAGGCCTTCTGGTGGAAGGCGATGTAGGGGCCGGCCGCGCGGGTCAGGCGCGCCGAAAGAGGACTGCCGCAGCAGCGCGCGCCGCTGTCGAGTTCGGCGGCGGTGATCGTCACCAGGCTGGTGACGTCCAGCGGCACCAGGCGCGGCTTGACGCCGGCCTCCAGGATCCGGGCCAGGGCCTCCGGATCGCTCCAGCTGTTGAAGTCGGCGCCGCCGGCGGCCTTGCCCTGCACGGAAAAGGCCCCGGCCATGATCGTCGGCGACCAGTTCCGGAAGGCGGCCGGATCGTCCAGCAGGCCCAGGGCCAGGTTGGTCAGCGGCCCCAGGAACAGGCCCTTCACCCGCCGGCGCGCCAGGAAGGCCAGCAGGCTGACCCCGTGGCCGCGATCCAGCTCGGGCAGTTTCCAGCGCTGGGAGAAGCCGGCGCCGTTCAGGCCGTCGGGGCCGTGGGCCGGCCGCATCCGCTCGACCCGCCGCCGGGCCAGGCCCGCGCCGGCGCCGATATAGACCTCGGCCGGACAGCCCGCGAGGCGCAGCACCCCGCGCGCATTGGCGGCGGCCTGGTCGACATAGGTGTTGCCGAAGACGGCAGAGACCGTGCCCACCTCGACGACATCACGGGCCCGCGCCAGCAGCGCCAGGGCCAGGGCGTCGTCCACGCCGCAGTCGGTGTCGATGTGCAGACGAAGCGCCATGCCGGGATCATAGCGCATGCACGTGACGCGGGAAGGCGTCGGCGAGCGCCGTTCGGCACTTTCGCGGCAGGACTTCCACCGCCGCCGTCACCCAAGGCCCTTCCGCCTCCAACGGGGGGGAGAGGCGGAAGGAACCCCGGCTCGCCCGCCTCCTGGCGGGGGACGGATCCGGCGGGCGCGCGGCTGGACGATCCGGAGGACAGACCGTCGCCATGCGCATAGTTACGAAGGCGATCGCGGGCCGGATGCGCGTCGCGCGGAAAACCTAGCCCAGCCCGTTGACCATCGCGCGCAGGCGGCGGGCGACGTCCTGGGGGCGGTCGGCGATCTGGTCGAACAGGGCCTGGACCTCGGCCTCCTCGAAGCCGGCGGCGCGCAGGGTGCGCCAGGCGCCGAGCAGCACGCTCAAGGCCACTTCCTGGCGGTCGGGAATGGTGACGGCGGCGGACATGGCGGAGGCCTCCTGGACAGCGGGGACGGCCACAATGTTCATTTTTTGTTCTCAATGGCAAGCCCCGGCGCCGAAGGGACGGCGCCGGGGCTGTGCATCTGGCCTTAACGGCAGACGGTGCGTTCGTAGACCGAACCGCTGCGACGATCGTATTCGCGGGTGGTCCAGCAGTCGTCGCGACGGTAGCGCGGGCCGTCGTCATAGCCGTAGCCGTAGTAGCGCGGCGGCGGGGGCGGCGGATAATCGTAGCCATAGCCGTAGGCCGGGCGGCGATAGCGCGGGCGGTCGTTGTTGATCGACGAGCCGATCGCCAGGCCGACGATGCCGCCGATCACGGCGGCGGCGGCCACGTCGCCGCTGTCGCGGCCGTGGTTGCGGTGGCGGCGCCAGTCGTCGGCCGAGGCCTGGGTGCTGGCGGCGATCATGGTCAGGGCGGCGAGGCCGGCTGCCACGCCTCCGACGGTCTTGAGCGGCTTGAAAGCCATGTTGGCCTCCTTCGAAAAAGCTTGTCCCAAGCCTGGGCCCGCGCGCCTGAACCTCACCTGAACGCGGCTGTCAGACAGACGCAGCCGCACGAGGTGGGCCATTTCGTCGCAGGCCCGTCCTGCGGCCAGCCGCGCCGGAACGCCTTTTTTGTTCACCTTTCCGCGCGATCATGGCTTCCGAACGCGGCCAGAAGGCCGTCGACGCGACGAAGGCGGACGAAAGCGATGTCGAACAACAACACGGCCTACACCCCCGGCGAAGCCCTGCAGGTTCTGTCGTTCGAAGTGGGCGCCCAGACCTACTGCGTGCCGGTCGGCACGGTTCGCGAGATCCGCGGCGTCACGCCCCCCACCCCGCTGCCCGACGCCCCGCCGCACGTGCGCGGCGTCATCAACCTGCGCGGCCAGGTGATGCCGGTCATCGACCTGTCGGCCCGCCTCGGCAAGGGTCCGGCCCAGGACGGCCCGCGCCAGGTGATCATCGTCGTCGAGAACGGCCGCGACGTCGCCGGCCTGCTGGTCGACGCGGTGTGCGACAGCTTCATCGTCGAAGCCAGCCAGATCAGCCCGCCGCCGTCGGTCGGCGACGAGGCCTCGGCCCTGGTTTCGGCCGTGATCACCACCGACACCACCATGGTGGTGCTGCTGACCGTCGACGCCATCCTGCCCGAGCGCCCGATCGCCATCGCGGCGTAGGCGACACTTCAAACAAATGTTTCGATAGCCTCTTCCGCTCGCCCCTCCGCCGGGGCTAGGGTCTCCGCAACCATAAGGCGGGAGACGAGCGGATGAAGGCGGCGGTGCTGCGCGAGGTGGGCAAGCCCCTCGTCATCGAGGACGTGGCCATCGGCAAGCCGGGCCCGCGCGAGGTGCTGATCCGCACCAAGGCTGCGGGCGTCTGCCACTCCGACCTGCACTTCGTCGAAGGCTCCTACCCCCATCCCCTGCCCGCCGTGCTGGGCCACGAGAGCGCCGGGATCGTCGAGGCGGTCGGCGACGAGGTGCGCACGGTCAAGGTCGGCGACCACGTCATCACCTGCCTGTCGGTCTATTGCGGCCACTGCGAGGTCTGCCTCACCGGCCACATGAGCCTGTGCACCAGCTCGGAGACCAAGCGGCCCAAGGGCGGCGAGCCGCGCCTCTTCAAGGAAGACCTGAACGGGGGCCGCGGCCCGATGGCCCAGTTCCTCAACCTGTCGTCCTTCGCCGAGCTGATGCTGGTGCACGAGCATGCGTGCGTCGCCATCCGCAAGGACATGCCGTTCGACCGCGCCGCCCTGATCGGCTGCTCGGTGACAACCGGCATCGGGGCGGTGATCCACACGTCCAAGGTCCAGCCGGGCGAGACCGTGGCCGTGATCGGCTGCGGCGGGGTGGGCCTGGCGACGATCAACGGCGCGGCCATCGCCGGCGCCGGCCGCATCATCGCCATCGACCGCCAGCCCTCGAAGCTGGCCCTGGCCCGCACTTTTGGGGCGACCGACGTGATCGACGCCAACGACGGCGACGTGGTCAAGCAGGTGCAGGAGCTGACCGGCGGCGGCGTGCACCACAGCTTCGAGGCCATCGGCCTGAAGGTCACCGCCGAGCAGTCGTTCAGGATGCTGCGCCGGGGGGGCACGGCCAACATCATCGGCATGATCCCGGTCGGCACCATGATCGAGCTGCACGGCCCCGACTTCCTCGGCGAGAAGAAGATCCAGGGCAGCTACATGGGCTCCAACCGCTTCCCGGTCGACATGCCGCGCTTCGTCGACTTCTACATGAACGGCAAGCTGAAGCTGGACGAACTGATCGCCCGCCGGATCAAGCTGGAAGACGTCAACGACGCCTTCGAGGAGCTCAAGCGCGGCGAGCTGGCGCGATCGGTGATCGTGTTCGATTGATCATGGCAAACCCTCTCTCTGAGAGAGAGGGAGGGGCCCATGGCGGAGCCATGGGAGGGTGAGAGGTTTCACCCTGTCCGATTGAAGCGCGACGATCGGGACTCTCAGTCCGCAGGGTCAGCTTGAGGCGTTAGGGCATAGGGGTTTCGAGGTTTCCCGGCCAGCGGTGAAACCTCTCACCCTCCCACCGCTTCGCGGCGGGCCCCTCCCTCTCTCTAAGAGAGAGGGTTTTTCAAGCCCGCCGCCCCTTGCGCGTCACCAGCCAGATGCCGGCGCAGACCAGGGCCAGGGCGGCGGCGTTCTTCCAGGCCAGCACAGGCTCGTGCAGGAACAGCGCCGACAGCAGCACCCCGAACACCGGGATCAGGAAGTTGAACACCGCCAGCATGCCCACCGGGTTGTGCTTGAGCAGCAGGCTCCACAGGGCGAAGGCGGCCGCCGACAGGCCGGCCATGTAGGCCAGCAGAGCCAGCGAGCGGATGTCGAAGCCCTCCAGCCGGCCGCCGAACACGAAACCGATGACCAGCAGCACCGCCCCGCCGACGCCCAGCTGCCAGCCGGTCATGACCATGGCGTCCATCTTCTGCGAGATCGACTTGCCCCAGATCGAGGCGGCGGCCAGCACGAAGGCGGCGATGACCACGAAGCCCTCGCCCAGCAGGGTGAACTCGAAGTCGAAGCCCTTTCCGCCCAGGTTCACCGCCAGCACGCCCATGAAGCCGAGCAGGCAGCCCAGGGCCTTGCGCGGGGTCAGGCGGTCGTTGCGGAACAGGAAGTGGGCCAGGATCACGCCGAAGAAGGCGCCGGTCGAGTTCATGATCGACGACTTCACGCCGGTCGCGTGGGCCAGGCCGATATAGAAGAACACGTACTGCAGGGTGGTCTGGCCGACGCCGAGCATGGCGACTTTGGCGATCTGGTCGCGCGGCGGGATCAGCGCCTTGCGCGACAGGGCCGCCAGCACCAACAGGATCGATCCCGCCGCCACGAACCGCCAGCCGGCGAACAGCATCTGGGTCGCCGTGTCGGTCTTGGCCACGTGCAGCAGGGCGTAGCCGGCCTTCACCGCCGGAAAGGCGCTGCCCCACAGCAGGCAGCACAGCACCGCCATGCCGATGACGAAACGCTTGTCGCGGTAAAGGTCGGTGCGGGGGGACGTCACGGAACGGGCCTTGTCGAAAAAAGCATCGCCGCCCCACGGGAAGCGGGACGGCGATCGGATGCTGTGGCGCGCTTCTAGGCTTCTCATCCCCCGGCTTCAACCGCTCGCTGGTTGTCACGAGACCGCCAAGCGGCGCGTGCTATCGGCGGTGTTCCGCCAACGGGAGAGCCGCCTTGTCCGTCATCGATCGTCGCGGCCTGCTGATGGGGGCCGCCGCCGCCCTGCCCGCGGCCCTGGCCTCGTCGCTTGCCCGCGCCGCCGCCATCGACGCCGACGTCCGCAAGGGCACGATCGAGGATGTCCAGCACGTGGTGATCCTGATGCAGGAGAACCGCAGCTTCGATCACTATTTCGGAACGATGGGTGGGGTGCGGGGCTTTGGCGACCGCTTCCCGGTTCCGGTGCGCGACGCCAAGGGCCGCAAGGACGGCTCGGTCTTCCTGCAGGCCTATGGCCAAGGCGGCGGCCCGGACGTCATCGCGCCCTTCGCGCTGAACACCACCCAGACCTTCGCCCACATGCGCGTCGAGGGCACGCCGCACAGCTGGGCCGACGCCCAGGACGCCTGGGACGAGGGCCGCATGGACCGCTGGCCGGTCGCCAAGCATCCCCATTCCATGGGCTTCTACACGCGGGCCGACATCCCCTTCCAGCATGCGCTGGCCGGCGCCTTCACCCTTTGCGACGCCTATCACTGCTCGACCCAGACGGGGACCAACACCAACCGCCTGTTCCTGTGGACCGGAACCAACGACGGCCTGGGCAAGGCCGGCGGCCCGTCGATCTCCAACTCGCACGACGACTTCGCCGACAAGGGCGGGGCGGCTGAATCCTACGGCTGGACCACCTATCCCGAGCGCCTGCTCGAGGCGGGGGTCAGCTGGCGCATCTACCAGGACATGGCCGACAACTTCACCGACAACCCGCTGGCCGGGTTCAAGGCCTATCGCGACGCCCGCGCCGGCGCGCCGGGTTCGGACACGCGGCTGAAGGACCTGGCCCTGACCACCTGGCATCTCGACGGCCTGCGCAAGGACGTCCTGGCCCGCCAGCTGCCCTCGGTGTCGTGGATCATCGCCCCGGCCGCCGATTCCGAGCATCCCGGGCCGTCCAGCCCGGCCCAGGGCGCGCACTACCTCGCCCGGGTGATCGACACCCTGACCATCGACCCGGAGGCCTGGGCCAGGACGGTGCTGCTGGTGATGTTCGACGAGAACGACGGCTTCTTCGACCACATGCCGCCGCCGGCCCCGCCGTCCAGGACCGCGAACGGCGCCCTGCTGGGCGGCTCGACGGTCGACACGGCCGGCGAATACCACCTGGTGCGCAACCCGACCGAGGCCAAGGCCGAGCGCGACCACCTGATGGGCCGGCCCTACGGTCTTGGGCCGCGCGTGCCGATGTACGTGATCTCGCCGTGGAGCCGGGGCGGCTTCGTCAACAGCCAGGTCTTCGACCACGGCTCGGTGATCCGCTTCCTGGAGGCGCGGTTCGGCGTGGCCGAGCCCAACATCTCGCCCTGGCGGCGGGCGGTGTGCGGCGACCTGACCTCGTGCTTCGACTTCAAGACACCCAACACGCGACCGCAGGCGCCGCTGCCGGAGACGGCGCGGACGGCCCGGCTGGCCGCCACCCTGAAGAAGACGACCACCCCGCCGACGCCGACGACGCCCTTGGCGCCGATCCAGGAGCCGGGCTTCCGGCCCTCCCGCGCCCTGCCCTACCGGCTGGAGGTCGAGATCGCGATCCGCGACGGCGCCGCCGGCCTGGTGTTGAGCAATCCCGGCGCGGCCGGGGCCGTGCTGCACGTCTATGACCGCCTGCGCCTGGACCAGCCCCCGCGCCGCTACACCCTGGGCGCCGGCGGACGGCTGGAGGACGCCTGGCCGGCGGGCCCCTACGACCTGTGGCTGCTGGGGCCGAACGGCTTCCATCGCGGCTTCGCCGGCGATCCGGCCGACGGGCTGGCGCTGCGGATCACGCCCGCGCCCCACGGCCGCTCGGTCGCGGCGACCCTGACCAACGCCGGCCCCGAACCCCGCACGGTCACCGTCGAGGCGACCAGCATCGTCCCGACCAAGCCCTGGCGCGTCACGCTGGCGGCGGGCGAGACCCAGACGCGCGACTGGCGCACCGATTCCGAATGGTACGATCTGTCGGCCCGCTGCGACGAGTCGCCGGCGTGGTTCCGGCGCGCGGCCGGACGGGCGGAGACGGGGCGGGACTCGATCAGCGATCCGCTGATGGGCCGGGCGGCGCGGCTCTGAAGGACCCCTCTCTCATGGAGAGAGGGAGGGCCCCGCCGCGCAGCGGTGGGAGGGTGAGAGGTTTCACCCTTGGCCGATAAATCCCAAGGCGTCCCATAAACTTCGAAGAGAAGGGGCGCGCCCAGCGACCGCGCCTCTTCCGGTGAGTTTGTTACCTCTCACCCTCCCACGCCTTTGGCGTGGGCCCCTCCCTCTCTCAAAGAGAGAGGGTTTCTGTCAGCGCAGCCGGCCGTCGCCGCCGGCCTTCAGCTCGGCCAGGGCCAGGCGGCCGTTGTCCTTGCCGGAGGTCGGGACCACGGCCTGGGCGTAATTGCCGTCGGCGCGGCCGGCCTGGGCCAGCAGGGTGTCCAGGCGCGCGCGCTTGGCCTTGAAGGCCGCCAGCTCGCTGCCCGACAGCACCGTGCCCTGGGGCACCTTGGCGCCGATCGGGTTGATGCGCTGGCCGTTCAGCCAGACTTCGTAGTGAAGGTGCGGGCCGGTCGCCAGGCCCGTGGAGCCGACATAGGCCACGACTTGGCCCTGCTGCACATGGACGCCCGGGCGGATGCCCTTGGCGTAGCGCGAGATGTGGCCGTAGCCGGTGTCCCACTGGCCCGAGTGGCGGATGCGCAGCCAGTTGCCGTAGCCCGACCAGCGGCGAGCCTCCAGCACCACGCCGTCGCCGGCCGCCAGGATCGGCGTGCCGGTGCCAGCGCCGAAGTCGATGCCCTTGTGGCCGCGGTTGTAGCCCAACACCGGGTGGCGGCGCATGCCGAAGGTCGAGGTGATGCGGGCCCCGTCGACCGGGGTGCGCAGCAGGAAGCCTTTGATGTTCTTGCCGGTCTCGTCGAAGAACTGGGTCTTGCCGCCGCGCTCGAAGGCGTAGAAGCGCTGGCCCTTGACCTCGGCGTATTCCAGGTCGCCGGCCTCGATGGTGCGGCCGCTCTCGGTGACCTTGCGGTCGAACACCAGGCAGAACGGGTCGCCGTCCTTGATGTCGCGCGAGAAGTCGATCTTGTGCGAGAACAGCTTGGCGGCCTGGCTGACCACGGCCGGGCTGCCGCCGACGGCCGCCACGCTCTCGTAGAACGAGCCGTTCATGGCCCCACACGAGACCTTGGTCTCGTCGCGGACCTCTTCCTCGATCTCGCGCAGCTTCAGGGCGCCGTCGAAGGTGCGCGACACGGTGACGGTCGAGGACGGGCTGGTGCGCATCGACAGGCCGACCAGGCGGGCCGGGCCGCGGTCGTTGTCGCGGCGGCGGGCGATGGCGGCCTCGAAGGCCATGCCGGCCTTGATGTTGACGGTATCCATGGCGCTTTGCAGCGTGCTGACCACCTGCTGGGCCTCGTCGGCGCCGACGCCGGCGCGCTCGACGGCGCCCTGCAGGGTCTCGCCGGGCTTGACCTTGACGGGAACGGTCTCGGGACGGTCGAAGCCGGGCTGGGCCTCGGCCTGGGCGAAGGCGACGTGCTGCAACGCCACCATGGCGGCCGCATCGAGCGGCGCATGGGCGGCGACCACGGTCGAGGGCTGGTCCCCCGCCGTCAGCTTCCAGCCCAGGGCCAGGGCGGCCAGGCCGGCGACGGCGGTGAAAAGCCGCGGCGCGAGACGCATGGTCGGGCGTCGCGGATCAAATTCCTGCATCGGTCCCCCGTTCGGTACAGATGCCGCGTTTGTACGAAAACGACACGGCCGGGAAGCCCCCCAGCAATCGTCGCGCCGGAACATGACGGCCCGCGCGCCTCCGGGCAAGGACTATCCGGTGCTTCGGACGTTTTGTCACGGACATGGTTAATCCCTTGAAACACAAAGAAAAACGCCCGCTGCAAGCAGCGGGCGCCTTCTGTCGAATCTCGGGTTTCGCGCGGGCGAAATTTAGGCGGCGTTGACCTGCTCGTTCGGGTCGCGCAGCACGTAGCCGCGGCCCCAGACGGTTTCGATGTGGTGCTTGCCTTGAGCGGAGGCCGCCAGCTTCTTGCGCAGCTTGCAGATGAAGACGTCGATGATCTTCAGTTCCGGCTCGTCCATGCCGCCGTACAGGTGGTTCAGGAACATCTCCTTGGTCAGGGTCGTGCCCTTGCGCAGGGAGAGCAGCTCCAGCATCTGGTATTCCTTGCCGGTCAGGTGAACGCGGTTGCCGTTCACTTCCACCGTCTTGGCGTCCAGGTTGACGATGATGTCACCGGTCTTGATGACCGACTGGGCGTGACCCTTCGAACGACGGACCACCGCATGGATGCGGGCGATCATCTCGTCCTTGTGGAAGGGCTTGGTCATGTAGTCGTCGGCGCCGCCGGCGAAGGTCTTCACCTTGGTGTCGATCTCGGCCGTGCCCGACAGGATCATGATCGGCGTGTTGACCTTGGCCACGCGCAGGGTGCGCAGCACGTCGATGCCGCTCATGTCCGGCAGGTTCAGGTCGAGCAGGATCAGGTCGTAGTCGTAGATCTTGCCCAGATCGACGCCTTCTTCGCCCAGGTCGGTCGTGTAGACGTTGAAGCCTTCCGACTTCAGCATCAGCTCGATCGTCTGCGCGGTGGCGCTGTCGTCCTCAATCAGCAGTACCCGCATGGAACCCTCCCCGCCAATCGGCGGCGCTTAATTCGACAGTGGCGGGCATGCCGCCGATGAAACCCGTCCCCCAGTCTGGCGGACAGTTAATTTAAGACTGGTTAATGGTGAACGCGTCGTCTGGCGAAATGGTTAATATGATTTGCGAATCGGGTGCAAGCGGTCGGAAATCCGTTGCGCACATTGGTCGCAGCCCCGTTTCAAGCGCTGCCGCAAGCCCTTAAAATCGCAGCAAACCCAAGGGTTAACAGGGCCTCGCGCATTACGGCCGCGTTAACAGGGTGCAAGCTCACGTTCTTACTTGCGGCGAGATTGCGGCGTTCTGTCGCGAGAATTCCGGGGATGTTTTTTCGCCTCGCGCGTGCGCGGCCAAGCGTGGCCAGGGGCGATCCGCGTCACCCGGTCGCGGCGGCGTCTTCCTCGGCCAGCCAGCCGGCGGCGCGCAGACGGGCCACCGAGGCCCGCGCGATGGGCGCGGCCTCGCCGTCGGCCAGCCTCAAACGCAGGTTTCGGCCGTCGCGCTCGACACCGACCACCGCCCGCCGGGCCACCCACCACGAGCGATGCACCTGCAGGCCGTCGAGCCCGGAGAGATTCGCCAGCACCCGCGCCATGGGCCCGGCCTCGAGTCGCGAGCCGGTCTCGGTGCGCACCCGGACATAGTGATCCTCCATCTTCAGATAGAGCACCGTCGCGGCGGGGATGGGCGCGAGCGGCGGCGGCGCAATTGGCCCGTCGACGACCAGCGGCGCGGCGGCGGCGCGCTGGGCCGCGAGCCTGGCCCGCAGGATCGTGAAGCCCACGGCCAGCGGCCCGGAGAAGGCCAGGCACTGGCCGTACCAGTCCAGCGGCGACAGCTTGTTCAGGAACGGCCACAGCCCGGTCGCCGCCGGCGCGACCACCGCCGCCTGCAAGGCGCTGCCGACCAGGATCGCCGCGGCCACCAGGATCGGGGCCGGGATCCTCGCCCGTTCGGCGGCCACGGCCGCCAGCCGGATCAGCAGGCCGAAGATCAGGGTCCCGGCCCAGAAACAGCCGATCCAATAGATCGCGCGCACGAGGAAGGGGCCGTTGAAGTAGCTGCCGAAGGGCCCGACCATGCCCAGGAACGCCCCCATCGCCGTGGCGACGGAGAGGTCGATCGCCCACTCGCGGGCGGTTCCGAGCAGGGGGCACGGGCCGGTCATGCCCGATCTATAGCGCCGTTCGCCGCTTCGCGAACCCGTTCGCCCGTTCGCGCATGAGGCGTGGCGGCGCAAGGGCCGGGGCCGCATCGGAGGGTCATCGCCAACCGGAGCCTTCCATGTCGCCCCGCATATCGCCCTTGCGCCTTCTCCCCCTGCTCGCAGCCCTGGCCATCGCCGGCGGAGCACAGGCCGCCGAGCCTCACATCGGCTTCATGCGCGTCGAGGCACCCGATCCGCAGGGCGCGCCGATCGAGGTCGGCATCTGGTACCCGACCGACGCGCCCGAGACCGGCCCGATCGGCGGCATGGAGAGCCTGCCCGTCGCCAAGGGCGCGCCGGCAGCCGGCGAGCGCCTGCCGCTGGTGGTGATGTCGCACGGCAATGGCGGCTGGTTCGGCGGCCACTACGACACCGCCGCCGCCCTGGTGAAGAAGGGCTTCGTGGTCGCCGCCCTGACTCACACCGGCGACAACTACCGCGACCAGAGCCGCGCCCTGGAGATGACCGAGCGCCCGCGCCAACTGTCCGTCCTCATCGGCTACATGCTGGACGCCTCGCCGATGCATGCGCGGATCGACGCCGCCAAGGTCGGGGCCTTCGGCTTCTCGTCGGGCGGGTTCACGGTGCTGGCGGCGGCCGGCGGAGAGCCGCGCCTGGCGGCGACCTTCCCCGGACACTGCATCAAGCATCCCACCAACTACGACTGCCGCCTGAGCGCCGGAAAGCCGCTGCCGGCCAGCACGCTGTCGCCGACCTGGACCCACGACGCCCGCATCAGGGCCGTGGTCTCGGCCGCGCCGGCGCTGGGCTTCACCTTCGGCCGCCAGGGCCTGAAGGGCGTGACCCAGCCTGTTCAGCTGTGGAAGGCCGGGGACGACGAGATCCTGCCCGATCCGGACTACGCCGAGGCCGTGCACCGCGCCCTGCCCCGCGCCCACGATTACCGCGTCGTTCCAGGGGCGCGACATTTCGACTTTCTGGTCCCCTGCGGTCCGCAGGCGGCCCAACGCCTGCCCAGCCCCTTGTGCGCAAGCGCTCCGGGCTTCGATCGGGCCGCTTTCCACGCCGATTTCAACGCCCGGGTTGCGACATTCTTCGCCACCCAACTGGGCGTCGGAGAACGCTGAATTTCATGTGCGATTAACCATGATGACCGAGTCTGCGCGGGTCGCTTCCAGGAGCCGTCTTGCGCAGTCTCATCGCCGCCGTCGAACGTCTTGATCCCCTGACCATCTTCGGGCGCGTCGCGGCCGTGAACGGTCTGCTGATCGAGGCCCGGGGCGGGCTGACCCGCCTGGCCGTCGGCGCGCGCGTCGAGATCGAGCGCCTGAACCTGCCGACCCTGCCGGCCGAGGTCGTCGGCTTCCGCGAAACCCGCGCCCTGCTGATGCCCTTCGGCCCCGTCGAGGGCGTCGCCCCCGGCGCCGAGATCAAGATCATGCCGGAAGGCGCCGTGGTGCGTCCGACCAAGGCGTGGCTCGGCCGCATCATCAACGCCTTCGGCGAGCCGATCGACGGTCTTGGCCCCCTGCCCCAGGGCGAGGTTCCCTATCCCCTGAAGACCCCGCCGCCGCCGGCCCACGCCCGCGGCCGGGTGGGCGAGCGCCTGGACCTGGGCGTCCGCTCGATGAACGTCTTCACCACCACCTGCCGCGGCCAGCGTCTGGGCATCTTCGCCGGCTCGGGCGTCGGCAAGTCGGTGCTGCTGTCGATGCTGGCGAAAGAGGCCACCTGCGACGCCGTCGTCGTCGGCCTGATCGGCGAACGGGGCCGCGAGGTGCGCGAGTTCATCGAGGAGACCCTCGGCGAGGAAGGCCTGCGCCGCGCCATCGTCGTGGTCGCCACCTCGGACGAGCCGGCCCTGACCCGCCGCCAGGCCGCCTACATGACCCTGGCCGTCGCCGAATTCCTGCGCGACCAGGATCAGGAGGTCCTCTGCCTGATGGACTCGGTGACCCGCTTCGCCATGGCCCAGCGCGAGATCGGCCTGGCCGCCGGCGAACCGCCGACCACCAAGGGCTATACGCCCACCGTCTTCACCGAACTGCCCAAGCTGCTCGAGCGGGCCGGCCCCGGCCCGATCCGCGCCGACGGCACGACGGCCGCGCCGATAACCGCCCTGTTCACCGTGCTGGTGGACGGCGACGACCACAACGAACCGATCGCCGACGCCGCCCGAGGCATTCTCGACGGCCACATCGTCATGGAACGCTCGATCGCCGAGCGCGGCCGCTTCCCGGCCATCAATGTCTTGAAATCGATCAGCCGGACCATGCCGGGCTGCCAGCTGCCGCACGAGCGCGACATCGTCAAATCCGCCCGCCAGGTGCTGTCGGCCTATTCCAACATGGAAGAGCTGATCAAGATCGGGGCCTACCGCGCCGGCGCCGACCCGACGGTGGACCGCGCCATCCAGCTCAATCCCGCGGTCGAGGCTTTTCTCAGCCAGAACCCCGACGAAGCCACGAGTCTTGACGATTCGTTCAACTTCCTCGGCCAGATTCTCCAAAGCGCCGCTTAGACGCTTCGTACCGAGTAACCCGACATGACCAAGTGGGCCGCCTCCCTGATCCGCATCTCGAACCACGAGGTCGAGACGCTGCAGAAGCGCTTGTCGGAAGTGGTCGACCGTCGCGAAGCCGCCGAGATGCGGGTGGTGATGATGGACGCCGAGGCCGAGGCCGAGATCAAGCGGGCCGAGGGCGACGCGTCGGCCGGCTGGTACATGATCGGCTACCGCAAGGGCGTGCAGGTGCGCCGCGCCGAAGCGATGCTCGAAATCGACCAGATCAGGATCGAGGAAACCGGCGCCCGCGACGCGCTGTCGGTGGCCTTCGAAAACCTCAAGAAATACGAACACGTCGCCGACGCCGCCAAGGCCGCCCTGGCCAAGAAGGTCGGCAAGATGGAAATGGCCGCGCTGGACGAGCTGGGCCTGCGCCGCGCGGCGATGGGCGGGCGCTAAGTTCCTTCTCCCCTTGCGGGAGAAGGTGTCAGCGAAGCTGACGGATGAGGGGTCGAAAGGCCTCTCCGCCACCTTCTGAGAGACCCCTAACCCGACCTCCCTCCGGGAGGCCACCCTCTCCCGCAAGGGGAGAGGGATCGCGCTGAACTTCACCCTTCCCAAACCTCCCCGTGCTTTCCTCGCGCCGATCGCCAGGGAGCCCGCCGCCATGTCCGACGTCTCACGCCGCGCCGTGCTCGGCTCCAGCCTGGCGCTGGCCGCCTGCGGGCAGACGGCGCAGGGCCAGCCGGTTCCGGCCAACCTGCCGCCGCTGAAGAGCGTCGCGCCGTTCCGGATCGGCTCCTCGGTGCAGGCCCTGCATCTGGATGACCCGGCGCTCTCGGCCCTACTGCGCCGCCAGGTCAGCCAGCTGACGCCCGAGTGGCAGATGAAGATGGAATACATCGTCCAGCCGGACGGCTCGTTCCGCTTCGACGCCCCCGACCGCATCGCCGCCTTCGCCGCCGCCAACGGCATGGCCCTGCTGGGCCACACCCTGGTCTGGTACGCCCAGGCGCCCGAGGCCTTCGAGCGGCTGGACGAGAACCGGGTCAGCTTCGAGCAGGCCTATCGCAACTACATCCTGGCCGTCGCCGGGCGCTATCGCGGCAAGGTCGTGGGTTGGGACGTGGTCAACGAGGCCGTGGCGGAAGACGGCGACGGCTGGCGCACGAGCCTGTGGTCGAAACGCCTGGGCGACTTCGAGCACATCGCCCTGGCCTATCGCACCGCCCGCGAGGCCGATCCCGGCGCGGTCCTGCTGCTCAACGACTACAATCTCGAATACATGCCGAGGAAGCGGGCGACGTTCCTGAAGCTGGCCGAGCGCCTGCTGGCCTCCGGCGCGCCGCTGACCGGCATCGGGACCCAGATGCACGTCGCCGCCGACATCCGGCCCGGCGAGATCACCACCATGATGAAGGACCTGGCGAGTCTCGGCCTGCCGATCCACCTTTCGGAATTGGACGTCTCGCTGGTGCGCGCCCAGAACAAGTTCCTGTCGCGCGCCGACCTGGAACAGCGCCAGGCCCGCACCTACGGCGAGGCGGCCGAGGCCTTCATGGCCCTGCCCGCGCGCCAGCGCTTCGCCTTCACCCTGTGGGGCCTGCGCGACGGCGACTCATGGCTGAAGAAGGAAAACGCCTCCGACGCCCCCGCCCCGTTCGACGACGCAGGGCGGGCGAAGGCCGGCGCGGCGGCGCTGGTGGAGGGATTCAGAAGGGCTTAAGCGCCCGCAGGCCGATACAAAGGCCTATTTTCTCCGAGCATCCCCGCGCAGGCGGGGATCCAAGCGGCGTCGGAGAAGACCCCTTAGACCGCGCCAGATTCTGGAATCAGCTTGGGTCCCCGCCTTCGCGGGGATCTTACGGTTGGAAATGGCCTCGCGACTTCACGCGAGGCGCGGTTCCAGACCTCAGGCGCCCGGGCCGCGCACGCTGGTGGCCACTGCGTGGTCGGCGTCGTTGGCCTGGCGCAGGGCGCGCAGGTCTTCGCTGATGCGGAAGACGGCGACGTAGAACTCGCAGAAGGCGCGCCACAGCAGCACCATGCCGGCGGCGACCAGCAGGCCGGCGATCAGCACCGGGAAGGCCAGCAGCAGCGAGGCGACGCCGCGTTCCTTCAGCGCCAGGCCCACGGCCGCGCCGACGACGGAAAAGGCGAACAGGGCCACGACGCCCAGGCCAGCCCAGTAGATCAGGTGGATGACCGGCCCCGTCACCAGTCGGTCGAAGGTCAACAGATCCCAGAACAGCGCGCTCGAACCGCGCCCCTTGGATTTCCTGGCCGGAGCCATCCGACGCACCTCATATCAGCGGACTGGCGGAGACCGCCTAAGTTTACGCTGCATCGCTAGCAGCGTGAGGCCCGCTCGGCAATGCTGGGCGGGCCTCGTGCGTGTTCGGAAGAAGGGACGCTGTTACTTCGGCCCCGTTACTTGGGCGCGGCCGCGCCGGCCAGGGCCGCATCGATCTGGGCCTTGGTGGCCGTGGTGCTGATGCTGCCGTCGGCGCCGGCGCTCAGGCTGGCCTTGGGCAGGGCGAACTTCTTCTCGCCGCTGCTGACCACGACATTGGCCGAGCCGTCGGCGCCGGTCGCGGTGTCGCTGATCGTGCCGACCACGGCGCCCGAGGGATCCTTGATCTCGGAGCCGACCTTGAAGTCGCCCGAGACGGTGGCCGAGGACGGCGTACCGGCCGCGCCGGCGGCGGCGGCCGAGGTGTCAGCCGGAGGCGTGGTCGTGGTGGTGGTCGAGGTGGTGCTGGTCGTCGAGGACGGCGGCTGCGCGGCGGCGGCCGGATCGGCCGGAGCCGTGGTGTTGGTGTCCTGCGCGGTGCTCTGCGCATAAGCGGCGCCGGCCATCGAAAGGGTCGCGGCGGCGGCGAGATAGGCGAACTTGGTCTTCATATTTACGCTCCGTCGGAGGGCCCCTGCCCGCTCAACCAACGCAAGCTCGTTTGTAACGGTTCCGAAACAGCGCGTGATCGGCGCCTAGGGAAAACCCTAGCCACACCTCAAGGCGCGCCTCATGGAAACCTTAGCCGCGCCTCAGGGCGCGGTGGGCGTGACCGGCGGCGCTTCCTGGATCGGGGCCTCGTCGTCCTTCAGCCCGGCCGCCTTCATCGCCGTCTTGAGGGTGTAGACCGAGGTCGCGGTATTGGTGGTGAAGGCCAGTTGCGCGGTCAGGGCCGGGTTCTCGGCCTCGTTGGCGAAACCGCCCTCGCGCACGGCGTTGAAGCTGATCGCATAGCTCTTGCCGGGCTTGGTGCGGCACAGCAGCACGAAGGTCTTGCCGTCGTTGAGCAGGCGCGGGGCGCGGACGCATTCGGGCCGCTCGCCGCCCGCCGCATCGGCGTAGTTCCAGGCCAGCGGCGTCATCTTCTGGTCGAAGGCGACCTTCAGCACCAGGACGCCCGGGGCCACGGCCTCGCCGGCCGCCGGCCAGGTGGCGGTCACCTTCGGCGGCAGGGTCGGCGGCATCACCGTCACCGGCGAGACCGGCGTAGGCTCGGGCCGCTGGGCCGACTGGGCGAGAGCGGTCCCCGAGAAGGCGACGACAGCCAGGATCGGGGCCAGGATCGGAAGGGCGGGAAGGAGCGCGCGCATGAGCTCGACAATGGCGATCAAGCGCGGCCTTCTCAAGGCGCCGCGAAAAGCCGCCGCTACGTGAATTTTCGGACATGAAAACCCAGGATGGGCGCCATTCAGGTGGCGTTCACGGCGGTTGCGGCTAGCTTGGCCTCAACGAACAACGGGCGGCGAAAGGCCGCCAGAACCGGGAGACTTCGCCATGCGCGCCGCCCTCGCCCTCATCGCCGCCGCCGGCGCCCTCGCCGCCGCAGCCGCCCCGGCCGCCGCCCAGGACCGCGGCTACGGCCGCCCCGACACGCCGCGCGGCTCCTACCAGGACAGCTGCCGCGACGTGCAGCTGCGCCGCGGCGAGATCAGCGCCCAGTGCCGCGACAATCGCGGCCAGTGGGTGTGGAGCACCGCCAGCGCCGACTGCCGCGGCGACATGACCAACCAGAACGGCCGCCTGACCTGCCTGTCGGGCAGCGGCCGCCCCGGAACCCTGCCGCGCGGCTCCTACCTGGAAAGCTGCCGCGACGCCTCGGTTCGCGGCCGCGAGCTCACCGCCCAGTGCCGCGATGATCGCGGCCGCTGGAACTGGACCAGCGCCAGCGCCGAATGCCGAGGCGACATGACCAACCAGAACGGCCGCCTGGTGTGCTTCGGCGGCTCTGGTGGTCCGGGCGGTCCCGGCGGCCCGGGCGGCGGACGCGGCCAGGCCGTGCTGTTCGAGGACGCCGGCTATCGCGGCCGCGCCGTCAACGTCGACGGCGACATCGCCGACCTCGGCGCCTTCGGCTTCAACGACCGCGCCTCGGCCATCCGGGTCGGCCGCGGCGAATGGGAGCTGTGCGACGACATCAACTATCGCGGCCGCTGCTGGCGGATCTCGTCGGACATCAGCCTGTTCTCGGGCGAGATGAACGACCGCGTCAGCTCGATCCGCCGCATCCGCTGATTTCTGGGCGCTGATCCTTCGGCGCTGATCCTTCCGTCGTAAACTCGACCTTGAAGCGGCGCGCGGGGCGGCTAAGCTCCGCGCGCCTTTTTCCACCATGAGATTTTCCATGCGCAAGTTCGTCGTCCTGGCCGCCGCCGCGGCCGCCCTGCTGGTCTCGGCCTGCAACACCGTCGAGGGCGTGGGCCGCGACGTCTCGGCCGCTGGCCGCGCCGTCACCGGCGCCGCCAGCGACGCCAAGCACTAGGCTCCGCTCTCAGCAGCAGATCCGGCGCGCGTCGCCCTGAGCGACGCGCGCCACATACTGGCCGCAATGACGCGCCAGTTTTGCCATTGTCACGGCAAGTAAACTCCGGCGACCTCGTTCATCATATCAAGCTTAACCGGAAGCGGCGTTTCATTAACCCTGCCGAACAGTTCATTCGCGCGCGATGAACGCGGAGGATGAATTCTTTCGGTAGTCGCCCATTCAGGGGCGCAATATCTGCTTCCAAAGCGCACATGCGACCGAAAGTGCTATTTGCACAAAGCGGCGCCGGAGCCATATGGACGCCATGACCGACCGACCCGTACCCAGCGTCCTGACCGGCATGAAGCGCGGCGTCCGCCACCGTTGCCCCAACTGCGGCGAGGGGCGGCTCTATTCGCGCTATCTGAAGGTCGAGTTCGACTGCGAGGTCTGCGGCCATCACCTGGCGGCCTATCCGGCCGATGACGGCCCGGCCTATTTCACGATCCTGATCATCGGCCACCTGTTCGTCGCGCCGCTGCTGCTGTTCCCGTTCATCTGGCAGGCCTCGCCGTGGCTGGTCGCGCCGCTGACCATCCTGCCGCTGGCCGGCCTGACCCTGCTGCTGCTGCCGCGCGTCAAGGGCGCGGTGATCGGGGCCCTTTGGGCCAACGGCCTGCGCAAGCCCGAGGACGCCGCCGGCGGCTGACCGCCCAGGCCAGGCGGAACCGTCGCCGCACGGACGGCATTCCCTCCCCCTAAGCCAGGGCGCCGAACGCGGCTGGCCCGGCCATCTGGGAGACGCGAATGCTCGGCACGATCCTCATCATCATCCTGATCCTGGCGCTGGTCGGCGCCCTGCCCACCTGGGGCCACAGCCGTTCGTGGGGCTATTTCCCCAGCGGCGGTCTCGGCCTCGTGCTGGTGATCATCATCATCCTGGTGCTCATCGGCAGGATCTGACGACGCCCGCTGAAAGCCCGCCCCAAAGGGGACTTTGAGCGCGACGGCGTCTTGACCTAAGGTCTCCCTAACGGCCGCCCAACCCAGGAAGGGGGCCGACAGGGGGAACCAGGGATGACCGACGCCGTCGCGCCGCAGGACCAGCCTGCGCCCCCCTCGGCCCCATCGCTCTCGGCGGGCGCCCGCGCGCGGGCCATCCTCGGCGGCTCGGCCGGCAACCTGGTCGAATGGTACGACTGGTTCGCCTACGCCGCCTTCACCCTCTATTTCGCGCCGCACTTCTTTCCGAAGGGCGACCAGACCGTTCAGCTGCTGCAGGCGGCGGCGGTGTTCTTCCTGGGGTTCGTGGCGCGCCCCGTCGGCGCCTGGCTGATGGGCCACTACGCCGACCGGGCCGGACGGCGCGCGGCGCTGAGCGTCTCGGTGTCGCTGATGTGCGCCGGCGCCCTGATCATCGCCCTGACGCCGGACTTCAAGACCATCGGCCTGTTCGCGCCGGCCGTGCTGCTGGTCGCCCGCGTGCTGCAGGGCCTGTCGGTCGGCGGCGAGTACGGTGCCAGCGCCACCTATATGAGCGAGATGGCCGGCAAGCGGCATCGCGGCTTCTGGTCCAGCTTCCACTATGTGACGCTGATCGCCGGCCAGCTGATCGCGCTGGCGGTGCTGATCGTGCTGCAACGGACCCTGGCCAAGGAGGACCTGGCCGCCTGGGGCTGGCGCATTCCGTTCGTGATCGGCGCGGGCCTGGCCGTCGTCGTGTTCTGGATCCGGCGGGGCCTGGATGAGAGCGTCTCGTTCAAGACCGCCGACAAGCCGGCCGAGCGCATCGGCGCGGCCCAGCGCAATCTCGCCTTGCTGTTCTTCGGCCTGACCCTGGCGGCCGGCGGCTGGATCCTGGCCAGGCCGGGCCTCGTGCCGCAGGTGCTGGCGGGCGTCTTCCTGGTCGGCTTCTTCGCCACCCTGATCGCGCCGCTGATGCGCCGCCACCCGCGCGAGACCCTGATGATCATGGGTCTGACCGCCGGCGGCTCGCTGACCTTCTACGTCTACACCACCTACATGCAGAAGTTCCTGGTCAACACGGCCGGGTTCGACAAGGCCCAGGCCTCGGAGATCAGCGCCATCAGCATGATCGTCTTCATGCTGCTGCAGCCGCTGGCCGGCTGGCTGTCGGACCGGCTGGGCCGCAAGCCGATGCTGATCGCCGCCTTCGCCGGCGGGGCCCTGACCATCTGGCCGATCATGAGCGGCATCGCCGCCACCGACTCCGTGCCGGTGGCCCTGTCGCTGATCGTCGCCGGCATGACCTTCCAGTCGGCCTATACCGCCATCAGCGCCGTGGTGAAGGCCGAGCTGTTTCCCGCCCACGTGCGCGCCCTGGGCGTGGCCCTGCCCTACGCCGTGGCCAACGTGCTGTTCGGCGGCACCGCGGAGATGGTCGCCCTGGCCTTCAAGCACGCCCATGTCGAGAGCGGCTTCTACCTCTATGTCGCCGCGATCATGACCGTGGGCCTGGTGGTCTCGATCCTGCTGCGTGACACCGCAAGACATAGTCTCATCGCCGAGGATTGACCCCGGCGCTCGCCCCGATATCCCCTGTCGTAGACTCCCGTTTCCCCAACAGCGTTGCCCATGCCGATTCTCGACATCCTGGCCCTTGGCCTCTTCGTCTTCGCCTGGCTGTTCTACGAGCCGCTGCTGCGGCGACTGGGACAGGGCAAGAACCTGATCAACACCGACATGACGGTGATCCGCCGCCGGTGGATGTCCGAGATGGCGGTGCGCGAGGTCGCCCTGCTGGACGGCCAACTCCTGGGCCACGCCATCAACTCGGCCAGCTTCTTCGCCTCGTCGAACCTGATCCTGATCGCGGCGGCGGCCGGCGTACTGTTCGGCGGCGACGCGGCGCTGAAGAGCGTCGAGGGCCTGCAGGTGCTGGAAAAGACCGCCCCCTGGATGTTCCAGGTCAAGCTGGGTCTGGTGCTGTTCACCCTGGCCCGGGGGCTGCTCGACTTCATCTGGGCGCTGCGCCAGATGAACTACTGCCTGGCCGCGATCGGCGCGACGCCGATGTGGGCGCCGCCCAGCGTGCTGGCCGAATACGCCGAGGCCGCCGGCGGCATCCTCAACCCGGCCCTGTCGGCCTTCAACGCCGGGGTGCGCGGCTACTACTTCGCCCTGGCGGCGGCGGCCTGGCTTCTGGGCCCCTACGCCTTCCTGGCCGCCAGCCTCGGGGCCCTGGTGCTGCTGGTCTGGCGCCAGCGCCGCAGCCGCGCCTCGGTGGCGGTGCGCAAGGTGCGCCAGATCCTCGAGCGTCAACCAGTGGTGCATGGCCCGCACATGCGGGGTCTGGCGGGCGATCCGCCGGAGGACCGGATTTAGTCCGGGGAGGACCCCCTCCGGCCCTCCGGGCCACCTCCCTACTCCTCCCCCGTGCAACGGGGGAGGTGGCGCGGTGCGGATACGCGCCGTGACGGAGGGGGCGACGGCCGGCACAGAGCCCAGTCTCGCCCCCTCCACCACTTCGTGGTCCCCCTCCCCCGTTTCACGGGGGAGGAGAAAAGATGCTCCCCCTCTGGGGGAGCTGTCGCGGAGCGACTGAGGGGGGCCGCAAAGCGGCTAAAGCCCCAGTTCCGCCCTGGCCTTCTTCGTCAGCTTGGCCGCGATCAGCGCGTGGGCCGTCTTCAGCCAGTCGGCGACCTCGGCGTCGTCGAACGACGCCAAATCCTCCAGCTTCACCCATTTCGCGCGAGCCAGATAAGGCGCGGCGATCGCCCGGCCGGTCTCGGTCAGCACCTCGTAGGCGACGTCCGAGACCTTGAACGACGCGCCGCCGCCGTGGGTGACGCCGGTCCCGATGACGGCGAACATCTTGCCGCCGACCTTGTAGACCTGGTCGTCGCCCCACTGGACGGTCATGGTCGCCGCGGGCAGCGCCATGGCCGCCTTGTGGAAGGCCTCAGGGCTCATCAGGCCTCGACGCCCACGCCGATCGGGCAGGTCACGCCGGTGCCGCCGATGCCGCAATAGCCGCCCGGATTCTTGGCCAGGTACTGCTGGTGATAGTCCTCGGCGAAGTAGAACGGACCGGCGGCGGCGATCTCGGTGGTGATCGCGCCCAGGCCCTTGGCGCTGAGAGCCTGCTGGTAGGCCTCCTTCGACGCCACGGCCGCGGCGGCCTGGGCGTCGTTGGTCGGATAGATCCCCGAGCGGTACTGGGTGCCGATATCGCCGCCCTGGCGCATGCCCTGGGTCGGGTCGTGGTTTTCCCAGAAGGTCTTCAGCAGGGTCTCGTAGGTGACGGCCTTGGGGTCGAACACCACCAGCACCACCTCGGTATGACCAGTGCGGCCCGAGCAGACCTCCTCATAGGTCGGGTTCGGGGTGATGCCCGCAGCGTAGCCGGCGGCGGTGACGTAGACGCCCGGGACCTGCCAGAACACCCGCTCGACGCCCCAGAAGCAGCCCATGGCGAACACCGCCGTCTCCAGGCCGTCCGGATAGGGACCCTTCAGCGGGTGGCCGTTGATGAAATGGACGTCGGCGGTCGGGATGGCGGCCTCGCGCCCCGGCAGGGCGGTGTCGATGGTCGGCATCTCGAGGAGCTTCTTGAACAGCATGGGACGGGGCCTTTCGGAGGCGGGAGTTTCTTGAGGCCCGATATAAGTCGTCGCAGGCCCGTTTTCACCCCGTAACGGCGCTTGCTACGAGTCGCTGCCTGAGTATATTGCGCCCCTTCCCGCGCCGGGGGTCTCAACCACCCCCGACTCGAAGTGCGCTGGTGAGGTGGCCGAGTGGTTGAAGGCGCACGCCTGGAACGCGTGTATAGGGGAAACTCTATCGAGGGTTCGAATCCCTCTCTCACCGCCACTACTCTTCCTCGCGGGGAAGCCTCACATGATCTCAGTCGCGCCTACGACCCAGGATGACGGCCGCGCGCGGCAAGGCGTGCTGCTCCTGCATGGCCATAGCCGCACCGGCCGGTCGATGGGCAAGCTGGCGGCGCGGCTGAGGGCCGCCGGCTTCGAGACCTGGGCGCCGACCTACTCCTTCCGCGCCCCGCTGCCCAAGGTCGTGGACCGCCTGCTGCCCGAACTCGCCGCCTTCGAGCGGTCCTTCGACGGTCCGCTGCACATTGTCGCCCACTCGCTGGGCAGCCTGGTCGCCCGCGCCCTGCTGGTCAGGCAGCGGCCCGATCCCCTCGGGCGGGTCGTCATGCTGGCCCCGCCCAACGGCGGCAGCGAATGGGCCGATGTGCTCTCCCGCGCGCGGCTGAACCGGATCGCGCTGGGAGCGATGGCGCCCCACCTGCTGACGCAGCCGCAGGACGACGCCAGCCTGCCCGCCGCCGTCGATTTCGAGCTGGGCGTCATCGCCGGCGACCGCGCGCTGGATCCAATCCTGCCCCGGCTGATCCTGCCGCGCCCCAACGACGGCAAGGTCTCGGTGGCGGCGACGCGCATCGCCGGCATGAGCGCCCACGTCGTCCTGCCGGTCACCCACACGCTGATGATCTTCAATCCCCGGGTGGGCGAGCAGGTGCGGGCCTATCTGGAAACCGGGCGGTTCCTCGACGTGGAAAACGACGCCCTCCGCCGGACCGCGTGACCACGCGGGTGCGCCTGGCGTAAAGACGCGGCATGATCCGCCCGGCCCTCCTCCTCCTCGCAGCCCTGAGCCTGTGCATGACGACCAACGCCCTGGCCGCCCCCACCGTCGTGACCTCGCCGCAGACCCTGCCCGCCGATCACGCCAGGCCGCGCGTGTTCCTGGGGGGCAGCATCGACATGGGCAAGGCGGTCGACTGGCAGGCCCAGGTGATCGCCGCCCTGGCCGACCAGGACGTGGTCATCCTCAATCCGCGCCGCCCCGACTGGAACCCGGCCTGGAAGCCGATCGCCGACGAGCCCGAGTTCCGCCGCCAGGTCGAATGGGAACTGGCCGCCCTGGAGAGCGCCGACGTCATCGTGCTGTACCTGACGCCCGGCTCGCAGGCCCCGATCAGCCTGCTGGAGATGGGCCTGCACGCGCGCTCGGGGAAGCTGGTGGTGCTGTGTCCCGAGGGCTTCTGGCGCAAGGGCAATGTCGACATCACCGGCGAGAAGTATGGGGTCAGGCAGGTGGAGAGCCTTGAGGCGCTGATCGCCGAGGTGAAGGCGCGGGTTAAGCGGTAGGTCACCGCTCTCGGGACCTCTTCCCGTAAAATCCCCGCGAAAGCGGGGACCCAGGTGTTTTATCGTCGAGCGCCCCACGTTTCAGAAAAAGCCTGGGTCCCCGCTTTCGCGGGGATTTTACGGAGAGAACCGGTGAGAAACGGAGAGAAGGCGTCACCTCCTCTCTACAGCTCCACCTCCCGCTCCACCCCGATCCCCGCCAAAAAGTCTGGATCGTGGCTGACCACCAGCAGCGCGCCGTCATAGCCCGCCAGCGCAGCCTCCACGGCCGCCACCGAGTCGAGGTCCAGGTGGTTGGTCGGCTCGTCGAGGATCAGCAGTTGCGGCGGGGTCGGGCCCGCGAGCACGCAGGCCAGGGCCGCGCGCAGACGCTCGCCGCCGCTCAAGCTCCCCGCCAGCCGGTCGGCGGCGCTGTTGCGGAAGAGGAAGCGGGCCAGGGCGGCCTGGGCGGCGTTGCGGTCGGCGGCGGGGTGCAGGCGCTGGAAGGCCTCGCGCAGGGTCTCGTCCGGACGCAGGATGGCCAGCGACTGGTCGAGCATCACCGCCGGAACGCCGCGCGTCACCGTTCCCGCCGTCGGGGCCAGGACGTCGGCAGCCAGGTTCAGCAGGGTCGACTTGCCCGCGCCGTTGGGGCCGCGCACGGCCACCCGCTCGGGACCGGCCAGGCGCAGGCTGACGCCGTCGAGCACCGGCGAACGACCGGGCCAGGCGAAGGCGACGTCCTCCATCGACAGCACCAGCCGGCCTGCCGGCAGGCCAGTGGGCGGCAAATCGAAGCCGAGAGTCCGCGCCCGCTCGACCCGCTTTTCGGCGCTCTCCACCGCCTCGCGGGCGCCGGACTGCAAGCGCTCGGCCAGGCGGCGTTCCTTGCCGCCGGTGTTCTCGGCGCGCTCGGCCCGGGCGCCGAGCAGGATCTTGGGCTCGCTGCCCTTGGCGGCGAAGCGCTTGCCGGCGGCGTCGCGGCGGGCTTTGCGTTCGAGCGCGGCCTGGGCCTCGCGGGCGGCGCGGCGCTCGTCGCGCTCGGCGCTGTCCAGAGCCCGGCCGGCGGCCTCCACCTCGGCCGCCTTGCGCTCGGTGTAGAGGTCATAGCCGCCGCCGTAGCTGGCCGCGCCCAGGCTGGAGATCTCGACGATACGGTCCATGCCGCGCAGCAGGGCGCGGTCGTGGCTGGCGACGATCGCCCCGCCCTTCCAGCGGGCCAGCACCAGCGCCACGAGGTCCCGCGCCCGGGCGTCGAGGTGGTTGGTCGGCTCGTCCAGCAGGATCAGGTCGGGCGCGGCCAGCAGCAGGGCGGCGAGACCCGCGCGGGTCTGCTGGCCGCCGCTTAGGGCGCTCGCGGGGCGGTCGGGATCGAGGCCGGTCAGACCGACCTCGGCCAAGGCCTCGTCCAGCCGCACAGGCAGGGTCCAGTCGGCCTCGGCGAAGTCGGTGTCGTCGCCTTGCCCCGCCTCGATGCGCGAGAGCCGCCGCCAGGCCTGCCCGACGGCCAGGCGATCGGCCAGGATCGCGTCCGGCGCAAGCTCGGGCGTCTGGTCGAGCACGCCGATCGTCCCGACCCGGGCGATGGTCCCGGCCAGGGGCGCCCGCGCGCCGGCGATCAGCGCCAGCAGGGTCGACTTGCCCGCGCCGTTGCGACCGACCAGGCCGACGCGCTCGGCGCCGACCGACAGGTTCAGGTTTTCGAAGAGAACGCGGCCGTCAGGCGCGGCGGCGGAAACGGAGTCCAGAGTGATGAAGGCAGGCATGGGAAACCACGAACAGGGAAACGGGAAGGACGAAGCGGTCTTCCGTCTGGCTGATCATGGCGGCCTCCATCAGGGGTGGAGCAGCCGATGTAGAGGTCGCGCCGGCCTTGGGCAAGCGCGACCGCGATTCAGAACGTCTTGCTGACCATCACGAAGGCGCTGGCCGAAGGGCGCGTGATCAGGGGCGATATGGCGGTCGCCGAGTCGGCCTTGATGGCGTCCCGATAGTCCGGCAGGACCAGCATGCTGTCCTTGTCGATGATCCGGTAATCCACGACCTTCGAGTCGGTGTCGAACAGCACGCCGATGCCGACGCCGAAATCCGCGCGATTGCTCCCCTCCTTCTTGCCCAGACCCAGGGCCCAGCCGACGCCGAACTGGTCGATCTTGGCGTCGCTGTCGAGCACGGCCGTGAACAGCGGACCGCAGCCCACCACCTGTCCGCTGGAGTCGTTGGCGAGGGCGAACGGACCGCAGGCCACGAGCTTGCCTACGCCGTCCCACCACCTCGCCCAGTTGCTCGGGCCTTCGCCTTTGTCGACTTTGACGTCTTTGGCGTTCCTGCCGGCGCTGATCCCCTGGAAAAGGCTCTGGTTCCGCAGCAGGTAGTGGGTTTCGACCGCGATCTGGATGTCGACGTCTTCCGACTTCTGGACCTGGGCCAGCACCTCGCCGTCCTGGCGGGTGATGAACTTGATGGCGTCGGCGCGCCGACCGCCGAGATTGCCGCTGACCAGCGCGCCCGTGCCGGCATAGAGGTCGGCGACGACGCTCTTCTTGTCGAGTGTCGTCGTCTTGGTTTCGACGACTTCGGTCGTTTCGGGCGTCCCGCCGTCCTTCGTGGTCGTGGTCGTGGTTTTCGTCTCGACCGTGGCTTTTTCCGCGTCCTGCGCCTCGCCGTTCCCACCGCCGCTGCCGGTTTCGACGGCCGGAGGGGCCTGATCGGCGCCGCCACCGCCAGCCGCGAGCGCAAGGGTCGAGGCCTTCTGAATGGCCGAGGGCGGCAGGGCCGTAGCGATCGGGGCGTCCTTGATCGCCGCCGCGGGCGCCTTCCTGGCGGCCGTCGGCTTGACGGCGGCGGGCTTGACCGCGACCGGCGTCGCGTCGGAGGCCTCGCCGAACGTGGTCACCGCGCCCTCGCCGGTCTTGACCGACATCGAGCCGTCCGCGCCGAAGGTGATCGTCACCTCGCCGACGATCTTGACCGTCGGCTTGGTCGAAGCGGCCATGACCGCCGCCGGCGCCAGCCAGGCCGCGATCGCCACGACACACGCGCGTGAAAGTGCTTTCCGCATGCCAGCCCCCCAGCATCATGCTCATGAAAACAATGTCGGAAACGCCCGCCGTTTCGGCGCGAACAGGAGTGCGCCACGGCGTTTTCGAATAGTGACGTTATCTCGAATTTATTGCAACCATGAATTGCTAAGATCGAAGCACTGAAGCCATGGGTTAGCTGAAAATCAGCAGATCCCGTCGCGCAGGCGCGGCTGCTCGGCGCGGCCGGCGCGATAGGCGCCGCAGCGGGCCTGCTTGCGGGCGTCTTCGGCGAAGGGCGGCGGGGGCGGCGGCAGGCCGCGGGGCACGAACTTCGCGGGCGGCGGGGCGGGACGGCCCACGGGTCCCATCCGCGGCGACGGGGCCTTGGCGGCGAGACTGCCCCAGCACTTGTCCTTCTCCTCGTCGGTCAGGTGCTCGCTGCTGAGGCCCTTGCAGGCCCGGTGGTAGCGGCCCCAGCGGAAGTCCGGATTGCCTTCCGTCAGCTTCCAGCGATCGACGGCCCGGGGATCGACCCGCCAGGCGGGGTCGATCGGCGGCGCGGCGGGGCCGGGCGAACCGGCCGACGGCGCGCCCTCACCTTCGCCCGTCGCGGCGGACGCGACGCCGTCGGGGCTGGTCCGAGGTACGGAAGCGCTGAGCGCTGAAGGGGCGGACGACGTTCTAGCCGCCCGTTTCGGCGCGGGCGGCGGGTCTTCCTCCTCCGTCCGATCGAGCTCGATCAGCATGGCCGGCGGCTCGACCGGCGGCGGCGCGCGCTCGACCAGCGACAGCAGGCCGATCAGCAGCAGGTTGGCGGCCAGACCCGCCGGGGCCGCAAGCGCCCATCGTCCGACCTCGCGTCGTCCCCGCCCCATCGCCCGCCACCGAAGATTGCCCTGACGACGAATGCTCGCGCTTCGATGGCGTCCGAAATTCGACCGCGCGGCGCCCGCTTTGCGCCCTCGAAAGCGCCTCCTGCTGACATCTGATGTCAGCAGGACTGGCAGCAGGATGGCTGCGGCGTTTGTTCGCATGTTGTTCTTGTGTTAATGCCGCGCCAGCGCCCTACATATAGCCGCTGCGCCGCGCCTCGCGCGTGGCTCCCAATCCGACCTTCGAGCGTTCCGGACACCATGGCCGAGCAACTGAACTTCATCCGCGTCCGCGGCGCCCGCGAGCACAATCTCAAGGACGTCAGCGTCGACATTCCGCGCGGCGAGCTGGTCGTGCTGACCGGCCTGTCGGGCTCGGGCAAGAGCTCGCTGGCTTTCGACACCATTTATGCCGAGGGCCAGCGCCGCTATGTCGAGAGCCTGTCGGCCTACGCCCGCCAGTTCCTCGAGCTGATGAGCAAGCCGGACGTGGACCTGATCGAGGGCCTGTCGCCAGCCATCTCGATCGAGCAGAAGACCACGTCGCGCAACCCGCGCTCGACCGTCGGCACGGTGACCGAGATCCACGACTACATGCGCCTGCTGTGGGCGCGGGTCGGGGTGCCCTATTCGCCCGCCACCGGCCTGCCGATCGAGAGCCAGACCATCAGCCAGATGGTCGACAAGATCACCGTCCTGCCCGAAGGCACGCGCCTCTATCTGCTGGCCCCGGTCGTGCGCGACCGCAAGGGCGAGTACCGCAAGGAGATCGCCGAGTGGCAGAAGGCCGGCTTCCAGCGGCTGAAGATCGACGGCGAGTACTATCCGATCGAGGACGCCCCGGCCCTCGACAAGAAGTTCAAGCACGACATCGACGTGGTCGTGGACCGCGTGGTGACCAAGGCCGGCATGGAGCAGCGCCTGGCCGACTCCCTCGAACAGGCCCTGCGCCTGGCTGACGGCCTCGCGGTGGCCGAATGGGCGACGATCGACGAGGGCGAGAAGGAGCCCAAGCGGCTGCTGTTCTCCGAACGCTTCGCCTGCCCGGTCAGCGGCTTCACCATCGCCGAGATCGAGCCGCGCCTGTTCTCGTTCAACAATCCGGCCGGCGCCTGCCCCACCTGCGACGGCCTGGGCGCGAAGCTGGCCTTCGACGCCGACCTGATCATCCCGGACAAGGACAAGACCCTGCACAAGGGCGCCGTCGCGCCCTGGGCCAAGGGTCCCTCGCCGCTCTACACCCAGACCCTGCAGGCCCTGGCGCGCCACTACGGCTTCTCGATGGACGAGCCCTGGTACAAGCTGCCGGAAAAGGCCCGGACCGTGGTGCTGAACGGCTCCAAGGGCGAGAAGATCAAGTTCACCTACGACGACAACGCCCGCAAGTACGAGGTCGACAAGCCCTTCGAGGGCGTGCTGCCGAACCTGGAGCGCCGCTGGCGCGAGACCGACAGCAGCTGGGTGCGTGAAGAACTCGGCCGCTATCAGTCCGACACCCCTTGCGAGGCCTGCGGCGGCAAGCGCCTGAAGCCCGAGGCCCTGGCCGTGAAGGTGCATGGCCTGGACATCGCCGCCGTCTCGAACCTGGCCATCCGCCCGGCCCGCGACTGGTTCACGGCGCTGGAAGGCCACCTGACCGACAAGCAGCTGGAGATCGCCCGGCGGATCCTGAAGGAGATCAACGATCGCCTGCGGTTCCTGGTCGACGTCGGCCTCGACTACCTCAACCTGTCGCGCGGCTCGGGCACGCTGTCGGGCGGCGAGAGCCAGCGCATCCGCCTGGCCAGCCAGATCGGCAGCGGCCTGACCGGCGTGCTCTACGTGCTCGACGAGCCGTCGATCGGCCTGCACCAGCGCGACAACACCCGCCTGCTGCAATCGCTGCAAGGGCTGCGGGACCTCGGCAACTCGGTGCTGGTCGTCGAGCACGACGAGGAGGCCATCCTCACCGCCGACTACGTGATCGACATGGGCCCGGCCGCCGGCGTCCACGGCGGCGAGATCGTCGCCGAGGGCAAGCCGGAAGAGATCATGGCCAATCCGGCCAGCGTCACCGGCCAGTACCTGACCGGCGCGCGCGAGATCGCCGTGCCGGAAGAGCGCCGGCCGATCAACAAGAAGAAGATGCTGAAGGTCATCGGCGCCAAGGGCAACAATCTGAAGGAGGTCACCGGCGAAATCCCCGTGGGCACCTTCACCTGCATCACCGGCGTCTCGGGCGGCGGCAAGTCGACCTTCACGATCGAGACCCTCTACAAGGCCGCCGCGCGCCGCCTGAACAACGCCAGCGACGCTCCGGCGGCGCACGAGCGGATCGAGGGGCTGGAGAACTTCGACAAGGTCATCGACATCGATCAATCGCCGATCGGCCGCACCCCGCGCTCGAACCCGGCGACTTACACGGGCGCCTTCGGCCCGATCCGCGACTGGTTCGCCCAGCTGCCGGAGAGCAAGGCGCGCGGCTACGGCCCGGGTCGCTTCAGCTTCAACGTCAAGGGCGGCCGCTGCGAGGCCTGCCAGGGCGACGGCGTCATCAAGATCGAGATGCACTTCCTGCCCGACGTCTACGTCACCTGCGATATCTGCAAGGGTAAGCGCTACAACCGCGAGACCCTGGACGTGCTGTTCAAGGGCAAGACCATCGCCGACGTGCTGGACATGACGGTGGAAGAGGCCGCCGACTTCTTCAAGGCCGTGCCGCCGATCCGCGACAAGATGGAGACCCTCAAGCGCGTGGGCCTCAGCTACATCAAGGTGGGCCAGCAGGCGACGACCCTGTCGGGCGGCGAGGCCCAGCGGGTGAAGCTGTCCAAGGAGCTTTCCAAGCGCGCCACCGGCCGCACGCTCTACATCCTCGACGAGCCCACGACGGGGCTTCACTTCGAGGACACCAAGAAGCTCTTGGAGGTGCTGCACGAGCTGGTCGACCAGGGCAACACCGTGGTCGTCATCGAACATAACCTCGACGTGGTGAAGACCGCCGACTGGCTGCTGGACTTCGGTCCGGAAGGCGGCGACGGCGGGGGCGAGATCGTCGCCGTGGGCTCGCCCCAGGACGTGGCCAAGGTCGAGGCCAGCTGGACCGGCAAGTACCTGAAGGAACTGCTCGATCGCCACGAAGAACGCCGCTTGGCGCGGGTGGGCGAACTGAAGAAGACCAAGCGGGCCTGATCAGGGCGTCCGCCTGAAGCGAGCTTGAAACAACAAAGGGCGGCGGGTCTCCCCGCCGCCCTTTTTCATGTCGGTGTCCCTGGAGGGATCAGACGTCGAACGGCCCTCTCGGAGCGGCCGTCGCGGCATCGGCCGCCCGTTCGACGATCTCGCGATAGATGAAGGCCGACGGGGCGTAGATCGTCACGCTGGTCAGCACCGTGATCAGGCCGCCGACGGCCAGGCTGAGCACGCCGGTCGGGGTGAGCAGCGACTCCAGCGTCAGCTTCTGCGACTGCATCAGGTCGTTCAGGGTGTCGAGGTTGAAGCCGCTGAGCGCGCCGCCCAGCAGGGTGATGATCAGAAACAGCAGCAGGTAGACGACAACCGCCAGGATGGTGGCCACGAAATAGGCCCCGAACATCGGCCAGAAGCGCCCCTTGGTCAGGGCGAACGAGCCGAAGACGTTGATCTTGCCCTCGGTGAAGGTCAGCACGTTGGCCAGCGACAGGCGCACGCCCAGGAAGATCAGCACCCCGAAAGAGGCCGGCACGATCAGCAGGCCGACCAGCGCGGCCAGGGGCGGCGCGATGGCGCCCAGGATGACGAGGATGAGCGTGACCGCCACCAGCAGGACCAGATAGGCCGCGAACAGCAACAGGCCCAGCAGGATGGAGACGCCGGCCTGGCGCAGCTCGTCGGCGCCGAACCGCAGATAGGCGCGCCGGGAGTCGGCCGGGCGCAGAACCGCGCGATAGATCGCCGCCAGCAGCACCGAATAGAAGGCGACGCTGTAGACCAGCGAGAACAGCGCGAACGGACCCAGCTTGGCCATGGCCTGCAGGGTTTCGGTCGGATCGGTGGAATTGTTCTGGCTGAGCGTCGTGAACGCTTCGAGCTCGGCGCCGAACAGGCCGATCATGGCCACGGACACGATCGCCGAGACGATGGTCGCGATCAGGACCCAGACCGCGACGGTCTTGAAGTGCTCGCGCACCAGGACGAAGCCTGAAATAGCCGCGTCCGTCGCCGAAAAGGTCTTCATCTTGCTCTTGCTCGCCCTGTGCGGTGTGTCGCAGGCAGGAACGCGTAACAAGCTTCGTTGGCCAGGGACAGAGCCCGGGCCTCAAATATCCGGGTGCAGCTGGCGATAGGCGCGGGCCGGGCCGGCGGTCAGGATCACCGTCTGGACGGTGAACATCAGCGGCGCGATCAGCACGTTGGTCAGCAGGCCCAGCAGAACGAACAGCTTGGACCCGCCGCCAACCAGGGCGATGACGCCGGTCAGCAGGCCGCCGACCAGCGAGAAGACGATCGGCGTCAGCACGAAGGCCATGAACAGGTTCAGCACGAACATGCCCAGCAGGCCCCAGAAGTGGCCGTGGGTCAGCACCCAGGCCTCGCGCAGGTTGATCCTGCCCTCGGCGAAGGTCTGGGGCGACAGCAGCGACAGGCGCACCCCCACCCACATCGACAGGCCGATGACGCCCAGGCCGCCGAGGAAGGCGATCCAGGCCGCGACGCTGCGGGCGCCCGCGCCGGCCACGGTGGCGGTCAGCAGGGTCACCAGGCCGCTGGGAATGGCGGTGACGAACAGGGCCGCGGCCCAGGTGATCAGGGCCACGACGAACAGCCGGACCTCGTCGGCGCCCAGGCGCAGATAGGCGCCGCGGTTCTGCTCGGGATGCAGCACCGAGCGCAGGATGGCGCTGGCCAGCACCGCGCAGATGGCGGCGGCCAGCAGGATCAGCAGGGCCATGGCCCCGCCCAGGTGCGCGATCAGGTCGAGCACCTCCTTGGGGTCGGCGGTGAAGCGGGTCTGGGCCAGGTCGCGCCGCACCTCCTCGCCGAAGGCGACGGCCAGCAGCACCCACAGCAGGATCAGGGCGGCCCAGTAGAACCCGCCCCAGGCCAGCAGCGAGGCGGGGTGGCGGCGCATGGTGCGCGGCCCTTCGAGAGCGGCGGCGATGGGCGACAGGGCGATCATGGTCAGGCTTCCGGCCGCTCGGCGACGGCCAAGCTCGGGCCGTGTCTGTAGACGTGGACGCACGCCGCCGTCCAGGCCGGCGCGACGCAGAAATAGTAGAGACACACGGCCACGGCTTGCAGCGCCAGGGCGGCGGGGCCGTCGAGGGCGGTGCGCCCGCCCACGGCGATCACCACGCTGGGCAGGTAGAACACCAGGCCCAGGGCCACCAGCAGGCCGGCGCGGCCCTTGGTCAGGTCGAAGGCGCTGAGCACCTGCAGCCGTCCGGCGGCGATGCTGGCGGCCGGAGCCAGCGACAGACGGGCGGCCAGCCAGGCCAGGACCGCCAGGCTGGCCAGCGGCGCCAGGCTGGCGGCGAAAGCGGCCAGGGGACCCGACAGCGCCGCCTTCCAGGCCTCGGACGAGGTGGCGTCGAAGCCGGGCGCGGCGGCGCGGGCGACGCCCAGGGACACGGCCCCGACCACCACCAGCAGCACGGAGATCACCACCAGGAAGATCAGGGCGAGCAGCAGCTGCACCCCGGCCATCAGCGCCTCTTCACGCCCCCAGCGCAGGCCGGCCAGGCCCGCCGGACGGTCGAAGGCGGCGCGATAGAGGGCGCCATAGGCCAGGGCGGCGGCGAGGAAGTCGGCCAGCAGCACCCAGCCCCCGCCGGCGAAGCGGCCGACCAGTCCGAGCAGGCTGGCCGCGGCCAGGGCGGCCCAGGTGCGGGGCGCAAGACGGGTCACGCCGGTGATCCCGGCCCGCGCCGTCGCGCCGATCGCGATCGATGCCTCGCCCATTTCGCTCCCAAGCCCTCAGCCGCCGG
Source organism: Caulobacter sp. GW821-FHT12A07 (assembly GCF_058807655.1). Taxonomy (NCBI): domain Bacteria; kingdom Pseudomonadati; phylum Pseudomonadota; class Alphaproteobacteria; order Caulobacterales; family Caulobacteraceae; genus Caulobacter; species Caulobacter sp. GW821-FHT12A07. The sequence continues at coordinate 187,642 of NZ_JBXAQX010000010.1, forward strand.
CAGTCTAGCCCGCGCCGCGCCATCAGACGACGAGTCGGCGCGGGCGTGGCGTGGATTTTACGCCGGCGTGGCCTCGGGGCCGCTTTCGACCGGCGGTTCGGGCGGAGCGGGCGGCGGCGGCGGCGGCGCTGCGGCCTCCCCGGCGGCCCCCTCGGCGGTACGGGCCGTCAGCTGCTGATAGGCGCTGGCCCACGGCGCGATGTAGATCGTCAGCACGATCGACTGCAGCAGCGCCAGGATCGGCGCGGCCGCGAGCAGCCAGGGCCAGAGCAGATGCAACAGCTCGTCCAGGCCACTGACCTTCGACAGCGCCGACCAGGTCCCAGCCATGGTCAGGGCGAAGACGATCAGCACGACGACGCCCAGAACCATCTCCACCGCCATGACCAGCAGGACGGCCAGCACCGCCATGCCGAACAGGCGCAGCGACGAGCCCTTGGTCAGGGCCCAGGACTCGAACAGCACCAGACGCCGGCCCGCGAAGGTCATGGGCCAGGCCATCGACAGACGAAGCATCGCCCAGACGATGGCGACCAGACCGCCGATCACCGTCAGCACGCCGATCGTGACCCCCAGGAGCTTGCCGGTCGCGAAATAGGCCAGGGCGCCCACCAGCACGCCCGCGATCAGCGCGACGGCATAGACGATGTAGAAGCCGATGAGGGCGATCACCGACAGCAGCAGCATCCAGCCCTCGCTGGCGCCGACGCGCAGATAGAACCACCGGCGGGCCTGGGGCTCCAGCACGGCGCGGAAGATCGCGGCCGCCACCAGCGTCTGCACCAGGATCTGCAAGCCGGACGTCGTCAAGTTGATCAGCATCAAGCGCATCTGCATGGCCATGAACTGCCCGAAGACCGCGGGGTCCTGGCTCGCCGTCACGTCCCTGTTCAATTCGGCCATTTGCTGGATCTGGCCGAGGAGCGGCACGTAGAGCCCGATCAGCGGGGCGATCATCAGCACCAGCGCCACCAGCCCCCAAACCGCCACGGACGCCGGTTCGCGCCCCAGCAGGTTCCAGCCGGCCAATGCCGCCGTCGTCGCGGAAAACCTCTTCGCCACCCCAAATCCCCCAAATCCGGAAACACGTCTGGAGGTCGAGCTTACACGGCGGTTCCGTCTTGGCGAGGGCGGAGGTATGAGGGCGGCCATGACCACCTCCCCCATTCACGTGATCGGCGGCGGCCTCGCCGGTTCCGAGGCCGCCTGGCAGATCGCCCAGGCCGGCGTTCCCGTCATCCTGCACGAGATGCGTCGCGACGACGCCGCCGGCAAAGTCACCACCGACGCCCACCAGACCGATGGCCTGGCCGAGATGGTGTGCTCCAACTCGTTCCGCTCGGACGACTGGCAGTTCAACGCCGTTGGTTTGCTGCACGCCGAGATGCGGCGCTGCGATTCCATCATCATGTCGGCGGCCGACCAGCACCAGGTGCCGGCCGGCGGCGCCCTGGCGGTCGACCGCGACGGCTTCTCCGAAGAAGTCACCCGTCGCCTGGAAGCCCATCCGCTGGTCACCATCGTCCGCGAGGAGATCGCCGGCCTGCCGCCGGAAGCCTGGGACAGCGTCATCGTCGCCACCGGCCCTCTGACCTCGCCGGCCCTGGCCCAGGCGGTGCTCGACCTGTCGGGCGAAGGCCAGCTGTCGTTCTTCGACGCCATCGCGCCGATCATCCACCTCGAGTCGGTCAACATGGACGTCGCCTGGCGCCAGTCGCGCTACGACAAGGAAGGCCCCGGCGGCGACGCGGCCGCCTACATCAACTGCCCCATGAACAAGGAGCAGTACGAAGCCTTCATCGACGCCCTGCTCGAAGGCCCCAAGGCCGAGTTCAAGGAGTGGGAGAACGTCCCCTATTTCGACGGCTGCCTGCCGATCGAGGTGATGGCCGAGCGCGGCCGCGAGACCCTGCGTCACGGGCCGATGAAGCCGGTCGGCCTGACCAACCCGCGCGACCCGACCGTGAAGTCCTACGCCATCGTCCAGCTGCGCCAGGACAACGCTCTGGGCACCCTGTGGAACATGGTCGGCTTCCAGACCAAGCTGAAGCACGGCGTCCAGGCCGAGACCTTCCGCATGATCCCGGGGCTGGAGAACGCCCAGTTCGCGCGCCTGGGCGGCCTGCACCGCAACACCTTCATCAATTCGCCCAAGCTGCTGGACAAGGGCTTGCGCCTGAAGGCCCAGCCGCGCCTGCGCTTCGCCGGCCAGGTCACCGGCGTCGAGGGCTATGTCGAGAGCGCCGCCATCGGCCTGCTGGCCGGCCGCTTCGCCGCCGCCGAGCGCAAGGGGGCGAGCCTTGAAGCCCCGCCGCCCTCGACGGCCCTGGGCGCCCTGGTCGAGCACATCACCGGCGGACACCTGGAGGGCGCGCACGGCGGCTCGTTCCAGCCGATGAACATCAACTACGGCCTGCTGCCGCCGCTGGAGGCCCCCAAGGTCGACGAGGACGGCAAGAAGATCCCGCTGAAGGAACGCGGCCGCGCCAAGAAGCGGCTGATGAGCCTGCGGGCGCTGAAGGACCTGGAGGCCTGGCTGACGGCGGGCTGAGCCGAAGCCGGTCTCCTCCGACTTGAAGAAAACGGCGTCCGCCCCGTCCAAGGCGGAAACGCGCGGCCGTGGAACCTTGGCGTTCCCGGCCGCGCCCCGTCGCGGCGTCTTTCGCGAGACCGCCCCATGCTCCGCCTCATCAGCGCCGCCGTCGCGACCACGGCCCTCCTGACCGCTCCGGCCCTCGCCCAGGACGTGGTCTCCCCGGCCAAGGAGACGATCCTGGCCCCGTTCGACATCGTCCGCACCGAGGTGAAGAGCGTCGGCCCCGACGTGGTCTTCCGCGTGCAGGTGCGCGGCAAGGCCGGCGAGCTGAAGCCCAAGGCGACCGGCCAGTTCGCCGGCAGCGCCGTCTGGAGCTACGTCTGGCCGACCTCGCTGGACAGCGGCGGCGTCGGCTTCGAGGGCGGCCAGGGCATCCTCGCCCTGGCGGTGACCTTCCACCCCGACTTCGACGACGCGGCCTACGGCGGCGTGAACCGCCACGTCTGGCATCCGCACTGGGTGGTGCTGGTTCCCGACGACGCCTGCGGCAAGGGCGCGCTGAAGGTCCGCGACATTCCCGAGGGCGCCAAGCCCAAGGTGCCTGCCACCTGGCCCGGCGTGCCGCTGCTGATCGACAGCCCGAGCTATCCGACCACCCTTGCCACGGACACGGTCGAGGTGAAGGTCCCGGCCGGCGTCATCGGCGCGGTCGAGGGGGTGAAGTTCGACGGCGTGACCTCGGCCCTCAAGGTCAACGCCAACCTGCACGCGCCCTTGCTGTGCATCTCCGACATCTTCGACGTCGCTTCCGGCGACCTCAGCCTGCCCGGCCGCATCGGCCGCTGATCTCCCGCCGATCGCGGATCAGGCGCCGGGCGGCCCTCCCCGCCCGGCGCTGTCGCACGCCTCGGACGCGGGCGCCGCCCCGGCGGCGGCGCCCCGGAAAGCGGAGCCGTTTTCCGCCCTGGCGCGACATTTCGCCCCAGTTCGCAAACCACCGGTTTGTTGCCCGGAAGCTACGCCCGACCGCATATTTGCCGTCATCGACGCTCGCGGATCGATTTCGATTTGATCCCGACGCCATGTTTCGCCTTAATGACACCGGTAGCTATTTTAATGACACCGGTGGCGGTTAGCGCTACCAACAAGAAACGTATCACGGGTCAGGCCGCTCAATGAGCCGGGCCCGTCGGGAAGAACTGGGAGGGAATATGTTGCAAGTCACCTCGCGGCGGAGCCGCGCCCGCGTGCTGTGCGACCGCGCGTCGCTCGGCGCTCTGACCATCGCCGGCAGCCTGCTGATCACCGGCGCCGCCTTCGCTCAAACAGCCTCTGCACCGGCCCAGGCCGAAGAGACCGCGGTCGAGGAAGTGGTCGTCACCGGCTACCGCGCCGCCCTGCAGAGCGCCCTCAGCGTCAAGCGCAACTCCAACGTGATGGTCGACGCGATCAACGCCGAGGACATCGCCGACTTCCCCGACGCCAACCTCGCCGAGTCGCTGCAACGCCTGCCGGGCGTGTCGATCGACCGCGACAACGGCGAAGGCCGCACCATCACCGTCCGCGGCCTGGGCCCCGACTTCACCCGCGTGCGCCTGAACGGCCTGGAAGCCCTGTCGACCGCCGGCTCGAACGACTCGGGCACCAGCGGCAACCGCACCCGCGGCTTCGACTTCAGCGTCTTCGCCTCGGAGCTGTTCAACTCGCTGAAGGTCCAGAAGACCGCCTCGGCCGAGACCGACGAAGGCTCGCTGGGCGCCACGGTCGACCTGCAGACGGGCCGTCCGCTCGACTTCAAGGGCCGCCGCCTCGCCATCTCGCTGCAGGACGCCTATTACGAAGCCGGCAAGCACCACAATCCGCGCTTCGCGGGCTTGGTCTCGGACCGCTGGGACACCAACTGGGGTCAGTTCGGCGCCCTGTTCTCGGTGGCCTACAACGAGCGTAACAGCACCATCGACAGCTACGGCCGTCAGGCCGGCCAGTCGGACTACACCTATCGCGGCGCCACCTTCGCCGGCACCGCCCTGACCACCAACGGCACCTCGATCCTGCAACGCCAGGGCTTCGCGGCCCCGACCGGCACCGCCTGCAACAACGGCGTCGTGCCCGGCGTCAACGTCACCAACGTTGCGCTCTGCAACGCCCTGCGCGGTTCGGACCCGACGGCCTACGCCCTGATCAACAACCCGATCGGCGCCCAGCTGACCCGCGCCGGGGGCGTCACCACCACGACCGCCCCGGGCTCGCTGGTCCGCATCCCGGCCCTGCCGACCATCAACCAGCAGGAGCTGGAGCAGGAACGCCTGGGCATCACCGGCGCCCTGCAATGGCAGCCGACCGACCGCACCAAGATCACCTTCGACGGGGTCTATTCGCGGTTCTACAACAGCTCGACCAACTACCAGATCAGCGCCGTCGGCCTGAACCGCAACAACACCACGGCCAACTACAACACGGCCGGCGCGTCCACCGCGGTCGCCACCAAGCGCGGCCTCTACAACGGCTGTAACTTCAACGCCGGCAGCGACGGCAGCAACGGCACCCTGGTGTCGCAGCCGCTGGACTGCGGCCAGTCGCTGAACGGCACGACCCCGCTGACGGGCTACACCTACAGCTACAACCCCAACAACCGCGACCCGTACGAGTACTACAACAACCCGCTGTCGCCGGGTTACATCGCCAGCGCCGACGGCCTGGCCATGCGCGACCTGTTCATCGGCCGTCCCAGCGTCAAGCTGATCGACGCCGCCCTCAGCGAGACCGGCGCCAACGCCAGCTACCTGAAGCTGGGCAGCGTCGACATGCGCTCGGCCGCCGACCAGCAGTACTACACGACCTTCTTCCAGCAGGGCTCGCTGACCCTGGAGCACGAGTTCACTGACAAGTTCCGGATGACCGCGCTGTGGGGCAAGTCACGCTCGTACAACAAGGGCACCGGCCTGCTGGCCGACTACCTCAAGCTCGACTCGGGCAACGGCACGGCCGGCAACGACTACTTCGTCTATGACGAGCGGGTCGGCGGCTCGATGCCGCTGGTCAACTTCGGCTTCGACGCCACGAACCCGGCCAACTGGGACTTCGTGAAGGGCTATTCGTCGCTGCGGATCTACCGCTCGCTGACCGACAACCGCTACAACGGCACGCGCTTCGACTTCACCTACGACGCCGACGACAACCTGACGATCAAGTTCGGCGCCACCCAGCGCAAGTACGGCTTCTTCACCTCGCGCACCGGCCGCGCCGGCGGCTCGGCGGGCGAGACCCTGAACCCGTCGTTCAAGGAAGCGGGCAGTTCGGTGGCGGCCACCAGCCGCCTGATCAACTGGGGCCACGGCCTGGACGTGCCGGCCGGCACCACCACCGCCTTCCTCGCGCCCGACCTCGACAAGTTCACCCAGCTGTTCGACTTCAACTGCGAGTGCATCAACAAGTGGGGCGACTGGCGGACCTCGACCCTGTCGAACCCGGCCAACACCTACGGCGTGGACGAGACCGACACCGGCGCCTACGTGCAGTTCGACTACCGCACCCTCGTCTTCGACCGCGAGCTGCGCGGCAACGTCGGCACCCGCTACGCCCTGACCGAGGTGAACTCCTACGGCTTCACCAACCTCAACCGTCCGATCTACGGCGACAACAAGTACAGCGACGTCCTGCCGTCGCTGAACGCCGCCTATGAGGTCGCCGACAACATGCTGCTGCGCTTCGGCGCTGCCAAGGTCATGGCCCGTCCGCTGCTGGCCAACCTGGCGCCCAGCATCACCGCCTTCAGCGCCCCGAACAGCTCGGGCGCCACGACTGGCGGCACGATGACGGTCGGCAACCCCGAGCTGGCGCCGTTCCGCGCCATCAATCTCGACCTGAGCTTCGAATGGTACTTCGGCCAGGGCTCGCTGATCTCGATCGCGGTCTTCGACAAGGACGTCCGCAGCTTCCCGCAGACCGTCGTCAGCTCCTCGACGCTGGCCGACGTGCTGCCGGCCCAGGCGATCGCCGACCTGATCGCCGGCGTCAACGCGGGCACCGGCACCCAGGTGCAGAAGGACGCCCAGATCGCCTACATCAACACCCAGACCTTCGACGTGCGCCAGTATCGCGACGCCCCGGGCGGCTACATCCGCGGCTTCGAGATTGGCTATCAGCAGAACCTGACCTTCCTGCCGTGGTTCCTCGACAAGCTGGGCGTACAGGCCAACTACACCCACCTGGAATCGGAGCTGCAGTACATCATCGATCCGGGCGCGCTGGAGATCCGCAACGCCTCGGGCGTGGTGACCACCGCCGGCCGGCCGCAGGTGGTGGCGCCGGGTCCGTTCACGGGGGCCTCGCCGGACTCGTTCAACGTCACGGTCTACTACGAGACCGACAAGTGGTCGGCGCGCGTCTCCACGGCCTATCGCGCCAAGTACTACACCCAGTACCCGATCGCCTCGGGCAGCTGTAACCCCGGCTACTGCGACTCCCCGCTGGTCAACGACTTCCTGGGCAGCGAGGCGACCACCAACGTCGACGCCTCGTTCAGCTACAAGTTCAGCAAGAACATGTCGCTGAGCCTGGAAGCCCTGAACCTGACCAACGAGACCAGCAACCGCTTCGGCTACGCCGACGATCCGGTGGTCACGCAATACGCCGCGCCGGGCCGCCAGTTCTTCATGGGCTTCCGGTACGTCTTCTAAGCGCTCTTCTTCCCCGAAAGTGCGATACTGGGCGGCGCGGACATCTTCCGCGCCGCCTTTTTCTTGTCCGCGCCGGTCCCGCGCGGATTGGGGAAGAAGCGGAAGCCCTTGAACAGGATCCGCAGCGCCTCCCAGTGGATCGCCGCCAGCACCCCGACCACCTGCCAGGGATGGCCCAGCATGGCCCGCAGCAGCCCCCGGTCGGTCAGCGGCTCGCGCCGGCCGGTGAAGCTGGCCGCCAGCACCCGGCCCTGGTCGTCATGGACGTCGATCCCCACCCGCACCGCCTCGCGCGGCGGGGCCAGGGTGAAGGCGTAGCGCAGGTCCATCGGCATGAAGGGCGAGACGTAGAAGGTCTTGTCGCAGCCCTGCACAACCACCCCGTCCTCGCGGGCGGTGGCCGGCAGCACGTAGTCGCTGCGCTCGCCGAAGGTGTTGCTGACCGCATAGACCACCGCCGCCAGCCGCTCGTCGGCGTCGTGGTGGAAATAGACCGTCAGCGGGTTGAAGCCGTGGCCCAGCACCCGGGGCATGCACAGCGCGGCGATACGGCCGCCGGGATGGTGCAGGCCGTGCCGCGCCAGCAGCGCCTCGATCTGCGGCTTGACCGGCGCGCGCCGACGCTCGGCGTGGTCGCGGTCGTGGTAGCTGAGCAGGTTCAGGGCGTTGTGCGAGAAGAGGCGCAGGCGAGCGCCAGCCGCGTCGAGCTCGTCGAGATCGAGCAGCAGCATGAAGATCCGATAGCTCAGCCGGTGCCGGCGCGGCCGGGCGCGGTCGTGGACGACGAGGCCGGAATAGAGGGCCGAGCGCAGGGTCATGCGGCCAGCTCCGGCTGCGCGGGCGCCGCCTTGCCCAGGACGATGCGGCCGGAGGGATCGGCGACGGTCCAGGGCCGGCGCACCCCGCCCAATTGCTCGGCCACGGCCAGGCCCGCCTGCAAGCCGTCCTCGTGGAAGCCCGAGCCGAAATAGGCCCCCGCGAACCAGGTGCGCCGCGCGCCCTGCAGCGACCACAGGCTCGCCTGCGCCGCCATGGCCGGGCCGTCGAACAGCGGATGCTCGTAGACCTGGTCGTGCAGCACCTGGCCCGGCGCGCGGTCGGGATTGAGCGACAGGAAGAAGGGATCCTGACCGGGCAGCGGCTGGAGGCGGTTCATCCAGTAGGTGACGCCGCCGACGCCCTCGCCGTCCCGCCGGCCAACGTGATTCCAACTGGCCCAGGCCTTCGCGCGGCGCGGCATCAGGGCCCGGTCGCGGTGCAGCACCGCGCGGTTGCGGCTGTAGCGGAAGGCGCCCAGCAGGGCCGCCTCCGCCGAGGTCGGCCTGGCCAGCATGGCCAGGGCCTGGTCGGCATGGGCGGCGATCACCACCTGGTCGAAGCGCCGGGTCTCGCCCGCGGCGTCCTCGATGGTCACGTGGTCGGGCTGGCGGTCGATCCGCCGCACCGGCCGCGACAGCAGGATCTCGCCGTCCGTATCGGCCGCGATGGCGGCGACGTAGCGGGCGCTGCCGCCGGCCACCGTGCGCCAGATCGGCCGCTTGTCGATCGGCAGCATCAGGCCGTGATTGTCGAAGAAGCGCAGGAAGGCGCCGGCCGGGAACTCGCGGATGTCGGCCAGCGAGGTCGACCAGATCGCCGCGGCCTGCGGCAGCAGGTGGTCCTCCTGGAACGCCCGCCCGAAGCCTTGGGCGTCGAGATAGTCCACCAGCCGGCAGAAGCCGTCGTCGCGCAGGGCCCGGGCGTCGCGCGCCCCGGCCCGGTAGAAGCGCATGACGTCGAGCAGCATGCGCAGGAAGCGCGGGTTCACCAGGTTGCGCTTCTGGGCCAGCAGGTTGCTGGAGGAATATTCAAGCGCCCCGTCATCGAGCGACACCCCGAACGACATGTCGCTGTCGACCGTCTCGACGCCCAGATGCGCGAACAGGGCCGTCAGGTTGGGATAGTTCGGCTCGTTGTAGACGATGAAGCCGGTGTCGACCGCCGCCTCGCCCACCCGCACGGTGTTGGCGTGGCCGCCCAGCCGCTCGTCGGCCTCGTACAGCGTCACCTCGTGGCGCTTCGACAGCAGCCAGGCCGCCGAAAGCCCTGAAATCCCGGAGCCGACGACGGCGATGTGCTGACGAGAGGGCGAACTGGACATCGATGCTCCTGGGGTGCTCCTGGCAAGGCTCTGCTTGAAGCTACGGAGCAAGGGCGATCCCGGACGCATGCATCCGAACATCGATCGCCGCCGTAGCTCCGACCAAAGGTCGCCGGCGGCGATCGATCGGACGGAGATCCCATGACCGACGCGACGACGAGCGACCCCGCCCTGGCCGCGCCTGGCGCCGAAACAGAGCGTGGGCGGGCCGGCGGCGGCCTGGTCTCGGCCCTGGTGCGCCTGGCCCAGGACGCCCCGGTTCCGGATTTCGTCGCGCGGCTGGCGATCGAGCGGCTGGTGTCCGGCGCCCGGCGCTCGCTGGAGGGCGCGCCGTCAGAAGCCAGCCAGCGCTTCGCCGAGGCCATGGCCGAGCGCCCGATCGCCACCCACGTCGAAGACGCCAACGCCCAGCACTACGAACTGCCCGCCGCCTTCTTCGAGGCGGTGCTGGGGCCGCACCTGAAATATTCCAGCGGCTTCTACCCGCCCGGCGCCCGCGACCTGGCCGAGGGCGAGGTCGCCGCCCTGCGCGAGACCGAGATCCACGCCGACCTGCGCGACGGCCAGTCGGTGCTGGAGCTGGGCTGCGGCTGGGGGTCGCTGTCGCTGTGGATGGCCGAACGCTTTCCCAATTCGACGATCACGGCGGTGTCGAACTCGGCCTCGCAGAAGGCCTTCATCGACCGCCGCGCCGCCGCCCGAGGCCTCTCGAACCTGACCGTCGTCACCGCCGACATGAACGCCTTCGAGGCCGGGCGGCGGTTCGACCGCGTCGTCTCGGTCGAGATGTTCGAGCACATGAGCAACTGGCGGGCGCTGCTGACCCGGGTGCGGACCTGGCTCGCGCCCGACGGCCTGCTGTTCCTGCACGTCTTCACCCACGTCGCGACGCCCTATCGCTTCGAGACCGACGACCCGGACGACTGGATCGCCCGCTATTTCTTCAGCGGCGGCGTCATGCCCAGCCACGACCTGGCGAGGCAGTTCCCCGACCTGTTCGAGGTGGCCATGGACTGGCGCTGGAGCGGCGAGCACTACGCCCGCACCGCGCGGCAATGGCTGGAGCGGTTCGACGCCGCCCGCGCGACGATCGATCCGATCCTGGTCGAGGTCTATGGCGACCGGGCCGCCGTCTGGCGGAGGCGCTGGCGGCTGTTCTTCCTGGCCACGGCCGGCCTGTTCGGCCATCGCGGCGGCCGCGACTGGGGCGTCAGCCACTACCGCCTGCGACCCGTCGCCTGATCCCCAATCCAAGGAAACACCATGCTTCGCTACGCCGCCGGCTACTTGGCGACCGCCGTCGTCTTTCTGGCCATGGACGCCGTCTGGCTGACCCAGACCGCCGAGCGCCTCTACCGCCCGCACATCGGCGCCCTGATGGCCGACAAGCCCAACCTCGTCGCCGCGCTCGCCTTCTACCTGATCTACATCGCCGCCGTTCTGGGCCTGGCGATCATCCCGGCCCTGCGGCCAGGCGGCGGCTGGTCGCGGCTGCTGACCAGCGCGGCCCTGTTCGGCCTGGCCGCCTACGCCACCTACGACCTGACCAACCAGGCGACGCTGAAAACCTGGTCTACCGTGATCACCCTGGCCGACATGGCCTGGGGGACCTTCGTCACCACGATCGCGGCCTCGGCGGGCTATTTCGTCGCCAGTCGGCTTGGCGGACGCTAGCCGTTGCCAGCCTCGCGGCCCCGTGCGACCGTCCGTCGCAGATTCAGGCGCCAGGGGACCCTCGGTTGGACGCAGACTCAAGCCGCGCCTTGCTTTCGCGAGCCCTCGCGCGCGTCGCCAACCGCGACCACGACGCCCTCAAATACGTCTATCGGCACACCTCGGCGAAACTGCTGGGCGTGGTCCTCCGTATCTTGAATGATCGCGAGGAGTCCGAGGACGTGCTGCAGGACGTGTATCTGACGGTTTGGAACAAGGCCGACCGGTTCGATCCGGAGAAGGCCAGCCCCATCACCTGGCTGGTCAGCCTGGCCCGCAACCGCGCCATCGACAAGCTGCGCGCGCGCGGAACCCGGGTGATGACCGGCGTCGAGGAAGCCGAGGCCCTGCCCGACGCCGCCCCGCTGGCCTCGGCCCGGGTCGAGGCCGACGAGGACCGCCAGCGCCTCGACGGGTGCCTCGACCAGCTCGATCCCAAGCATTCGGGCGCCGTGCGCAAGGCCTTCTTCGAGGGCCTGACCTATGACGCCCTGGCCCAGGCGGTGGGGGTGCCGCTGGGCACGATGAAAAGCTGGATCCGGCGCAGCCTGATCAGCCTGCGGGCCTGTCTCGAAGCATGACCGACGCGACCGACATCCCGCCGGAAGGTGAAGAGCGCCCCCTGGCCGGCGAGTACGTGCTGGGCGTGCTGGCGGCGGACGAACGCGCCGAAGCCGAGCGCCGCATCGTGGCCGAACCGGCCTTCGCCCGGTCCGTGGCCTGGTGGGAGGAGCGCCTGACGCTGCTGGCCGCCGACATCCCCTCGGCGACACCGTCAGAAGGCCTGTGGCCGCGCATCCAGAACCTGATCGTCGAGCCGCTGAAACCGTCGGCCTGGAACAGCGTGAACCTGTGGCGCGGCGTGGCCGCCGGCGCCTTGGCCCTGGCGGCCGCCAGCGTCGTCATCGCCGTGCTGCCGCGCCCGGCCGCGCCGCCGATCGTCGCGCCGACCCCGGCCAAGCCGCAGGCCGCCGAAGTGGCGCTGATCGCCGATCCGACCAGCAACAAGCCGATGGTGGTCGCCACCCTCGACCACGCCACCGACCAGGTGATGCTGACGCCGATGGGCATGAAGATGCCGCAAGGCCGCGACGCCGAGCTGTGGATCATCCCCGAGGGCCAGAAGGCGATCTCGCTGGGCGTGATCCCGACGGACGCGCCCAAGCGCATCCCGATGCCCGAAGGCCTGCGCGGCGCGGGCACCTACACCGCCCTGCTGGCCGTCACCGACGAGCCGATCGGCGGCTCGCCCACGGGCGTGGCCACCGGCTCGGTGCGCGCGGCGGGCAAGTTCCTCCGCGGCTAGACCGGGAGCCTCTTCGCGCCGCACGCGTTGGCCCCGGTCATGAGCACCATCGCAGACCGGCTGCCTGACTGGCTGAACGACTCCGTGTGGCTGATCGCCTGGGCGCCGCCCTGGATCGTCAGCCTCGTGCTGATCGCCCTGGCCGTCGTGCTGGCCTGGAGCGTCCACGCCATTGCGGTGCGGATGGTGCGCCACTCGCTGTCCAAGCGCGACGCCTTCTGGCAGGCCCTGATCGCCCGCACCCGCCGGCCCACCCGCATGGCCTTCGTGGTCGCCGCCCTGGGCGCGGCGGCCTCGGTCGCGCCGCTCGACGCCGCCCAGGCGGAAACCGCCAAGCACGTGCTGCTGGTGCTGTTCATCCTGCTGCTGGGCTGGATGGCCATGACCGCGCTCGACATTGGCGCGGCCCTCTACCTGCGGGGCTTCAAGGTCGACGTCGAAGACAACCTGCTGGCCCGCAAGCACATCACCCAGATCCGCATCCTGCGGCGGGCGATGGCCATCCTCGTGGGCATCTTCACCCTGGCCCTGGCCTTGATGACCATCCCCGGCGTGCGGCAATGGGGGGTCAGCCTGCTGGCCGCAGGCGGCGCGGCCTCGGTGATCGTGGGCCTGGCCTTGCAGCCCCTGCTGACCAATCTGATCGCCGGCATCCAGATCGCCGTCACCCAGCCGATCCGCATCGACGACGCCGTCATCGTCGAGAAGGAGTGGGGCAATATCGAAGAGATCAACGCCACCTACGTGGTGGTGCGCCTGTGGGACTGGCGGCGGATGGTGCTGCCGCTCAGCTACTTCATCCAGACCCCGTTCCAGAACTGGACCCGCGAGAACGCCGCCCTGATCGGCACGGCCATGCTCTATGTCGACCCCGCCGCTCCCGTGGACCGCCTGCGCGCCAAGCTGGAGGAGATCGCCAGGGCCTCGAAGCTGTGGGACGGCAAGGTCGTCAACCTGCAGGTCACCGACATCACGCCCGAGGTCATGGAAGTCCGCTGCCTGGTCAGCGCCCGCAACGCCCCGGTGACCTTCGACCTGCGCTGCGAGGTCCGGGAAAAGATGATGGCCTTCCTGCGCGACGAACTGCCCGAGGCCTTCCCGAAGCGCCGGCTGGCGCTGGCGGCGGAGGGTTAAACCACGTTTCCCCTCCCCCTTGATGGGGGAGGGGCCAGGGGTGGGGGTGAATACGGCGGTTGAAGCCGCGCACGACCGTCAACTCAGCAATCACCCCCATCCCCAACCCTTCCCCCATCAAGGGGGAAGGGAGCGAGACAATCATCAAGTAAGTGATTTATGACTTACGAACAGGCGCCCGTCTCGTTGGCTGGCGCTTGCGCGGGCAATCGGCGATGACTTGACCGTCGCGCCGCTTGCCCAGGGGGACGGGCGGGCGCAGCCTGCTACCCATGGGGGCGACGAAATGCGGGGAGCGTGGTGACGCGGGAATTCGAGATCGGCGTCAGGGCCAAGGCCCGCTGCGACCTGATGGGCGCGGCGCCCTTCAGCGAGGCCGACGACATGCTCGTGCGCCGGTTCCTGACCAGCGCCCACAAGGCCGCCCTCGACACCCTGAAGTTCTGGATGGAAGAGGCAGGCATGGCCGCCCGCCTCGACGCCGCCGGCAACCTGGTCGGCCGCTACGAGGGCGAGACGCCAGGCGCCCCGGCCCTGCTGATCGGCTCGCACATCGACAGCGTGCGCAACGGCGGGCGCTATGACGGCGCGCTGGGCGTGATGCTGGCGATCGACGTCGTCGAGGCCTTCCACCGCCAGGGCCGCCGCCTGCCCTTCGCCATCGAGGCCATCGCGTTCGGCGACGAGGAAGGCTCGCGCTTTCCCGCCTCCATGGCCTGCAGCCGCGCCGTCGCCGGCACGGTCGATCCCAAGGTCATGGAGATGACCGACGCCGAGGGCACGAGTCTCGCCCAGGCCTTCGCCGCCTTCGGCCTGGACCCGACGCGCCTCACCGAGGCCGCCCGCAAGCCGGACGAGATCTTCGCCTTCCTCGAAGCCCATATCGAGCAGGGCCCGGTGCTGGAGGCCGAGGGCCTGGCCCTGGGCGTCGTCAGCGCCATCGCCGCCCAGAAGCGGCTCATGGTGCGATTCAAGGGCCAGGCGGGCCATGCGGGCACCACGCCGATGGGCCTGCGCAAGGATCCCGGCCCGGCCGCCGCCGAGGCGGTGCTGGCCCTGGAAAGCATCTGCCGCGACGGGCCGCTGGCCGGGACCGACGGCCTGGTGGGCACGGTCGGCCGAATGACCGCCCTGCCCGGCGCCTTCAACGTCATTCCGGGCGCCGTCGAGTTCTCGATGGACATCCGCGCAGAGACCTCGGCCACACGCGACGCGGCTGTCGAAGCGATCACCACCGAGATCGAGGCCATCGCCGCCCGGCGCGGCCTGACGGTTTCGGTCACCCTGATGCAGGCCCTGGCCGAGAGCCCCTGCGACGCGGGCCTGACCGACCTGCTGTCAGGAGCCGTGGCCGACCTCGGCGGCCCGGTCCGCCGCCTGCCCAGCGGCGCCGGCCACGACGCCATGGTCATCGCCGACCTCTGCCCCACCGCCATGCTGTTCATCCGCTGCGAGGGCGGGATCAGCCACAACCCCGCCGAAGCCGTCACCGACGCCGACTGCGCCCTGGCGGCGCGGGCGATGGTCGGGTTCGTGGAGCGGCTGGCGACACGCAACGATTTCTCGAAGACGCCCGAATGAACACCTTCAAAGAACTCGACCACCCCGCCCGCCTGCTGATGGGCCCCGGCCCGATCAACGTGCACCCGCGCGTGCTGCGGGCCATGTCGGTGCAGTTGCTGGGCCAGTTCGACCCCGAATTCACCGGCTACATGAACGAGACGATGGCGCTCTATCGCGGCGTCTTCCAGACCGAGAACCGCTGGACCTTCCTGATCGACGGCACCTCGCGGGCCGGGATCGAGGCGGCGCTGGTCTCGACCCTGGTTCCGGGCGACGACATCGTGGTGGTCAACGCCGGGCGCTTTGGCCTGCTGCTGGCCGAGATCGCCGAGCGCTGCGACGCCAAGGTCACCTTCGTCGAGGGCGAGTGGGGCCAGGTCGTCGACCCGCAGGCGGTCGAGGACGCGGTCAAGCGTGTGAAGCCCCGGCTTGTAGCCTGCGTGCACGGCGACACCTCGACCACCATCGCCCAGCCGATCGAGGCCATCGGCGAGATCTGCGCCCGCCACGGCGCGCTGCTCTATGTCGACGCCACCGCCACCTTGGGCGGCATGAGCGTGCCGGTCGACGCCTGGAACGCCGACATCGTCACC
Organism: Caulobacter sp. GW821-FHT12A07; assembly: GCF_058807655.1. Lineage (NCBI taxonomy): Bacteria > Pseudomonadati > Pseudomonadota > Alphaproteobacteria > Caulobacterales > Caulobacteraceae > Caulobacter > Caulobacter sp. GW821-FHT12A07. Next base: position 203,306 of record NZ_JBXAQX010000010.1, read on the forward strand.
GCCGGCCTGCAGAAGTGCCTGGGCGGCCCCTCCGGCTCGGCCCCGATCACCATCAGCGACAAGGCCGCCGACCACATCTTTTCCCGACGCCACGTGGAGAAGGGCTTGGCCGTTCCCGGCGCGACGGGCGCCGGCCGCCGCATCGCCTCCAACTATTTCGACCTGGCGATGATCATGGACTACTGGTCCGACAAGCGCCTGAATCACCACACCGAGGCGGCCAGCATGCTGTTCGCCGCCCGCGAATGCGCGCGGATCGTGCTGGAGGAAGGGCTCGAGGCCCGCTTCGCCCGCCACGCCCAGGCAGGCTCCGCCATGACCGCCGGGATCGAGGCCCTGGGCCTCCAGGTCTATGGCGACCAGGCCCACAAGATGGCCAACGTCACCGGCGTGATCGCGCCCCCGGGCGTCGACTACGACCGGGTGAAGGCCCGCATGCGCACCGAGTTCGAGATCGAGATCGGCGCGGCCTTCGGGCCTCTTGCGGGAAAGATCTGGCGGATCGGAACGATGGGCGTGAACGCCCGCAAGCACGCGGTTCTGCAGACCCTGGCGGCTCTGGAGGCGGTGCTGCGGTGGGAGGGCTTCGTCGCGCCGGCGGGGGCGGGCGTGGATGCGGCGGCGGGGGTGTTCGGGTGATAGTGGCGAAGACCCCCTCCGGCTCTCCGGGCCACCTCCCCCAGAGGGGGAGGATCGCGTTCGGCGCCGACGCCAAGATGCTCCCCCTCTGGGGGAGCTGTCGCGGAGCGACTGAGGGGGCCTGCGGCTTATGACGGCTTACCCCCGCGACCTCGTCGGCTACGGCGAACATCCGCCGCACGCCCAATGGCCGGACGGCGCCCGCGTGGCGGTGCAGTTCGTGCTGAACTACGAGGAAGGCGCCGAGCGCAGCGTCCTGCATGGCGACAAGGTGAGCGAGTACTTCCTGTCGGAGATGGTCGGCGCCCAGCCCATCGAGGGCGCGCGGCACATGTCGATGGAGAGCCTCTACGAATACGGCTCGCGCGCCGGCTTCTGGCGGATCCGGCGCCTGTTCGAGGAATTCGGCCTGCCGCTGACCGTCTACGGCGTCGCCCAGGCCATGGAGCGCCATCCGGACGTGGTCGAGGCGATGATGAAATCCGGCTGGGAGATCGCCAGCCACGGCTATCGCTGGATCGACTACCAGCACTTCCCCGAAGACCTGGAACGCGAGCACATCGAGAAGGCCATCGAGGTGCACAAACGGCTGACCGGGGAACGCCCGCTCGGCTGGTACCAGGGGCGCACCAGCCCCAACACCGCGCGCCTCGTCGCCCAGGAAGGCGGCTTCGTCTACGACGCCGACAGCTATAGCGACGACCTGCCTTACTGGGACGACCAGCATGGCCGCGCCCAGCTGATCGTGCCCTATACGCTCGACACCAACGACATGCGCTTCGCCGCGCCCCAGGGCTTCAACAGCGGCGACCAGTTCTTCGCCTATCTGCGCGACGCCTTCGACGCCCTCTGGCTGGAGGGCGAGACGGCGCCGAAGATGATGAGCATCGGCCTGCACTGCCGCATCGTCGGCAAGCCCGCCCGGATCATGGCCCTGCGGCGGTTCCTCGAACACTTGACGAGCCACGACAAGGTCTGGGTGGCCAAGCGGATCGATATCGCCCGCCACTGGATCGCGACGCATCCCTACGGAGCCAAGGCATGAGCGCCCCGCCTCTCACCCTGGCTCGCCTCAACAGCATGAACCAGACGGGTTTCGTCACCGCCCTGGGTTTCGCCTTCGAGCTGTCGCCGTGGGTCGTCGAACGCGCCTGGGACGCGCGGCCGTTCGCCAGCGTCGAGGCCATGCATGGCGCGATGATGGACGTGCTGAACGCCGCCTCCGTCGACGACAAGCTGGCCCTGATCCGCGCCCACCCTGAACTGGCCGGCAAGGCCGCCATCGCCCGGGCGCTGACCGCCGAGAGCACGGCCGAGCAGGCCGGCGCCGGGCTCGACAAGCTGACGCCCGAAGAGTTCGCCCGCTTCCACGACCTCAACGCCGCCTACGGCAAGAGCTTCGGCTTTCCGTTCATCATCTGCGCGCGGCTGAACGACAAGAGCTCGATCCTGCGGGCCATGCAGGCCCGCCTGTCCAACGACCGCGAGGCCGAGATCGCCGAGGCGATCCAGCAGATCGGCCTCATCTCCAAACTCCGCATCCAAGACGCCGTGACGCAATAGATGGACTACGATCTCGCCGCCTGGCTGAACCTGGCGCTCCGCTGGCTGCACGTGATCGCGGGCGTCGCCTGGATCGGGGCCTCGTTCTACTTCGTCTGGCTCGACAACAATCTGCGTGCGCCCGAGCCCCCGAAAGACGGCGTGAAGGGCGAGCTGTGGGCCGTGCACGGCGGCGGCTTCTACCACTCGCAGAAGTACATGACGGCCCCGCCGCACATGCCGGACCACCTGCACTGGTTCAAGTGGGAGGCCTACACCACCTGGCTGTCGGGCTTCGCCTTGTTGTTCGTGCTCTACTACTGGGGCGCGCCGGTCTATCTGATCGACCCGACCAAGCACGCCTTCAGCCACTGGCAGGCGGTGGGCGTGGGCCTGGCCTTCATCTTCGGCGGCCTGGCGGTTTACGAGGGCCTCTGCCGCTCGCCGCTGGTGGAGCGCCCGCGCCTGTTCGGGATCGTCTGGTTCGCCGCCCTGGTCGGCGCGGCCTACGCCCTGCAGCACCTCTTCACCGACCGTGGGGCCTTCATCCACGTCGGGGCGATCATCGGCACGGCCATGGCCGCCAACGTCTTCCTGACCATCATCCCCAACCAGCGGAAGATCGTCGCCGACATGCTGGCCGGTCGCGAAGTCGACCCGCGCCTGGGCGCGGCGGGCAAGCAGCGCTCGGTGCACAACAACTACATGACCCTGCCGATCCTGTTCATCATGATCAGCAACCACTATCCGGCCATCACCGGCCACCCGAAGGCCTGGCTGCTGCTGGCGCTGGTGGGCATGGCGGGGATCTCGATCCGCCACTTCTTCAACCTGCGCCACCACGGGATCATCCGGCACGACTTCCTGTTCTACGGGGCCATGCTGATGTTCGCCGTCAGCGTGATCGTCAGCCAGAAGCCCAAGACCCCCGCCGTGCTGGGGCCGGTCAGCTTCTTCGAGGCCCAGGCCATCGTGCAGAAGCACTGCGTGACCTGCCACAGCGCCGCGCCCAGCCATCGCGGCTTCTCGGCCCCGCCCAACGGCGCGACCTTCGACAGCGCCGAGCACATCGCCCGCTATGCGCCCAAGATCCGTGAGCGCGCTGTGATCAGCACCAGCATGCCGCTTGGCAACGAGACCCATATGACCGATGAGGAGCGCGCCAAGCTTGGCGCCTGGATCGAATCCGGGGCCAAACTGCCCTGACGCCCTCCCCCTTGGCGACGCTGGAGACCGCCCCCTTGTCCGACGCCGATCACGAGGTCGCCCCCGACGCCCCGGCCCCGCGCAAGCGCAACGCCGAGCGGACCCGCAAGGCGATCATGTCGGCGGCGCTGAAGGAGTTCTCTCAAGCCGGGTTCGCGGGCGCGCGCATCGAGCGGATCGTCAAGGCCGCCAAGTGCAACATCCGCATGCTCTACCACTACTTCGGCGACAAGAAGGGCCTCTATGTCGCCGTGCTGGAAAGCGCCTACGAGGACCTGCGCAACCGCGAAGCCGAGCTGAAGATCGACTTCGACAAGCCGATGGCCGGTTTCCTCGAATTGCAGCGCTTCACCTTCGAGTATTTCGAGAAGAACCCGAAGTTCGAGGGCCTGCTGCGCAACGAGAACCTGCTGCAAGGGCGGTTCGTGGCGCAATCGCGGAAAGTCACCGAGACGGCCTTCCCCCTGCGCCGCACCATCGAGCGGCTGATCGAGAGCGGCCAGGCCCAGGGCCTGTTCCGCGACAACCTCGACCCGATCCAGATTTACGTCACCATCGCCGCCATGAGCCGCTTCCACCTGGCCAACGGCTGGTCGCTGTCGGCCACGCTGGACACCGACATGACGACGCCCGAGTGGCGCCGGGCGCGGCTGCAGCATGCGCTGGACGTGCTGGAGGGGTATCTGCGGAAGGCGTGAGACGCCTCTGGCGGATTTCGTGTTAGGCTGACTGCGCGATGAAAGCCGAACCGTCCATTTTCGACGATAGCGACGACGCCGCCGAAGCCGCGGCCGACGCTGAAGGTCTGGCCGACCTGGAAGCAGGCCGGACGATTTCGCACGAGAAGATGAAGGCGTGGCTGTTGTCCTGGGGCACGCCCGAGGAAACCCCGCCACCCGAGCGTGACTGACAGCGGCCGATGACCGACCAAGACGCGCCTGCTTTCAAGGTCGCCTGGTCGATCAGGTCTCGACGCGATCTAGAGGGCATCCGCGCCTATATCGGACAGGTTCGCCCCATCGCGGCGCAGCGCCTGGCTATCCGATTGATCGCCGCCGTCGAGGCCCTGGCTTTCCATCCACATCGCGGACGCCCCGCTGGTGGAGACGTCCGCGAACTGGTGGCGGTAGCGCCCTATGTGGTGCGCTACCGGGTGAAAGGCGGGATGGTGCAAGTCATAAGGATCAAGCACGGCGCGGAACGCCCCGACTGATCCCCTACTTCGCCATCACGTTCATCACCGCCAGGGTCATGGCCTCGACGCCCGTGCGGATGCTCGGCTCGGGGACCGGGGCGAAGAAGGGCGAGTGGTTGACGGGCAGCGGCTTGCCGGCCGCCTTGGCCTCTTCCATCGCCTTGGGATCGAAGCCGCCGATCGAGAAGTAGACCGACGGCACGCCGGCGATGATGAACTCCGAATAGTCCTCGCTGGCCGAGCCGGGCGACGGCACGGCGACCGCGTCCTTGCCGAAGGCGGCCTTGAAGACGGCGGCGGTCTTTTCGGTCAGGGCCGCGTCGTTGACCACCGCCTTGCCGCCGGGGATCAGCTGGAGGTCCGGGGCCGGGGCGCCCGACATCTCGGCCACGGCCTTGGCGGTGCGGGTCACGCCGTCGAGGATTCTGGTGCGCACGCCGTCGTCCTGGGTGCGGATGGTGCCGCGCACCTTGGCCTTGTCGGGGATGATGTTGCCGGCGCTGCCGGCCTGGATCGAACCGACCGTGACGACGCCGAACGCCGCCGGATCCTTCTCGCGGCTGATCACGCTCTGGACATCCACCGTGAAGCGGGCGGCCATCATCACCGGGTCGATCGAGGCGGCCGGCATCGAGCCGTGGGCCCCGCGGCCGTTGAAGGTCAGCTCCAGGGCGTCGGAGGTCGAGGTCAGGACACCGGCCTTGTAATAGACCTGCCCCGCCGCGCCGGGACCGACGTGCAGGGCGAAGCCGTAGTCGGGCTTGCCGAACTTCTCGAAGAAGCCGTCGCTGATCATCGCCTTGGCGCCGCTGACCGTCTCTTCCGACGGCTGGGCGACGAACACCAGCGTGCCCTTCCACTTGGCCTTCTGGGCGACCAGCTGGCGGGCGGTTCCGATCCAGGCGGCCATGTGCACGTCGTGGCCGCAGGAATGGGCGACGAACACCTCGGCGCCGTTCCAGGTGGTCTTGGCGCGGCTGGCGTAGGGCAGGCCCGTCTTCTCTTCCATCGGCAGGGCGTCGAGCTCGGTGCGCACGAGAACGCTGGGGCCCTCGCCGTTCTTGAGCACCGCCACGACGCCGGTCTTGCCGACGCCTTCGGTCACCGTGAAGCCCAGGCTGCGCATTTCAGCGGCCAGCTTCTTGGCCGTCTCGACCTCCTGGAAGCCCAGTTCCGGATGGGCGTGGATGTCCTTGTAGAGCGCGTCGAGCTGCGGGTAGTCGCGGTCCAGCTGGGCCTTGATGGCGGTCGCCGTCGCCGGGACGTTCAGCGGCGCGGCCAGCGCCGGGGTGGCCAGCAGGGCCAGGGCGGCGGCGAGGGTGAGCTTCGGGGTCAAGGTCATGCGGCTCGCGCGGCGGACCGCGCCCTTCTGGTTTTACGCTTGAACTGAACCCTTCCCCCTTGATGGGGGAAGGGCAGGGTTGGGGGTGGTTACGGCGATGGACGTCACGCGGGCGGCGCCAAATCCTGAACCGCTGTCACCCCCATCCCCAACCCTTCCCCCATCAAAGGGGGAAGGGAGAGCATCGAGGATCAGAACTTCCGACGGGCGTTCACCCCGAAGGTGCGCGGGGTCAATCCATAAAGCAGGTCCTGGTACCCGACGTTGCTGTTCTTGTTCATGATGCCCTCGGCGTCGGTGAGGTTGCTGACGAAGGCGTAGACGCCCCAGCCCTCGCCCTCGACCCCGGCCCGCAGGTTCACCGTGCTGAAGCCGCCGAACTTGTCGTAGTAGACGTAGGTCGGGCGGAAGGTGGAGACCATGTCGCCGGTATAGGCGTAGTCGGCGCGCACCAGGCCGTTGAGGCCGGCCGCCGGCAGCGGCCACGTGTATTGGGCCGAGGCCGCGGCCGTCCAGTCGGGCACGTTGGCGATGCGGTCGCCCTTCTTGCCGGTCGAGCCGTCGACCAGGATGTTGGCGTTGGCCTGGTCCTCGGTCAGCTCGGCCTTGGTGTAGCCCACCGAACCGTTCAGCGAGAGGCCGTGGATCGGACGGGCCGAGACCTCGAGCTCGATACCCTGGATCCGCGCCGCGCCGGCGTTGGTGATGAAGGAATAGAGGCCGTCGGCGGTGATGGCGCTGGTCTGGCGGTTCTTCCAGTCGATGCGGTAGACGGCGGTGTTGGCGGTCAGCTTGCCGCCCAGCCAGGTGGTCTTCAGGCCCGCCTCATAGTTCCACAGGCTGTCGGGATTATAGACCACGAGCTTGCTGTTGAGGCCCGGCACGTTGTTGGCGCCGCCCGGCCGGAAGCCCTCGGACGCCGTGGCGTAGGCCATGATGTCCGAGGTGATCTTGTAGCTGGCGTTGAACTTGTAGACCCAGCCCGAGGCTTCGGCGGTCTGCTCGGAATAGGCGGCCGGCGCGGCGCCGGTCAGCAGGTTGCGCTGCGTGCCCGCGCTGCCGGGTGGTCTTGGTGTAGTCGTAGTGGCGCGCGCCCACCGTCAGCGACAGGCCCTCGACCTGCGGCGGCGTCCAGGTCAGTTCACCGAACTCGGCGGTCTGCTTGACGTTGGTGTTGACGTAACGGCCCTGCACGTACTGCATCGGGCTGTAGGGCAGGCCCGTGGCCAGGCTGGTCAGCACCGTGTTGCTGTCGATGTGGTCCTTGCGCAGCTCCATGTAGCCGCCGACCGTCCACTGCAGCTGGCCCTCGCCCTTCGACGACAGCCGCACCTCGTGGTTCCAGGCCCCCAGATAGGCGGGTTGGTAGCCGATCACGCCATAGGCGCTGCCGATATAGGGCTTGTACTGCGGGGTGAAGTCGATCGTCCGCAGCATGTCGTACTTGTAGTAGGCGCTCGAGGCGGTCAGCTCGCCGATCGGGCTCGACCATTTGCCGGTGACGCTGGTCAGGTCCATCTCGGTGTTCAGCGGCAGCTTCACGACGCTGTCGGTCTTGTAGTCGCCCAGGCGGTCGTACCAGCCCTGCAGGTCGTCGGCCGACGAGTTCTGGTGGATCTTGGTGACGACCAGCGAGATGTCGTCAGTGGGCGTGAAGCCCAGCATGGCGCGATAGCCGTCGGCGTGGCTGTCGTTGATGTTCTTGGCGCCGGTCTTGACGTTGTCGACATAGCCGGGGCGGTCCTCGGTATAGGCGACGATGCGGGCGGCCAGCTTGCCCTCGATCAGCGGAATGTTGCCCATGGCCTTCAGGTACGAGCCCTGCGAGCCGCCCTTGGTGGTGGTGGCCTGGGCCTCCATCGAGGCGCTGAATTCGGTGCTGTCGGGCTTGGAATAGATCACCCGGATGGTGCCGCCCATCGAGCCGCCGCCGTACAGCGTGCCCTGCGGGCCGCGCAGCACTTCCACCCGCTCGACGTCGAACAGGTTGAGGTCGGCGGCGTTGTTCGCCGGATCCTGCGTGGTGCCCGAGGGGCCGGTGATCGAGGTCTCGTCGTAATAGAGGCCGGTGGTGGCCTCGCCCGAGCCCTGCACGCCGCGGATGGTCACGCGGCTCTGGCCAAGCTGGCCCTGGGTCAGGTTCACGCCCGGCACGGCGCGGAAATAGTCCTGCAGGCCGGTGGCGCCGATCTTCTGCAGGCTGTCGCCGGTGACGGCGCTGATGGCCATCGGCGTGGTCTGGAGGGTGGTCGAGCGCTTCAGCGCGGTGACGACGATCTCCTCGACCGTCTCGTCGGCGGCCGGCGCGGGCGTAGCGGTTTGAGCGGCCGCCCCCAGCGGCGCGGCCAGGGCGGCGAGCGCCGCCGTGGAAAGCAGGATCTTCAGGTCGGTACGCATAGCAGGTCCCCAGTGCATGCATGGTCACGCCCGCTCTGATGGCGGGTCGACGCCCAGGCTGGGGTCTGGGTCGAAAATATGTCAACACTTATGTATCGATATTATTTGGACCGATATAGGCGCCCTTTTGTGAGGCGCCCATCCGCCGCGCCTCTCATCGTGGTCGAGTCTTTGCCGGCCTATTGGTCTGACCATTGGATTGACAACCACCCTGCCCCGTTTAAACGAGAGGACGGGAAGACATGTCGCCGCGTACCGGCGCCGCCGCGGAAGGACGCCGATGCCGAAGATCACCGCCGCCAGGGTCATCGTCACCTGTCCGGGGCGCAACTTCGTCACCCTGAAGATCGAGACCAGCGACGGCGTCCACGGGATCGGCGACGCCACCCTCAACGGCCGCGAACTGGCGGTGGCCAGCTATCTCAACGACCACGTCATCCCCTGCCTGATCGGACGCGACGCCCACCAGATCGAGGACATCTGGCAGTTCCTCTACAAGGGCGCCTACTGGCGGCGCGGGCCGGTGACCATGTCGGCGATCGCGGCGGTCGACATGGCCCTGTGGGACATCAAGGCCAAGATCGCGAACCTGCCGCTCTACCAGCTGCTGGGCGGGGCCTGCCGCACCGGCGTCATGGTCTACGGCCACGCCAACGGGGCCAGCATCGAGGAGACCCTCGACAACGCCGCCGTCTATGCCGAGCAGGGCTACAAGGCCATCCGCCTGCAATCGGGCGTGCCGGGGCTGAAGACCGTCTACGGCGTCTCCAAGGACCGCTTCTTCTACGAGCCGGCCGACGCCGACCTGCCCAGCGAGAGCGTCTGGTCGACCGAGAAGTACCTGCGCAGCGTGCCGCCGCTGTTCGAGGCGGCGCGCGAGAAGCTGGGTTGGGACGTCCACCTGCTGCACGACGTGCACCATCGCCTGACCCCCATCGAGGCCGGCCGCCTGGGCAAGGACCTGGAGCCCTACCGGCCGTTCTGGATGGAGGACGCCACCCCGGCCGAGAACCAAGCCAACTTCCGCCTGATCCGCCAGCACACCACCACCCCGCTGGCCGTGGGCGAGATCTTCAACTCGATCTGGGACTGCAAGCAACTGATCGAGGAACAGCTGATCGACTACATCCGCGCCACCGTGGTGCACGCCGGCGGCATCACCCACCTGCGGCGCGTGGCCGCCTTCGCCGACATGCACGGGGTGCGCACCGGCTGCCACGGGGCCACCGACCTCTCGCCCGTCTGCATGGCCGCGGCCCTGCATTTCGACCTGTCGATCCCCAATTTCGGGATCCAGGAATACATGCGCCACACGGCCGAGACCGACGCGGTGTTCCCGCACGCCTACAGCTTCGAGGGCGGCATGCTGCATCCGGGCGAGGCGCCGGGCCTGGGGGTCGACATCAACGAGGCCCTGGCGGCGAAATACCCCTACAGCCGCGCCTATCTGCCCCTGGCCCGCCGCGAAGACGGCTCGATGCACGATTGGTAAGCGCGGGATTGGTGAGATCGCCGCCGCGATCTTGTCAGACCAAATAGCCGGGGCGTCCGACAAGGGTTATGTTATCGGTGTCGAACCTTAAGGTTCCGCGCGTCGATTCCAGGACCCCATGTCGGACAACGTCAAGCTCTACCGCAAGATCGCGGACACCGTGGCCGACGCCATCGAGGCGGGCCAGTACAAGCTGGGCGACCGCCTGCCGACCGAGCGCGAACTGGCCGAGCAGTTCGGCGTCTCCCGCCCCACCCTGCGCGAGGCGATGATCGCCCTGGAAATGCTGGGCATGATCGAGGCCCGCCACGGCCTGGGCATCTATGTCACCGGCGACGTGCGCCCCGTCGCGCCGCAGCCGGCCGAGCGCGATACGGAAATCGGCGCCTTCGAGCTGATCGAGGCCCGCCGCCTGTTCGAGGGCGAGGCCGCGGCGCTCGCCGCCACCAGCATCACCGAAGAGCAGATCGCCCAGCTGGAAAGCCTGCTCGATCGCATGCACGAGGAAGAGGAGATCCGGGGCGAGGACGCCGACCGCGAGTTCCACCTCGTGATCGCCGGCGCCACCGGCAACGGCGCGATCATCGCCACGATCGAGAACCTGTGGGATTGGCGCAACCGCTCGCCCCTGGCCCGCAACATCCTGACCCGCGCCCGCGGCATGGGGCTGGAGCCGCGCATCGCCGAGCACCGCCGCGTGGTCGACGCCCTGAAGGCCCGCGACCCCGCCGCCGCCCGCCAGGCCATGCGCGACCATCTGGAACGGGTGATCGAACACCTGCTGCACGCGACCGAGACCGAAGCGGTCGAACGGGCCCAGCAGGAGACGAGCGCGCGCCGCGACGCTATTGCAAAGCGCGTGGCGATCTAGGGGGGCGGGAGCCCCCTTCCACCCGCAATAAATCCGCTCATCCCCGCCTTCGCGGGGATGAGCGGTGTTTGGGAGGCGATACGGCTCGAGACCGATCACCTCCCAAATCCAGAAGCGAGAACTACCCCCGCTCGACTTGGCTGACGTCCCGCACCGCGCCGCGCGCGGCGTTGGTGGTCATGGCCGCATAGGCCCGCAGCGCCGGCGAGACCTCGCGCTTGCGGTCCTTCGGCTTCCAGGCGTCCTTGCCGCGCGCCAGCTGGGCAGCGTGGCGCTCGGCGAGAACCGCGTCGGAGACTTCCAGCTGGATGCCGCGGTTGGGGATGTCGATCAGGATCGAGTCGCCGGTCTCGACCAGGGCGATCAGGCCGCCCTCGCCGGCTTCCGGCGAGACGTGGCCGATCGACAGGCCCGAGGTGCCGCCCGAGAAGCGGCCGTCGGTGATCAGGGCGCAGGCGGCCCCCAGGCCCTTCGATTTCAGATAGGTGGTCGGGTACAGCATCTCCTGCATGCCCGGACCGCCCTTGGGGCCTTCGTAGCGAATGACCACGACCTCGCCGGCCGTGACCTTGCCGCCCAGGATGCCGCTGACGGCGTCTTCCTGGCTCTCGAACACCCGGGCCACGCCACGGAAGGTCAGGATCGACTCGTCGACCCCGGCCGTCTTCACGATGCAGCCTTCCGGCGCCAGGTTGCCGAACAGCACGGCTAGGCCGCCGTCCTTGGAGAACGGGTGCTCGACCGAGCGGATGACGCCCTTCTCGCGATCGAGGTCCAGGTCCTCCCAGCGCGCGGCCTGGCTGAAGGCGATCTGAGTCGGCTTGCCGCCGGGCGCGGCGCGGAAGAACTCCTGGGCCGTGCCGCTGTTGGTGCGGCCGATGTCCCAGCGGGCCAGGGACTCGGCCATGGTCGCGGCGTGGACGGTCGGCTGGGTCGCGTCGATCAGGCCGCCCTTCTCCAGCTCGCCCAGGATCGCGGGCACGCCGCCGGCGCGGTGGACGTCTTCCATGTGCACGTCGCTCTTGGCCGGGGCCACCTTCGACAGGCAGGGCACGCGGCGCGACAGCCGGTCGATGTCGGCCATCGAGAACTCGACCTCGCCCTCGCTGGCGGCGGCCAGCAGGTGGAGCACGGTGTTGGTCGAGCCGCCCATGGCGATGTCCAGGCTCATGGCGTTCTCGAACGCGGCCCGGGTGGCGATGCCGCGCGGCAGGGCCGTGGCGTCGTCCTGCTCGTACCAGCGCTGGCACAGGTCGACGATCAGCCGGCCGGCTTCCTTGAACAGGGCCTCGCGATCGGCGTGGGTGGCCAGGACCGAGCCGTTGCCCGGCAGCGACAGGCCGAGCGCTTCGGTCAGACAGTTCATCGAGTTGGCGGTGAACATGCCCGAGCACGAGCCGCAGGTCGGGCAGGCGGCCTTCTCGATCGCCTCGACTTCCTCGTCCGTGTACTTGTCGTCGGCGGCCACGACCATGGCGTCGACCAGGTCCAGCGAGCGGATCGCGCCCTTGATCTGCACCTTGCCGGCCTCCATCGGCCCGCCCGAGACGAAGACCACCGGGATGTTGAGGCGCATGGCGGCCATCAGCATGCCGGGCGTGATCTTGTCGCAGTTGGAGATGCAGACGATCGCGTCGGCGCAGTGGGCGTTGACCATGTACTCGACCGCATCGGCGATCAGTTCGCGGCTGGGCAGCGAATACAGCATGCCGCCGTGGCCCATGGCGATGCCGTCATCGACGGCGATTGTGTTGAATTCCTTGGCCACGCCCCCGGCCGCCTCGATCTCGCGCGCGACCAGCTGGCCCAGGTCCTTCAGGTGCACGTGGCCCGGGACGAACTGGGTGAAGCTGTTGGCGACCGCGATGATCGGCTTGCCGAAATCGGAGTCTTTCATGCCGGTGGCGCGCCACAGGCCGCGGGCGCCGGCCATGTTGCGGCCGTGGGTGGAGGTGCGTGAGCGATAGGGAGGCATGGGAAAATCTCAGTGTCGGCTGTGGGGTTATTACGCCCCTGCACGGCGCTTTCAAAATATATTAGAACGGCGATATTAGGTCGCCAGAGATATGAGATGGACATCCGCCCGCTGCGCCACTTCGCGGCCGTCGCCGAGACCCTGCACTTCGGCCGCGCGGCCGAGCGCCTGGGCATGACCCAGCCGCCGCTCAGCCAGTCGATCATGGCGCTGGAAAAGACCCTGGGGGCGCCGCTGTTCGTGCGCTCCAAGCGCAGCGTGCGCCTGAGCCCCCTGGGCGAAGCCTGGCTGCCGGACGTGCTGGCGGCCCTGGCCGCCGTCGACGAACTGCCGACCACCGCCCGGCGCCTGCGCGACGGCCAGACAGGCCTGCTGTCGCTGTCCTTCGTCAGCACCGCCGACTACAGCGTGCTGCCCGACCTAGTCAGCCGCTATTCGCGGGCCTATCCAGACGTCGAGATCCGCCTGGTCGAGGCGACCAGCGACGTGCAGATCCCCGCCATCGTCGCCGGCGAGCGCCATGCCGGCATCATCATCCCGCCGTCCGACCGCGCCCTGCCAGAGCCCCTGGCCTACCAGCGCCTGGTCTCCGAGCCCCTGGTCGCCGCCGCCCCGGCCGCCTGGATCGAGAGCGGCCGGCTGACGGTCGAGGACGGGGTGCTCGTGCCGGAGGCCATCGTCGATGCGCCGCTGATCCTCTTCCCCCGCACCGTCGCGCCGGCCTTCCACGACCTGGTCACCGGCTACTTCGCCCGCCTGGGCCGTCCCGCCCACATCGTGCAGGAGGCCATCCAGATGCAGACCATCATCAGCCTGGTCTCGGCCGGGCTCGGCGTGGCCCTGGTGCCGGCTTCCCTACGCAACCTGGCCCGGGCGGGCGTGGCCTATGTCGAGGTCCGCGACCCGCCGACGCTGGAGACGGGGCTCGCGTGGCGGCGGGACGACGATACGCCGACCTTGCGGGAGATGCTGCGGTTGGTGGGGGTGTAGGCGCTACGCGCACCCCCTCAGTCGCTCCGCGACAGCTCCCCCAGAGGGGGAGCATCTACGCCGCGAAATCCTCCCCCTCTGGGGGAGG